>NZ_JBGAGA010000087.1:0-24116 GCF_044226965.1 Aquabacterium sp. | reverse complement strand
CCGCTCGGGGCGGGCTTGCATGCGTCGTGCCAGCGGCAGGATCAGGCGTTGTCCTTCATCCACTGGGCGGCCCATTCGTCCGAGCGGGCTTGCGCGCGGGCGCCGCTGGTCATGGTCCAGATGAGGGAGCCGGTCGCGAAAGTGAGCGGCACGAGGGCGAGAACGACGTTGATCATGGTGGCAAGGTAGGGGTGGACAAGACAAAGCACCCCGGAGGGTGCTGCAGCGCAGCATAACAATGCTGGCCGCCAGCGCCCAGCCGGTAAGCGGATGTCCCGCCGCTGACGCGGGCCTCTGTCACGAAAGTCTTGCGCTGGCGTCAAGCTTGCGCTACCGGCCGGGTCGCCATGTCCGGTTGGGGGCGTCCTGCCCGTCCGGGTAGGGCATGACGACGTGCCATGCCCTCTTTGCCGCTTCGCTCCTCCGCGCGAGGGAACCGGGCGCTTGCCGAAGCGGCCGCGCTCCGCTGCAATCAGGCCCGTTGCACGACCGAGGGCACGGCATGAGCGAACTGACGGTGTTGATCCAGCGCGTGGCCGCCGGTGACGATGGCGCGCGCGACGCGCTGTTCGCCGCCGCCTACGGCGAGTTGCGCCGCCTCGCGCGCTCGCGCCTGCGCGATGGCGGGCGCAACACCTACCTGGACACCACCGCGCTGGTGCATGAGAGTTACCTCAAGTTCATCCGCAGCGGCCAGTTGCGGCAGGAAGATCGGCGCGCCTTCTTCGCCTATGCCTCGCGGGTGATGCGCTCGGTGATCATCGACGCGGTGCGTGAACGCCAGGCCGAGCGCCGCGGCGGCGATGTCGTCGAGCTGACGCTGGACACCCACATCGCCAACAGCCTGCCGGCGGGCGAGCAGCAGGTGCTGCAGGTGCACGAGGCGCTGGCCACGCTGCAGGACAGCGAGCCGCGCCTGGCGCAGGTGGTGGAGATGCGCTACTTCGGCGGCTACTCCGAGCAGGAGATCGCCGAGGTGCTGGGGCTGACCGAGCGCACCGTGCGGCGCGACTGGGACAAGGCGCGGCTGCTGCTGATGGCGATGCTGAAATCGTAGCGCTGTGGTCGGTCTCACCGCTGCCGAACTCGGTGCGCTGAGCCGCCTGGTGGTGCACCGTGCCCTGAAGCCGTCGAACGTGCTGGTCAGCGCCGACGGCCAGGTGTACTTGCCGGACTTCGGCATTGCCAAGCGCCTGAATGACGCGGCCATCGCCGACACCGCGCCGACACAGCAGCAGGGCCGGGTGCTGACGCCGCACCACGCCTCGCCCGTGCAGCTGCGTGGCGAGCCGGTCACCGTGGCCTCCGATGTCTCCAGCCTGAACGCCAATGCGAGCGCCTGGCGCGCGACGCCGCCGGCGCAGCCCAGGTGCGGCCGTTGGCCTGGCCGCGCGCTTTGCGAGCTAGGCAGGATGGACGAGGGCCTGCCGCTGACGGAGACCTGGACCCGCCCCCTGGCGCAGCGCCGAGAGTCCCGGCGCCGCCAGGACTACTGGGGGGCCGATGCCGCGGCGGTCGCGGCCGGGGCCGCTTCGGGCACGGGCGCAGTGGCCGGTGCCGACGCGGCTGGGGCGGTGGCGGCCGCGGCCGAGGCCGCTTCGGCCACCTGCGTCGCCTTGGCCGCCGCTTCGGCGGCCGCAACGGCGGCGCGCTGCTCGGGCTGGGTGCAGGCATCGACCATGCGCTGACCGATCTTCGCGTTCATCAGCATCGACTTCACCGGAATCTGCAGCCACACCATGCCGGCCTTCTTGTCCTCCAGCCGCACCGCGCCGGTGGTGGTCTCCTGCGGCGTCATCCGGTAGACGGCCTTCTTGAACGCGACCGTGAAGTGGCCGGGCTGGCCATCGACGGCATTGACCGCGACCTTCTGGTTGAACTCGCAATCGGCATCGCCGGTGAGCACGCGCGCGGCGACGGCCAGCTGCGCTTCGGTGATCTGCTCGACGGTCTGGGTGGCCAGCGCCAGGCCCTTGGCCTGGTTGCTGAGCTGCTGGCGCGAGGTGGCGGGCTTGGGGGCGGCCTTGGGGGCGGCCTTGGCAGCGGCCGGCTTGGCGGGCTCGGCCGCCTGCAGCGCGGGGGCCAGCAGCGGCAACAGGCCCAGCACGGCGGCGCGCAGGGCAGGGCGGGCGGTCAATCGCATGATCGGGAAGGCTCGTGAATCTGAAGCGAAGCCGCCATTGTCGACCCTGGCGCGGGGTGCGCGCTGTTGGTGAATGCCTGCAGTGCAACCGGCTGCAAGTACCGGCGCCCGGTTCAGGCTTCGCCGAAGAACTGCCGCCGCGCCTGCGCCGGCAAGGGCTGGCCGGTGCGTCGCGCGCGTTCGATCACCTGCCAGAAGTAGCGGTAGCTGGCGCGGTCGTGCAGCGTGTCGCGGTGGCGGATCGGCGCCCAGGCCGCGGCCTGCGCGGCGGCGATGATCTCGATCGCTTCGTCGATTTCCTTCGCGCTCGGCGCGAAGGCTTCCACGATCGGCTCGATCTGCGCCGGGTGGATGCTCCACATGCGGGTGTAGCCGAACTCGCGCGCCGCGCGTGTCGCGGCCTCGCTGATGGCGTCCTGGTCCTTGAACTCGGTGACGACGCAGTGCGAGGGCACCTTGGCTGCCGCATGGCAGGCCGCGGCCATCTCGAGCTTGGCGCGCACCACCAGCGGATGCTCGAACTGGCCCTTGGCGCTCATGCCCGCTTGCGGGATCGCGCCGCGGTGCGCCGAGACGAAATCCATCAGCCCGAAGGACAGCGATTCGATGCGCGGCAGGTCGGCCAGCGCCTGCACGTCGCGCAGCGCGCCATGCGTTTCCACCAGCGCATGCAGCGGCAGCGTGGCGCCGCGGCCCTGCACGCGCGCCGTGTGCTCGATGAACGCGACGGCCTGCTGCAGGTCGGCCAGGTGGCGCGGCTTCGGGATCATCAGGTAGGCCAGCCGATCGCCGGCGCGGCCGACCAGCGTGTCGACATCGGCCTCGAAGCTCGGGTGGCCGAACGGATGCACCCGCGCACCGACGCGGCCGAAGCGGTTCTCGGAGGACAGCACCAGCTCGGCCACCATCGCGGCATGCTGGCCTTCGGCACCGATCGGCGCGCCGTCCTCGCAGTCGAGCGTGATGTCGAACACCGGGCCGAGCTCGGCCTGCAGCGCCAGGCTCTTGCGCATGCGCACTTCAACGCCGCAGTAGTGGTCGCACACGGGAATGTCGGGCGCGGCGTCGCCGTCTTCGAACAGCGCATCGCGCGGCAGCAGGGGGGTGGTCATCGCGGGTCGTCAGGGCAAAACAAAAGGCCGAGCGGCGCATTGCCGGTCGGCCTTGGAAGCTTAACGCGCCGGGCTCGGCGCGGCGGCATCAGACGAGATGCTTCACGCCGTCCTGTTCGGCTTGCAGCTCGGCCAGCGTCTTGTTGATGCATTCCTGCGAGAACGCATCGATCGGCAAGCCTTCGACGATCTTGTACTCGCCGTTCTCGGTGGTGACCGGGAAGCCGAACATCACGTCCTTCGGGATGCCGTATTCACCGTTGCTCGGCACGCCCATCGTGACCCAGGCGCCGTTGGTGCCCAGCGCCCAGTCGCGCATGTGGTCGATGGCGGCATTGGCAGCCGATGCCGCCGAGGACAGGCCGCGCGCTTCGATGATCGCGGCGCCGCGCTTGCCGACGGTGGGCAGGAACACGTCCTTGTTCCACACCTGGTCGTTGATCATGTCCTTCACAGAGGCGCCGTCGATCGTCGCGAAGCGGTAGTCGGCGTACATCGTCGGCGAGTGGTTGCCCCACACGCACAGATTCTTGATCGAGGCCACCGGCTTGCCCGTCTTGGCGGCGACCTGGCTCAGCGCGCGGTTGTGGTCCAGGCGCAGCATCGCGGTGAAGTTCTTGCGCGGCAGGTCCGGTGCGGCCTTCATCGCGATGTAGGCGTTGGTGTTGGCCGGATTGCCGACCACCAGCACCTTGACGTTGCGCGAGGCCACCGCGTTCAGCGCCTTGCCCTGGGCCGTGAAGATGGCGCCGTTGATCGACAGCAGCTCGGCACGCTCCATGCCCGGGCCGCGGGGGCGCGAGCCGACCAGCAGCGCGTAGTCGGTGTCCTTGAAGGCGGCCATCGGGTCGCTGTGCGCTTCCATGCCCACCAGCAGCGGGAAGGCGCAGTCTTGCAACTCCATCATCACGCCCTTGAGCGCCTTCTGTGCCTTCTCGTCCGGAATCTCCAGCAGCTGCAGGATCACCGGCTGGTCCTTGCCCAGCATCTCGCCCGAGGCGATGCGGAACAGCAGGGCATAACCGATCTGGCCGGCGGCGCCGGTGACAGCCACGCGAACGGGCTTCTTGCTCATGGGGGGACTCCTGGCGGATGTGAACGGAGGAAGGATTCGAGCGGGCCGGACCCCAGGCTGGCGACGAGCGCGCGGAGCGGCCGGCAGGCGAGGTCGGAGTGTAGGCGAGTCTAAGGGTTGGCCCGGGGGCTGTCAAAGGTCTTATGTCTTCTATAAGACATCTGTTGGCATTTGGTGGACGCCTCGAGAACCTTGTGCTGCAATCCGGGCCATGGCCACCGCGACGCCCAGCCTGCCCGT
Organism: Aquabacterium sp.; assembly: GCF_044226965.1. GTDB lineage: Bacteria > Pseudomonadota > Gammaproteobacteria > Burkholderiales > Burkholderiaceae_C > Pseudaquabacterium. The sequence goes on along the minus strand of NZ_JBGAGA010000087.1, from coordinate 19,546 downwards.
GCCTGCCGCCGAAGCCGCGGCCGAGGGCGCGCCGGCCTTCAGCCCGCTGTACCAGCAGATCAAGAGCCTGATCATGCGCGAGCTGCAGGCCGGGGTGTGGAAGCCCGGCGAGGCAATTCCCAGCGAGCTCGACCTGGCATCGCGCTTCAAGGTCAGCCAGGGCACGGTGCGCAAGGCCATCGATGAACTGGCGGCCGAGAACCTGCTGCTGCGCCGGCAGGGCAAGGGCACCTTCGTTGCCACGCATGCCGAGCAGCAGGTGCAGTTCCGCTTCCTTCGCCTGATGCCCGATGACGGGCAGCCGATGGACATGGAGCGCCGGCTGGTCGACTGCCAGCGCGTGCGGGCGCCGGCGCCGGTGGCACGTGCGCTCGACTGCCGCTCGGGCGATGCGGTGGTGCAGATGCGCCGGCTGCTGCTGGCCGGCGGCAAGCCGGTGGTGTTCGACGAGATCTGGCTGCCCGGCAACCTGTTCAAGGGCCTCACGAGCGAACGCCTGGCCGAATACAAGGGCCCGATGTACGGCATGTTCGAGGCCGAGTTCGGCGTGCGCATGATCCGCGCCGAAGAGAAGATCCGCGCGATGGCGGCCGATGCGGCGGCGGCCGCGATGCTCGGCGTGGCAGAGGGCGCGCCCCTGCTCAGCGTCGAGCGCCTGTCCTTCACTTATGGCGACAAGCCGGTCGAGTTGCGGCGCGGCCTGTACAACACCGAGCAGCACTTCTACCGCAACGAACTGAATTGAGCGCAGCGCCCGAAGCTTCCAGTAAGCCTTGTGCGATGCAATAAACTCCTGCGGTTTCACCCGATTACAAGAGACGAGCTCCCATGGCAGAGATCTCCAAAGCACGGCCCGGCGCCAACATGCGCCTGATCGAAGCGCTGCAGTACCGCCTGCCCGTGGCGGGCATGGTGTCGATCCTCCACCGCGCCAGCGGCATGCTGATGTTCTTCCTGCTGCCGTTCATCATCTGGCTGTTCGACACCAGCGTCACCTCCGAAATCTCGTTCGACCGCTTTGCCAGCGCGTTCACCGCGGGCATCGGCTTCGTGCCGGGCGTGATCGTCAAGCTCGCCACGCTGGCGCTGATCTGGGCCTACCTGCACCACGCGATCGCCGGGGTGCGCCACCTGTGGATGGACGCCACGCACAGCGTCAGCAAGCAGTTCGGCCGCTCCTCGGCAGTGGTCACGCTGGTGCTGAGCCTGGGTCTGACGGTGCTGCTGGGCGCCAAGCTGTTCGGCCTGTACTGACCCGCCAAGAGAAAGCGAAAAAGACATGGCAACCAACTACGGTTCGAAGCGCCTCGTCGTCGGCGCGCACTACGGTTTCCGCGACTGGCTGAGCCAGCGCATCACCGCGGCACTGATGGCGCTGTTCACGCTGGTGCTGCTGGTGCAGGTGCTGCTGCCCGGCCCGATGGGCTACGACAAATGGGCGGGCATCTTTGCCCAGCAATGGATGAAGGTGTTCACCTTCGTCGTGATCGTCTCGCTGGCCTACCACGCGTGGGTGGGCATGCGCGACGTGTGGATGGATTACATCCAGCCCGTGGGCCTGCGGCTGCTGCTGCAGGTGGCAACGATCGCCTGGCTGGTCGGCTGTGCCGGCTGGGCCGTGCAGGTGCTCTGGAGACTGTGAAGATGGCTGCCGTCGCAAAAAGAAAATTCGATGTCGTGATCGTCGGGGCCGGTGGCTCCGGCATGCGCGCCTCGCTGCAACTGGCCCGTGCGGGCCTGAACGTCGCGGTGCTGTCGAAGGTGTTCCCGACCCGCTCGCACACCGTGGCGGCGCAGGGCGGCATCGGTGCCTCGCTGGGCAACATGAGCGAGGACAACTGGCACTTCCACTTCTACGACACCGTCAAGGGCAGCGACTGGCTCGGTGACCAGGACGCGATCGAGTTCATGTGCCGCGAGGCGCCGAAGGTCGTGTACGAGCTCGAGCACTTCGGCATGCCCTTCGACCGCAACCCGGACGGCACCATCTACCAGCGCCCGTTCGGCGGCCACACCGCGAACTACGGCGAGAAGCCGGTGCAGCGCGCCTGCGCCGCGGCCGACCGCACCGGCCACGCGATGCTGCACACGCTGTACCAGCAGAACGTCAAGGCGCGCACGCAGTTCTTCGTCGAGTGGATGGCGCTGGACATCATCCGCGACGCCGAGGGCGACGTGCTGGGTGTCACCGCGCTCGAGATGGAGACCGGCGACATCCACATCCTCGAGGGCAAGGTCACGCTGTTCGCCACCGGTGGTGCGGGCCGCATCTACGCCGCGTCGACGAACGCCTTCATCAACACCGGCGACGGTCTCGGCATGGCGGCACGCGCCGGCATTCCGCTGGAAGACATGGAGTTCTGGCAGTTCCACCCCACCGGCGTGGCCGGTGCCGGCGTGCTGCTGACCGAAGGCTGCCGCGGCGAAGGCGCGATCCTGCGTAACGCCAATGGTGAGCGGTTCATGGAGCGCTACGCGCCCACGCTGAAGGACCTGGCGCCGCGCGACTTCGTCTCGCGCTGCATGGACCAGGAAATCAAGGAAGGTCGTGGCTGCGGTCCGAACAAGGACTACATCAACCTCGACATGACCCACCTCGGCGGCGACACCATCCTGAAGCGTCTGCCCAGCGTGTTCGAGATCGGCCACAACTTTGCCAACGTCGACATCACCAAGGAACCGATCCCCGTGGTGCCGACCATCCACTACCAGATGGGCGGCATTCCCACCAACATCCATGGCCAGGTGGTGGTGCCCAAGGACGGCAATCCGAACGCGGTGGTCAACGGCATGTACGCGGTGGGCGAATGCTCCTGCGTCAGCGTGCACGGCGCCAACCGCCTGGGCACCAACTCGCTGCTCGACCTGCTGGTGTTCGGCAAGGCGGCGGGCGACCACATCGTCAAGGCCCTGGCCGAGGCGCCGAAGTCGCACAAGCCGCTGCCGGCCGATGCGGCCGACTACTCGCTGGCGCGTGTCGCGCGGCTGGACAACAGCAACAGCGGCGAGTACGCGCAGGACGTGGCCAACGACCTGCGCGCCACGATGCAGAAGCATGCCGCGGTGTTCCGCACGCAGGAACTGCTGACCGCCGGCACCCAGGCGGTGGCGGCGCTGCGCGAACGTGTCAAGGCCGTCACGCTGAAGGACAAGAGCAAGGTCTTCAACACCGCGCGCATCGAGGCGCTGGAAGTCGAGAACCTGATCGAGGCCGCGCAGGCCACGATCGAGTCGGCCGCCGCGCGCCACGAATGCCGCGGCGCCCACACGGTGAAGGACTACGAGCGCGGTGCCGACGATGCGGAGTTCCCGCTCGGCCGCAACGACAAGGAGTGGATGAAGCACACGCTCTGGTACTCCGAGGGCAATCGACTGGCCTACAAGCCGGTGCAGCTGAAGCCTCTTTCCGTCGACAGCGTGCCTCCCAAGGTGCGGACGTTCTGATCCAGCGATAGAGACCCAACATGGCCAAGAGAACCTTCAAGATCTACCGCTACGACCCGGACAAGGACGAGAAGCCGTACATGCAGACCATCGAGGTCGAGCTCGACGGCTCCGAGCGCATGCTGCTGGACGCGCTGATCAAGCTGAAGTCCCTCGACCCCGCCATCGCCTTCCGCCGCTCGTGCCGCGAAGGCGTGTGCGGTTCGGACGCGATGAACATCAACGGCAAGAACGGTCTGGCCTGCCTGACCAACATGCGCGATCTGAAGGACCCGATCGTGCTGAAGCCGCTGCCCGGCCTGCCGGTCATCCGCGACCTGATCGTGGACATGACGCAGTTCTTCAAGCAGTACCACTCGATCAAGCCCTACCTCGTCAACGACACGCCGCCGCCCGAGAAGGAGCGCCTGCAGTCACCCGAGGAGCGCGAAGAACTCAACGGCCTGTACGAGTGCATCCTGTGCGCGAGCTGTTCCACCAGCTGCCCGAGCTTCTGGTGGAACCCGGACAAGTTCGTCGGCCCGGCCGGCCTGCTGCAGGCCTACCGCTTCATCGCCGACAGCCGCGACCAGGGCACCAGCGAACGACTGGACAACCTCGAAGACCCGTACCGCCTGTTCCGCTGCCACACCATCATGAACTGCGTCGACGTCTGCCCGAAGGGGCTGAATCCGACCAAGGCCATCGGCAAGATCAAGGAGCTGATGGTCCGCCGAGCCGTCTGATCCGCAGCCGCCATGAACGCGCCGCTGGACGTCACCGAACTGAACCGCTTGAAGTGGCGCTGCCGGCGCGGGTTGCTGGAGAACGACCTGTTCATCGAGCGCTTCTTCCGTCGTCATGAGGCGTCGCTGACGGTGCGGCAGGCCGATGGTCTGCAGGTGTTGATGGACCTGGCCGACAACGACCTGCTGGACCTGCTGCTGGCCCGCCGTGAACCCGAAGGCGAGCTGAATCGCCCCGAGGTCGTCGAGGTGCTTGGCATGTTGCGTGCAAGACCGCTTGCCCCCGCGTAGAGTTTGTTCAGAAAGGGAAAGTCCATGACCCCATCCGACGTGAAAGCCACGCTGTCCTTCTCCGACGGCAGTCCCAGCATCGAACTGCCGCTCTACAAGGGCACCATCGGCCCGGATGTGATCGACATCCGCAAGCTGTATGGCCAGACGGGCAAGTTCACCTACGACCCGGGTTTCCTGTCCACCGCCTCGTGCAACTCGACCATCACCTACATCGATGGCGACAAGGGTGAGCTGCTGTACCGCGGCTACCCGATCGAGCAGCTGGCCACGCAGTGCGACTTCCTGGAAACCTGCTACCTGCTGCTGAAGGGCGAGCTGCCCAACCCGCAGCAGAAGACCGACTTCGTCAAGCTCGTCACCAACCACACGATGGTGAACGAGCAGATGCAGTTCTTCCTGCGCGGCTTCCGTCGGGATGCGCACCCGATGGCGGTGATGACCGGCCTGGTGGGCGCGCTGTCGGCCTTCTATCACGACAGCACCGACATCAACAACCCGACCCACCGCGATATCGCGGCCATCCGGCTGATCGCGAAGATGCCGACGCTGGTGGCCATGGCCTACAAGTACGGCATCGGCCAGCCCTTCATCTACCCGAAGAACGACCTCTCGTATTCGGCGAACTTCATGCGCATGATGTTCGCGACGCCGTGCGAGGAGTACAAGCCCAACGACGTGCTGGTGCGCGCGATCGACCGCATCTTCATCCTGCACGCGGACCACGAGCAGAACGCCTCCACCTCCACCGTGCGGCTGTGCGGTTCGTCCGGCACCAACCCGTTCGCGGCCATCGCGGCGGGCGTGGCCTGCCTGTGGGGCCCGGCGCACGGCGGCGCCAACGAGGCCGCGCTGAACATGCTGGAAGACATCCAGCGCAACGGCGGCGTCGAGAAGATCGGCGAGTTCATCAAGCAGGTGAAGGACAAGAACTCGCAGGTCAAGCTGATGGGCTTCGGCCACCGCGTGTACAAGAACTACGACCCACGTGCCAAGCTGATGCGCGAGACCTGCCACGAGGTGCTGGAAGCGCTGGGCCTGCACGACGACCCGATGTTCAAGCTGGCGATGGCGCTCGAGAAGATCGCGCTGGAAGACGAGTACTTCATCGCCCGCAAGCTGTACCCCAACGTCGACTTCTACTCGGGCATCGTGCAGCGCGCGCTGGGCATCCCGGTCTCGCTGTTCACCGCGATCTTCGCGCTGGCGCGCACGGTGGGCTGGATTGCCCAGCTCAACGAGATGATCGGCGACCCCGAGTACAAGATCGGTCGCCCGCGCCAGCTGTTCGTCGGCGCGGCCAAGCGCGACGTGAAGCCGATCGGCGAGCGCTGATCGGTACTGGCGGATGCGCGAACGGCGCCGGGCTTCCGGCGCCGTTTTTCCTTGTCTGGCGCCGTGGGGCGCTTACTTCGAACCGGGCGCATCGCCCGGCGAACGCGGGCGGATGTCGAGGTAGGGCATCGGCTCGGTGTCGGCGTAGCAGCTCAGGCCCTCGTCATCGAGCGGCAGGTCGAGCTTGGGGCCGCCATCGGCCGGCCGGGGTGCCGACGGGCCGCCGGGGCTGCGACGCGCGCTCTGGGCGGCGTCCATGGCTTGCTTCTGCATCGCGAGACTCCTTTGCATCGCCACGATCTCGGTCTGGGCTGCGAGGATGCGTTCCTCCAGCGCCAGGCGCGAATCTTCCGTCCATGCATCGGGCCGTTGCCAGCGGCGCGGCAGCAGCGTGGTCAACCACGCCCTGCTGGCATCGGCCATGCCGGACATCGTCCAGGTGCTAACGGAAGCGCTCATTCGGCCCTTATCGGCACACGCGGACGCAGTTTGAGGGCGCTGGCCGGACGCGTGGCGTGAAAAACTGCCGGCCGCGCCGCGGTGTTACTCGCGCACGAAGGCCTGCAGTGCGCGCACCAGCTCGTCGGGGGGTGCCGTCAGCCGCATGCCCACCTTGAAGCCATCGCTCTGGCTGCCCAGCACGCTGTGCACGACCTTGGCCTTGGACTGCATGCGCTTGCGGTTGCCGGCCTTGTCCGGCAGTTCGAAGCCCACCAGGCAATCGGTGCCGGCGGGCAGGCTGTCGGCCAGCGACACGCAGATGCCGGTTTCCGATACGTCGATGGTGCGGCCGAGGCGGCCCGGCTGCCCTGGCAGCAGCACCATGGCAGGCGAGCGCAGCGGGCGGCGCACCGCCTCGCGCCGCTCGGCGCCGCCGCCGGGTTTGGCGCCGGCACCGCCGCGCTGGGCATCGGTCAGGGCTTCGAAGGAACTGGACATGGGCCGGGAGGCAATCTTCGGCCGACTCTAGCAGCGGGCAGTTTCGCGGGATCGCGCGAAATCGCTAAAAAATTGCGCGTTATTCCGCCCGTGTGGTTCAGCCCTGGGCCGCTTCGAGCCCGCTGTCGAAGTGCATGCGCATCAGCTTCACGGCGCCGGCCGCGTCGCGTTGCTCGATCGCGGCCATCAGCGCGCGGTGTTCTGCCAGCGAATCGGCCAGCCGCCCCTGCTTGAACAGCGAGTGGTGGCGGTTCAGCTTCATCACCTTGCGCAGGTCGGTCACGATCTGCTGCGTCCAGCGGTTGCCGGCCACTTCCAGCAGCTTCATGTGGAACTGCTCGTTGGTGGCGAAGAAGGCGTCGCGCTGGCGCACGTTCTTCTCCAGACGCTCGTGCAGCGCACGCAGCTCGGCCAGCTGCGCGGCCGTGGCGTGGCCCGCGACCAGGCCGGCCGCGTCGCTCTCCATCAGGCCGAGCAGGTGATAGATCTGCGTCACGTCTTCGGCCGACATCTCGGTGACATAGGCGCCGCGCCGCATCTTCATCGTCACCAGGCCCTCGACGGCCAGCACCTTCAGCGCCTCGCGCAGCGGCGTGCGGCTGATGCCGAAGTCCTGCGCCAGCTTCTGCTCGTCGATCCAGCTGCCGGGCTCGAGCTCGCGGCTGAAGATCTGCTGGCGCAGCCGTTCGGCCACGTCCTGGTACAGCGCGCGGGGGGTGAGCGGGGGATGGGCGTGCATCGTGCTCGGGTGTTGTGATTCATAATTATGCATCATGTATCATCGCGGGCAAGACGCTGCAGCAACTGCTTGCCGCTGTTCACGATTTGCCGGAGTGCCCCATGTCCTCATCCCCCGAATTCGACCCCGCCTCCCTCGCGCAGTGGCAGAAGGCCGCCGCCAAGTCGGCGCCCGGCGGCGACGTGGCTGCGCTGAACTGGGTCACGCCCGAGGGCATCACCGTCAAGCCGCTGTACACCGCGGAAGACCTGGCGGGCCTGCCGCACACCAACACGCTGCCCGGGTTCGCGCCGTTCATCCGCGGCCCGCAGGCCACGATGTACGCGGTGCGGCCCTGGACCATCCGCCAGTACGCCGGCTTCTCCACCGCCGAGGAGAGCAATGCCTTCTACCGCAAGGCGCTGGCCGCCGGCGCGCAGGGTGTCAGCGTCGCCTTCGACCTGGCCACGCACCGTGGCTATGACAGCGACCACCCGCGCGTGACGGGTGACGTCGGCAAGGCCGGCGTGGCCATCGATTCGGTCGAGGACATGAAGATCCTGTTCGACGGCATCCCGCTCGACAAGGTCAGCGTGAGCATGACGATGAACGGCGCGGTGCTGCCGGTGCTGGCCGGCTATGTCGTCGCGGCCGAAGAGCAGGGCGTGAAGCAGGAGCAGTTGAGCGGCACCATCCAGAACGACATCCTCAAGGAGTTCATGGTCCGCAACACCTACATCTTCCCGCCCGAGCCGAGCATGCGGATCATCGGCGACATCATCGAGTACACGGCGAAGCACATGCCGAAGTTCAACTCGATCTCGATCTCCGGCTACCACATGCAGGAGGCGGGCGCGAACCAGGCGCTGGAGCTGGCCTTCACCCTGGCCGACGGCAAGGAGTACGTGAAGACCGCGCTGGCCAAGGGCCTGGACGTCGACGACTTCGCCGGGCGCCTGAGCTTCTTCTGGGCGATCGGGATGAACTTCTACCTGGAGATCGCCAAGATGCGTGCCGCGCGCCTGCTGTGGTGCCGCATCATGAAGGGCTTCGGCGCCAAGAACCCGAAGAGCCTGATGCTGCGCACGCACTGCCAGACCTCGGGCTGGAGCCTGACCGAGCAGGACCCGTACAACAACGTCGTGCGCACCACCATCGAAGCCATGGCCGCTGTCTTTGGCGGTACGCAAAGCCTGCACACCAACAGCTTCGACGAAGCCATCGCGCTGCCCACCGAGTTCTCGGCCCGCATCGCGCGCAACACGCAGCTGATCATCCAGGAAGAGACGCACATCACCAACGTCGTCGACCCCTGGGCCGGCAGCTACCTGATGGAGAAGCTGACGCAGGAGATGGCCGACAAGGCCTGGACGATCATCGAGGAAGTCGAGGCCATGGGTGGCATGACCCGTGCCGTCGACTCCGGCTGGGCCAAGCTGAAGATCGAGGCCAGCGCGGCCGAGAAGCAGGCGCGCATCGATTCGGGCAAGGACGTGATCGTCGGCGTCAACAAGTACCGCCTGGCCAAGGAAGACCCGGTCGACATCCTCGAGGTCGACAACGTCAAGGTGCGCGAAGCACAGGTCGCGCGCCTGCAGCAGATCAAGGCCACGCGCGACGACGCGCAGGTGGCGCAGGCGCTGGCCGCGCTGACCGCAGCGGCCAAGAGCGGCCAGGGCAACCTGCTGGCGCTGAGCATCGCCGCGATCCGCCTGCGAGCCACCGTGGGCGAGGTGAGCGACGCGCTCGAGCAGGTCTACGGCCGCCACCGCGCCGACATCCAGAAGGTGACCGGCGTCTACGCCGCGGCCTACGACTCGGCCGAGGGCTGGGAGAAGCTCAAGGGCGAGATCGCCGCCTTCGCCGAGGCCCAGGGCCGCCGCCCGCGCGTGATGATCGCCAAGCTCGGCCAGGACGGGCACGACCGCGGCGCCAAGGTGGTGGCCACCGCCTTCGCCGACCTGGGTTTCGACGTCGACATGGGCCCGCTGTTCCAGACCCCCGAGGAATGCGCGCGCCAGGCGATCGAGAACGACGTGCATGCGGTGGGCATCTCCACGCTGGCCGCCGGCCACAAGACGCTGGTGCCGGCCATCATCGCCGAACTGCGCAAGCAGGGCGCCGACGACATCATCGTGTTCGTCGGCGGCGTGATCCCGCAGCAGGACTACGGCGTCCTCTACGACGCCGGCGTCAAGGGCATCTACGGACCCGGCACGCCGATCCCGGTGAGCGCGAAGGACGTGCTCGAGCAGATCCGTGCGGCACAGGCTGCGCAGGCCGCCTGAGCCCGACGGAGCCCCGTTCACCATGCTGCCGGCGGCCGACCAGGCCCTGCACGACGCACTGCGCGGCGAGCCCGGCGCGGCGCAGCGGCGCGCGCTGGCCAAGACCATCACGCTGCTCGAATCGACGCGGGCCGACCACCGCGCCCGTGCCGACGAGCTGCTCAATGCGCTGCTGCCGGCCACCGGCCGTTCGTTCCGGCTCGGCATTTCCGGCGTTCCGGGCGTCGGCAAGAGCACCTTCATCGAGGCGCTGGGCCTGGCGCTCATGGAACGCGGCCACCGCGTCGCGGTGCTGGCGGTGGACCCCTCGTCCAGCGTCTCCGGCGGCTCGATCCTTGGCGACAAGACCCGCATGGAGCGCCTGTCGCAGGACCCGCGGGCCTACATCCGGCCCAGCCCGGCCAGCGGCACGCTGGGCGGCGTGGCCGAGAAGACGCGCGAAGCCATGCTGGTGTGCGAGGCCGCCGGCCACGACATCGTGATCGTCGAGACCGTGGGCGTCGGCCAGAGCGAGACCGCGGTGGCCGGCATGACCGATTGCTTTGTGCTGCTGCAGCTGCCCAACGCCGGCGACGACCTGCAGGCCATCAAGAAGGGTGTGATGGAGCTGGCCGACCTGGTGGTGATCAACAAGGCCGACCTCGACGAGGCGGCGGCCACGCGGGCGCAGGCGCAGATCACCTCGGCGCTGCGGCTGGTCGGGCTGCACGGCAGGCCCGAGCATGCCCACCACGACACGACGCTCTGGCACCCGCAGGTGCTGCAGCTCAGCGCGCTGAAGTCGCGCGGGCTCGACGCGTTCTGGGCCGCCATCACCCGCTTTCGCGACCTGCAGACCGCGAACGGACGGCTGGCCGCGCGTCGCCACGCGCAGGACCAGGCCTGGATGTGGGAGCGCATCGATGCCGGCCTGAAGGACCGCTTCCGCCACCACCCGGCCGTGCGCGTCGCACTGCCGCAGATGACTTCCGAAGTACGCGGCGGCACGCTGGCCGCCTCGGTCGCCGCACGGCGGCTGCTCGACCTGTTCCACTGAATTTCCGAAGAAGGACCTGACACCATGCACGACATCCAGCAGATGCTCGAAGACAAGCGCGCGAAGGCGCGGCTGGGCGGCGGCGAGAAGCGCATCGCGGCCCAGCATGCCAAGGGCAAGTTGAGCGCCCGTGAACGGCTGGAACTGCTGTTCGACGAAGGCACCTTCGAGGAATGGGACATGTTCGTCGAGCACCGCTGTGCCGACTTCGGCATGGCCGACAACAAGATCCCGGGCGACGGCGTGGTCACCGGCTACGGCATGATCAACGGACGCCTGGCCTTCGCCTTCAGCCAGGACTTCACCGTGTTCGGTGGCGCGCTGTCCGAAGCCCATGCCGAGAAGATCTGCAAGGTGATGGACCAGGCCATGAAGGTCGGCGCGCCGGTGATCGGCCTGAACGATTCGGGCGGCGCGCGCATCCAGGAAGGTGTCGCGTCCCTCGGCGGTTATGCCGACGTGTTCCAGCGCAACGTGATGGCCTCGGGCGTGATCCCGCAGATCAGCATGATCATGGGGCCCTGTGCCGGCGGCGCGGTGTATTCGCCCTCGATGACCGACTTCATCTTCATGGTGAAGGACTCGTCCTACATGTTCGTCACCGGTCCCGAGGTGGTGAAGACCGTCACGCACGAGGAAGTCACCGCCGAGGAACTGGGCGGCGCCACCACCCACACCACCAAGAGCGGCGTGGCCGACCTCGCGTTCGAGAACGACGTGGAGGCGCTGCTGATGCTGCGCCGCTTCTTCAACTACCTGCCGCTGAACAACAAGGACAAGCCGCCGGTGCGCCCCAGCGGCGACCCGTCCTCGCGCCTGGACCACAGCCTGGACACGCTGGTGCCGGACAACCCGAACAAGCCGTACGACATCAAGGAATTGATCATCAAGGTGGTCGACGACGGCGACTTCTTCGAGCTGCAACCCGACTACGCCGCGAACATCGTGATCGGCATGGCGCGCATGGCGGGGCAGACGGTGGGCATCGTCGCCAACAACCCGCTGGTGCTGGCTGGCTGCCTGGACATCAAGAGCAGCATCAAGGCCGCGCGCTTCGTGCGCTTCTGCGACGCCTTCAACATCCCGGTGATCACCTTCGTCGACGTGCCGGGCTTCATGCCGGGCACCAGCCAGGAATACGGCGGCATCATCAAGCACGGTGCCAAGCTCCTGTACGCGTATGCCGAGTGCACGGTGCCGAAGGTGACGGTGATCACCCGCAAGGCCTACGGGGGCGCCTACGACGTGATGAGCTCCAAGCACCTGCGCGGCGACGTGAACTTCGCCTGGCCGAATGCCGAGATCGCGGTGATGGGCGCCAAGGGCGCGGTGGAGATCATCTTCCGCGAGGACAAGAAGGACCCCGCCAAGCTCGCGCAGCGCGAGGCCGAGTACAAGGCCCGCTTCGCGAACCCCTTCGTCGCCGGCGCACGCGGCTTCATCGACGACGTGATCCAGCCGCACGAGACGCGCCGCCGCATCTGCCGATCGCTGGTGATGCTGAAGGACAAGCAACTTGCGAATCCCTGGCGCAAGCACGGCAACATCCCGCTCTGATCGATCAGGACATTGGAGAAGCACGACATGTTCAAGAAGATCCTGATTGCCAATCGCGGTGAGATCGCCTGCCGCGTCATCAAGACCGCGAAGAAGATGGGCATTGCCACCGTCGCGGTGTATTCCGAGGCCGACAAGGACGCGCGCCATGTGAGCCTGGCCGACGAGGCGGTGCTGCTGGGGCCGGCGCCTTCGCGCGAGAGCTACCTGGTCGCCGACAAGATCATCGCCGCCTGCAAGGCCACCGGCGCCGAAGCGCTGCACCCGGGCTACGGCTTCCTGTCCGAGAACGAGGACTTCGCCCGCCGCTGCGAGGAAGAGGGCATCGTCTTCATCGGCCCGAAGCACTACTCGATCGCCGCGATGGGCGACAAGATCGCCTCGAAGAAGCTGGCCAACGAGGCGCGGGTCAGCACCATCCCCGGCTGGAACGACGCGATCGAAACGCCCGAGCAGGCGGTGCAGATTGCCAAGGACATCGGCTATCCCGTGATGATCAAGGCCAGCGCCGGCGGTGGCGGCAAGGGCCTGCGCGTGGCCTTCAACGACAAGGAAGCCTTCGAAGGCTTCTCGTCCTGCCGCAACGAGGCGCGCAACAGCTTCGGCGACGACCGCGTGTTCATCGAGAAGTTCGTCGAGCAGCCGCGCCACATCGAGATCCAGATCCTCGGCGATGCGCATGGCAACGTCGTCTACCTGCACGAGCGCGAGTGCTCGATCCAGCGCCGCCACCAGAAGGTGATCGAGGAAGCGCCGTCGCCCTTCATCAGCGACGCCACGCGCCAGGCGATGGGCGAGCAGGCGGTGGCCCTGGCCAAGGCGGTGAAGTACCAGTCGGCCGGCACGGTGGAGTTCGTCGTCGGCAAGCACCAGGACTTCTATTTCCTGGAGATGAACACGCGGCTGCAGGTGGAGCACCCGGTCACCGAATGCATCACCGGGCTGGACCTGGTGGAGCAGATGATCCGCGTGGCCGCCGGCGAGAAGCTGGCGTTCACGCAGGACCAGATCCCGCGCCAGGGCTGGGCGATGGAATGCCGCATCAATGCGGAGGATCCGTTCCGCAACTTCCTGCCTTCGACCGGCCGGCTGGTGAAGTACCAGCCACCGGCTGCGAACCTCGAGCAGGGCGCGGTGACGCTGGCGGGCGCGGCCTATGCGAACGAAGCCTTTGGCGGTGTCCGGGTCGACACCGGCGTCTACGAAGGCGGCGAGATCCCGATGTTCTACGACTCGATGATCGCCAAGCTCATCGTGCACGGCCGCGATCGGCAGGACGCGATCGCGAAGATGCGCGAAGCGCTGAATGCCTTCGTGATCCGCGGCATCAGCAGCAACATCCCGTTCCAGGCCGCGCTGCTGGCGCACCCGAGGTTCGTGGCCGGCGACTTCAACACCGGCTTCATTGCCGAGCACTACGGCAAGGGCTTCGACGCCGCCGACGTGCCGCACGAGGATCCCCGCTTCCTGGTGGCGCTGGCCGCCTTCGTGCGCCGCAAGGCGCGCGAGCGGGCGGCCGGCATCAGCGGCCAGCTGCCGGGCCACGAGGTGGCGCACAAGCACGAGCTGGTGGTGGTGCAGCTGGGCAAGCTGGGCCAGCATGTGCACCATGCGGTGCAGCTGGGCGACTTCGACGCCGCGGCCGGTACGCTGACCGTCACGGTGGGCGGCCAGGTCTATGCGATCCAGAGCCAGTCGAAGCTGGGCGACGCGCTGATGGTCGGCACCGTGAACGGCCAGCCCTTCAGCGCGCAGGTCGAGCGCAGCTCGGCGCGCCAGCCGCTGGCCTTGCGGGTGTCGCACAACGGCACCGCGATCGACACGCTGGCGCTGCTGCCGCGCGCAGCCGAGCTGCTGAAGCTGATGCCCTACAAGGCGCCGCCCGACCTGAGCAAGTTCCTGCTCTCCCCGATGCCGGGCCTGCTGGTGCAGGTGGCGGTGGCGCCGGGGCAGAAGGTGCTGGCCGGCGAGCGCCTGGCCACCATCGAGGCGATGAAGATGGAGAACATCCTCACCGCCACGCAGGACGGCGTGGTCAAGCAGGTGCTGGCGCAGCCCGGTGCCAGCCTGGCGGTGGACCAGCCGATCGTGGCCTTCGAATGACGCACACTTTGGGATCCATCACTTCCTGCGCGTCACGATGACCACCGACACGACCCTGCTCCAGCGCGGCCAGCCCGTGCACTTGCACCGCCCGGCGCCGCCGGCAGCTGCCGAGGCGCCGCGCGCCTGGACGGCCAGCCAGGTGCTGGCGCTGCTGCAGCAGCCCTTCATGGCGCTGGTGCAGCAGGCCCATGCGGTGCACGTCCAGCACTTCCCGCAGGCCGACATCGAGCTGGCTTCGCTGCTGTCGGTCAAGACCGGCGGCTGCCCGGAAGACTGCGGCTACTGCCCGCAGTCGATCCACCATCCCACCGGCGTGCAGGCCACCAAGATGATGGAGCCGGCCGAGGTGCTGCAGGCCGCGCGTGCCGCCAAGGACGCCGGCGCCACGCGCTTCTGCATGGGCGCCGCCTGGCGCAGCCCGAACGACCGCGACATCGAGAAGGTGGCGTTGCTGGTGCGCGAAGTGAGCGGCCTGGGCCTGGAGACCTGTGCGACGCTGGGCATGCTGCAGCCGCGGCAGGCCGCGGCGCTGAAGGACGCCGGCCTGGACTTCTACAACCACAACCTCGACAGCGCGCCGGACTTCTACGACCGCATCATCGGCACGCGCGATTACCAGGACCGGCTGGACACGCTGCAGCATGTGCGCTCGGCCGGCATCAAGGTGTGCTGCGGCGGCATCCTGGGCATGGGCGAAACGCGCGAGCAGCGTGCCGGCCTGATCGCCGAGCTGGCCAGCCTGGATCCCGCGCCCGAATCGGTGCCGGTCAACAACCTGGTGCGGGTGGCAGGCACGCCGCTGGCGGGCCAGGAGCCGGTCGACCCGTTCGAGGTGGTGCGGGTGATTGCCGCGGCGCGCATCACGATGCCGCGCGCCCGCGTGCGCCTGTCGGCCGGCCGGCGCGAGCTGGGCGAGGGCATCCAGGCGCTGTGCTTCATGGCCGGCGCCAATTCGATCTTCTACGGCGACAAGCTGCTCGTCACCGGCAATCCGGACGTCGCCGACGACCGGGCGCTGCTGCGCCGCCTGGACCTGCCGGTTACTTCGGAGTTGAATCCGTCATGAGCAAGCCTTTTCGCATCCTCGGCATCCAGCAGATCGCCATTGGCGGGCCGGACAAGCAGCGGCTGAAGTCGCTGTGGGTCGACATGCTCGGGCTGACGGTCAAGAGCACCTTCGTCTCCGAGCGCGAG
This sequence comes from Aquabacterium sp., assembly GCF_044226965.1. GTDB lineage: Bacteria > Pseudomonadota > Gammaproteobacteria > Burkholderiales > Burkholderiaceae_C > Pseudaquabacterium. The sequence continues at coordinate 3,913 of NZ_JBGAGA010000087.1, read as the reverse complement.
AACGTCGACGAGGACATCTGCGCGATGGGCGAGGGGCCGCATGCGGTCGAGGTCGACCTGATGCAGCCGCTGGACCCCGAGAAGAAGCCGGCCGTGCACACCACGCCGCTGAACCACGTGGGCCTGTGGGTGGACGACCTGCGCCAGGCCGTTGCCTGGATGACGGCCCAGGGCGTGCGCTTCGCGCCGGGCGGCATCCGCCCGGGCGCGGCCGGTCACGACATCTGCTTCATCCACCCGAAGGGCAACGAGCAGTTCCCGCTCAGCGGGGAAGGGGTGCTGATCGAGCTGGTGCAGGCACCGCCCGAGGTGATCGCGGCGCTGGGTTCGTGAACGCGAAGTCCAGCTGCGGCACGCGGCCGCTCACGATGTCTGCTACCGCGTGGCCCGAGCCGGCGGCGTGGGTCCAGCCCAGCGTGCCGTGGCCGGTGTTCAGGAACAGGCCCTGGATCTTCGAGCGGCCGATGTAGGGCACGTTCGACGGCGTGGCCGGGCGCAGGCCGGTCCAGAAGCGGGCGTCGCGGCCGTCGGTCATCTCCGGGAACAGCTCGCGGGTGCGGCGCACGATGGCTTCGCAGCGCGCCAGGTTCAGTGTGTGGTCGTGGCCGTTCAGCTCGGCGGTGCCGGCGATGCGCAGCCGCTCGCCCAGGCGTGAGAACACCAGCTTGTACTCGTCATCGGTGAGCGACACGCTGTAGGCCTTGGTCGGGTCCAGCACCGGCAGCGTCACCGAGTAGCCCTTGGCCGGGTAGATGTCCAGGCGGATGCCCAGTTCGGCCGCGAAGGCCGGGCTGAACGAGCCCATGCACAGCACGAAGGCGTCGGCGTTGTGGACGCTGACGATGCCTTCCTTCGAGGCGATGCGCACGGCCTTTAAGGCATCGCCCTCGCGGTCCAGCCCGACGATGCGGGTGTCGTAGAGGAACTGCACGCCGGCTTCGGCGCAGCGCTGCGCCAGCTGCTGGGTGAAGCGGTGGGCGTCGCCGGATTCGTCGCTGGGCGTCATGCTGCCGCCGACGATCTTGTGTCGGGCGGCGGCCAGCGCGGGCTCGATCTGCACGCATTCGTCGGGCGTCTTCATGTCCAGCTCGCAGCCGAGTTCGCGCATCACGCGGGCCGGTTCTTGCGCGGCTTCGAACTCGCGTTCGCTGGTGTAGAAGTGCAGGATGCCGCGCGTCAGCTGGTCGTACTGCAGCCGCGCATCGACGCGCAGCTGCTGCAGTTGGGCGCGGCTGTAGAGGCCCAGGTTCACGATCTGGCGGATGTTGTGCCGCGTGCGCGCCGGCGTGCATTCGCGCAGGAAGCGCAGGCCCCACCACCACTGGCGCCAGTCGGGCCGCAGGCGGAACAGCAGCGGCGCGTCTTCCTGGCCCAGCCACTTCAGCACCTTCAGCGGTGCGCTGGGGTTGGCCCAGGGCTCGGCGTGCGAGACCGAGATCTGCCCGCCATTGGCGAAGCTGGTTTCCAGGCCCGCGGCGGGCTGGCGGTCGATGACGGTGACCTCGTGGCCGGCCTGGCGCAGATACCAGGCGGTGGTGATGCCGGTGACGCCGGCGCCGAGAACGGTGACTTGCATGGTGCGTGACCTTTCGAGTCGATTCGCGTGAGCGGTGAGCGAAGCGAACGAGAGGTCATGGGCCCCAGGCCGTGCGCATGAAAGCAGCACTGCAGGCGAGCGCGCGAACCGGGACCCAAGAGTCCTCTCGCGCCGCTCCCGCTGTCCTCGGTACCTGAGAGATTCGGAACCCTGCCGCGAGGCGGGGCCCTTGCTCCTTCGGCGGAAGCTTCCGGGGGTGGAAGCCTCACTCTCCAGAATCGGCTGTGATCGGTTCCAGTACGGGGCCTGAGCGTGTATGGGAGCTTGCGCCTTCGGCGGCTTGCGTGTGGTTGCGCACGCAAGCACTCTCCTGGAACCGGGGCGCAGTGTAAGCGTTTCAGCGCGGCCTGGCTTCGAACACCAGGCAGGTGGTGGTGCCATGCGCGTACAACTTGCCATCCTCGCCGACGATGCGCGCCTCGGCCGTGGCCAGCTGGCGGCCGCTGTGGATGACCGTGCCGATGGCGCGCAGCGGGCCGGACTTGTACGAGGCCGCGCGCACGATGTTGATGCCGAGCTCGGCGGTGGTGTAGCCGTAGCCCGGCGCCAGGCTGGTGTGCACCGCGCAGCCCAGCGCCGAATCCAGCAGCGTGGCGTACCAGCCACCGTGCACGCTGCCCAGCGGGTTGTAGTGCTTCAGCTGCGGCACGCCCTGGAACACCGCCTTGCCTGGGCCGACCTCGACGAGGTGGAAGTCCAGCGTGTCCATGATGTGCGGGTAGGGCAGGTGGCCGGCCAGCATGGTCTGCATGATCTCGAGCCCGCTCTTGCCAGCCACCATCTCGGGGCTCGCGATGCCCGGCTTCGCCAGCGGGCCTGCGGCGGCACGCTGGCGCACCGCATCCAGTTCTTCCTGCCAGCCGATGGGCGGCGTCTCCACGACCATGGTCTTCGTCCTTTCAGTTGCAGATGCAATGATTGTAGCTACAATGATTCACCATGCTCAAAGCCATGCTTCCATCTGCCGATGCGTCGGCCCGTCCCCAGGGCTGCACGAACTTCAAGCTGCGCCAGCTGCTGCGCCGGGTGGCCCAGCACTACGACGGCGAGGTCGGCAAGTCCGGGCTGAAGACCACGCAGTATTCGCTGCTGACGCATGTGCTGAAGCTCGGGCCGCTGCGCCCGGGCGACCTGGCGCGGGCCATGACGATGGACGCCTCGACGCTGACGCGCAACCTGAAGCCCCTTCTCGCCGCAGGCTACCTGGAGATCGGGCCCGGCGAGGATGCGCGCAGCCGGCTGGTGCACATCACCGACGCCGGCCGCGCCAAGCGCGCCGAGGCGCAGCGCCATTGGCGCGTGGCGCAGGAATCGCTGAACGAGCGCCTGGGCCTGGCCCGGGTGAAGGCGCTGCATGCGCTGATCGACGAATCGCTGGCCTGCCTGGCCGGCGCCGAAGAGGGAGACGACGATGACCACTAACGTTTCGGCAGCCACGCTCGCGCCGGGCGCCCGCTCGCGTTCATGGCCGGTGTGGCTGGTGCTGCTGGCCGCCGCCGGCACCTTTGCGTTGACGATGGGTACACGCCAGACCATGGGCCTGTTCCTCGGCAACCTGAACACCGCCACGCACCTGGGCCTGGGCCAGATCAGCCTGGCCTTCGCGTTCGGCCAGCTCTGGTGGGGGCTGACGCAGCCCTTTGCCGGCGCGATGGCCGATCGCGTCGGCGCCGGCCGCGTGCTGTTCACCGGCGTGCTGCTGGTGGCGCTGGGCACCTTCCTGACGCCGTTCATGACGACGACCGCCGGGCTGATCTTCGCGATCGGCATGCTGGCCGCCGGTGGCGCCGGCATGGCCGGCCCGGCGGTGCTGATGGCCACCACCGCGCGCCTGATTCCGGCCAGCCAGCGCGGGCTGGCCACCGGCATCGTCAATGCCGGCGGCTCGACCGGGCAGTTCCTGATGGCGCCGATCGCCGGCGCGCTGCTGGTCGCGCTGGGCTGGGTCAACGCGATGCAGTGGATGGGCCTGCTGGTGCTGCTGGCGCTGCCGGCGGCCTTCGTGCTGAAGGGTGGCGCCGCGGCGGCGGCCCCGACCAACCCTGCGGCCGCCAGGCCGGTGGGCGCGCGCGCGGCCATCGGCCAGGCGCTGCGCCACCCGAGCTACCTGATGCTCGCGGCCGGCTTCTTCGTCTGCGGCTTCCACGTGGCGTTCCTCGCCACGCACCTGCCGGGTGTCATCGCGGCCTGCGGGCTGCCGGTGCAGTACGGCGCCTGGTCGCTGGCGATGCTGGGGCTGTTCAACATCGTCGGCAGCGTGCTGATGGGCTGGGCCGTCGGCCGCTGGCGCATGAAGTCGCTGCTGTCGCTGGTGTA
>NZ_JBGAGA010000086.1:0-24190 GCF_044226965.1 Aquabacterium sp. | reverse complement strand
TACTACGGCACCTACTGGGTCAAGCACCTGTCGGAGATCATGCTGGTGGACCAGGTCTACGAAGGCTTCTGGATGAAGCCGGCCTACCGCATCCCGGACAACGACTGCGCCTGCATCGAGCCCGGCACCACGCCGGCGGCCACGCGGCCGATCGGCCGCTTCACGGTGCGCTCGTTCATCACCTCGCTGCAGGACGGCGCGCGGCTGCGCGCCGGCCAGGCCGTCGTCGTGCGCGGCATCGCCTTCGACGGCGGCCAGGGCATCCGCGAGGTGGCGTACTCCACCGACGGCGGCCAGAGCTGGCGGGGCGCCACGCTGGGCGCCGAGCTGGGCCGCTACTCCTTCCGCGAATTCACCTTCGGCTTCACGCCGAGCGCGGGCCAGCACGACCTGCGCGTGCGGGCCTGGAACCGTTCGGGCCAGAGCCAGCCGATGGAAGCGCTGTGGCAGCCCGCGGGCTACATGCGCAACGTCGTCGAATCGGTCAAGGTCAGCGCGGCCTGAAGGAGCACCCGTGATGAACACCAAGCTCGTCCTCCTGGCCACCGCCTGCGCGCTGGCACTCGGCCTGGCCCTGCCCTCGCGCTCGAAGACCATCCAGCTGCCGCCCGACGGCACGCAGCTCAAGGCCAGCGCGCTGCCCGGCTATGCCAAGGCGCAGGGCAACTGCGTGGCCTGCCATTCGGCCGAGTACATGCTGTACCAGCCGCCCACCGCGCCGCGCCCCTACTGGGACGCGATGGTCAAGCGCATGAAGCAGGTCTTCAACGCACCGATCAACGAAGCCGACATGCCCGAGATCGTCGACTACCTGGTCAAGACCTACGGCAACGAGCAGCCGCGCTGACGCCGGCCAACGCGCCGCCCTTCAGCGCGGCCGGCGCCCGGTGAACCGCGCCATGCTGCGCGTGATGCCGAAGAAGCGCATCAGCGCGTCGAAGGCGCGCGGCGGCAGGGCCCGCGCCAGCAGCGCGGCGATCACGAAGCGCGGGATCAGCAGGCGCCGGCGGTCGGTCTCGATCGCCCGCACGATGCGCTCGGCCACGTCGTCGGCCGCCAGGATCGGCAGCAGCCGGGGGAAGCGCGTGCGCACACCGGCGAACATGCCGGTGTCGATGTAGTACGGGCACACCAGCGTGGTCACGATGGGCACGCCGCGCTCGGCCAGCTCCTGGCGCAGCGCCTCGTCGAAGCCCACCACCGCGAACTTGCTGGCCGAGTAGTCCGCCAGCCGCGGCACCGCGGCCAGCCCGGCCGCCGACGAGATGCTGACCAGGTGGCCCGCGCCTCGCGCCAGCATCGCCGGCAGGAAGGCCCGCGTGGTGCTGAACAGCGCCAGCGTGTTGACGCGGAAGGTGCGCTCGATCTCGTCGTCGCTGCTGTCCAGCAGCGAGCGGCCGTTGACGATGCCGGCGTTGTTCACCAGCACGTCCACCGGCCCGCAGTCCTGCAGCACCCGCGCCGCGGTGGCGACGATGGCCTCGCGCTGGGCGAGGTCGCAGCCGTAGACCTGCACCGTGCAGCCGCCCGCGGCCAGTTCGGCGCGCAGGTCCTCGAGTGCGGCCGCCGTCAGGTCCCACAGCACCAGGCGCGCGCCGCGGGCGGCGATCTTGCGCGCCATCAGCCGGCCGATGCCGCTGGCGGCGCCGGTGATCAGCACGGTCTTGCCGGCCAGCGCGGTCATCGGCCCCTCCGGCGCGGTGGCATCATTCCACGGTGATCTTGCGCTCGCGGATCACGCGGCCCCAGGTGGCCGATTCGCGCGCGATCTCGGCGCCCAGTTCGTCGCGCGTGCCGGGCTGCGGCGGCATGCCGTGCTGGTTGAGCTCGGCCACCACCTCGGGCGACTTCAGCACCTTCACCAGCTCCTGGTTCCAGCGCTCGAGGACAGGCCTGGGCACCTTGGCCGAGGCGACGAAGGCGTACCAGTTGGTCGCGCTGTAGCCGGGGAAGCCGGACTCGGCGATGGTCGGGATGTTGGGCAGCTGCGGAATGCGCTTCGGGCCGGTGGACGCCAGCGGGATCAGCTTGCCCGATTCGATGTGCGGCTGCGCGGTGGACAGCGTGGAGTAGTAGGCCGCCACGCGCCCGCCCAGCAGGTCCTGCAGCGCCGGCGCGCCGCCCTTGTAGGGCACGTGCAGCGTGTCGATCTTGGCCATGTCGTTGAGCAGTTCGCCGGCCAGGTGCGAGGCCGAGCCGGCGCCGGTGGACGCGTAGTCCAGCTTGCCGGGGTTCTTGCGCGCGTAGTCGATGAACTCGGCGAAGGTCTTGATCTTCAGGCCCGCATGCACCACCAGCACGTTTGGGAAGTTCACGCCCATGGTCACCGGCGCCAGGTCTTTCACCGGGTCGTAGGGCAGCTTCATCAGGTGCGGCGCGATGGCCAGCGGGCCGACCGAGCCGAACAGCAGCACCGAGCCATCGGCCGGGCCGGTGGCGGTGTACTGGTGCGCGATGTTGCCGCCGGCACCGGCCTTGTTGTCGATGACCACGGTGAAGCCGGTGTTCTCGGCCAGCTTCTTGCCGATGATGCGCGCAGCGGTGTCTGCCGCGCCACCGGCCGCGAAGCCGACCACGATGGTCAGCGTCTTGCGGGCCGGCAGGTCCTGGGCCCGGGCCCCGAAGGGCAGCAGGCCGGCCGCGCTGGCAGCGCCCAGCAGCGTGAACTCGCGTCGTTGCATGGTGTGTCTCCTGGTTCAATCGGCGCCCAGGCCGACCGGGTTGGGTTGCCGTTTCTCGACCGCATGGCGCAGCAGCGCGGCACCACGGTACACCCCATGGGCGAACTTGCCATAGGGCATGGTGCAGAACAGCGCCATCACGCTGCCCAGGTGCGCGCACAGCGCCAGCGGCAGCGCCGCCGTGCCGCGTGCGCCCCAGACCGCGAAGCCGGTGGCGGCCGTCAGGAACAGCAGTGCGATGAAGCCCAGGTCCATCGGCCGCTGGGCGGGGTCGCCGTGCAGCGGGTGGCGGCTGCGCTGCAGGCGCCACAGCCCGGCGCAGCCGGCCATCAGCATCAGTCCGCCGGCTGCGCCCAGCAGCTTGGGCAACGCGGGCAGCGCATAGGGCGCCGGCCAGCCGAGCAGGTAGTGGAACAAGGTTCCGCTGGCCGTGGCCGCGAAGCACAGCAGGAAGCCGTAGAACACCAGGTGGTGGCAACGCCGGCGGGCATGGGTCCAGGCATCGCTGTCGTTGTGGCAGCCCTCGCCATGGCCGCCGTCCAGGTAGTGCAAGGTCAGCACGTCGTGCGTGGCTTCGGCGGCCGCAGGCCAGGAGGCCGGCGCGCCACTGCTGGCCGGCGTCACGCCGCGCAGGAAGCGCCGCAGGCCCATCGCAAAGGCCAGCACGACGAAGCCGAACACCGGTGCGAACAGCGCCACCAGCAGCCCGTGCGGGAACACGCCGTAGAAGCCGTTGGCCGGCGCCTGCCACAGCGTGCCGTGGCGCCACAGCGCCAGCGCCAGGAACAGCGCGAGGCCGATTGCCAGCGCGAGCGCCAGCACCAGCCCGTTGCGCTGGTACAGCGCGCCCAGCGCCGGTGGCCAGGCATGCGCGACATAGGTCTGGCGGCGCACGCGCGCCATCGCCCGCGGCACGTTCACCGCAAACTCGTGCGGCGGCGCGTACTGGCAGGCATGCAGGCAGGCGCCGCAGTGGTGGCACAGGTTGGCCAGGTAGTGCGCGTCGGCGGCATCGAACTGCAGCCGCCGCGTCATGGCCGGGAACACCGCGCAGAAGCCCTCGCAGTAGCGGCAGGCATTGCAGATCTGCATCACGCGGGCCACCTCGGCCACGTCGGCCACATCGGCGCCTGCAGCGACGTTCGGCAGGCCCGGGCCGGTGGCCAGCGCGCGGGCCTCGGCCGTCAATCGTTCAAGCGCCTGCATCGGCCCACTCCGGTTGAAGGGCGGCCTGGGCCGCCCGGGTGCCCGCGATGCGGCCGAACGCGGTGCCGATGGACATGCCCACGCCCGCGGTGTAGCCCTGGCCCAGCACGTTGCCGGCCATCATCTCGCCGGCGACGAAGAGGTTGGCGCTGCGCTGACCCCCAAAGTGCACGGCCGCGGTCTCGTCGGTACGCAGGCCCAGGTAGGTGAAGGTGACGCCGGGCCGCAGCGCGTAGGCATGGAAGGGCGGCCGGTCGATCGGCCGCGCCCAATGCGTCTTGTCGGGCTGCAGGCCTTCGGTGCGGCAATCGTCCAGCACCGTGTGGTCGAAACGGCCCGGGCGGCAGGCACGGTTGTAGTCGGTGATGGTCCGCACGAACACGGTCTCGTCCAGGCCGATGCGCCGCGCCAGCTCGGGCAGGGTGTCGGCCACCACGCCGGGAAACACCGGCGGCATGAAGTGGCCGATGGCCTGGGCATCGATCACCGACCAGGCCGTCTGCCCCGGCTGCTGCGCCACCAGCCGGCCCCAGATGGCATAGCGCTTGGGCCAGAAGTCCTCGCCCTCGTCGTAGAAGCGCTGCGCGTCGCGGTTGAGCACCACGCCCAGGCTGACGCAGTCGATGCGGGTGCAGATGCCGCCGTCGTACAACGGCGCGCGCGCATCGATGGCCACCATGTGGGCCTGGGTCGGGTCGCCGATCGCATCGGCCTGGTGGTCTTCGAGCAGGTGGCGCAGCAGCACGCCCTGGTTGAAGCGCGTGCCGCGGATCAGGAAGTTGTCGGCTGGCCATTCGCCGCGTGCGTTGCGGCCCCAGGCCGCGCGCAGCCAGTCGCGGTTGGACTCGAAGCCGCCGGCGGCCAGCACGCAGGCGCGGGCGGTGATGCGCCGGTCGCCCGACCACGCGGCGACGAAGCGGCCGTTGTCGAGCTCGATGCGCTGCACCGGCGACGCGTAGCGCACCTGCACGCCCAGCGCTTCGGCGCTGCGGTAGTAGGCATTGACCAGCGCCTTGCCGCCGCCCATGAGGAAGGCATTGGTGCGCGCCACATGCAGCGCGCCGGACAGCGGTGGCTGGAAGCGCACGCCATGACGACGCATCCAGTCGCGGCAGGTAGCCGAGGCGCGGATCGTCAAGCGTGCCAGCGCCTCGTTGGTGCGGCCGCCGGTCACCTTCAGCAGGTCCTGCCAGAACTCCTCTTCGGGGTAGGCCTCCACCAGCACGTCCTGCGGCGCGTCGTGCATGCAGCGCAGGTTGCGGGTATGGGCCGAGTTGCCACCGCGCCATTCCCGAGGCGCGGCCTCCAGCAGCAGCACGCGGGCACCGGCCTCGCGCGCCATCAGCGCGGCGCACAGGGCCGCGTTGCCGCCGCCAATCACCAGCACATCGGTGTCCATGGGAATGTCGCGCGCCTGGCGCGGGGTTCGGGGATCGAAGCCCGCATTCTGGCCAAGGCCGATTGAATCGATAAATGCAAAGAACTGATCGATTGAGGCCTGGGCCGCATCATTTCAGGTCTTGAACACGGTCTTGGTCACCAGCTGCCGGAAGGCCTCGGCCGCCGGCGACAGCGCGGCGCCCTGCCGCTGCAGCAGCACCACCTTGCGCCGCACCACCGGCTGCGTCAGCGCGAGCCGGCGCACGCCGGGGCGGTCGCCCTCCTGGAAGGTGGAGGCCGGCAGGATGGCCACGCCCACGCCGGCGGCCACCAGGTTGATCGCGGTGGCGTGGTGCTGCACCTCGTACTGTCCCTGCAGCCGGAGGCCGCGCTTGGCCAGCTGGTAGTCCATGAACACGCGCGTGGCGGTGAAGCCGCTGACACTGACCAGCTCCGCATCGCGCAGGTCGGCCCAGCGCGCCGCGCCGCGCGCCAGCAGCGGGTGCGGCGCGCGGCACAGGAACACCAGCGGGTCGGCGAACAGCACGCGCTCGGCGAGCTCGGCATGCGACTCGCCCTGCACCGCGATGCCCAGCTCGGCCCGGCCCGACAGCAGCGCCTGCCGCACCTCCTGCGACGAGCCGTCGTGCAGCTGGAAGCGGTTGCCCGGATGCAGCTGCGCATAACGCCGGATCAGCTCGGGCAGCACATGCGTGGTCATCGACGGGATGCAGGCCAGCACCACCTGCCCGCTGCCGCGGCGCGACATGTCCTTCAGCCGCTCCACCGCCTGCGTCATCTGCTGCACGATGGCGCGCGCCTGCGGTAGGAACTCGCGCCCGACCACGCTGAGCTCGACGCGCCGCGTGGTGCGGTTCAGCAGGGTCAGCCCGAGGTAGGCCTCGAGCTTCTGGATGCGGCGCGACAGCGCCGTCTGCGTCAGGTGCAGCTCGCGCGCGGCGCGGCTGAAGCCGCCGCGCTCGGCCACCGCCACGAAGGCCTGCACGCCGTCGAAATCCATCTTCATCGCATCGCTCCAGGTGGGCTGGAGGAGGATGATGCCGCGGCGCACCGGCGCGGGCCGGGCCGGGCCCGCCCGCCCGCCGGCTTACACGAAGCCCACGAACTTGCTGAACGGCATTTCGCGCAGCCGCTGGCCGGTGGCCGCGAAGATGGCCGCGGCCAGCGCCGGGGCGGCCGGCGGCACCGGCGGTTCGCCCACGCCACGGATGTGCGGGTCGTTCTCCAGCCCGCGCACCGCGATCTGCGGGCATTGGTCCAGGCGCATGCCTTGGAACTGCGGGAAGTTGCGCTGCTGCGCCATGCCGTCGGCATAGGTCGTCTCGCAGTTCATCGCATGACCCAGGCCCCAGACCACGGCGCCCTTGACATGGTTGTCGAAGTTCACCGGGTCGACGACGCGGCCGACATCGAGCGCGACGAAGACCTTGTCGATGCGGATGCCCTTGTCGGTCTTGGTCACCTCCACCACCTCGGCCACCGGCACGCCGAAGCTGTCGACGAAGGCCAGGCCGCGGCCACGGCCGGGCGCCAGCTTGGCGCCCCAGTTCGACATCTCGCCCACTGCTTCGAGCACCTTGCGCGACACCGCATGCGTGCACAGGCGCAGGCGCTCCTGCAGCGGGTCGGCGCCGGCGGCATGGATCAGCTCGTCGAGGAAGGCGCTGGCGAAGAAGCCCTGCGTCGAGGCGCCCACCGAGCGCCAGGAACTGGTCGGCGCCAGCTCGGGCACCTGGTAGGCCCGCATGCGCAGGTGCGGCACCGCGAAGGGCTGGTTCCAGGCGCCGGCGGCGAGCTGGCCGTCCGCCCCCGGCGGCTTAGCTTGTCCCAGGCGCTTGGCCTGCGAGGCCGACGAACTGACCGTGGCCACCTGCAGGTCCAGCGCATGCACCTGGCCGTTCTTCACCACGCCCTTGCCGCGCGCCATGCCGATCTGGCGCGGGAAGTCGTGCGCGAAGTCTTCCTCGCGCGAGAAAGTGAGCTTCACCGGCGTGCCGCGCAACTGCTTCGCGATCTCGGCGCACAGCGTGACGTTCTCGAACTCCAGCCGGTGCCCGAAACTGCCGCCCGCGTACTGTTGGTGATAGCGCACCTGCTCCGGTTTCACGCCGGCGATGGCCGCCACCTTCTGCTGCACGAAGCGCGGCATCTGGTGCGCCACCCAGACGTCGACGCCGTCATCGGCCACGCGGACGATGGCGTTCAGCGGCTCCAGCGGCGCATGCGCCAGGTAAGGCGCGCGGTATTCGGCCTCGATCACCGGGCCTTCGGCCAGCGCCTGCTCGACCTGGCCTTCGTTGCGCCACTGCTTGTCCAGCCGCTCGGGCGTGAAGCTGGCGGCCACCGCGGCCCAGTGGTCCTTCATCTCGGCCGGGTACGGGGCCGGGCCCCAGTCGCAGTCGATGGCCTTCACGGCCTGGAACGCGCGCCAGCTGTTGTCGGCCACCACCGCGACGCCATTGGTCACCGGCAGGATGTGCTTCACGCCGCGCAAGCCCTTGGCCTTGGCATCGTCGTAGCGATTGAGCGTGCCGCCCTGGCGCGGATTGACCTTGACCGCGGCATGCAGCATGCCTTCCGCCTGTTGGTCGATGCCGTAGCGCAAGGTGCCGGTGGACTTGGCGACGATGTCCAGCCGTTGCATCGGCTTGCCGATCAGCCGCCAGGCCGAAGGCTCGCGCAGCGTCACGCCCTGCACCGGTTCCAAGGTGGCGGCCACCTCGGCCAGTTCGGTGTACTTCAGCGCCTTGCCATCGGGCAGCAGCACCGCGCCGCGCGCCGTCTTCAGCTGCGCCACCGGCACGCCGCTCTGGCGCGACGCGGCGAGCTTCAAGGTCTCGCGCGCCGTGGCGCCGGCCTCGCGCAGCTTGTCGAAGCTGTCGGGCACCGTCGACGAGCCGCCGGTGACCATCAGCCCCATCAGCTTGAACACGCCGCCGATGACGCCGCGCATCGCCTCGGCCGAGGCGCTGGTGTCGTGCGAGTTGAACGGCACCTGCTCGCCGGACAGCGCGCGGTTGTAGTACGCCGGCGCCGGCGTGCCGGGCTCGATGCGGAACTGGCCGAAGTCCAGGTCCAGCTCCTCGGCGATCAGCGCGGCCTGCACCGAGTAGGCGCCCTGGCCCAGGTCGGTGTGCGGCGTGATCAGCGTGATGGCGCTCTTGTCGATGCGCACCCAGGGCGTCAGCGCGGCCGCGCCGGGCTTCAGCCCGTCAGCCAGCGGGTTGGCAAGCGGCTTCTTCACCTGGTAGATGCCGAAGACCACGCCGCCCGCGACGGCGGCAGAGCCGATCAGGAAGCTACGGCGTGCGATGGTGGCGACGCGACCCATGCTCAGGCTCCCTTCAGGTTCTTCGCGGCGGCCTTCACCGCTTCGCGGATGCGCGGGTAGGTGCCGCAGCGGCACAGGTTGGCGGCCATGGCCTGGTCGATCTGCTCGTCGGTCGGCGCGGGCACCGTGGCCAGGAAGGCCGCCGCGGTCATGATCTGCCCCGACTGGCAATAGCCGCACTGCGCCACCTGCAGCTCGACCCAGGCTTTCTGCAACGCGTGCAGCGCCTCCGGCTGGCCGATCCCTTCGATGGTTATCACCGGCGCGCTGACCGCGCTGGCCGGCATCGAGCACGAGCGGATCGCGGTGCCGCCGACATGCACGGTGCAGGCGCCGCAGTAGCCCACGCCGCAGCCGTACTTCGGGCCGGTGATGTGCAGCTCGTCGCGCAGCACCCAGAGCAAGGGCATCTCGGGTTCGACGTCGACCTCGTGGTCGCGCCCGTTCACGTTCAGCTTCATCGTTCGCTCCTGTCGTCGTGGGGGACTGTCGGGGTCAGGCTTCGGTCGCGCCGTTCAGGCCGAAGGTCTTCTGCACCAGCGCCAGGTAGCCGGCGTCGTCGAGCGTCGCGCGCGTCGCCAGCAGCGCCTCGGCATCGGCGCCCGAGACATAGCGGACCTGGTGCGTGCCGTCGGTCGCGGCGGTGAAGATCACGTCGGCCGCCTGGTCGGGTTGGGCATAGCCGCCGCGCCGGCTGGCCCAGGACGCCATCGCCTTGGCCACGTTGGCCGCATAGGGATGGTTGTTGTCGGCAAAGGTCACCGACAGCGAACGGCCGGCGAAATCGGTGGCCACGCCGCCCGGCGCGACGAACTTGGCGCGGATGCCGAACTCGGCCAGCTCGTGGTTCAGGCCCTCGGTGAAGCCGACCACCGCGTACTTGGTGGCGTGGTACAGCGAGTTGAACGGCAGGGTCGTCAGCCCGCCGACCGAGGCCACGTTGACGATCACGCCGCCGCGCTGCGCGCGCATTGCCGGCAAGGCGGCACGGATGACGTTGAACACGCCGAACACGTTGGTCGCGAACTGCCGCTCGATCACCGCGTCGCCGGCCAGCTCGAAGGGGCCGAACAGGCCGAAGCCGGCGTTGTTGACCAGCGCATCGATGCGGCCGAACTGCGCCAGCGTCACATCGACAGCGGCCTGCACCGACGCGCGGTCGGTGACGTCCAGCGCCTGCACCCGCACGTTCGGCAGCCCGGCCAGGTCGCCGGCCTGGCCGACGTCGCGCATCGTCGCCACCACCTGCCAGCCGGCCTGGGCAAAGCGATGGGCCGCGGCCCGGCCGATGCCGGACGAACAGCCGGTGATCAGCACGGTGGGGGTGTTGGATTCGGCATGGGTCGACATCGTCATCTCCTTGGGCGAAAAAAGATTCGGTTAAAAGTCAAAAAAACACGAAGCTTCACGGGCCTTCAGGCCTTGATGGCATCCCAACACAGCTGGAAGGCGCTGGCACGCGTCTTCTCGTTGTCCGGCAGGTCGCCGCGGCTCAGCAGCACGGCGGTCTCCTTGGCGAGGCCCATGATCGCCGCGCCCATCAGCGGCAGCGGCAGCGGTTTCAACTGCTCGCTCTTCTGGCCAGCGGCCAGCAGTTCGAGAAAGGGCGCGGCCATGCGCAGGCCCAGCGCGCGGCTGGTCTCGCTGATGAACTCGGAGTGGTAGAACTGCTCGAGAAAGGCCATCTGGTGCTGGTTCTCGAGGCGGTGGTCGACCATGTTGAGCCAGATGCGGCGCACCCGCGCCTTCAGCGGAGCGGCCGGGTCGTCCTTCAAGGCGTAGCGCGTCATGGTGGCCGTCTTGGCCTTGCGGTACACCTCATCGAGCAGCACTTCGCGCGACTTGAAGTAGACGTAGAGCGTGCTGGTGGCCACGCCCGCTTCGCGCGCGATGTCGGCCAGCGTCACCGAAGAAAGCCCGTGGCGCGCCGACAGCCGGTACACCGCCGCGGCGATGGCTTCGACCTTCCTGTCGTCCTTGGGCTTCATCGGCGGCGATCATACACGAATATTTATTCGGTGAAATCGCCGCCGCCCGGCGCGCCCTCAGTCAGGCAGCGAGAAGGCGTAGAGCTTGTGGTTCGGCGTGCCGAAGCCGAAGTTGCTGTAGCCCGAGCCCCAGAACAGCGTGCCGTCGGCGATGGCCGCGCCCGACAGGCACGAGCCGCCACTGGCATAGCGCCACAGGATGGCGCCGCTGGCGGCGTCCATCGCGTACATCGTGCCCAACGCATCCAGCGAGCAGGCGTAGACCACGCCGTTGGCCGTGGTCACCGGCCCCGAGGGTCCGCCGCCAATGCCGGCCGCGTCGTTCGGGTCGACGGTCTGCCACAGCAGTTGTCCGGTCAGTGCGTCGATGCCGCTCCAGGCACCGCGCACGGTGGGTGCCGACTGGCCCAGCGGTGTCCACGGGACGAAGTTGCTGTTGGAGTCGGCGGTGTAGACGCGCGTGCCGTCAGTGGCCGAACCCCATTGCAGCCCGCCGGTGGTGCCGCCCGGCCCCGCCTGCGTGACCCAGGCGACCGCGCCGGTGTCGGCATCGAGCGCCCAGTATTGCCCGCTCTTCTGCCCTGCGCCGACCAGCTCGACCGGGGCGCCCTTGCCGCCGGTGGCCTTGAACAGGGCCGGGGCCTGGCCGAAGTCGTAGTCGGGCCCGGCCGGCGATGGACAGTTGTCGCCGCCGCCGAAGATGCAGGCCACCGTCCAGGCGTCGTAGGAGATCGCCCGCGTGGCCCAGCGCACCGCACCGGTCTTGATGTCGAGCGACAGGATGCTGTCGAAGTAGTCATCGCCCGGCAGGCACGCGGCGCGCGCGGCGTCGCTGCTGGCCGATGCCACGCAGCTCAACACCGCCGGCGGCACCGAGTAGTTGTTGCCGGTGGCCACGTAGACGGAGCCGCGCTTGGTGTCGACGGCCGGCGAACTGCCCCACACGGAGTTGCCGGTGTAGCCGGTGGGTGCCAGCATCGTCTTCCAGATCACCTTGCCGGTATTGACGTCCAGCGACAGCATGCTGCCCCGGAACGACAGCACATAGCCCGGCGCGAAGGCCGCCAGCGCCTCTTCCTGCGAAGCGACGCCGACGAACACCTGCGAGCCATGCACCGTGGCCGACTGCGTGATGATCGCGGCCGGGTGCGACTCGGCCACCGTGCTCCACACCAGCGCACCGGTGGCCTTGTTCAAGGCCAGCACGCGGCCGCCGGGGCCGCCGCCGGCAAGGATGGAGCCCTGCGTGCCGATGATGACTTTGTCGCCTGCCAGCGCCGGCGTCGCGCGTGCCTTGTCGCCGGGCACGCCGGTCAGCGCGGAGACCGCCACCTTCCACCGCAGCGCGCCGGTCTGGCGGTTCACCGCGTACAGATAGCCGGCCCAGTCAGGCACATAGACCGTGTCTTCATCGACGGCTGGCGTGGCCGACACATCACCGGCAGTGGTCAGCGACCACTTCACCGCCAGGCGGCTGACGTTGCCCACGCCGAGCGTGTGCTCCGAGGGCTGGCTGCGCGTGTTCTGGCGGTCGCCGCCGGCGCTGCCCCAGGAGCTGCCCTGCGCGGCCATCGCGCCCCCGGGCAGGCCAATCGCGACGGCCATCGCCAGCGCCGACAACCCGGTGCCGCGGTCGAACCGGCGGCTCACGTTCTCATCCGACATCTCGATCCCTCGTCCGCGATGCCAAGCAGGATCGGCTGCCGGGCGCGGGCATCGCTACAGCGCTTCGCAACCGTTGCCGGTGGGCCGACCGGTCCCGTGATCGGCGAGGATCGATAGGTACAGCAGTGCCTATCAGACTGCAGCATCGGGCCCGCGTCATCAGGGATAGTCCGCCCCTGATTGGTCCGCATTGGTTGCCTGAACCTGTCATGCAACTCACAATGTTGCATGAACAGGAACAGCCAGTTGTCCGACGTGCTGCACGTGCTGCTGCACATGGCCGAGCGCCCCGATCCCGCCACGTCCGCTGCGCTGGCTGCGGCGATGCACACGAACCCGGTGGTGCTGCGCCGGCTGATGGCCGGGCTGCGTGAAGCCGGCCTCGTCGCGTCCGCCAAGGGTCACGGCGGCGGCTGGGTGCTGAGCTGCCCGCTCGACCGCATCACCCTGCGCGACGTGCAGGCCGCGCTGCGCGCACCGGCACCGGTGTGGCTCGGCTTTCGCGAGGACCGGCCCGCCTGCCCGGCGGCCCAGGCCGTGCAGGCGGCGCTGTCCGCCGCGGCGCAGGCGGCCGAGGCCACGCTGCTCGATCGGCTGGGCGCGGTGACGCTGGCCGCGCTGGCGCGCGAGGCCCGGCGCCGGCGAGCCCGCCGCGCGGCGGCCCGCCGACGCAGCGGTCCTCAACGACCCATCAGCTGAATGCCCCAGAACGTGAGGAAACCGCCGAACAGCACCAGCGTCGAGATCGGCTTCTCCTCGACCTCGTGCGCCTCCATCAGCAGCTCTTCCGTCACCAGGTAGAGCAGCGCGGCCGCGCTGAACGACAGGCTGCCCGCCAGCACGGCCGGTGAAGCGCCGGCGAGCAGCACGCTGCCCAGCACCGCGGTGCCGAGCACCGTCAAGCCCAGCGCCGCGGTGACGCCGACGATGCGCCAGCCGGCGATGCGCTCGGACGCCACGGCCAAGCCCAGGAACAGCAACTCCACCGACAGGCCCAGCGCCAGCACGGTGCCGGTCTCGCCGCCCGCCGCAAAGCCCGCGCCGATGATGAAGCCGTCGGTGGCCACGTCGACGAAGGTGGCCAGCAGCAGCCCGAGCGCCGCGCCCTGCGCCGCGGCGCCGCCGTGCGCCTCGAGCCGTTCGGTACCGAGCTTGAGCAGGTACATGAACACGCTGCCGGCAGCGAAGGCACCGAGCACCACCGACTTCGTCGCGTGTTCCTTGCCGATGTCCGGCAGCAGTTCCACCGCCAGCGCGGCCAGGATGACCCCGGCCGCGAAATGCTGGATCAGGCTGCGCACCGCGTGCGAGGGCTGCCACAGGGCCGCCAGCGCACCGCCCGAGACGGCGACACCGGCCGGGATGGCCATGATGAGCAAGGCGTGGGACAGCGGGGTCATGGGCAGGAACGGGCGGCAGGACCCGGCAGGAGGGTCCCGACATTGCATCCAGAGGCGCGGCGACGGGGGTTGACAAGGCTCAATCGCGCGCACGGTGGCCGCTTCGAGAATGCCCTTTCGATGCCGCCGCATCGCGCAAGCGAACGGCGGCCTCGCACCGCCCTGATGACCGCGCTCGAACTGCTTGCCCTGATCTCGGCTGCATTGCTGGCGCAGCTGGCGGTGGGCATCGCCGTGGTGATCCGGCGGCGCCAGGCCGCGCCGGCCCCCTTGCCAGCGGCCGCGCCGCCGCCGCGGCCCGACCTGGCCTGGGAAGGCTGGCGCGAATTCCGCGTGGCCCAGCGCAGCTTCGAGGATGCCGCACGCTCGCAGTGCTCGTTCTACCTGCAGCCGGTGGATGGCCAGGCCCTGCCGGCCTTCCGTCCGGGCCAGTTCCTCACCTTCTCGCTGGACCTGGGCGCCGGCGCGGCGGACATGGCCGGCGGGCGCAGCCTGACGCGCTGCTACTCGCTGTCGGACCGGCCCGATCCGGCGCAGTACCGCGTCACCATCAAGCGCGTGCCCGCGCCGCCCGATCGACCGGCGCTGCGCCCGGGCCTGTCGTCCACGCACTTCCACGACCATGTCCAGGTCGGCGACATCCTGCGCGTGAAGGCACCGTCCGGCCACTTCTTCATCGACCCGGACCCGGCGCTGCCGGTGGTGCTGATCGGCGGCGGCATCGGCATAACGCCGATGATGAGCATGCTGCGCTGGTGCATGGCCCACCAGCCGCAGCGCGTGGTGCACCTGTACTACGGGCTGCGCAACAGCGACGAGCAGGCCTTCAAGCCGCAGCTGGAGGCGATGGCGGCCGAGCACCCTGCCCTGCGGCTGCATGTGGTCTACAGCCGCCCCGCGCCGACCGACGTGCCGGGGCGCGACTACCAGCATGCGGGGCACGTCGACGTCGAACTGCTGCGCCAGACGCTGCCGCACGGGCGGCACCAGTTCTACGTCTGCGGCCCGCCGGCGATGATGCAGTCGCTGGTGCCGGCCCTGGCCGCCTGGGGCGTGCCGCCGGCCGACATCCACTTCGAGGCCTTCGGCCCCGCCAGCGTGCGGCTGCCCGGCGCGCAGGCCGCGGCCACACCGGCCGCGGGCGGCATCGAGGTCAGGTTCCAGCGTTCCGGGCGCACGCTCACCTGGCACGGCGAGGACGCTTCCCTGCTCGAGTTCGCCGAGCGCCATGGCATCGACGTCACCTCGGGCTGCCGCTCGGGCGGCTGCGGCAGCTGCGAAACACGCGTGCTCGACGGCGTGGTGCAGTACGAGCACGCGCCCGACCATGACCCGGCCGCCGGCCATTGCCTGCTGTGCGTCGGCCGGCCCGCCGCCGCGCTGGTGCTGGAGGCCTGATGCCGCTGAAGGCCCGACTCTTCCGGCGCGAGGTGCTGCCCTTCGTGGCGAGCTTCGCGCTGCTGGCGATCGTCGCGCTGGCGCTCGACGGGCTGCTGCACCTGCTGGACCTGCTGTGGGTGGGCCGCTGGCTGGGCATTCCCGGCACGCTGCTGATCCTGGGCTCCACCGCCTACTCGCTGCGCAAGCACAAGCTCATCCGCAGCGGCCATCCGGCCCGGCTGCTGCGCTGGCATGAAGGGCTGGCCTGGCTGGGCTCGCTGCTGGTGCTGGTGCATGCCGGCGTGCACTTCAACGCCATCCTCGGCTGGCTGGCGGTGTGGGCGATGCTGATCAACGTCGGCAGCGGCCTGACCGGCAAGTTCCTGCTCGACCGCTCGCGGCGACGGCTGGAGGCAGCGCGCCAACGCATGCGCGAGCGCGGCCTGCCCGAGGCCGAGCTCGAAGACCAGCTCTACTGGGACAGCCTGACCTTCGACGCCGTGCGGCAGTGGCGCGTGGTGCACTTCCCGATCACGCTGGCGTTCGCCGTGCTGGCCACGGCGCACATCACGGCCATCTTCCTGTTCTGGGGCTGGCGGTGAAGAAGCGTCCGGTGCTGTGGATCGTCGTCGCGCTCAACCTGGTGGTGCTGGTGGCGCTGGCGTTCCTCTACCCGGCGCTGATGATCAGCCCGGGTCCGCTGGTGCGGGGCCACGAGGAACTGGCCACCGACTGCTTTGCCTGCCACCGGCCCTGGCGCGGCGCCTCGGCGCAGCGCTGCACCGAATGCCATGCGCTGGCCGACATCGGCCTGAAGACCACCCGGGGCGTGCCGATCCCGGCGCGCAGCCTGAAGGTCTCGTTCCACCAGGAGCTGATCGAGCAGGACTGCATGGCCTGCCACAGCGACCACCAGGGCCCCAAGCTCACCCAGCGCAGCCGGCGGCCCTTCTCGCACGCGCTGCTGAAGGCGCCGATGCGCGTGCAGTGCGCCTCGTGCCACGCCGCGCCGCGGGATACGCTGCACCTCAATCTGCAAGTGCAGTGCAGCCAGTGCCATGGCGACCAGGCCTGGAAGCCGGCCACCTTCGATCACGACAAGTCCTTCGTGCTCGATCGCGACCACGCGGCGCCCTGCGCCACCTGCCACAAGAACAACGACTTCAGCCGCTACACCTGCTACGGCTGCCACGAGCATTCGCCGGCCAAGGTGCGGGCCGAGCACCTCGAGGAAGGCATCCGGGACTTCGAGAACTGCGTGGAGTGCCACCGCGACCCGCGCGTGGAGCCCGAGAAGAACCACGGCCGCGAACGCGGCGGGCGCTCGCGCGACTGAGTCACGAGACAAGGGCTTGCGCGCCGCCGGTGCCCCCTCCACGCCCATGAAGCTCGAGGTCCTGCAGGACAGCGGCGCGAACGGGCTGAGCACGGCCCAGGTCGCCGAGGCCCGGCGCACGTTCGGCCACAACGACATCGTGGCGCAGGCCGCCAGCGGCTGGTGGGTCGTCGCGCGCGACACGGCGCGCGATCCGATGCTGTGGTTCCTGCTGCTCACGGCCGGCCTGTTCGGGCTGCTCGGCCAGGCCGCCGAGTCGCTGACGCTGCTCGTCGCGCTGGTGCCGCTGCTGGGCATGGACGCCTTCCTGCACCGGCGCACCTCGGCCTCCTCCGCCGGACTGGCCAGCCGCCTGGCCAGCACGGCGCGGGTGCTGCGCGACGGGCAGTGGCAGGACATCGCGTCGCGCGAGCTCGTGCCGGGCGACCTGGTCGAGGTGACGCCGGGCGAGTACTTTCCGGCCGACGGCCTGCTGGTGGCGGGCAGCGGCCTGCAGGTGGATGAGTCGACGCTGACCGGCGAGTCGCTGCCGGTGGCCAAGCGCGCGCTCGCGGCCGGGACGCCGCTGCGCGACGGTGCGGCCGGCACGCCGCTGCGCGACCGTGCGGCCGACGAACACTGGGGCACCGCCGGCACGCGCCTGCTGACCGGGCGGGCGCAGCTGCGCATCGTGGCCATCGGCGGCGCGACGCGCTATGGCGCGATCGTGCGCTCGGCCACCGAAGGCAGCCATGACGCCACGCCGCTGCAGAAGGCCATCGGCGAGCTGGTGGTCGTGCTGCTGGGCCTGGCGATCGGCATCTGCGTCGTGCTGGCGGCGATCCGCCTGTGGCACGGGCACGGCTGGATCGACGCGCTGCTCAGTGCCGTGACGCTGGCGGTGGCCGCGCTGCCCGAGGAGTTTCCGGTGGTCTACACCTTCTTCCTCGGCGTCGGGGTGTTCCGCCTGGCCCGCCGCAAGGCGCTGGTGCGGCGCGCCGTGGCGGTGGAGAACATCGGCCGCGTGAGCTGCATCGTGTCCGACAAGACCGGCACGATCACCGCGGGTGCGCTGGTGCTGGCCCATCGGACGCCCGCCGACGGTTTCGACGACGACGCGCTGCTGCAGGTGGCCGCCTTCGCGGCCCGGCCCGACAGCGGCGATCCGCTCGACGAGGCCCTGCATGCCGCGGCCGGCAGGCTGCCGCCGATGACGCGGCGGGCCGACTTCCCGTTCACCGAGGCGCGGCGCCGCGAGACGGCCGTGCTGGGCACCGACGGCGGGGCCGCGACGGCCTTCACCAAGGGCGCCCCGGAGACCGTGCTGGCGCTGTGCGGCCTGGCCGAGCCCGAGCGCAGGCGCTGGCTCGCCGAGGTCGAGGCCTTCGCCGCGGGCGGGCACAAGGTCATCGCCTGTGCGCGGCGTGAACTCGGCCCCGACGCGGCCTTCGACCGCGAACCCGACGCCGGCTTCTCGTTCGCCGGCCTGCTGGCCTTCGAGGACCCGGTGCGCGACGGCGTGCGCGCGGCCATCGCCGACTGCATGGCCGCCGGCATGCGGGTAATCATGGTCACCGGCGACCATCCGGCCACGGCCGCCGCCATCGCGCGCGAGATCGGGCTGGGCGGCGCGCAGCCGGTGGTCGTGGTGCTGGCCCCGGACGACGATGCCGGTGCCGCGCTGCGGGCGCAGCGCGGCGTGCACGTGGTGGCGCGCGCCACGCCCCCGCAGAAGCTGGCGCTGGTGCAGGCGCTGCAGGCCGAAGGGGAACTCGTCGCCGTCACCGGCGATGGCGTCAACGACGTGCCTGCGCTGCGCCTGGCCGACATCGGCGTGGCCATGGGCGAACGCGGCACGCGCAGTGCGCGTGAAGTGGCGCCGGTGGTGCTGCTGGACGACAACTTCCGCACCATCGTCGACGCGGTGGCCGAAGGCCGCCAGCTGTTCCAGAACCTGCGGCTGGCCTTTGCCTACCTGCTGCTGGTGCACCTGCCGCTGGTGATCGGTGCCGCCGCGATCCCGCTGATGGACCTGCCGCTGCTGTTCGAGCCTATCCACGTGGTGTGGCTGGAGCTCGTCATCCATCCGACGGCGATGCTGGCGTTCCAGGACCTGCCGCTGGCCGGGCCGCTGGCGCCGGTGCAACGCGACCGGCGGGCCCGCTTCTTCTCGACCGGGACCTGGCTGGCCATCGGGCTGGCGGGCGGGCTCGAGAGCGTGGCCGTGGTGGGGAGCTACCTGCACGCGCTCGGCGCCGACCAGAACGTCGACCATGCGCGGGCCATGGCGCTGGCCGTGCTGCTGGCGGCCAGTGCCGGCACCACCGCGGGCCTGACGGGGCTGCGCCAGGCCACGCCGCGCTGGCTGGTGGCGGGCACCCTGGCCTCACTGGCGCTGCTGGTCCAGGTGCCGGCGCTCGGCCGGCTGCTGAACCTTCAGCCGCTGCACGGCAGCGACTGGGCGCTGGTGGGCGCGACCTTCGCGGCCGTCGCGCTGGTCACCCGGGCCCTGGCGGCACGCTCGGGGCGAGACGCCGCGTGAGCCGCTCCTCCGGCGCCGGCGCGGCATCCGGCGGCGCCAGCGCGCCGCGGCCGGACTCGCTGCCGACGAGGTAGACCGGCCGCTGCTTCACTTCCTCGAAGATGCGGCCGACGTACTCGCCGAGGATGCCGATGGACAGCAGCTGCACGCCGCTGAAGAACATCAGGCTGGCGACCATCGTCGCGTAGCCCGGCACCGGGTGGCCCTGCTGGAAATGCTCGACGACCACCCAGGCACCGTAGCCGAGCGCGCCGAACGCGATGACCGCCCCAGTGCCGCTCCACACCCGCAGCGGCATGTTGGAGAAGGCGGTGATGCCGGTCAGCGCCAGCCGCACCAGGCGCCGCATCGAGAACGAGCTGCGGCCCGCCTGCCGCGGCCGCGGCGTGTAGGGGATCATGCGCGCGTCGAAGCCGACCCATGCGTACAGGCCCTTCATGAAGCGGTTGCGCTCGGGCAGGGAGCGGAGCGCGTCGACGACCTTGCGGTCCATCAGCCGGTAGTCGCCGGCGTCCGGGGGAATGCGCACCGGGGAGCCGGCATTGGCCAGGCGGTAGAACAGCCGCGTGCCCAGGCGCTTGACCAGCGACTCCTCCTCGCGCGACTGGCGCACGGCGCTGACCATGTCCGCGCCGGCGCGCCAGGTCGCCAGCATCTGCGGCAGCAGCTCGACCGGGTGCTGGCCGTCCGCGTCCATCAGCACCACCACGTCGCCGTCCGCGCGGTCGAGGCCGGCGCTCAGCGCGGCTTCCTTGCCGAAGTTGCGCGACAGGCGCACGTAGCGCACGCCTGGCCGCGTCAGCCACGGCGCGACGGCCTGGGGCGTGGCGTCGCGGCTGCCGTCGTCGACGACGATGAGCTCCCAGCGCTCGGTCAGTTCACGCAGCGCGGTCGTGACCGTGGCCAGCAGGGTCGGCAGGTGGCTGGCCTCGTTGAAGGCCGGCACGACCACGCTGACGCCGGGCCTGCTGGCGCGCCGGGCCACGAACAGGCCGGTCGTCGTCATGGGGCCACCCCGCGGGCGGCACCCACCCACCGGCCGATGACGGCCCCGGCCGGGCCGACGGATCGCAAGGTCTTCATGCTGCGCTCCCAGGGCCGCACACAACGAAGGCAAGATAGTCGCGCCGGTCCGGCGTACCCTTGAGCATTCGCAATCCGGCCCGCGCGGCCGATGCCGCGGCCCCTTGTCGACAGGAGACCCACGATGCCCAGCAAGAACACCATCTGCCTGTGGTACGACGGCGGCGCCGAGGAAGCGGCCCGCTTCTACGCGAGGACGTTTCCGGACAGCGCCGTGACCGCCGTGCACCGCGCGCCGGGCGACTACCCCGCGGGCAAGCAGGGCGACGTGCTGACGGTGGAGTTCACCGTGATCGGCATTCCCTGCCTGGGGCTGAACGGCGGGCCGATGGCCAGGCACAGCGAGGCCTTCTCGTTCCAGGTGGCCACCGACGACCAGGCCGAGACCGACCGGCTGTGGCACGCCATCATCGACAACGGCGGCCAGCCCAGCGCCTGCGGCTGGTGCAAGGACAAGTGGGGCCTGTCGTGGCAGATCACGCCGCGCGTGCTGTCGGCCGCCATCACGCACCCGGACCAGGCGGCCGCCAGGCGCGCGTTCGAGGCGATGATGGAGATGACCAAGATCGACATCGCGAAGATCGAGGCGGCGCTGCGCGGTTGACGCTGCCCCGCGCCGGCCCGGCGCCGGCGCAGCGGGGCACGACAGCCCTTCAGTTGCTGGCGACGAAATGCACGGCCAGCGCCAGCGCGATGAAGGCGAGCAGGAAGTTGAGCCAGACGCCCATGCTGGTCCAGTAGCCGCGCGGGATCTCCTGGTGGCCCAGGCCTTGCAGCACCCTGCGGAACTGCAAGGCCGACACCGCGGACACGGTGCCTCCCATCAGCAGCAGGCCCACCCCCACCCACAACGAGAAGCCGCGCTGGCTCTCCGACGCGACATGCGTGCCCATCATGCGCAGGAAGAGCCCGAAGCGCTCGACGACGAAGCCGAAGCCCATCAGGGCAATGGCCGTGCGTTGCCAGGCCAGCAGGGTGCGCTCGGCTGCGAACAGCACGCGCGGATCGTCGAGGTAGGACATGGGCAGCGAGGGGCGAAGGACGGACAACCCGCCGACGAACACCGCCGACCGGGCCGCCCAGTATCTCGCGCCGCGGCCTGGCGACCGCGTGGCGCCTGGCGCCGCGCCCGCCGCGAGCCCACCCGCCGCTACTTCTTCAGCCCGCTGCAGGCGTCCCGGCGCGGCTGCGGCAGCGGCTTGCCGCCGCGTTCCTTGGCGCGCGCGGCCATCTGCTCGTGGTGCTGGTCCATGTAGGTCTTGCACTCGTCGTAGGTCTTCATCGAGCGCATGCGGTCGCGGTGCTCGGTGCGTTCCTGCGGCGTCATCATCGACCAGCCGGGCGTGTAGTTCGATCCCCAGCGCCCGGCGCCGTGGCCGGCACGGTGGCCCATGCCCATGCCCATGCGCGGCGCGCTGGCCCCCGGGCCCGCACCCGGCCCCGCGCCCGGCCCAGGCCCCGGGCCGCTGGCCGGCTGGGCCACCGCCGTGCCAAGGGCGGCGGCGAAGATCGACAAGGACAAGATCGTGCGAATGCGTTGCATGCCATGCTCCCGGTGTCCAGACACAGTGCGCGCACGATAGCCAGCGCCGGGGTCAGGACCGTTGCGCTGGCGCAAGCGCGGCAGCCAGCGCGACGGCGCAGGCCGCCAGCGCCCACACGATGACGGCACCCGAGGGCAGGTCGGCCAGCGCCGACAGTGCCAGCCCGATCGCATAGCCGGCGGCCCCGACCGCATAGGCCGCGAGCAGCCGGCGCCGGCCGCCGAGCCGCCGGGTGCCGAGCGCCGGAATGATCAGGCTCGAGAACACCAGGTACACGCCAACCAGTTGCACCGAGGCCGTCACCGCCACCGCGAAGGCGGCGTAGAAACCGAAGCGGCCGAGCCGGCCGACCCAGCCGAGCACCAGCGCCACCAGCAGCACCGCGGTGACACCGCCCAGCGCCAGCAGCCGCGGCGTGTCGACCCACAGGATCTGGCCGACCAGCAGGTCCTTCAGGTGCTCGCCGCCATGCGGGTTGCCGGCCAGCAGCAGGATGCCGGCGCAGGCGGCCAGGATGAAGAGCACGCCGATCAGCGCCTCCTGCTGCTGCGGCGCGCGCCGCTCGGTCCAGGTCAGCAGCGCGGCGCCCAGCAGCGCGGCCCCCACCGCCGCGGCCTGCACCGCCACGCCGCCTTCGGGCAGGCCCGCGGCGTCCGCGGCAATCACGCCCAGGCCGGCGATCTGCGCGATCGCCAGGTCGATGAAGACGATGCCGCGGTCGAGCACCTGCATGCCCAGCGGCACGTGCGTGGCCAGCACCAGCAGGCCGGCCACCAGCGCGGGCCCCAGGATGCCCATGTCGAGCGCGCTCCAGTTCACGGCTTGCCCCCGGCTGCGGCGAGCAGGCGCGCCACGGTGTCGTCATACAGGCCGAACAGGTCCTTCGCGCCCTCGCTGCCGCCCACCGTGAACGGCAGCTTCGCCACCGGCACGCCGGCATTGCGGCTGAGCCACTCGGCGGGCTTGCCGTCCTGGTAGGCCGCGTAGATGACCATGCGCGCGGGCCTCGCCTTCAGCGTGGCCAGCACCGTCTGCAGGTGCGCGGCGCTGGGCTCGACGCCAGGCTTGGGTTCGAGCACCGCCACCTCCTGAAGGCCCAGCCAGTCGTAGAGGTAGACGAAGGCCTTGTGCTGCGAGACCACGGCCAGGCCCTTCAGCGGCGCGGCCTGCGCAGTCCAGCGCGCCATGGCCTGCTTCCAGCGCTGCGCGAAATCGGCGTGGCGCTTGTCGTAGTCGGCCGCATGCGCGGGGTCGACCTGGGCCAGCCGCGTGGCCAGCACGTCGGCCACCGCGCCGATGTTGCGCGGATCGGTCTGGATGTGCGGATTGCCCGCGGCATGCACGTCGCCCTGCGAGCGATCGAGCGCCGTGGGGATCTCCAGCTTGCGCACGAAGTCAGCGGCCGCGAAGTGGCCGGGCTGGCCCGGCTGCACGCGCGCGTTGCCCGACTGCTGCAGCAGCACCGGCAGCCAGCCGATCTCGAGTTCGGCGCCGGTGCACACCACCAGGTCGGCGTTGCGCGCGCGGGCGATCAGGCTGGGCTTGGCCTGGATCTGGTGCGGGTCCTGCAGCGCGGTGGTGGCCACCGCCACATCGACCAGCGGGCCGCCGAGTTCCTGCGCCAGCGCGCCCCATTCGGGCTCGCAGGCGAACACGCGCAGCGCGGCCTGCGCCGGCGCGGCCAGCAGCAGCAGCGGCGTCGCGAGCAGGGGAAGGAGGAGTTTGCGAAGCACTTGCATGGTGGGTTCCTTGACGATCAGTAGCTGTGCGCACCGTGCGCGCCCAGGCTCATCTGGTACTGCAGGAAGATCTGCTGGTCGGTCGCGCCTTCGCGCGCGCGGTCCTGCGCGAACTGCAGCCGCAGGCGCGAGAACTCGCTGGCGCTGAAGTCGACCATCAGGCTGTTGCGGCCGGGCCGGAAGCCGCTGGCCAGCGTGGGCAGGCCATCGGTGCGGCCGGGGTCCAGGCGCTCGGTGCGCAGGCCCACGCGCCAGCGTGGCATGAACTGCCACACGCCCTGCAGGTACCAGCCCGATTGCACGGCCCGCCTGGCGGCCGTCATGTCGAGCGTGCCCTCGCGCGTGCTGCGCAGGACCTCGCCCTGCAGCTTCAGGTTCTGCCGCGTCGCATTGCCGCCCGGCGCCCACTTCCACACCGCATCGGCCACCCAGACCCGGGTGCGGCCGGTGAAGCGCTGGGTGAGACTGCTGTTGTCGCCCAGGCTGGTCGTCAGGTCCAGGTCGTCAGCCTTGGCCTGCAGCACCGACAGGCCGGCGCGCCAGCTGTGGCTGTCGCCCACGTCGCCGCCGGCATGCAGCGCCAGCGCGGCCATGCCGGCGCCGTTGCGGCCGCTGTTGCTGCCGGGATAGCTGCGGCCCCGGCCCAGTTCGCCGGCCAGTTCCAGGTACAGGTCGGTCGGCGCGATCCAGGCCAGTTGCACGCCGTCATCACCGAACTGCGTGCCCAGCAGGGCCTGGTAGGCCAGCGGGTTGTCGACGAAGTCCCAGGTGTGCGCATGCTGGCTGTTGAGGTAGCCCACGCTCGAGAAGAAGCGGCCGGCCTTGAACGTGAGGCCGTTGCCGAGCCCGGTGGTCTGCACCCAGGCCTCCTCGACCGCGACCGTGTCGTCAGGGCTCAGCGAGATGTTGGCCGCG
>NZ_JBGAGA010000085.1:0-25078 GCF_044226965.1 Aquabacterium sp. | reverse complement strand
TCGAGCTTGCGCGTGAAGATCTTGCGCTCGGTGAACACGTCGAAGAACTTCTGGAAGTACTCGACGTCGGCGGGCTTGAACTCGTTGTACAGCGTGAAGCCCGACAGCGGCACTTCCTTCACCAGCGAGGCCTCGATGGCGGTGAAGCCGTCCATGTGGGTGCGCGACTCCTCGGGGTTCTTGCGCACCCACTCGACGGCCTTCGCGTACGCGGCGATGTACTTCTTCGCCAGCTCGGGCTTCTCCTTCAGGAACGCGGTGGTCACGCTGGCCGAGCCGCCGAACCAGGGCGCATCGGCATCGCCCAGCACGTACTTCGCGATCACGCCAGGCTCGAGCACGCGCGTCAGGCCCTTCAGCCGGCCGGCGGTGCCGGTGGGCTCCAGCGTGTACACCGCGTCGATCTGGCCCGCCGCCAGCGCCGGCACATGCTGGCCGATCGGCAACTCGATCACCGCCGGGTTCGCGATGCCGTTCTTCTCCAGGATGATCTTGGCCAGCGTGACGTTCTGGATGCCCGGGCCCGAGGCCACCTTCTTGCCGGCCAGCTCGGCAATGCTCTTGATCGGCGAATCCTTGGGCACCACGAACTCGTCGAGCACCAGCTTGCGGTTGCTCGGGTTGCTGCAGATGATCTTGAACAGGTTCGGGCTGGTGATCTCGGCCAGGCCCAGCGCGGCCGAGGCCGTGCCGTTCGCCGAGCCGTGGATGCGGCCGGCGATCATCGCCTCGGCCACCTGCTGCGCGCTGGCGAACTTGGCGCCTTCCACCTGCAGCCCGGCTTCCTTGAAGATGCCGCGCTCCAGGCCCACGTACAGCGGCAGGCCGGAGGCGATGGGCCAGAAGCCGATCAGGATCTTGTCGTCGGCGGCGAGCGACTTGCGGCTCAGGCCGATCAGCGCGGCCGAGGCGGCACTGGTCTGCAGCAGCTTGCGCCGGGAGAGGGAAGAGGCTTGCGTCATGGCCGCGTCTTTCAGAGGGTATTGAGAACTTCGATGACAGCCGCCGAGTTCGACACCGCGCCGAACACGCCGCCCTGCATCAGGATCATCTTCAGCGCCGCCTCGTGGTTGCCGCGGTCGGTGGCGCCGGTGCAGTCGCTGAGCATCACGCACTCGAAGCCACGGTCGTTGGCCTCGCGCATCGTGGTGTGCACGCACACGTCGGTGGTGATGCCGGTGAGGATCAGGTTGCGGATGCCGCGGGTGTGCAGGATCAGCTCGAGGTCCGTGGCGCAGAACGAGCCCTTGCCGGGCTTGTCGATGATCGGCTCGCCTTCCACCGGGTACAGCTCGGGAATGATGTCCCAGCCCGGCTCGCCGCGCACCAGGATGCGGCCGCAGGGCCCCGCGCCGCCAGGTCGGGCCGGTGGCCTTCGCGGGTGTGGATCACGTGCAGGCCGGCGCGGCGCGCGGCGGCGAGCAGGGCCTTCAAGGGCTCGATCGGCGCGCGCGTCAGCGACAGGTCGTAGCCCATCTTGTCGACATAGCCGCCGTGGCCGCAGAAGTCGGTCTGCATGTCGATGATCACCAGCGCGGTGTTCTGCGGCGTCAGGCTGCCGTCGAAGGGCCAGGCATAGGGCTCGGAGGCGATGGTCGGCATGGCGGAAGGCTCCGGTGATGAGGCGAGAGGAAGGTCAGCGATTCATGCCCAGTTCGAGCGGCGCGCCCTTGATCGAACGCTGCGGCGAACAGGTGACGACCAGGATCAGCAAGGTCAGCGCATACGGCATCGCGTTGAACAGGTAGGTGCCGCCGCTGATGCCCACCGACTGCAGCGCCGGCCCGACGGCCCCGGCGCCGCCGAACAGCAGCGCGGCGCCGAAGCAGTGCAGCGGCCGCCAGCGCGCGAAGATCACCAGCGCCACCGCGATCAGCCCCTGGCCGCTGGACAGGCCTTCGTTCCAGCTGCCCGGGTAGTACAGCGACAGCGACGCGCCGCCCAGCCCCGCGATGAAGCCGCCGACGGTGGTGGCGGCAATGCGCACCGCGTTGACCGAATAGCCCAGCGCGCGTGCGGCATCGCTGGAATCGCCGGCCATGCGCACGATCAGCCCGAAGCGCGTGTTGGCCAGGCCCCAGCGCAGCAGGAAGGCCAGCGCCACGCCCAGCGGGAACAGCGCGTTGATCGACAGCGCGCTCTGCACCGACGGCGTGCTGCTCCAGGCGCCCAGGCCGATCGACGGGATCTGCGGCGCCTGCGGCTGGATCAGCGCCTTGCCAAGGTAGAAGGCCAGGCCCGCACCGAGCAGCATCAAGGCGATGCCGGTGGCGATGTCCGACACGCGCGGCAGCGAGCACAGCAGGCCGTGCAGCAGCGCCAGCGCCGCGCCGCTGACACCGGCCAGCAGCACACCCAGCCAGGCCGAGCCGCTGAGGTAGGCGCCACCGAAGCCGGCCATCGCCGAGAACACCAGCACGCCTTCGAGGCCCAGGTTGATGCGGCCGGACTTCTCGGTCAGGCATTCGCCGAGGCTGACGAAGAGGAACGGCGTGCCCACGCGCACCGCGCCGCCGACGATGGCCAGCAGCAGGTCGAACCACAGCTCCGCCGACATCAGACGGTCCTCCCCATGTGCGAGACGAGCCGCAGCTTGACCATCGCCGGCACCTCAAGCTGGAACAACCGGCCGCGCAGCGCCTCGGCTGCCAGGATGAAGACGAAGGCAAAGCCCTGCAGCACCAGCACCGAGGCATCGGGCAACCCCATCCGCCGCTGCAGCATGCTGCCGGCCGCGCCAAAGCCGCCGAACAGCACGGCGACGATGGGAATCGCCCACGGGTTGTGGCGTGCGACGAAGGAGACCAGGATGCCGGTGTAGCCCAGGCCCGCGATCACCGAGGCATTGGCCGCCGTGTGCACGGCCGCCACTTCCAGCGCGCCGGCCAGGCCGGCACAGGCGCCGCCGGCGGCGCAGGCCAGAACAATCAAGCGGTTGGTCGGCAGGCCGACCAGCGCCGCGGTGCGCGCATTGCCGCCCACCACGCGCAGCGCGAAGCCCGAAGCGGTGAAGCTGAGCCAGAGGCCCGCCAGGAGGCACAGCACCAGCCCGATCACCAGGCCCCAGTGCCGCCCAGCACGCGTCGGCCGCGATCGGCCCGATGCGCAGCGAGGCCCGCCAGGAGGCACAGCACCAGCCCGATCACCAGGCCCCAGTGCACGTCGCCCAGCACGCTGTCGGCCGCGATCGGCCCGATGCGCAGCGCCTCGGCCAGCGGCCGCGTCGAGGGCTTGTTCAGGCTGGCCGGGTCGCGCATTGGCCCTTCGACGAAATGCTTGAACAGCGCGATCGCGATGTAGCCCAGCAGCAGGCTGGAGATGGTCTCGTTGACGCCGCGGTACTGCCGCAGCGCACCGGCCAGCGCGACCCAGCCCGCACCGAGCAGCGCGCCGGCCGCCAGCACCAGCACGCTGCCGCTCACATTGCCAGGTAGCGGCATCAGGTAGGGCAGGCCGGCGCAGCCCAGCGCCCCCAGCACCAGCGCGCCCTCGCCGCCGATCACCGTCAGGCCCGCGCGCGCCGGCAGCGCCACCGCCAGCGCGGTGAGCATCAGCGGCGCCGCGCGCGTCAGCGTGTTCTGCCACGAGAACGCGTCGCCAAACGCGCCGCGGAACAGCAGGGTCCAGGCCTCCCACGGGCTTTGTCCGCCGAACCAGACGAACAGGCCGAACAACAGCAGCGCGGCGATCAGCGCGCCGGTGGGCAGCAGCAGGCTTTCAGCCGGTGCGTGCCAGGGTTGGGCGGTGCGGGCCATGGTGCGGGTCCGCGGTTCAGACCTTGCCGATCACGCCTTCGACGAGGTAGTTCATGCCCTCCAGCTCGACATCGGTCTGCTTGAAGGCCTTGCCCTTGGGGATCACCACCTTGCCGGTGTTGTCCTTCAGCTCGCCGACGAAGATGTCGAAGCTGCCCTTGAGCATCTTGGCGCGCACGTCCTCGGCGTTCTTGCGCGCGCCTTCGGCCACCATCGCCCCATACGGCGAGCTCTTGACGAAGCCGTCCTTCAGCCCGCCGCGCACGAAGTTCGGATGCGGCTTGCCGCTTTGCGCGGCGTCGATGATCTGCTTGTAGGCGCTGATCCAGTTCCACTCGGCGCCGGTCAGGTAGGCCTGCGGAGCCAGCTTGGCCTGGCTCGCGTGGTAGCCGCAGACCATCTTGCCGCGCTTGGCCGCGGTCTCGACGATGACCTTGGGTCCGTCCACGTGCATCGTGAACACGTCGATGCCCTGGTCGGCCAGGCTGTTGGTGGCCTCGGCCTCCTTCACCGGCATGCTCCAGTCGCCGGTGAAGATCACGGTGGTGGTGATCTTCGGGTCGACCGAGCGCGCGCCCATCGTGAACGCGTTGATGTTGCGCAGCACCTGCGGGATCGGCTTGGCGGCGATGAAGCCGAGCTTCTTGCTCTTGCTGCTGTGGCCGGCGATGACGCCGTTGAGGTACTGCGCCTCGTCGATGTAGCCGAAGAAGCTGCCGGTGTTCTTCGGGTGCTTGCCCTCGGTCCACAGGCCGCCGCAGTGGGCGAAGCGCATGTTCGGGTTCTTCGCCGCCACCGCCAGCATGTGCGGGTCGAAGTAGCCGAACGAGGTCGGGAACAGCAGCGTCGCGCCGTCCTGCGCGATCATGCCCTGCATGGTCTTCTGCACCGCGTTGGTCTCGGGCACGTTCTCTTCCTCGACCACCTTGATGCCGGCCATCTTCTTGACCAGCGCAACGCTCTCGGCCTGGGCCTGGTTGTAGCCGTAGTCGTCGCGCGGGCCGACGTAGATGAAGCCCACGGTCAGCGGCTTCTGTGCCCGGGCCTCGAGGCCCCACCCCGTGCCGATGCCCGCCGCCGCCAGCGCGCTCGTGCCGCGCATCCAGTCACGCCGATTCCAAAGTCCTCGTTGCGTCATTGCTGCTCACTCCTGCTGATCAAGCTGGGCACCACGGGCTTGCACGCCATCTGGTGTTCTAGTCGGTATACAAGCAAGCGGCGGGCCAGCCGGTTTTCTGGGGCAGACCGGCTCGGCGGCGGTGTCGGCGCACCGGCGCAGGGCGGCCGATCGGCTGTCGGCCCCGGTGGCGTGCGGCCGCTGGCGGCGGCGCACAGCGGCGGTGCGTCGTCGCATTTCTTGATCGCCGTCAAGCAAGCGGCATCGCCGGTCGGCGCCGTGACCTCGGCTGGCTGCAAGCTCTCGTCCACGATGCTGCCCCTTCGTCCCCTGACCTTGCCTGCGCTGCTGGGCGCCGCGCTGCTGGCTGCCTGCGCAAGCCCGATGCCAGCCGATCCGGCGCGCGCGGCGGCCCGCAGCGCAGCCTCCGCGCCGGCCTGGCAACGCGCACCGGCGGACCTGGCGGGCGCCGCCGATGCCGCCACGCTGGCCGGCTGGTGGCGCGGCCTGAACGACCCGGTGCTCGATGGCCTGATCGACGAGGCGCTGGCCGCCAACCTGGACCTGCGCGTCGCCCAGGCCAACCTGGCCCGCGCGCGCGCGCTGCGCGAGGCCGGTGCCGCCGGCCTGCTGCCGCAGCTGGGCAGCTCGGCCAGCGCTGCGCGCAACCGCAGCGGCGGCCAGTCGACGCACAGCGTGGCGCTCGGGCTGGACGCGAGCTGGGAGCCGGATGTGTTCGGCGGCCAGCACGCCGCGCTGCGGGCGCTGCAGGCCCAGGCCGAAGCCAGCGCCGCCAGCGCGGCGGGCACCCGCATCGCCGTGCTCGGCGAGGTCGCGCTGGGCTACCTGCAATGGCATGGCCAGCGCCGCCAGATCGCGCTGGCCGAGGAAAACCTCGCGCTGCAGCGCGACTCGCTCGCGGTGGCGCAGTGGCGCCACGGGGCCGGCCTGGCCAGCGCGCTGGATGTCGAACAGGCGCGCGGCAGCGTGGCGCAGACGGCCGCACGCCTGCCGGCGCTGCGCAGCGCGCTGCAACAGAACGAGCACCGCCTGGCGCTGCTGCTGGGCCTGCCCCCCGGCAGCCTGGACCGGCGCCTGGCATCGGCCGGCCCGCCGCCCGGCTTGCCGCCGTTGCCGGCCCTGGGCCTGCCGGCCGACCTGCTGCGGCGTCGGCCCGACGTGCTGGCCGCCGAATGGACGGTCCAGGCCGCGCTGGCCACGCTGGACCAGCGCCAGGCCGCACGGTTGCCGCAGTTCAGCATCAGCGGCCGGCTGGGGCTGCAGGCGCTGACGCTGGCCGCGCTGGGCGGCAGCGGCACGCTGGTGTCGGGGCTGAGTGCGACGGTCAGCTGGCCGGTGTTCGACGGCGGCGCGGCCCGCGCCCAGGTGGCGGCCCAGCAGGCCGCGCTGGACGCTGCCAATGCAAGTTATCTCGGCGCGGTGCTGCTGGCCCGCCAGGACGTGGAAGACACGCTCAGTGCGCTGGTGCAGGGCCAGGCACAGCTGCAGCAGCTGGCCGAAGCCGCCAGTGCCGAGCGCGAAGTGCTGCGCCTGGCCCGGCTGCGCTACCAGGCCGGCACCACCGATTTCAGCGTGCTGCTGGACGCCCAGCGCAGCGCGGTGGCCGCCGACGACAGCCTGGCGCAGGCCGGCACGGAGCTGGCCTTGAACCAGGTGCGCCTCTACAAGGCCCTCGGCGGCGGCTGGCCCGCAGCCGAGGCCGTGACCCCTCCCCCGCTGGCCGCCGCCGGCCGTTGATGCAATGAACGATGCTGCCGCTTCCGACAAGGCCACGCTGGCCGACCTGCTGGGCGCCGACGCCCAGCGCCCCTGGTGGCGGCGCACCACGCCGTGGCTGCTGGCCGCGCTGCTGCTGCTGGCCGCCGGCGGCTGGGCCTGGTGGCGCAGCAGCGGTGAGCAGGCGCGTGCGCCGCACTACAGCACCACGCCGCTGGCGCGCGGCGCGCTGGCCATCACCGTCAGTGCCAACGGCACGCTGCAGCCCACCCGCTCGGTGGCCATCGGCAGCGAGCTCTCGGGCACCGTGGCCCAGGTGCTGGTGGATGTGAACGACCCGGTGAAGCGGGGCCAGCTGCTGGTGCAGCTGGACACCGCGAAGCTGCAGGACGCGGTGACCGGCGCGCGCGCCGACCTCGCCGCCGCGCAGGCGCGCCAGCGCCAGGCCGAGGCCACCGTGGTGGAAGCCCGCGCGGCACTGGGCCGCCTGGACGAACTGGCGCGGCTGTCCGACGGCAAGCTGCCGGCCAAGGCCGACCACGACGCGGCCCGCGCGACGCTGGCGCGTGCGGTGGCCGACCAGGCGGCGGCCCAGGCCGCGGTGGGCCAGGTCGAGGCCACGCTCTCCACCAGCAGCACCAACCTCGGCAAGGCGGCCATCCGCTCGCCCATCGATGGCGTGGTGCTGAGCCGCAACGTCGAGCCCGGCTACGCGGTGGCGGCCTCGCTGCAGGCCGTCACGCTGTTCACGCTGGCCGAGGACCTGAAGCAGCTGCGCCTGTCGATCAACGTCGACGAGGCCGACGTGGCCCAGGTGCGCGCCGGCCAGAAGGCGCGCTTCACCGTGTCGGCCCAGCCCGGCCGGCAGTACCCGGCCACCGTGACCCGCGTGGCCTTCGGCTCGACGATCACCGACAACGTGGTGACCTACACCACGCTGCTCGACGTGGACAACGCCGACCTGAGCCTGCGCCCGGGCATGACCGCCACCGCCACCATCGCGGCCGCCGAGCGGCAGAACGTCTGGCTGGTGCCCAACAGCGCGCTGCGCTACAGCCCGGCCAATGGCGCGGCCGGACGGGATGCGGGCGGCAGTGGCTCGCTGGTCTCGAAGCTGCTGCCGCGCCCGCCCGTCGCCGCCTCGCGCAGCGCGAGTCCGGTGACCCGCGGCGGTGGCGAGGCCACGCTGTGGCAGCTGAAGGACGGCGCGCCGGTGGCGCTGAAGGTGCACAAGGGCCTGAGCGACAGCCGCTTCACCGAGGTCTCGGGCGACGGCCTGCAGGAAGGGCTGGCCATCATCACCGACCAGACCGGTGGCACGCGATGACGGACAGCGCGACGCCGCCGCTGATCCGGCTGCGCGGCATCACCAAGACGTACGGCAGCGGCAGCGCGGCCTTCCAGGCGCTGCGCGGCGTGGACCTGGACGTGGCGTCCGGCGAGTTCACCGCGGTGATGGGCCCGAGTGGCTCGGGCAAGAGCACGGCGATGAACCTGATCGGCTGCCTGGACACGCCCAGCGACGGCAGCTACCACTTCCGCGGCGTGCCGGTGCAGGGCCTGAGCCGCGACCAGCGCGCATTGCTGCGGCGCCGCCACATGGGCTTCGTGTTCCAGGGCTTCCACCTGCTGGCGCGCACCACCGCACAGGAGAACGTCGAGCTGCCGCTGCTGTACCGCGGCGAGGGCACCGCGCAGCGGCGCGAGCACGCTCGGCAGGCCCTGGACCAGGTGGGCCTGGCCGGCTGGGAACACCACACGCCGGCCGAGCTCTCGGGCGGCCAGCAGCAGCGCGTGGCCATTGCGCGGGCCATCGTCAGCGCGCCCACGCTGCTGCTGGCCGACGAGCCCACCGGCAACCTGGACACCGCGCGCAGCCTGGAGATCATGGAGCTGCTGGTGGCACTGAACCGCGACCACGGCATCACCGTGATCATGGTGACGCACGAGCCCGAGATGGCCGCGTTCGCGCACCGCGTCGTGCACTTCCGCGATGGCCGGGTCGAGCGCGACGAACTGCGCAGCCCGCAGCCCCAGGCGGAGCCGGCCTGATGTTCTGGAACACCCTGCTGCTGGCGCTGCGTGCCATCCGCCGCAACCTGATGCGATCGGTGCTCACCACGCTGGGCATCGTGATCGGCGTGGCAGCGGTGGTCACGATGGTCACCGTGGGCAACGGCGCGACGATGGCGGTGAAGGCGCAGATCGAAAGCCTGGGCAGCAACCTGCTGATGGTGCGGCCGGGCCAGCGTCTGAGTTTCGGCGGCGGTGGCGGCGGGGCCGGGGCGCCGTCCTTCAAGCTGGCCGACGTGCAGGCCATCGGCAGCCAGATCGGCGGCGTGGCCGCGGCGGCGCCCGAGGTGCGTTCGGGCGTCACCGTGGTGGCCGACGGCAAGAACTGGTCGACCACCGTCACCGGCAGCACCAACGACTACTTCCAGACCAACAACTGGAAGCTCGCCGCCGGCCGCCCATTCGAAGCCGCCGAGCTGGAGTCCGGCGCGCCGGTGTGCGTGATCGGCGCCACCGTGCGACGCGAGCTGTTCGGCAGCGCCGACCCGATCGGCCGCGCGGTGCGCGTCAAGCAGTTCAGCTGCGAGGTGGTGGGCCTGCTGGCCGCCAAGGGCCAGGCGGCGATGGGGGCCGACCAGGACGACACCGTCATCGTGCCGGTGGCCACCGCGCAGCGCCGCGTCACCGGCAGCACGCGCGTCAACACGCTGCTGGTGTCGATGAAGGCCGACAGCGACCCCGAGCGCGTGAAAGCCGCCATCACCGGCCTGCTGCGCGAGCGCCGCAAGCTCGGGCCCGGCGACGAGAACAACTTCAACATCCTCGACACGCAGCAGATCGCCGAGACGCTGTCGGGCACCACCGCGCTGCTGACCTCGCTGCTCGGCGCGGTGGCGGCGGTGAGCCTGCTGGTGGGCGGCATCGGCATCATGAACATCATGCTGGTCAGCGTGACCGAGCGCACCCGCGAGATCGGCCTGCGCCTGGCCATCGGCGCGCTGGAGCGCGAGGTGCTGGCGCAGTTCCTGATCGAGGCGGTGGTGCTGGCCGCGCTCGGCGGCCTGGCCGGGCTGCTGCTGGCCACACTCGCCTCCTGGGCGCTGGCCACGGCGATGCAGGTGCCCTACCTGTTCGATCCGGGCATCAACCTGCTGGCCTTCGGCTTCTCGGCCGCGATCGGCGTGGTCTTCGGCTTCGTGCCGGCGCGCCGCGCGGCGCGACTGGACCCGATCGAGGCGCTGCGCCACGAGTGAGCGCGCGGCGGCCGCGCGCGCCGCGCCACCCCTGATCCATCCCACTTGCGCGGCCGGGTCGACAGGCATAGGCTGGGTCCCCGATCGCGGCGAAAGGAGACAGCCCATGCCAAGCCCACTCGCGTCCGGCGCCGTCCAGGTGGCCGACATCCGCACCCTGGCCCTCGTCGGACCTTCCGCTTCGGGCAAGACCTGCCTGGCCGAGGCGCTGCTGCTGAAGTCCGGTGCCATCGGCGCCGCCGGCAGCCTGGAACGCGGCAGCACCGTCAGCGACTTCGATCCGCTCGAAAAGCGCATGCAGCACTCGCTGAACGCCGCGGTGATGCACACCCACCATGCTGGCACGCGCATCCACTTCATCGACACCCCCGGCGGCCCCGATTTCGTCGGCCAGAGCCTGCCGGCCCTGGAGGCGGTGGAAACCGCCGCCATCGTCATCAACGCCAGCACCGGCATCGAGCCGATGGCGGTGCGCATGATGGAGTACGCGGCCGAGCGGCAGCTCGACCGGCTGATCATCGTCAACAAGATCGACGCGCAGGGCGTCGACCTGGCCGGGCTGCTGGCGCAGATCCAGGCCACCTTCGGCAAGGAATGCCTGCCGCTGAACCTGCCCGATGCCGGCGGCAGCAAGGTGGTCGACTGCTTCTACAACCGCGCCGGCCACAGCGACTTCGGCGCGGTGGAAGCCGCACACCGCGCGCTGGTGGAGCAGGTGGTCGAGGTCGATGCCGCGTTCGTCGACCGTTATCTGAACGACGGCGACGTCGACGCCAGCGAACTGCACGCGCCGCTGGAGCAGGCGCTGCGTGAAGGCCACCTGATCCCGGTGTGCTTCGTCTCGGCGCGCAGCGGCGCCGGCGTGGCCGAGCTGCTGGACGTGATCGTCAAGCTGCTGCCGAACCCGACCGAGGGCAACCCGCCCGACTTCCTGAACGGCGAAGGCGCCGACGCGAAGCTGATGCACGCCCAGCCCGACCCCAGCGCGCATGTGCTGGCCCATGTGTTCAAGGTGACGGTGGACCCCTACGTCGGCAAGATGGGCGTGCTGCGGGTGCACCAGGGCACCATCACGAAGGACAGCCTGCTCTACATCGGCGACGGCCGCAAGCCCTTCAAGGTGGGGCACCTGTTCATGCTGCAGGGCAAGGACCATGTCGAGGTGCCGCGCGCGGTGCCGGGCGACATCTGCGCGGTGGCCAAGGTCGACGAGCTGCACTTCGACGCGGTGCTGCACGACGCCGCCGAGGACGACCACATCCACTTGAAGCCGCTGCCCTTCCCGGTGCCGGTGCACGGGCTGGCCATATCACCCAAACGACGCGGCGACGAGCAGCGCATGTGGGAGATCATGAGCAAGCTGATCGACGAGGACCCGTGCCTGAAGATCGAGCACGTGGCCGTCACCAACGAGACCATCGTCTACGGCCTGGGCGAGCTGCACCTGCGCATGCTGCTGGACCGGCTGCGCGAGGTCTACAAGTTCGAGGTCGACACCAAGCCGCCGCGCATTGCCTACCGCGAGACCGTCACCGCGAATGCCGAAGGGCACCACCGCCACAAGAAGCAGACCGGCGGCGCCGGCCAGTTCGGCGAGGTGTACCTGCGCATCGAGCCGCTGCCGCGCGGCGCGGGTTTCGAGTTCCTCGACCAGGTCAAGGGCGGCACGATTCCGAACCAGTTCATCCCGGCCGTCGAGAAGGGCGTGCGCGAGGTGCTGACGGTGGGCGCGATCGCCGGCTACCCGGTGGTGGACGTGCGCGTCATCGTCTACGACGGCAAGCACCACTCGGTGGACAGCAAGGAAATCGCCTTCGTCACCGCCGGCCGCAAGGCCTTCATGGCCGCCATCCGCGAGGCGCGGCCGATCGTGCTGGAGCCCATCGTCAACGTCGAGATCACGGCCCCCGATTCGGCGATGGGCGACATCACCGGCGACCTCTCGGCCAAGCGCGGGCTGATCAACGGCACGCACAACGGCGCGGTGGGCACGATGGTGGTGAAAGGCCAGGCGCCGCTGTCGGAGCTGGCGGGCTACCAGTCACGGCTGAACGCGATGACCAGTGGCCAGGGCCGCTACACGCTGGCCTTGTCGCACTACGAACCGGTGCCGCCCACCGTGCAGCAGCAGCTGATGAGTAACTACAAGGCGCACGACGAGGAGTAGCGCGCCGCGGTCGGGACAGCCCGGTCCCTCAGCTCACGTCGTCGCCGGCCGGCGCGCGCTTGCGGCCGCTGAACATCGCGGCGACCAGGTTCTCGCGCTGGCGCCGGCCGGTGAACAACACGCCGGCCACATGCAGCGCCACCAGGCCGAGCAGGCCCCAGGCCAGCGCGCGGTGCACGGTCTCGACCGTCTCGTCGCCCCACAGCCAGTCGGTGGTGTAGAGCCAGCCGGTCAGCGCCAGGCCGGCGATGCAGCCCAGCAGCGCGACGATCATCCAGCCGCCCAGCGGGTTGTGGCCCAGGTGGCGTGGCGCGCGCCGCGCGCTCAGGGCCCGCGCATAGGCCAGCGTGGCGCGCGGCCCGCGCACGAACTGCGCAAAGCGCGCATGGCGGCTGCCGACGCAGCCCCACAGCAGGCGCAGCACCAGCGCCGCGAGGCCGGCATAGCCCACGGGCTGGTGCCAGCCGGTGCGCCATTCGGTCGTGAACCAGCCCAGCACGACGCTGGCCACCAGCGTCCAGTGCAGCAGCCGCACCGGCCGGTCCCACACCGGCACCGTGGCGCCGGTCGCGCGCGAAGTCACTTCTTCGGCGCGGTGACGACCTCGAAGGTCTTGGGATGGAAGAAGGTCTCCATCTTGTTGTTCTTCGCATCGCGGCCGTAGACCTCGTAGCAGCCGTTGGTGATCTTCACGCGGCTGATCTTCCAGCCCTCGTCGGTGAGCTTGCGCTCGAGCTCGGCCTGCGGGCGCCACTCGGCCTTGGGGATCGGCTCGCACTTCTCGTCGTGCGCCCGGGCCTGGCCGGCCAGCAGCAGGGCCACGGCGGCGGAGGTCAGCAGGGTACGGGTCTTCATCTTGGACTTCCTTTCAGTCAAAAAGAGCGGCCATGCGGTCAACGATCAGACGTCGGCCCACATGCGCAGCAGGTTGTGATACGTGCCTGTCAGGCCGATCACCGCGGGGTCGGCCTCGCCCACCGAGGCGCGCAGGCGCATCAGGTGCGAATCCATGTCGAACAGCAGGCGGCGCTGCTCGTCGCTGCGCACCATGCTTTCGAGCCAGAAGAAGCTGGCCACGCGCGCGCCGCGCGTGACCGGCTCGACGCGGTGCACGCTGGTGCCGGGGTACAGCACCATGTCGCCGGCGGGCAGCTTGACGCGCTGCTCGCCGAAGGTGTCCTC
The DNA here is from genome assembly GCF_044226965.1 of Aquabacterium sp. GTDB lineage: Bacteria > Pseudomonadota > Gammaproteobacteria > Burkholderiales > Burkholderiaceae_C > Pseudaquabacterium. Next base: position 11,854 of record NZ_JBGAGA010000085.1, on the reverse strand, counting down.
GACCACCAGCTCGCCGCCGTCGTACTCGTGCGGCTCGGCGAGGAACAAGGTGCAGCTGATGTCGGTGCGCACCCGCTCGGCGTTGCCGCCCGGCAGGTAGCGCACCGCGTTGTCGACATGGTTGCCGAAGGCGTTGGTCGCACCGGCGTAGCGGTTGAACAGCGGCGGGAACACGCGCCGGGGCAGCGCGGCCGAGAAGAAGATCGCATGCCGGTTCAGCCCGCGCAGCACGATCTGCTGCAGTGCCCGGGCCACGTCGCCATCCTGCGGCAGCTGCTCGTTGTTCTTGGCCTGGGCCGACTGCACGCCGGCGGTGACGCGGCCATCGGCCCACGGCGCCTGCGCAAGGATGGCGCGTGCCTCGCGCAGCTCTTCGGCGGTGAGCACCTGTCGGACGTGCAGCAGCATGGACGGCGGAACCTCTAGAAGCGGGTGGTGACGGTCAGGTTGATCGTGCGCGGCGCACCCTGGATGTAGTGGCCGGTGTACAGCGAATCGGCATAGAACTTGTTCGTCACGTTCAGCACGTTGAGCTTGAAGCCCAGCTGCTGGGTGGGCGTGTACTCGAACAGCAGGTCGCCGGTGATCCAGCTCGGCGCCACGATGCCGACCGGGTTGCGGTTGGGGGTCTGCGCGCTGCGGAAGTTGAGGCCGGCGCCGACACGGAACTGCTCGGTGACCTGGTAGGTGTTCCAGATCGTGCCGCTGTGGCGCGGGGTCAGCGAGGGGCGGCTGCCCTCGGCCTCGCCACTGATCGAACTGGTGCCGCCGCTGGCATTCGGCACGCTGCCGACGTCCACCCGGGCCACCGGAATCCAGGCGTAGGAGCCGTAGATCTCCCATTGCGGCGTGATGCGCCCGGCCACGTCCAGGTCGATGCCCGCGGTGTGCCGCCGACCCGACAACAGGTACTGCGCCAGCGGCTCGTTGGTGGGCGAATCGCGGTTGCGCTCGTTGAACTTGGTGGCGTGGTAGATCGCCAGGCGGGTGCTGAGGCGGCCATCGAAGAGGTCGAGCTTCGCGCCGATCTCGATGTTGCGGCTGGCTTCCGGTGGCGTGTTCGAGCCCGGCGCGTCGTACTGGTAGGCATCGCCCGAGGTGTTGAACGAGGTGCCGTAGGAGGCGTGGAACGACATCGTCTCGCTCGGCTGGTACAGCGCGCCGAAGCGCTTGCTCCACAGGCCGTCGGAGCGGCCGCGGTCGGCGGTGACGGTACCGACCGGCACCGTGGCCAGGGTGGCCGTCTGCAGGGTCTGGTAGCTACCCTTGAACTTGTCGTAGCGCAGGCCGGCCAGCAATTTCCAGGACGCGGCCACCTGGATCAGGTCCTGGCCATAGATGCCGATCGACTGGGCATCGAAAGCCGCCTGCTGGCGCTTCTGCCGCAGCGACTCGTCGACCCAGCCGGTGCCGTCGTTCGGCGTGCCGAAGCTGGTGTGCACGGCGTTCTTGTCCAGCGTCACGCCGGCGGGCAGCACCATCGCATAGCCCCTGAATTGCTCGTGGGCCAGGTCGATGCCCGACAACACCTCGTGGTCCAGGCCCAGCCACTTGACGCTGTTGCTGTAGTCCACCTGCGCGTAGGCGGTCTTCAGGTCCTGCACCTTGTTGTTGGTGCCGCGGGTGATGGGCGTGGCGGCGGTCACGGCCACCGGTCCGCTCAGGCTGGGCGTGGTGAAGCCGGCGCAAGCGGGCGCAACGCAGAAGCGGATGGTGCCGGCACGCATGTCGCGGTCGTACTCGCCGTAGCGCAGCGTGGACTTCAGCTCGCCGCCGCCACCACCGAAGCGGTGGGTCCAGCTGCCGGTCACGTACTGCGCGCCCCCGGCGTTGTAGTCGCTGGCCGCCGCGTAGTAGACCTTGGGGTCCAGGCCCGAAATCAGCGTCGACGGGTCGGCGCTGGCGGCATTCACCCGCAGCCACGGCAGGCCGTAGTTGATGCCGTTGTCGTTGTGCAGGTAGTAGCCCGAGACGGACAACTCGTCGTTGCTGCCGATACCCGCGCGGTAGTTCAGCGCCAGGCCCTGCTTGTCGATCTGGTTGCCCCAGTTGTCGGCCTTGTTGCCCATCACGTTGAGGCGCAGCGCCGAGCGGTCGTCGAGCCGGAGGTTGAAGTCGCCCGTCAGCCGATAGAAGCCGCCGTTGCCGAGCGTGAAATCCACCTGGTTGGCATTGCTCAGGAAAGCCTGCTTGTGCACCTGGTTGACCACGCCGCCGGTGGAGCCACGGCCGAACAGCATCGAAGCCGAGCCACGCAGCACCTCGACGCGGTCGTAGCTGAAGGTGTCGCGGTCGTAGAACGCGGGATCGCGCAGGCCGTCGACGTAGATGTCACCGCTGGTGGCCAGCGAGAAGCCGCGCAGGCGCACGTCTTCCTCGCCGCCTTCGGCCGCCATGAAGGTGACGCCGCCGGTCTGGTGCAGCGCCTGCTTCAGCGTGTCGACGCGTCGGTCGTCGAGCAGCTTCTCGGTCACCACGGTCACCGACTGCGGGATGTCGCGCAGGTCCTGCACGCCCTTGCCGATGGTGGTGGTGGTGGCCCGCACCGAGGTGGCGTCGGTCTCGAGCTTGGCCTTGACCGACAGGCCCGGCAAGGTGGCTTCGGCGCGCGGGGCCGAGGCGCACCGAGGTGGCGTCGGTCTCGAGCTTGGCCTTGACCGACAGGCCCGGCAAGGTGGCTTCGGCGCGCGGGGCCGAGGCGGCGCCGGCCGGCGGCGGAGCGGCGACGGCAGGGGTCTGCGCGAGCGCCGGCGCGGCCAGCAGGCCAAAGCCGGCTGCCAGCGCGCCGAGCGGCAGCAGGCGCGTCGCCGCGGCAGGTGCAGCGGGTGCGGCAGACGCGACGGGGCGGCGGGAGGTCGTGCGGGAGCGATGCATCACCATGAGGTTCTCGTTCGGTGCAGTGGCACGGGCTTGCACAGGCTGGCGGGTGCGATGGTTGGAAGGGAGATGCGGGCCGGGCGGTGCGGCCGTGGGCGCCGGTCAGCGCGCCGCATCGGGCTCGCTGATGAAACCGACCTTGGTCAGGCCGGCCTTCGAGGCATCGGCCAGCGCAAAGGCCACATGGCGGTAGGGCACGTTCTGGTCGGCCCGCAGGTGGATCTCGGGCTGCACCGGCTTCCTGCCCTCGAGCGCGAAGCGGCGCTGCGCCTCGGCGCGGGTGACGGCCTCGCCGTTCCAGTACAGCGTGCCGGCGGCATCGATCGCGAACTCGATCCTCTCGGGCCGCAGGTCGTTGACCTGGGAACTGGCCTTGGGCAATTCGAGCTTGACGGCCTGGGTCAGCAGCGGGGCGGTGACGATGAAGATCACCAGAAGCACCAGCATCACGTCGATCAGCGGCACCATGTTGATCTCCGACATCGGCGCGCCCGAGCGCTTGGCATCGAAGCTGGCAAAGGCCATGGCAGCGGGCCTCCGGTCAGGCGCGCGCCGGCATGGCGCGCAGGTGGCTGCCGGCGGTGGCTTCGTCGGGCCGGCCGATGGCCAGCGGCTGGCCCATCGAGACGAAGGTGTGCAACTCGTAGGCAAAGGCGTCGAGCTTGCCCAGCAGCACGCGGTTCGCGCGGGTCAGCCAGTTGTAGCCCATCACCGCGGGGATCGCGACGGCCAGGCCGATGCCGGTCATGATCAGCGCTTCGCCCACCGGACCGGCCACCTTGTCCAGTGTTCCGGCGCCGCTCATGCCGATCGCCACCAGCGCGTGGTACACGCCCCAGACGGTGCCGAACAGGCCGACGAAGGGCGCGGTGGCGCCGACCGTGGCCAGCAAGGTCAGGCCGTTTTCCAGCCGCGTGGTTTCTTCATCGAGCACCTTCTTGATCGTGCGGGTGACGAACTCGCTCGCGCTGCCCGCCTCCGAGAGCTTGGCCGCGCCGTAGCGCGCGTGATGCTCCTGCGCCTGCATCGCATGGCTGGTCAGATGCGAGAACGGATCGCGCGCGCCATGGGTTCGGAGCTCGCCTCCTACCTCGTCAAGTGAGCGTGCGTTCCAGAACAGGCCGAGGAACTCGGCACTGCGGCGCTGGCCCACCGCCAGCGACACGCCCTTGGCCAGGATGATGATCCAGGACAGCGCCGACATCACCAGCAGCAGCACCAGCAGCGTCTTGCCGACCGCATCGGCCTGCATCAGGAAATGGCCGAATCCAAGGCCAGCGGCATCAGTGCTCACGTGTCACTTCTCCAGATCGAAGTCGATGGGAACCAGCGCCCACACGCCGATTGGCTGAGCGTTCTCGGTGTGGGGCTTGAACAGGGCTTGCTGGATCGCCGCAACGGCCGCGTCGTCCAGGCGCGGGAAGCCGGACGAGCGGTTCACCTGCACCTGGCGCGGCTGGCCGCGCTCGTCGATGAACAGGCGCAGCACGACACGGCCGGTCTCGCGCGCCCGACGCGATGCCGCCGGGTACTGCAGCACCGGTGTCTTGAGGAACTGCACTTCGCTCGCCGAGATCGTGCGCGGCACCGGCGCAGGGGCAGGAGGAGCGGGTGGCGCGGGTGGCGCTGAGGGCGCCTGCGCGACCGGCGGCGCCAGCGCGAGGGCTGGCTGCAGCACGGGCTGCACCGGCACGACAAAGGTCGCCGGCGCGGGGCTGGGCTCAGCAGCGATCACCGGCACCGGCGATGGCGGCGGCAGCTTTGGCGATGGCGGCACCGGCTTCGGCGGGGCGTTAGGCGCCGGCGGGCGCGGCGCGGCCGGCTGCACGATGCTGAAGACCATCGGCACGGCCTCGACCACCGCCTCGCGCACCTCCCGTACCTGCCACAGGCCCCAGACGGCCGCGACATGGGCCGCCACCACACCCGCCACCAGCAGCCGCTGCTGGGCCGGGGCCAGGCCTGCGTCGCGGCGGCGCGGCCAGGGTGCGGGGAGAGCGGAGGATGGACAGGACATGGGTTGTGGATAGAGCGCTCAACAACTCTAACACAAATGAGAACGATTCTTATTAAAGAAGCGTCGCGTCGCGCTTCTGCCTCTGATGATCAAGCAGGATTTATCATTCAGGCATGACTCCGCCGCCTGACGTCGCGCGCATCCGCCTCGACAACGCCCTGCTGTTGTTCGACGAATTCGTGCAGGCCACGGTCAGCGCGCCGGACGCCGCAACGCTTCGCGGGCTGGAACGACGCTTTGCCGAGCGCTTGCAGATCCAGCCCAGCTACTGGAGCCAGATCAAGGGCCGATCGCGGCAGATCGGCGAGCGGCTGGCCCGGCAGTTCGAGCAGTTGTGCCGCAAGCCGCATGGCTGGATGGACGTGCCCCACGGACCGCAGGCGCCGCTGGCAGCGAGCGGGGCCCTGCCCCTCGCGGTGTCGCCCGCGCAGCCCGGTCACCTGCCGCAGGACGATGACGAGCGCTTCATTGTCGGCTTGGTGCTGACCTACTACCGCCGTCACCCTCAGCGCGCGCGCACGAGACTGCTGGACCTTCTGGGCGAGGTGTTGACACCCAGCCCGCCCCCAGCCGCCGGCGCATCGACGGCCACCCCCACCGCGCCAACGCCGCCCGCAAGCGCGCCAGACGACCATGCACTGTGGGCTCGCACCCAGACCGGGGTGGCACCCCTGAAGCGCAAACGCTGATCACCCTCGTCGATCAGGATTTACCCTGATGCGCCTGCCCGGCTATTGCATCAGATAAAGAAACGTTTATCATCTGCGCAAGTCGTTGACAGAGCCACCCGCATCCGGATGGCGGGCAGCGACGACACCCCCGATCAACCCATTTCCACCCGAGTCTCAACTGTTCATGGTTCCTTCGATGTCCTGCCACACCCCGAAAGCCATGCCGCTGCTGGCAGGAACGTCGGGTCAGGCATCGGCCTATGCAACAGGCGGCGTCATCGGACGCATTGGCACCCCACCCGGGGTCACGGCTGGTTGACGCGGCAGCTCCGCTGCCCCTCCACCAACGGCCCGGGTCGCCAACAGCGCCCGGGCCGTTGTGCTTTTTGACGATGCTCGGTTCGTGTTTTGCCCAGGAGACCTCCATGAAGATGACTGTCACCCCTCTCAAGCCGCGCAATCCGCTGGTGGCGGCCGCCTTGCACCGACAGGCCGGCAGCCACCGACGCAGTGCGGGCGCCCAACGCCAGCTGACCAAGCGTGAGCTGCAGCGCGAGCTGCTGAAAGAACGACATCCCGATACCTGAACCCACAGGCCCTTCCCAGCCCCCGGTCGGCGGGTACGGGCCCAGGAGACGACCATGAGCAAGAGTTTGCAAGGCCTCCACGGCCCCCTCGCCGCGCCAAGCGGCAGCCTGATCCGCCAGGGCGCCGCCTTCGCGTTGCGCAGTGCCAGCGTCGCACTGGCCAGGCTCTCGCGGCGCGTGCGCGCCGCCCAGGCCGGCCGCGGCATGCAGCGCGCGCCCGAGCTGGAGTTCTACGCCGAAGCCGGTGCGCCGGAGGGTGCGCTCTACGTGGACGGCGAGTACTTCGGCCATGTGCCGGGCGTGCGTCGGCTGTGAGTTGACATGCAGGAGGTCCGCCCGATGGGCGCCTTGCCCGCGGACGTTCCTCAAGCTTGATCATCAAGCAGCCGATAAAGCCGATACGAGTTCGTGAAGCCCAACACCGCACCATGCCCCATGTCATCGACACGCCGTACCTGACGCAGGCGCCGCATGACGTGGCCGCCTGGGTGGCCTGTCTGCAGCAGCGGGAGATCCCGGTGCTGGCCAGCAGCATCGCGGCCATCGCCGAACTGGGCGCCAATGAGGATGCGGTCGATGCCCATCTGCTGGCCGACACACTGGGCGACGATCCGCTGATGGTGTTGAAGCTGCTGCGACACGTCGCCGAACGACGTTCGGCACGGGCCACGGCCGACGTCGAGACGATGACGGCAGCCATCGTGCTGCTGGGCATTCCGCCGTTCTTCCGTGCCTTTGGCGACCAGGCTTCGGTCGAAGACAGGCTGGCCGGGGAGGCCGAGGCGTTCGCCGGCCTGCAGGCGGTGCTGCACCGTTCGCATCGCGCGGCACGCTTTGCACTGGGCTTCGCGGTGCACCGCTTCGATCACGACGCCACCGTGATCCATGAGGCAGCCTTGCTGCACGACTTCGCGGAAATGCTGTTGTGGGTCCATGCGCCGGCGCTGGCGCTCGACATCGCCCGTCGCTTGCAGGCCGATCCGACGCTTCGCTCGGCCGACGCGCAGCAGGCCGTGTTGCACGTGAAGCTGGCCGACCTGCAGCAGGCCCTGATGAAGGCGTGGCGACTTCCGGAACTGCTGGTGCGCATCAGCGACGACCATGCCAGCATGTCGCCGCAGGTTCGCAACGTGCAGTTGGCCATTCGCCTGGCCCGCCACACGGCACAGGGCTGGGACAACGCAGCCTTGCCCGACGATGTCGACGAGATCGCGGCCCTGCTGACGATGGGACGCGCGCCGACGCTGGCCCTGCTGCACGAAATCGACGGCTGAGGCGCGCGGGCCGAGCCGCCGGGCGCGTCACGCAGCCGGCGCATCGAGCCGGCGGAGCACTTCTTCGAACACTTCGGGGCGCGTCACCAGGTCGACATGGGCCGTGCCGGCCAGATGCCGGTTGTCTGCGCCCGGTAGCATGGCGGTGGCGGCCGGAAAGACGATGTTGTCGCAGTGGCTGAAGTAGCACGTGAAGCGCTGGTACCGCTGTGGCGGCTCGGCCGTGGAGAGTGCGGCCAGCCAGGGCCCGCCGCGCCTCATCTGGCGACCATTGGCAGTCAACGCAAAGCGCGCCAGCCAGGTGCCGCGATGCGGCGTGCCGATGGTCACCACGCCCGCACACCGGGCATCTGCCTGATGCTGCCGAAGCCAGGCCCGCGTTGCCAGACCGCCCATGCTGTGAGCGACGATCAACGGTGGCTGGCCAGTCGCTGACTCAAGGCGGGCGACGGCCGCTTCGACCAGCGGCACGTAGTCGTCGATCGAGCCGAAGACGGGCTCCAGGTTGATCGCCATGCAGGGCCGCCCGAGCGCGCGCAGACGCTCGAGCCAGGGCAGCCACAAGCCGCGATTGCAGACGAAACCATGAATCAGCAGCACGCCGCGCCTGCCCTGGGCCGAAGCGGGAAGATGATCGGGCACGGACCGCCAGCGCCATGGCTGACGCCAGGCGAAGGTCAGCAGGCCCATCACCACCTCACCGGCCCAAGCCTTCAGCACCTCGTGCCAACGCGGGGCAGGCGCTGGCGAAGGGCTGCTGAAGCGCGCCAGCATCACGAACTCGAGTGCCAGCACCGGCGCGTGGGGCATCAACAGCAGCAGCAGCACCGCCAGGCGGACCGGGAGGGCCCAGCCCTGAACCGTACTCCACCACCACCAACCAGCCGCTGACAGCAGTGCCAGCAGCACCAGCCCGCGCTGGAGGTCGGCAAGATTCGATCGGGGCGGCTGCACTGGACGGTTCGAGGGTCGGCTAGAGAAGAGGGTCTATCGGCTCGTGCAGAAACGACAGCAGGGCCGGTTAGGCTTGCAGCATGGGGGCAAGCGCAAGCGAGATTCTGGATCAATTGCAGATCGTGGATCGGCTGCGGGCCGAGCGCGTTGCAGACGCCGGGTTGGCCGAACGGGTCTTCGCGTTGAAAGACTATCAGGCACGGCGGTTCGCACGCACCTATGCTGACCTGCTGCAGGACGCACGATACCAGGGGGCCGCGCGGTTCTTTCTGGCGGAGTTGTACGGCCCGCAGGAGTTTGCGGCGCGCGACGCGCAGTTCGCCCGCGTGGTGCCGGCCTTGGTGCGCTTGTTTCCCCAGGAGATCATCGAGACAGTGGCCGCGCTGGCGACGCTGCATGCCCTGTCGGAATCACTGGACAGCCAGATGGCCCGGCACCTGCCGTCCGCGGCGCTGGAGGCGTCCACCTACGCCCGCGCATGGCAGGCGACCGGCCGCCCGGACGCGCGACGGAAACAGATCGGCCTGACGGTGGAGATCGGTCATGCGCTCGACCACTACACCCGGCGGCGCATGTTGCGCACCACCCTGCACATGATGCGGCGGCCGGCTCAGGCCGCGGGCCTGTCGGATCTGCAGCGCTTTCTGGAAACCGGCTTCGATACCTTCGGCGCGATGAGCGGCGCCGGCTGGTTCCTGGAAATCGTCCAGCAGCGTGAACAGGCCCTGGCCGATGCGCTGTTTGCTGCCGATCCGCTGGCGTTGCCGCAGGTTGGCACGGGCAACTGTGATGGCGGGCCGTTAGGACAACTACCGTAGCTCACCCGCCCCGGCCTCCGGACCATCCGAGGCCTGCAGCATCAGAACCAATTCCGGAGCACTTGTGGACCGACCCTGGCTGAAGAACTACCCCGAAGGCGTGCCCGCCGAGATCGACACGTCGGCCTTTGGCTCATTGGTCGACCTTCTTGAAGACGCATTTCGTCGCTACGCGCGGCGCCCGGCGGCGGAGTGCCTGGGTTCGCGCTGGCGTTTCGCGGAGGTCGATGACCTTTCGCAGGCCTTGGGCGCATGGTTCCAGTCCCAGGGGCTCGAACCGGGAAGCCGCATCGCGGTGATGATGCCCAACCTGCCGCAGTACTTCGTCTCGATCGCCGCGATCCTGCGCGCGGGGTTCGTCGTCGTGAACGTCAATCCGCTGTACACGCCGCGCGAACTGCAGCACCAGCTGAAGGACTCGGGCGCACGCGCGATCATCGTGCTAGAAAACTTCGCGTTGACGCTTCAGGAGATCATCGACGACACCGAGGTGCAGCATGTCGTGCTCGCGTCGACCGGCGACCTGATGGGCCTCTGGAAAGGGCTGGCCATCAACTTTGCCGTGCGCCACGTGAGCAAGATGGTGCCGGAGTTTCGCCTTCCGCTGGACCGTGGTCGCAGCGTCATCCGGTTCAACATGGCGGTGGCCGAGGGCACCCGGCTCACGCTGCGCCGCCCCGCGCTGGGCCCGGACAGCGTCGCCTTCCTGCAGTACACCGGTGGAACGACTGGCGTCTCCAAAGGCGCCACGCTGTTGCACCGCAATGTGGTCGCGAACATCCTGCAGACCGAGGCTTGGTTCCGTCCCACGTTGAACAAGGTGGGGGATCAGCAATTGACCGTGGTGTGTGCCCTGCCCCTGTACCACATCTTCGCTTTGACCATCTGCTACATGATGGGCGCACGATTGGGCATGTTGAACGTGCTGATCCCGAACCCCCGAGACATGCGCGCCTTCGTGAAGGCACTGCAGGGCCACCGCGTGAACATGTTCCCGGCGGTCAATACCTTGTACAACGCGCTGGCGGGAGACGCCGAATTCGCGCGTCTCGACTTTTCCGGCCTCGTGGTGGCCAATGGGGGCGGCATGGCCGTCCAGAAGGCCACCGCGGAGCGCTGGTTCAAGCTGACCGGCTGCCCGATTGTGGAGGGCTATGGACTTTCGGAGACCTCACCGGTGGCCACCAGCAACCGGCTTGATATCCAGGGCTTTACGGGCACGATCGGCCTGCCGGTGCCCTCGACCGACATCGCGATCCGCGACGATGGGGGGCATGACGTTCCCTGCGGCCAGCCCGGCGAGATCTGCATTCGCGGTCCACAGGTGATGGCCGGCTACTGGAATCGTGCCGACGAGACGGCGAAGGTCATGACCGAAGATGGTTTCTTCAAATCCGGAGACATTGGCGTCATGGACACGGACGGCCAGATCCGCATCGTCGACCGCAAGAAGGACATGATCCTGGTGTCGGGCTTCAATGTGTATCCCAACGAGATCGAGCAGGTGGTGAACCTGCATCCCGGCGTACTGGAGTGCGCCGCCGTTGGGGTGAGCGATGCAAAGTCCGGCGAGGCCGTGAAGCTCTTCGTCGTGAAGCGCGATGGCAGCCTGACCGAAGACGATTTGTCGTCGTATTGCAGGGACAACTTCACTGCTTACAAGCGGCCGCGCTATATCGAGTTCCGGGAGTCATTGCCGAAGACCAACGTCGGCAAAACGCCTGAGTTTCGCCCAGGCTACGGCCGCGTTGCATGAAGTCGGCGCGCAGCTGCTCGTGCGCGGCTGGCTATCGGCCAACAACATTGTGTTCCGCGGCGAAGGGGAGCTGCCGGCCACTGTGGTGGACACCGGCTATGTCAGCCATGGCGATCAGACCCTTGCGCTCGTTGGCGCGGCGCTGCGAGACAAGCCGCTGTCGCGCATCGTCAACACCCACCTGCACAGCGACCACTGTGGAGGCAACGCACTGTTGTGTCGCGCATGGCCGGATGTGCGGATTTCCGTCCCCGCCGGCTACCGATCAGCTGTTGCGCCATGGGACGAAGCGTTGCTGAGCTATCGACTCACTGGACAGGCGTGCGAGCCCTTCACCGTCGACGAGTTTCTGCAACCGGGCCAGTCCATTGCGCTCGCCGGCCGTGAATGGCAGGTCCACGCCGCGCCGGGACACGACCCCGACGCAGTGGTCCTCTTCGAACCGCGGCAGAGGGTGCTGATCAGTGGAGATGCGCTTTGGGCCAGCCGGCTCGCCATCATCTTCCCGGCACTGAGCGGAGAAGGAGGCTTCAGGGAGACGCGCGAAACGCTCGACATCATCGAGCGCTTGGAGCCGCGCGTGGTCCTGCCGGGTCATGGCGATGCGTTCACGGACGTCGCCGGCGCCATCGCCCAATCAAGGGCACGGCTTGACGCATTTGAGCGCGACCCCGATCGCCATCGGCAACATGCCGTACGCGCGCTGGTTGTCTATCACATGCTAGACGTGACGCGCGCCGAACGAGCCGATCTCATACGTTGGATAGCCAGCACGCCCATCTTCCAACAGGCGTTCGGCTGCCTCGAGAATTTCAACGAGGCTGAAGGGCACGCCCGCGTCATAGTGGCGCGCTTGGTTCGCGATGGAGTCCTACAAGCGACGGGCAGCATGATCCATTT
>NZ_JBGAGA010000127.1:0-3002 GCF_044226965.1 Aquabacterium sp. | reverse complement strand
CGCCTTGTTCTTGACCGAGAAGGCCAGCAGTTGCGTGATGTCCATCGGGGGTGCTTGGGGTAGGCTCGGGCCATTATGCAGAGCGTGGCGACCAAGTTACAACAACTGCGTGAGCGGATTTCTGCCGCCTGTGCCACGGCCGGGCGACCCGTGCAGACCGTCACGCTGCTGGCCGTGAGCAAGACCTTCGGCCCCGAAGCGGTGCGTGAGGCCGCTGCCGCCGGCCAGCGCGCGTTCGGCGAGAACTATGTGCAGGAAGCGCTGGAAAAGATCCATGCGCTGCAAGATTTTTCGCCACCGCTGGCATGGCACCTGATCGGCCCGCTGCAGAGCAACAAGACGCGCGTGGTGGCCGAGGCCTTCGACTGGGTGCATTCGGTCGACCGGCTGAAGATCGCCCAGCGGCTGTCCGAACAACGCCCGGCGCACCTGCCGCCGCTGCAACTGTGCCTGCAGGTCAACATCAGCGGCGAGGCCAGCAAGAGCGGGGTGATGCCCGACGAGCTGCCGGCACTGGCGCATGCCGTGGCGGCGCTGCCGAACGTGCGGCTGCGCGGCCTGATGGCCATCCCCGAGCCGGCCGCCGACTTCGAAGCCCAGCGCGCGCCGCACCGCGCCCTGCATGCGCTGTTCGACGCGCTGCGGGCGCAGGGCCTGGCGCTGGACACCTTGTCGATGGGCATGAGCGCCGACCTCGAGGCGGCCATCGCAGAAGGCGCGACGATCGTGCGCGTGGGCACCGCCATCTTCGGCGGTCGCGCCTATGCCGCTGCCTGACCGCTGCCGCCGCCTGAGGGCCTGAGCGTTTAACCCCGCCGCGCCGCATCGGCCGTGAAAGCCTGGGTCACCCACCCAGGAGTTCCGACCATGTCCACCGCCACGACCCGCTTTGCCTTGCCGCGCCGCCGCCTGCTGGCCCTGGCCGGCGCCAGCCTGGCGCTCGCTGCCTGCGCCGGCACGGCCGTCGCCTCGTTCCCGCCCCAGCTCGCGACGCTGGAGGTCTACGACCGCGACAGCGGCCAGGTGGCGCCGATCTACCAGCAGGACGGCCGCCAGTTCGTGCCCGGCCGGCCCGGCGCGCGCTACGCGCTGCGGCTGCGCAACCTGAGCGCGGGCCGCGTGCTGGTGGTGCTGTCGGTCGACGGCATCAACGTGGTCTCGGGCGAGACCGCCGACTGGCGCCAGGTGGGCTACGTGCTCGAACCCGGCCGCAGCTACGACATCAACGGCTGGCGCAAGTCCGGCACCGAGATCGCGGCCTTCGAGTTCGCGCCGATCGAGCGCTCGTACGCCGCGCTGACCGGCCGGCCGGGCAATGTCGGCGTGATCGGCATGGCGGTGTTCCGCGAGCGCCATGTGCCGCCGCCGATGCCTTCGCCCCCCACATCGCCGATGGTGCCGCCGCCCACCGTCGGTCGCCTGGAGCAGCGCGATGCGGCACCGGCCGCGCCGTCTGCGCGCGCCGCCGAGCCGGCGGGCGCGATGGCCGAGCGCAGCGCCAGCGCCAAGAGTGCCGACCAGGACAGCGCCGCCGGCAACCGCCTGGGCACCGGCCACGGCCAGCGCGAGTGGTCCGTCTCGCGGCGCACGAACTTCGAGCGCGCCACCAGCACGCCCGAGCAGGTGGTGCAGCTCGAGTACGACAGCCACGAGCGCCTGGTGGCGGCCGGCATCATCCCGGCGCAGTACCCGCCCTATGCCGCGACGCGTCCGCGTCCCTTCCCGCAGAACCAGGGTTACGTGCCCGACCCACCCGCGCGCTGACGCGCCGACGCACCCTTCGACACAAGCGCTCACACTTGCGTTGTCGGCCAGCATCAGCTGTCGCGCGTTCGGCCGCTTCGGGCCGGGCCATGATGGCGAGGCAGACATCATCACAACGAAGGGGGAAGCGCCGATGCGCATCGGACCCAGCATCGCGGCCATGGCCGCAGCCAGCGTGCTGCTGGCAGGCTGCGGCAAGCAGGGAGTGGAGCTGGGCCAGGGCGGCTCGGTGGTCACCGGATCGGGCGGGCCGCAAGGTGCGCAGTCGGCGGCCCAGCAGCTGTTGCAGTGCGACGCGCCGGTGGCCGTGGTGGCGCTGGTCGAGAACCAGCGCGGCTATACCGGCATCGGCCGCAACGGCCTGCCCGAATCCCCGCTGCCGCTGGTGCGGGTGATGATGCAGCAGAGCGGCTGCTTCCGCATCGTCGACCGCAATGCCGGGCTCGATGCCACCATGCACGAGCAGGAGCTGAAGGACAAGGGCATCCTGCGCCAGGACGACACCACGGTGAAGAAGGGCCGCGGCATCGTCGCCCAGTACAGCGTGGTGCCCAGCCTGGTGTTCAGCGAGCAGGACGCGGGCAAGCAGATCGGCGGCATCCTGGCGATGATCCCGGTGCTGAACAAGTTCGCCGGCGCTGCCGAGCAGGTCAAGCTCAAGGAAGCGCAGGTGGTGCTGCTGCTGACCGACAACGAGACCACCGAGCAGCTCTCGTCGGCCACCGGCGCCGCGCGTTCCACCGACCTGGGCCTGGGCGGCCTGATGGTCGGCAAGGGCGGTGGCCTGGGCGGCCTGGGCTGGGCCAACACCAACGAGGCGAAGGTGATTGCAGCGGCCTTCCTGGACGCGCACAACCACCTGGTGCAGCAGGTACGCGGCCTTGCCGCGAAGCCATTGCCCGAGAAGGTGCCGACGAAGGGCTCAGCGAAGGGCTGAAGCCCCTCCCTCGGCGCGCGCGGCTACTGCTTCCGGCCGTTGAACGTGCCCTGCGCCCGGCCATTGGCCTGGCGCCAGGTGCCCACCACGTTGCCGGAGTTCGGGTCGATCACGCCGGTGAACTGCGAGGTGCCGGCGGTGCCGTTGCCGCTCATCACCAGCGTGCCGTTGGCGCTGGCCACGCCGCTGACGTTGAAGCTGGCGCCGCTGGACGACTGGCCGATGCCCGAGATGCGGCCATCGGTCCCGATGATCACCGAGAACACGCCCTGTTCCGTGCCGGCGTACTGGCCCGAGAACG
>NZ_JBGAGA010000084.1:0-25154 GCF_044226965.1 Aquabacterium sp. | reverse complement strand
GTCAGGCGCTCCAGCTCCTTGATCGAGAGCTTCTTCGGGTCGACACGGATGCCGCCCTTGGCGCCGCCGTAGGGCAGGTTCACCGCGGCGTTCTTGATGCTCATCCAGGCCGACAGGGCCATCACCTCTTCGAGCGTGACGTCCGGGTGGTAGCGCACGCCGCCCTTGCCCGGCCCGCGCGACAGGCTGTGCTGCACGCGGAAGCCTTCGTGGTGGGCGATGCTGCCGTCGTCCAGCTCGATCGGCACGTCGACGATCAGCGCGCGCTTCGGCCGCTTCAGCGATTCAGCCCAGCGCGACAGCGAGCCGAGGTAGGGAATCACGCGGTCGACTTGCGACAGGTAGGTGCCCCAGGGGCTGTCTGCGGTGGGGGTGACGTACGAGAGGGTCATGGTGGTCCTGTGGAGGAAGGTGCTGTGCGGCCGCGCTCGGCAACCAGCCTCGTGGGCCAGGCGCCCGACAGCCGCTGGGCGCGCAATGTAGGCGCGCCGCACCGGCTTGTGGGGCGCTATGCATTTCTTGCATGGGCGCCGCGAAGGTGGGTATGACGCGTTGCGCCGCCGGGGCTTGCGCCGGAGCCGGTCGATACACTGCCGCGATGGATACCTCCTCGACCCGGATCAGCTTCATCGGCGGCGGCAACATGGCCAGCGCCTTGATCGGCGGCCTGCTGAAGGCCGGCCGCGCGCCGCAGGACATCCTGGTCGTCGACCCCGGCGAGGCGCAACGTGCCAGCCTGCAATCGCGCTTCGGCGTGCGCACGCAGGGCGCGGCCGATGCCGCGCTGGCCGGCAGCGCGCTGGTGGTGTGGGCGGTGAAGCCGCAGCTGTTCAACGAGGCGGCCGCACCCTGCGCGGCCCATGTGGGCGGCGCACTGCAGCTCAGCGTGATGGCCGGCATCCGCAGCAGCGCGATCGCGCGCGCCACCGGCGCGACGCGCATCGTGCGCAGCATGCCCAACACGCCGGCGCTGATCGGCCGCGGCATCGCCGGGCTGTTCGCCACCGCGGCGGTGCGGGCCGAAGACCGTGCGCTGGTCGAGCAGGTGCTCGCGCCCACCGGCCAGCGGTTGTGGGTGGCGCAGGAGGCCGACCTTGACGCCGTCACCGCGCTGTCGGGCTCGGGCCCGGCCTATGTCTTCTACTTCGTCGAGGCGATGATGCAGGCCGCCGTCGAGATGGGCCTGAGCCCCGAGCAGGGCAAGCAGCTCGCCCTGGCCACCTTCGACGGCGCGGCGGCCCTCGCCGCGCAGTCCGACGAGCCGCCCGCGGTGCTGCGCGAGCGCGTCACTTCCAAGGGCGGCACCACCTACGCCGCGCTGCAATCGATGCAGGCCGATGGTGTGGGGCCGGCGCTGGTGAAGGCGGTGCGCGCGGCGCAGCGCCGCGCCGCAGAGCTGGGCGACGAGTTCGGCGGCTGAGCGCCGCGCTCGTGCCGCGGCGGTTCAGCGCAGCGCGTAGTCCAGCGCAATGCCGCCGAACACGCTGGCGCCCAGCCAGTGGTTCAGCCGGAAGGCCTTGAAGCAGCCGGCGCGCGAGCGGTCGCGGATCAGCGTGAAGTGCCACAGCGCCTGCGCTGCGCCCAGCGCGATGCCCAGCCACGCGAAGTGGCCCGCGCCCAGGCTGTGCGTCAGCGCGCCCCAACTGGCCAGGTACACGGCATAGAACAGCATCACGCCGGCCACGTCGAAGCGGCCGAGCGTGATCGCCGAGGTGCGGATGCCGATCTTCAGGTCGTCGTTGCGGTCGACCATCGCGTACTCGGTGTCGTAGGCCAGCACCCAGAACAGGTTGCCCAGCAGCAGCCACCAGGCCTGCGGCGGCACCGCGGCACCCACCGCGGCCAGCGACCATTCCCGCGCACCCTGCACCGCGGCAAACGCCATCGGGATGCCGAAGCTGAAGGCAATGCCCAGCACCGCCTGCGGCATCGACACAAAGCGCTTGGCATAGGGGTACAGCAGCGTGATCGCCAAGGCCGCGAACGACAGCAGGATCGTCGGCGGATTGGTCGTCAGCACCAGCAGGAAGGCGGCGAAGGCCAGCACCGCGCCCACCGCCAGAGCCTCCTGCACGGGCACCTTGCCGCTGGTCACCGGGCGCTGCGCGGTGCGCTCGACATGGCGGTCGAACGCGCGGTCGGCCACGTCGTTGATGCAGCAGCCGGCACTGCGCATCAGCACCGTGCCGGCGATGAAGACGCTCAGCAGGTGCCAGCCCGGGAAGCCATCGTCGGCGATCCACAGCGCGGCCAGCGTCGGCCACAGCAGCAGCAGCCAGCCCGCGGGCCGGCTCCAACGGATCAGGTCCAGGTACAGCGGCAGGCGCTCGGAGAAGCGGTAGGACATCGGGCCGGGATTGTGGCACCCGGGCTGTGCCGCGCCGGGCTGGCGCCCGCTTGTTGATAAGCTCGCCAGAACCCTGGAGCCCCGATGAACCCGCTGCTCGACCTGCATCCCGAGGTGGCCGCCGCACTGGCCGACGGCCGGCCTGTGGTGGCACTGGAATCGACCATCATCTCGCACGGCATGCCCTGGCCGCAGAACCTGGAGACCGCGCTGGCGGTGGAGGACGAAGTGCGGCGCCACGGGGCGGTGCCGGCCACCATCGCGGTGATCGGCGGCCGGCTGCAGGCGGGCTTGACGCAGGCACAGATCGAGCAGCTCGGCCGCGGTGGCAGCGCGGTGGCCAAGGTCAGCCGTCGCGACCTGCCCTACCTCGTGATGCGAGCGGCCACTGGCGCCACCACGGTGGCCGCGACGATGATCGTCGCCGCGCTTGCCGGCATCCGGGTGTTTGCCACCGGGGGCATTGGGGGCGTGCACCGCGGGGCCGAGGCCAGCTTCGACATCTCGGCCGACCTGCAGGAACTGGCGCGCACCCCGGTGGCGGTGGTGTGCGCCGGCGCCAAGTCCATCCTCGACCTCGGGCTGACGCTGGAGTACCTGGAGACCCACGGCGTGCCGGTGATCGGCTACCGCACCGACGAACTGCCGGCCTTCTTCAGCCGCGACAGCGGCTTCGCACTCGAGCAGCGCATCGACGAGCCGGCCGACATCGCACGGCTGCTGCATGCCAAGTGGACGCTGGGCCTGGGCGGCGGTGTGGTGATCGCCAACCCGATCCCGCCCGAGCATGCGCTGCCGCGCGAGCGCATCGATGCGGCGATTGCCGCGGCGCTGGCCGATGCGCAGCGCCAGGGTGTGCAGGGCAAGGCGGTCACGCCCTTCCTGCTGGCGCGGGTGAACGAGCTGACCGGCGGCCACAGCCTGGCAAGCAACATCCAGCTGGTGCTGAACAACGCGCGCCTGGCCGCGGCGGTGGCCGCGTCTTTTGCAGACCATGCCCGACAGACCCGAGAGGCCTGATGGCCGCCCGCATCGCCGATGCCGCAGTCGACGCGCCGGTAGGCTCGGGTGCGGGGGGTGCGTCACCAGAGTTGAGAAAACCTACTTCGGTACGGTCAGTGTGCAGCTGATGCTGGCTGTGTTCGAGCCTGACGGCGTGGCCTCGGCAGAGAGCGTGCCGCCGCTGCTGAAACTCAACGCGAACGCCGCTGCGGACACTTCAATCTTCTTGGCGTACGCTGAGGTGTCCTGGGCCTTGATGGTGAATGCGATCAAGCCAGCGCTGCCGGTCTTGCTATAGAAGGAAAATGCGAAGGCCGGCGCCACCGCCACGCTGCTGCCTTGCGAACTCAAGGTCACCACCCCCGTCTCGCTGATCTCCAGCCGGCAACTCTTGCTGCTGTCGAACTTCTGCACGCCGTTCAGGTAACCCACCATGCATTTGTAGAACTCCGGCGAGCTGGATGCCGAAGCCTCCGGGCATTGCGCCAGGATGCTCGCGGTCAGTGGCCGGTCTTTGCCAGTGGCAGGCGCTTCAACAAACTGGGTGATCGGGCCCAGTGACTGAACATGCGTACCGAACACGCCACCCAAGCCATACACCCCGTCACCGATCACGGCCAGATAGATGCCTGTCTCCGGGTAGTACCGATAGGACCAGCCATCGAACGACTGCGTCGCCTGGTGGTTTGGGAACAGCTCCGCGTGGCTCGACTCGGCGAAGGCGAACAGCTTGTCCGCCAAGTTTGCCGAGTAGGCTTGTGCGCGACGCTGAGGGCCCGCACTGGCGTGCGCGGCAGGTGCCGCCGCAGACCCCAATGCCAGCAGCGCCGACGTAGCGGGCTCATGCCTGGGCTCACTCTCGCCACCACCACAGCCAGCCAAAGCGGCAAACGTCAACACTGCCCACAATGGGCGCTTTCTCATCTGCATGTCGTCCTCCCAGACGCTCTGTTGAAACCCCCGACGACCCACGCAGTGAAGCGGGTGATGGCCGCGCAGCTATCGATCGGCCTCCCATTGCCAGATCGTCAGCCCCCAGGCCCCGCCCAGCACCGGCATTTGCTCCCCCTGCTTGAAGCGCCGCCCCGAATCCGGCTGGGCCGGGCTGAACCACAGGCCTTCGCGCGGACAAGGCTGTCCCCCTTCGCAACGGGGGCCGCGTTCCTTCGAGCCAACCTTTGCAGCGGCGCGCAGCTTGCCCAGCGAGTCGTTCTGGCGCGCCCAGTCCACCAGATCCTTCGGGTACACCATGTGGTCCCGGAAGCCCTTCTGGACCAAGTGGCTGTCGTGCCAGGCGCACGCCTTCATCGCGGGATACCAAGACTTCAGAAATCTTTCGAGGTAGGTGACGGACTCCTCTTTCGACCTGGCCGTGTAGTAGGCATCGATCAAGGGATCGTAGGGCTCGACATGAAAGAACTCCCGGCTAATGAAGGGCTGTAAGACCGGTGAAAGCAACTCTTCGACCAGCATATCCGTGCCGCGGACGGACCGCAGCAGATCCGCCGCAATTCGAATCGATTCCCCTTTTCCGAGCAGGATCGCGATGCTCAGTACGGTAATGATCCGGTGAAAGTCCTCGAGGTACTCGAGATCGAGTGGCGTCGGGGCCAGATCGGTCTCAGGCACGTTTGAACCGACCGGGAATTCACTGGCCACCTGCATGTAGTACGGAAGGTAGTCCGAGTGCCACTTGCATAGCCAAGCGAAGGCGCCATCGAAGGTCTCAGATACTTCTTCGGCGGTTTCGCCGGCAGTGAACCGGAGACGTGTCAAGTCAAGCAAGTCGACAAAAATTCCGCGTTGCCCGATGGGGTTCAAACTTCCTTCTGACTGATGGACTGGGATGGCGGCACGCAGTGTCGCAATTGACTTTCGCGCCCAGTTTTCATTCAACCGGTAGGTGTCGAGCGTCAAAAAGCGTTGGCGCCGGCGCCTCCTGAATTCCGCAGACGTCATCGGGTCAGGCAGCAGCGACGGAGGGGCAGGTTGCCTTGGCGTCATCGCTAGGAACCCTTGCTTCCTTTGACACCCTTGGTCGGGGTGGCCGGGTCTCGACGCTGATCCCTTACTTGCTTGCGCGCCAGCTTGACTCTCGCAAGTCGATCAATGTCCTGCTTCATCCAGGTCTTTTGAGTCCCATGTTCTGAATGCGCTAGTGTTTCGCCAATAGGGACGCCCAGCTCCAGCTCGGAAAGCGCCTGAGCGTGAGGCACGGCACCGGCAGACTCAAACGTGACAAGCACGACTCTGCGATCACAGAGGCTAGCCCTAATCGCGACCTCGGCATGATCCGGAACTTTTTCGGCACTGACTCGATCTTGTACCCATTCCGGGGACATCTGGATCAACGTCTTTCCGTCACCCTCTTCCGCGGCGCTGGTCGACAACAAGAGATAGAGGATCTTGTCATCCAGAGACTTCAGCTCCTTCGGAGCCTTCTTCGCGGCGACTGCTTCGAGTACGACAAGACTGCCGCGTGCCTTGGCTTCCGTGACCGTGAAGGCACTGCCGTGCTGCCACACAGCATCGATGCCTTTGTACGGCACCTTGGGCAGGTCTTCAATGCTGAGATTCACAGGGCGCTTGTCGGCGTTGATCTTCGCGACGGACGCGCCGGTCGGGAATCGGTGCGACGAGTCGTGCGGAAAACTGCCGCCCAGGCGCTTCAGTTCATGGTAGTCAACCATGTGCTCCCCGACGAGGCCGGTGGCGATGTGCGCCATCGTGCCGAAGACCTGCCGAGTCCGCTGAACGGCTTTGTGTGAGCTCCCCGCTCCTCGACCGGTATCGACGGTGTCCTTGGCCTGCGTCTTGTGCCGCCCCTGCCGCGGCAGCTCGCCACCCTTCGGCGCGACCGCCGCAGCATTGTGCGCGTGATGCTGGTTCGAGCGCGCACCGGGTGTCGCCGACGCCGCAATGGCTCGCTCGCCGGCGTTCATCACGATGCGCGCGGCCTGCTCGCCGAGCAGGTCCTTCAGGAACATCTCGATCTCGGCGCTGGCGCGGTTCATCGTGTCATGGATGCCGCTGCGCATGTCCTTCATGCCGGGCAGCAGGCCGCGGGCCAGTTGCTGCACGCTGTCGGGGATGAGCCAGGCCTTCCAGCCGCTGGCGTTGGCGACGAAGTCGAGCAGCGCGATGCAGCTGTCCATCGCCAGGTTCACCTGCGCGATCGCCTGCTGGGTGCGGGCCGCCCACTTGCCCAGCAGCTCCTCGCGGATCCAGCGGATCGCGCCGCCCTGCTTCATGCCCAGCATGGCTTCGATGGCCTGCACGCCGCCATTGACGGCGCCCTTGGCCAGCCGGCGTTCGCGCCACAGGGGCTTGAAGACGGTCTTGAACACGCTGCCAATCTCAGGGATCGCGCCGATGGCCGCGAAGCCCAGGTTCACCACCTGGTCGGGCGTCGCGTTCTTGAAGCCGCCCTGGTGGTTGATCTTGTACAGGCAGGCCGCGATGTCGCGCACGTCCATCACCTGATCGAGGATGGGGATCAGCGAGATCAGGCCGCCGATGATCTCGGCGGGTGTGTTCGGATGGTCTTCGAAGTCGCCGAGGATCAGCGTGCGGAAGAAGCTCTCGACCTGCGAGCGGCGGCCAGTCTGGCTGCCGGGAGCGGTGGCGACGACGCTGCTCATGGATGTCTTCCCTCGCCGTCGTTCTCGTCGTCGGCGCCGACGTCGCGTGCCGCCTCGTGCGTGACCGCGTGTTCGAGGATCTCGCGGCCCATGGCCTGCACATCGGCCTGCTTGAAGCTGGCCGCATCGGGTGGCAGCGGCGGCGCCTGCCAGGCACGTGCATCCTCGCCGAAGTCCACGCGGTAGCGCCCTTTGGGTACGCCTGGAATGAGCTGGTGACCCGCGCCGTCCAGCGTGCCGGTGAACACCTCGCCGGATTCATAACTCACTTTGTACGTGGCTCCGTCCACTGGCGTCAGGTCGTCGTAGTGGAAGTGCAGCTCCAGATCGTTCGGCGGCTCCTTCACCGTGCCCTGCGGCAGCGCCGTCAATTCCGGGCTGCCGCCACCGGCCGGCATGAACTCATGCGTGCTCATCGGCGCGGAGTACAGCCCGGGCAGCGTGAAGGTGATGTCGCCGCCTTCGAGCACGATGGAGCTGTGCCCGTCGAACAGCTCAATGCGGTTGGGCGCGTCGATGTGGATCTCGTCGTCGACCGAGACGATGGTGATCTGCTGGTCGGCCAGGATCTGCAGCGTGTCGGCGTGCGCGCGCAGCGAGACCGGGCCATTGGCCGCAAAGGCCTGGATGCCACCCTCGTGCGCGTACAGGCTGGTGGTCTTGCCCGAGACGGATGAGTAGGTGTGCGCGGCGGTGAGTTGAACATCGCCGTGCGCGGTGAAACTCGCGTCCTGGCCCGCGCTGGCGGCGATCTGCGCCGCGGTGGCCAGCACCGCGGCGGCCGCGCTGTCGGCCACGACCACCGGGTCGGCAAACGCATGCACCGGGTCGGTCGTCGCGCGGGCCTCGTCCTGCTGCAGCGCGGGCTGGCCGCCCACCGTGCCTTCGTGCTTGCCGCGCTGCTGCGGGTCGATGGTGTCGGCGAGCTTGTGCAGTGCCTGGGCCTGGTCGTGGCTGGACAGCCCGTGCGCCTGGCCATGGCGCGCGGCCTGCGTGAGCTGGGTGCCGAGCTCGCGTGCGGCCATGAGCTTGGCCAAGGCCTCGTCGGCATCCATCTGCGTGGACTGCGCCGAGCCGTAGCTGCCCGCGCGTGCGGCGCTGGTCAGCAGCAGCCCCTTGGCGCCGCGCAGGCTGGCCCAGGCCTGGGTCGCGAGCTCGAAGCCCGAACCGCGCCAGGCGCCGCGCTGGGCGGCGCTGTCGCTCTGCTGGATCAGGTGGCCCAGGCCGACCTCGGCCAGGCTGTAGCTGCACAGCAGGCGCATGCGCAACTGGCCGGTGGCATCGTCGAGCACCCACTGGTTGAAACCCGCGCTGTCCAGGCTGTGGCTGTGCAGGCCGGAGATCACGCCGGGGTGGTTGACCCCGGCGTCGATGCCGGCGGAGAACGGCGGGCGATCCTGGCCGTTGTACAGGCTGCCGATCACCAGCGGGCGGTCGATGTCGCCTTCGATGAACTGCACGGCCGCTTCGGTGCCGATGCGGGGGGTGAAGAGCGCGCCCCAGTTCGCACCTGCTGCGGGCGAGGCCACGCGCACCCAGGTGCCGGAGGTCTCGTTGCCCGGGGCATTGCCCTGCACGTCTGGCGAGCCGGGGTCATGGCCCAGGCCGCCGGCCAGTGGCCGCTCGCCGCGCTGCCACGGGAATTGGATCTTGATGCGGTGGTCGCGATCGGTGCTCAGCGCCTCGCCGTCCAGGCCGACGACCAGCGCCGTCTGCAGGCCCGGCGCGGTGGGCTTGCGCTGGAACCGGGGCACCACCACCGCGGCGGCCGGCGCGGCATGGAAGTGGTTGCGGTAGGTGCCGTGCTCGAGCTCGGTGGCGTCGAGCAGTTGCGCGGCCTGGGCGCCCAGGTTGTTGGCCATGTGGTGCTCGACGGCCAGCAGCACGAAGGCGTTGTCGGCGCGCGCACGGCCGATCACTTCATCGACCAGGCCGTTGCTCGTGCCCGCGCCGTAGGCCGCATGGTCGATCAGGCTGAAGCGGCGTCCGGCGGCGAGGTGGCGAGCACTGCCCTGGCCTTCGAAGCGCTTGAAGTCGAGTTCCAGAGCGGCCAAGGCCAGTTCGGCGGCGCGCTCGGCATGCAGCGGGTGTTCGTAGCGGTAGGCGCCCGCGCCGTCGTAGACCTCCAGTTCGGGCAGCTCGCCAATGGGCAGGGCCGTGGCGGTCTCGGCCGTGGTGCCCGCCAGGTGCTTGTAGTTCCACGCGCCCAGCGTCACCGCATTGGCCTGCAGGCTGCGCCGCGCGGCGAACTGGGTGATGGCATCGCGCTGGCCGTCGAGCTGTGCGGTCGGGTGCTGCGCGGTGAAGCGGATGTCGCCGAGGTCCGGGCGCTGGTAGTGCCGGTCGGTGATCACCAGTGTGTGCAGCGCGCTGGTGGCCGTGGAGAGGTCGGCACCCGAGTTGTCGTGCTCGAAGTGATAACTCAGACCTTCCTCGGCCAGCAGGCGACTGACGAAGGCAAAGTCAGTCTCGCGGTACTGCACGCACAGGCTGCGGCGCCGCAGGGGCTCGGCCAGCTCGAAGCGGAAGTTGGCCTGCGGGTAGTCGGCGAAGGTGTCCTCGAGGATCTCGCGCAGGTCGCGGTCCTGGTGGATGAAGCAGTCGCGGCGCAGGTCCAGCAGGCTCAGCCACGGGCGCATCACCAGGCGGTAGCGCGCCAGGCCGCCGTCGGCACCGAGTTGCGCGGCCTCCAGGACATAGCCGTGCCAGGGCTTGTAGTCCCCGCCGGGCTGCAGCAGCCGCAGGCTCATCTGCTCGCCGATCAGGCGCTTCAACTCGAAGTAGGCCGAGGTGCTGATGCAGTCGGCCACCAGTTCGAAGGGCTGGCCGATGGCTTCGCGCAGCACCGCGCGTTCGGGGATCAAGGCCAGCGTGGGCAGCGCGGTGGCCATCTGCAGCAGGCGGCCGCGCTGTTCGATCAGCGGCGCGAAATCGAGGCGGCTGCCCAGTTCGCCGAGCAGGGTGGCGCCCAGTGCGCCCGAACTCAGCATGCCCAGTGGCTTGGCCGCGGCCGAAGCCAGCGTGCCGAGGATGCCGGACGACGGCCATCCGAGTGTCATGCCTCGTCTCTCCCTGCGCCATGTTCCCGAGGCGGCGGATTATCGAGTCGTGTCCTGGCCCCTCACCCCCCTAGACCAGGCAGTGCTGCTGTAACGGCTTGTTCGCTCCGCTTCGGCGTTAGCGACCGCGGGCAGAATTGCGGGCGATGGACCCCATTGAGGCATTGCTGCTGCCACTGGAAGGCGCTGGCGACGGCTGCGGCGAAGACCTGTCGTTCAGCGCCGAATTCGACACCATTGCCGAGCTGCGGCGCGAGGACGACCCCAGCCTGCCGCTGGGCGAGTGGAAGGAAAAGGGCAAGGAGCCGAAGACGGCCGACTGGCCCGCCACCCGCGCGCTGTGCGTGCAGTTGCTGAGCACGCGCAGCAAGGACCTGCGCCTGGTGGGCTGGCTGGCCGATGCCTGGGCGCGCGAGTGCGGCTTTGCCGGCCTGGCCGACGGCCTGCGGCTCGCTGCGGCGCTGGTGGACCGGCATTGGCCGGCCCTGCATCCGCTGCCCGATGGCGCAGACATGGAACAGCGCGTGGGCGCCTTGAGCTGGCTGCTAGGCCGGGTCGGCCCGCTGGTGCGCGCGTTGCGCGCGCAGGGCACGCCGCGCCGCGCCGAGGTGGAGACCGCGCTGCAGGCGCTGGTCCGGCTGCAGGCGGTGGTCGATGCGCAGCTGGGGGCCGATGGCCCGAGCTTTGCGCATGCTCGCGAGGCGCTGAAGGCGCTGCTGGCCGACCTGCCGCAGGACGCGGACGGGGCGGCGGCCGCGGCGGCTGATGCCGGTGGGCCAACGGCCGTCGCCGCCAGCGCCGCAGGCAGCGGCCCGCTGCAGACCCGCGCGCAGGCACTGCAGCAGCTGCGCCAGGTGGCCGACTTCTTCCGCCGCACCGAGCCGCACAGCCCGGTGGCCTACCTGGCCGAGAAGGCCGCGCGTTGGGGCGCGATGGACCTCGAGAGCTGGTTGCGCACGGTCGTCAAGGACAGCGGCTCGCTGGCGCACCTGGAGGAGCTGCTCGGCATCGAGCCGCCACGGCAGAGTTGAGGTCGCGGCGGCGGCCGCGTCACATCGACGCTAGGCCAGCACGCGAAACTCGATGCGCCGGTTGCGCGCGCGGCCGGCGACGGTGGCGTTGTCGGCCACCGGCCGGTCCGGCCCGACGCCCGAGGTGGCCAGCGCCGCGGCGGGAATGCCGCGTTGCACCAGGTAGGCCTTGACCGATTCGGCGCGCGCGGCCGAGAGCAGCAGGTTGCCCTGGCGCGAGCCCTCGGCATCGGTGTGGCCGACGATCTCGAAGTGGCGCCCGGCCAGCTGCTGCAGCACCGGCAGCAGCTCGTCGAGCACGCGCTGCCCCGCCGGGGTGAGTGTCGCGTTGCCGGTCTCGAACTCGACGATGCGGTTGGCCGTCGCCGCGTCCAGCACCTGCTGGCTGCTGGCGCCCACGCGCAGGTTGTCGCGCACCGTGTAGGTCGGGTTGTCCAGCCGCGTGGCCAACGTCTTGACCAGCTGCGTTTGCGTCTGCGCGCTGTCCACCTGGCCGGCGATGTCGACCACGTTGCCTTCGACCTTCAGCTGGCCCTGCGACACGCGCTTCAAGTCGGTGGTCAGCAGCTTCTGCACCTGCTGGCTCCAGTTCGGCGGCGCGGCCAGCGGGCCGACGCCGAGCTGGTCGATCACACGATCGGCGCCATAGACCTCACGCACCCGGGCCAGGATGGCGGCACGGGTGGCCTCGTCCGGCACGGTGCCGGAGACCACCACCTTGGGCAGCGCGGGGGCGGCCGCGGCTGGCGCAGGCTGCTGGGCCGCTGCCGTGCCGGTCCACAGCAGCGCAGCGACCAGGGTCGCGCCGCGAAGTCGGCGCACCGGCGCGTTCAAGCTCGTCCTGACAACCACGTTCACTCTCCGAGAAAGGCTTCGTTGAAGGTGCTGCGCGCCTGCGCCAGCGACAGCTGCGGCTGCTGCAGGTAGCTGCCGAGCTTGCGCACCGCGTAGTCGTGGTGGTCGGCCGAGTCGTCGACCCATTCGGGCGCGTGCAGGTCGATGAACTGTTCGCCGGCCACCAGCGGGTCGAGCAGCGCATGCAGCAGCGCGGGCGCGTCGCCCGAGAAGCCGATCGCCAGGCTCGGCGGCCGGCCGCTGCCGGGCTGCGGCAGGAACAGCGCCACTTCGAAGTCGCCGCGGATCAGGAAGCGCGCGGCCAGGTCCAGCCACAGGGCGGCGACCAGGGCTTGCTGCTGCGCATCGGCCGGCAGCGGCAGGCGCAGGCCCTTGTCGAGGCGCTCGACGCCGCTGGCCGGCACCGGCTGCAGCAGCAGGCCGAGCCCCAGCAGCGTGCGCCGCAGGTCGACCATCGGGTCGGCGGCGCCCAGCAGCGCCTGCAGCGAGCCGACGGTCTGCAGCTCGAGGAAGTCCTGGAAGCCGGCCTCGTGGGCCTGGGGATCGATGTCGACCTCGGGCCGCAGCTGGCCCAGCCGGTTCAGCGAGGGCACCACGTCGCTGGCCTGGTGCGCGGCCTCGGTGGCCTGCGTCAGCTGGCCCCACAGCGGCGCCAGCGCCAGCGGCGCGCGCTGCATGAAGGCCAGCGGGGCGGCCACCTCGAGCTGGCCGACCGCGACGAAGGGGAAGCGCCGGCCGGACGCATCGCTGCTGGCCAGCAGGTGACCGGCCACGATGGCACGGCTGCGCACGCCCAGGAAGGCGAAGCTGGCATGGGCGGCCTGGTCGTAGGTTTCCTTCCAGCGCGGGTCGCGGGCCAGCCGTTCGATGCCTTGCGACAACCACTCGTCCAGCCGCTGGGTCAGGCCATGGGCGTCGCCATTGCGCACGAAGTCGCCGCGCGCGGGCAGCTTGCCGAAGTACACCACCTCGGTTGCCTGGAGGCGGCTCATCGCAGGGCTCCGGAGGCGGCTTCGCGGCGCGCGGCCGTCGCCGTGGCAAGCCGCTCGTCGCTGCCCGCCACCGCCGCTGGCAGGCGCAGGCCGCGCAGGCCGGCGGTGGCGGTCACCGGGGCGGTGCTGGCATTCGCCGGTGCACTGGCACCGGGCTGTGAGATAACGCGCAACTGGATCGTCACCGTCTGCTGGCCCTGCGACCAGCTCAGTTCGTGGCTGCCGTCGGGCAGCTTGCGGCGCTCGGCGGTCTCGAACATGCGCTGCAGGCCGAAGCGGCCCGGCACGTTCAGCAGCTCGACCGTGCGGCCGTCCAGCGAGACGCCGGTGATGCGCGCGCCCGGCGTGCCGGTCGGGTTGGGCCAGACGAAGGGTGTCCACACCGCGGCGTTGTTGCGGTAGCGCAGCACCTGGCCGTCGATCTCGATCGTGTATTCGGTGAAGGCCGGCGCGCCCTGCGGCAGGATCTGGAAGCTGGTCTGCGCGGCAGCCACGGCGCTGGCGCCGCCGGCGCCCGCAGCACCGCCGCCACCGGCCGCGCCCGCCGCCGCCACGCCGTCGAGCGGCGCGACCCAGCTCGCGAACTGCGCGCTGAATTCGGGCCGCAGCCGCACGCCCATGTCCAGCCAGGTGCGCGGCACGATGCTGTCGCCGCGGCGCATCACCAGCGGGCCCAGCGCATCGTTGGCGTACTTCGCCACCGCGCCCTCGGGGCCGAAGACCTTGGCCACGTCCTGCGGCACGGCCTCGATCTTCGAGTTCGTGTCGAACGGGTACTTGCCGGCCAGCGTGCGCTGGAAGGGCTCGTGCACCTGGGCCACCCAGGCGCGGTTCAGCTCGGTCTCGGCCGGACCCACCAGCACCGCGTAGCTCTGCATCAGCGGGCGCAGCAGCAGCGGGCGCAATGTGGCGCGGGCCGAGTCGCTCATGCCGGTGAGCATCTGCTCTTCCACCAGCTTCACCGCGTCAGCCAGCTCGGAGCCGCTGGCGTCCAGGGTAGACGCCATCAGCTTGCGCGCGGCCGGCCCGGGGTCGCCCTGGGCCTTGATCTGGTTGAAGCGCGAGCGCACGTTGCCCAGCGCCTTCAGGTAGTCGTTGATCAGCGGTGCGCTGCCGCCGTCGCGCGGGGCCATCAGCTTGCCCAGCATCGCGAACTCGCGGCCGATGGGCCCCATCGCGACGCCCGGGTTCGGTCCGCTGACATCGACCTTGACCTCCACGCGCGAAGGCGCCTGGCGCAGGATGGACTGCTTGAACCATTCGATGAAGCCGCGCTGCACCTGGCCCAGGCGCTCGTTCAGCAGGGCCGGGTTGTCCCAGGAGGTCTGGTCGTACAAGGTGGCCAGCAGGCGCTTGATCGGCGAATCGGCCGGGTCGCCGAGCCGGTTCATGTGCTGCACCGCGTCCTCGAAGCTGCCGAACTCGGCCACCGCAATGCCTTGCATGAAACGCTGCCACTCGCGCACGTAGTCGGTCTTGTACAGCTCGGTCAGCGACTTGCGGATCTGGTCCGGGCTGCCTTCGAGCGTGAGGTCGTCGCGCGCGGCGGTCTGCAGTACCCAGTCGGTGCTCTGCAGCTCGCCGGCCGCGGCTTCCTTGAAGGCCTTCTCGATGTAGCCCTCCCAGGCCTCGCGCGTGAAGGTGCCGGCCACCACCTGGCTGCCGGCGATGCTCTGGCGCCCCTGCTCGCCGACGATGTTGGCCACCGTCACCTGCGGGAAGCGCGTCGCGGCGCGCGCCTTCACTTCGGCGTACACGCGTTCGCGCGCGGGCATGCCGCGCATCACGCGGCGCAGGTTGGCGCGGGTCTGGTCGACCAGGCTGAAGTTGTTGTCCAGCACCGGGAAGGCCGGGTCCTGCAGGCTGGCCATCGCGAACGAGATCATGGCCTCGGCGCGGCGCTTCATCTGTTCCACCGGCATGCTGCCACGCTGCGCGTCAAGCCAGCCGCGCCAGAAGCGCGCGATCTGGTCCTTCAGGTGGCCGGGTTCCATGCGCTGGCGCTCGGCCAGCATCAGGTAGGTCTTCAGCGCGTTGTAGGCCTCCTCCACGTCGCTGGCCGAGGCTTCGACATAACGCGAAGGCGCCCTGGCCATCGCGGCCGACGCCGCGCCGGCCGGTTGTGGCGCGGCCGCCAGCAACGGCGCACCTGACTCGGGCGGGCGCGACAGCGGCAGCAGCTGCGCGGCATTGGCATTCACCTCGCCGAGGTAGCCCTCGATCGCGCGCGCCACCGGCTGCAACATCACCTGGCGCAGGCCGGCGAAGTACTCCTGCCGCAGCTTCGCCTCGATGGCCTCGCCCTGGTACAGGCCGAAGCCCAGGCCAAACGGTCGCTGGTCATGCCAGGCGCCGAGCTGCTCGATGCGGTACTGCAGCACCTCCAGCGCTTCCAGGCGCGAGGCGAGGTCGACGCGTTCGGCCTGCAGCTTCACCGCCTTGGCCAGGTCGGCCTGCACGTCGGCCATCAGCTGGCGGTTGCCGAGCCAGGTCCAACTCCAGGCGGCCAGCAGCAGTGCCAACGCGGCCACCGCGGCGCCGAAGCCGAGGTTGCGCGCGCGCTGCTTGTGCCGGCTGGCGTACTGCCGCACCAGCTGCTTGTCGGCGAAGATCACGCGCTGGAACAAGTCCTTCAGGAAGAAGCCGTTGGCGGCGACGACGCGGGCGGTGTCGCGCTCGCGCCGCGCGCTCAGCGCGAACTGGCGCGCCACGTCCTCGCTGGCACGGCTGGTGGCCGCACCTTCCTGCACCGCGCTGGTGAAGTAGAAGCCGCGGAAGATCGGCTTGAACTGGTAGGGGTTGTCCTCGAACAGCGTGGCGACGAACGAGCGCAAGGCCGGCTTGGCGGCCGCGAACTCCAGCGGGAAGGTGAGCAACCCGGTGGGCAGGGCCTGGCCTCGCTGAAGCGACATGCGGGCCAGCGCGATTTCCTTGAGCCCGTCGCGCAGCTCGTCGAAGTGGCGGTCGAAGGCGGCCACCGCGTCGGTGCGGGACTCGCCTTCTGCGTTGCCAGGGCCGCTCACTTCGTAAGGCAGGGTCGCGCCCCACACGCGGTCGCGCTCGCCGCGGTCGAAGTCCTCGAAGAACTCGACGAAGCCCGAGATCAGGTCGGCCTTCGTGAACACCAGGTACAGCGGCGCGAAGACCTCGAGCTTCTCGGTCAGTTCCTGCACGCGCTGGCGCAGCCGCTTGGCCAGCTGGATCGCGGCCGCGGGCTTGCCCTGGGCCAGCTCGGCCACGCTGACGGCGATCAGGATGCCGTTGATCGGCGCCTTGGGCCGGTGCTTCTTCAGCAGGCCGAGGAAGCCGAGCCATTCGGCATGGTCTTCCTCGTGCACCGAGTAGCGGCCGGCGGTGTCCAGCAGGATACCCTCGCTGGTCATGAACCAGTCGCAGTTGCGCGTGCCGCCGATGCCCTGGATCACCGCGGACTCGGCCTTGCCGCCGTCGGCCGCGAGCGGGAAGTTCAGGCCCGACTTCAGCACCGCGGTGCTCTTGCCGGCGGCCGGGTTGCCGATCACGATGTACCAGGGCAGTTCGTACAGCGCGGCCGAGCCGGTGAGCTCGCCCAGGCGCGAGCTGCGGATCGTCTTCACCGCCTTCAGCAGGCGGTCGCGCACGGCCTCGGCCGGCACGCGGTCTTCGGCGCGGATGCGCAGCGTGGCCTGCTCGGCATCGTCCTCGATCGCCTGCTCCAGCGCCTTGGCGGCCTTCAGCGCGCGCCACTTGCGCACGCCCCAGACGACGCCCCACACCAGCAGCGCCAGGGCCAGGGCCAGGCCGGCGTAGACCAGCGCGACTTCGAGCTCTCGCGCGCCGATGAACAGGAAGGCGGCCAGCGCGGCGAGGCCCAGCACGCCCAGCACGCGGGCGTCGAGCAGGAAGGTCCAGAAGCGGGTCATCGGGCGGGTGTCGGTGGAAGGCAGGAATCGAATAACGTACAAAGCAAGCGCATCATGCCGCGGGTGCCGGTGCAGGCGTATCGGCCGCGCGCGCCAGCAGGGCCAGGCGGGACTGGCGATCGCCGAGCGACAGCGCGAGGCAGGGCCGGGCCTCGGCCTGCACGCGCGCGCCGGCGCAGGCCACCACCATCAGCGCGCCGGCCTCGCCATGGCCGGCCACGGCGCCGGTCATGCTCAGGTGCTCGGCGGGGTCGATCTGCGGCAGGGTCTTCAGCAGCGCGCCGAACAACTCGGTGGCGCGGGGGCTGTGGTTGTCGGCATCGGCCACCACGGCGGCCACCTCGGCCGCCGGCAGGCGGGCGGCGGCCAGGGCATGCTGCAGCGCCTCGTCCAGCACCTGGCTGCCGACGCTGCCGGGCGCTTCGATCGACTTGTCGCGCAGCCCCAGGGCCGGGCGGTGCAACAGCACCGGTGCGGGCAGCGTCTCGTCAGGCGCGGGCGGCCAGTGGGCCGGTGCCAGCACCAGCGCCGCGGCGGCCTCGCTGGGCATCAGGCCCTTGGGCTGCCTGCTGGCCGAGAACAGGCGGCGCTGCTGCTCGAGCCGGGCGATCGCTTCGTCGCTGAGCTCGCTGTGCGCGGCGGCGATCAGCAGCGGTGCCGGGCGGGGCGCGCGTTGCAGGTGCAACAGGCGGCGGTCGGCCTCGGCCCAGAGGCTGATGCCGCGGGGGTCGGTGTCACGCGCCTCGCCCTCGGGCAGCGGCAGCGCGCCGATCTGCCAGCGCGGCGCCGGCACGATGGCCGCCAGCGGCGGGCTGGCGAGCAAGGCGCGCACGGTGGCCGTGGCCAGGGCCTGCTCGGGCTCGCGCCACCAGGCCGGCCACGCCAGCAGCAGCGCCGGTGCCGCGGGCTGGCGTTCATCGTGGAACAGCGGCTGCCAGGGCTGCAGCGCCTGCACGGCGCGGGTCAGCGGACCGATCAGCGCGGCCAGCGCGCGCTGCACATGCTCGGCCGGCTCGATGGGCATGCGGCCCTCGGCGGGCTGCAGCAAGGGCGCCTGCAACTCGGCCAGCGTCGGCAGCGGCAGGTCGGCGATGCGCAGGCTCATCACCGGCAGGCCCTCGGCATTGCACAAGGTCTTGTCCAGGCCCGGCAGCGGCTGGCCGGCCTGGCCGGCAACCAACAGTGCGGCGGGGCTGTCGGCGCAGGCGCACAGCAGGCTCGCGCCGAGCAGC
This sequence comes from Aquabacterium sp., assembly GCF_044226965.1. Taxonomy (GTDB): domain Bacteria; phylum Pseudomonadota; class Gammaproteobacteria; order Burkholderiales; family Burkholderiaceae_C; genus Pseudaquabacterium. Next base: position 7,093 of record NZ_JBGAGA010000084.1, on the reverse strand, counting down.
TGCACGCGGGTGTGGCGCAGGGCTTCCTCGTCACCCGCGGCAGCGGCTGGCGCGCCGGGCACGGGGCGGCTGGCCGATGCCGCTGCGGCGGCGGCCTGGCGCTCGGCTGCGCCCCGCCAGGCGCGGCGCAGCGCCAGCACGAAGCCGAACACCAGCAGCGGCAGCAGGCCCAGATAGATCGCCAAGTCAGCGGCCGTGACCTCGTGCCCGCTCGCCTGCCAGCGCCACAGCACGGCCAGCCAGACCGCACTGCACACGGCCACCAGCAGCGCCAGGCCGTGCAGCCAGGATCGCCGGGCCGGTGCGGCTACCGGGGCCGCCGGGGTCGCTGCGGTGGCCGCAGGGGCACTGCTCATCGCGCCGCGCTCATCAGGGAGCCGTCGCGCTGGTCGCGCGGCGGCGTGAGCGCTCTGCAGCGGCCACGCGCGCTCATAGGTGGTCGATGGTCGGGAACTGGCGATGCCGGATCACCGCGCCGCACTGCGTGACATCGCCGTTGCGGGCCACGGGCTGGCCGTCGATGATGCAGGTGGGATCGCCGGTGGCGATGGCGTTGACGCCGTGCACCGGGCAGGTCACCGCGTCGCCCAGGCGGGCGATCGGGATGCCGTAGTGATCGGTGGCCGGCGCGGCCGAGATCACGCGGCCGCCGTGGCTGTGGACGTCGCCCAGCAGGATGACGGGTCTTCCCATGCTTTCTCCCTGTCGATGTTGTGTGCGCGGGCTAGCGCGGCGCGGTGCCGGCAGCGGTGCCGGCAGCAGTGCGTGGAGGCAGCACGCCGGGGCGCCGGAGCTCGACATGGCCGAAGTCGGCCAGGCTGCTCCAGCCGCCACCCCACACGAGGCCGAGCGATGCTGCCAGTTCGCCATAGCGCTCGTAACCGGCTTTCGCCCACGGGTCGCGCTCGGAGATGACGATGCGCCCTTCGCGGAGGAAAGCAACGTCGGCCGCCAGCCCGTATTGGTGATAACTCTCGAAAGCGGCGGCCTGCGTGACCCCCGACCCCAGCTGTGCCAGCGCCTGCTGGCGTTCGGGGCTGCGGTAGCCTTCCAGCAGCACCGCGTCGTAGCCGTGCTGGTTCTTCAGCAGCTTGAACACCAGCAGCAGTCGGCGGCGGAATTCCGCATCCAGCAACTCCCATTGCCGGCTGGCGGTGCCGAGCATCGGCCGCAGCGCCTCGACCTCGCGGGCGCTGAACAGCTCGGGTGGCAACGGCGGGGGCGGCACCAGCTCTTCGCCTTGCAGCAGCGCGGCCACGTGCGCGTCGACCGCGCGGGAGGCGGTGTGGTCGAAGCCGTCCAGCCGCCACCAGCTGCGCAGTGCGAGCGCCAGGGCCGGCAGCAGCAGCAGGGCGCCGGTCGCGGCCAGCAGCGCGAGGCGATGGCGCTGCAGCGCGGCCCCGGCGTCGGCCAGCGTTGGCTGCAGTGGAAGGCGCATGCGGCGCATGCCGCGCAGGCGCGCACGCGACCAGGGGCGCGGCACTGTGCGGCCCCACGCCAACGCCTGAAGTACGCGTGCCTGGAAGCTGGTGCGCACCGACGGCAGAAAGCACCAGGCCAGCAGCGCGGTGGCGAACAGAAAATACAAAATGACACCAATGACCATCGGTCGCGGAGCAGCGGCATCCCACGGCCGCGGGCTTTGGACAGTAGCGTTTCGCGCCGGGTTCTGGCAGGCTTGCCGCCGCCCGTGAACCCGCTGCGAGAAAAGAGCGCGCATTGTCCCGTACCGATCCACCGCTGCAAGCCGCCGGCGCCGCAAGGCCCAGCTTGATAACACCCATGAAGACCGGAGGCGATCAAGCCGATGGGCTGCGCATGCTGCATGGTCTAGGGGTTGCGCCGGCGGCTGCCTCGCGTTCCACCCCCGCCTGGCGCCGGTGGCTGGCGGCAGCCACGCTGCTGGCGCTGGGTTTGGGGGTGTTTGCCTGGCGGCAACCGCTGTTGCAGTCCATCCCTAAGCCGGCATCCCTAGCTTCCAAGGTGGACGTCGCTGCCGCGACACCGATCCCGCCCATTGCGGCGGTCGAGCCGGCGCCCGAGGCATCGGCCGCCCCGTCGGCGATGATCGAACCCGGCGTGGCTGCATCTGCGGCTGCGGATGCGGCCGCGACGACAACAGCGGTCCCGGCGCCGGCGCCGGTCTTGCCGCCCCCTGGCGCGGCGCCGCGGCCAGAGCTGCAGTCGAAGCCGCGTGGCGCGCAGCGCAGTCCGGCGCATGCGGCGCGTCCTGCACATGAGGCCGGTCCTGCCCATGCAGCGCGTCAGTCCCATGCTGCGCGTCAGGCCGCCGCGGCCGCCCCGGCGGCGGGGTCACGGAAGCCGGCCGCGCCGGCGCCGTCGGTCCCCGAGCCCGGCCGCGATCCGGACGTTGACCTGGTGGCGGCCTTGATGGCGCATGTGGGCGGCGGGCCGGCGCAGGCGCCCGCGCATCCGGGGGGTACAGCTTCTGGCGCCCCCCAGCCCGCGGTCGGCGCACGGGCGGTTACGCGGGCTGCTGTCGATCAACGGGTGCAGCGCTGCAAGGCTTCGCATCCCGATGATCGCGAGGCCTCGCGCGCATGCCGGCGGCGCGTGTGCGAAGGGCTCTGGGGCCGCTTCCCGGCCTGCCCTGTGCGGCTGATGCCGCGCGCGGCGACGACGGCCTGAGCGCTTGAGCCGCCCGGCTCAGCGCTCGGCGTCGCCCGGCAGGCGCCAGCGGCCGGCCATGCTGGCCAGTCCGCCCAGCACCTGGGCATCGGCCTCGACCTCGTTCTCGTGTGCGCGGCGCTCGCCGTAGGTCACCGACAGCGTCGCCCGGCGCAGCGCCAGCGGGTAGGCCTGGTCGTCCGAGCCGGTGAAGAAGGTCAGCGTGCCGGTCTCGCGCAGCCGTTGCAGCGACTCCGCGTTCAGCGCCAGGCAAATCTCGAAGTGGCCGGCGTGGTACTCGCGGCGCATCAGCCGGCGCGTCTGGTAGGTCTCGAAGCGCACGTCGCCGGGGCTGACTTCCAGGGACTCGGTGTTGTCGACCACCACGCCCTGCACCTGCAGCGAGGCATGGCGCGGTGCACTGGCCGTGGCGCGCTGGCCGTCGAGCGCCAGCGTCGCGGTATGGGCACGGCCGGTCAGGCAGTCGATCTCGTCGCGCTGGAAGACCGTCAAGGTGTGCTGGCCCTCGCCCGAAGGGCCGCTGGTCAGCCGCTTGTAGTCGCCGACCTGGCGGCTGCTGGCCAGCGGCATGCCGCCCTGCCAGTCGTCGAAGGTCACCTTCATCACGGCACTGACGATGTCCTCGCGCCGCCAGCCCTGCGGCGGAGCGCCCAGCGTGCAATGGCCCACCATCAGGCCGACCGCCTCCGGCTTGGGCCATCCGCCCTCGATCTCGCCCGGCGCATCCACCACCACCGGCAGGGGCAGGGCGCGGTTGGCGAACGAAGGCAGCGCGTCAGGCACCGGCTTCGTCACCGGCGAGGCGGGCCGGGGCAGGCTGGAGGTCGGGGCGTTCAGCATGGTGCTACTCCTGGATGTCGCCGCTGCGGTTTCGCGCCTTAAGGTCTTTGGGGGCCGCATTAAGTCACTATGGGAAAGACGCCGTGGGAGGGCGTTTAGCGACTTGGGGTTTTCCCTTGGTGTGCGATGAGGGCGCGCGTGGCCCCGGCGGCCAGGTGGGCGTACTCGCAACCCACCAGCACCTTGCCCGCGAGCGCGACATGCGACAAGGTCAGCGCGCGCACGATGAGGTCGCGCTCGGCGGCTTGGGTGGTGCCTGCATGCGGGGCGGTCAACAGCACCGCGGTAGAGAACTTCGCCAGGATGGCTCGGAAGTTCATCGTCATCTCGTCTTTGCCAAGTCCTTCGTGATGTCGCGCATCAGTTGACGTTCGCCCAATTGCGCGAGCATGACCAGGTGCTCGACGCACTTCAGCTTGCGGAGGTTCCTCAGGTCCGCCTGACCACCTACGCCCAATGCGGGTTCGAACGCGTACATCTCATCGGCCGCTAGCCGCCCTAGTTTCTTCACAGCGCGGTCGAACAGAGGTCTGTCCAGAAGGTCCTTCTGATCCAGGCGGTCCTTGTCCATGGAGGCCAAGAAGGCATGAACCATGGCATCCGCCTGGCCAGCCTTCAATGCATCGGAGTCGTCAGCGGGAAACATCGTGCCCCACAGGCTTTTGATCGTTAGGCTCCGACCTGACTTCTCGCCCCACAGGAAGAGTTCGCCGAACGCACTGCGCGCAATCACGTAGTACGCGTCCTGTTCCATCAGCGGCGTGTCGCCAATCCAAGCCGCCAGAGCGGGCTCGTACTCATCGGGGTCCACCAACCAGAAGAGGCCCTGACCGTAGCCGCTCCAACCGTAGAGCTGCCAGTAGCTCAGCAATTGCTCCGGCAACCTGCCCCTGAATCTTTCGATGGTTGAGGCAGGAACCTGGTGGCTATCAATCGCCGGGCCGAAGCCTTCGTCCTTGTAGAAGTACCCGAAATACTTGTCCACGTGTCGCCGCCTGGCTTAACGGCTACATCAACCCCGCCTGCTTGGCATCCTGCACCACATCCCGCATCACCTGACGTTCACCCAGCTGCGCCAGCATGACGAGGTGTTCGACGCACTTGAGCTTCCGCATCGTAGCCAGATCGGCTCGGCCGCCTGCGGCCAAGGCGGGTTCGAAACCGTACATCTCGTCTGCTGCCAACGGGCCGAGCCTCTTCAGGGCCCTGTCGAACAGGGGCTTGTCGACGTGATCTTTCTGATCCAGATCGGACTTCTTCTGTCCGACGACAAAGGATTTGGCGAGTTGATCAGCCCTGCCGGCCCGAATTCGTTCGGAGTTGTCGCGGGGAAAGACCATGCCGCACAGTGACTTGATGATCCGGCTCGGGCCGGATCGAGTGCCCCACAGGAACAGCTCCCCGAAGGCGCTGCGGCCGATCACGTAGTACGCGTCCTGCTCCCTGAACGGCAGGTCGCCGATCCAGGCTTCGAGCGCCGGCTCGTACACGTCCGGGTCCACGAGCCAGAACAAGCCCTGGCCGTAGCCGCTCCAGCCGTACCGGCGCCAGTAGCTCAGCAACTGATCCGGCAGCTTGCTCTGGAACGTTGCCAGCGAGGCTTCAGGTACCGCCTGGCTGTGAACCGCCGGACCGAAGCCCTTGTCCTTGTAGAAGTACGCAAAGTCCTCGTCCATGTCCTGCGTCATCTGCAGCGCTCCAGCGGACGAGTCTCAGAGAGCCACGCTTACCGTCGCTGCAAAGTCAGGTTGCGATCGTACGAACTGGTGCCAGGTCGACAATGCGCGTTCGAACGACTCGAGCGAAAGCGTCTCTGCGCAAGTTTCGTCATAGAGCGAATAGACGCGGACGCGATCGATGCTGAGATCCGCAGCCCATGCGTCTCGCGACCAGTCACCGTGTTGGACATTGCCCCGCTTCACCGCGGCGAGTACACGGAGGCCTTCTTCTAGCCATGGGATAGAGGTCGATTGACCTTGTCCACCGTCGTCAATGAGCAAACCCTCCAGTGGGCTGACGCCATGGTTATCGCGGGAATCCGATCGGCATTCGGGTACCAGATGGCCTTCGCGCGAAGACCAAGAGAGAGTCAACATCATGTGCATCGCCAAAAGCCCTGGAAAGTCTTTTCGGGAGGTACGAAGCCCTCGACCCGGACACCGATGGACGTTGCGCCCCAGCAAGACAGCGGCTCTATGCGCTTTCCTCGGGCAATTCAATCTCGACAGTGGACTCAATGCTCTTCGGCATGTCGAGAAACTTGCGCCATCCGTCGAGTGCGAGCTGCCATAGCTGCAGTCCAATCCGCCCCGCGGGATTGCCGACCCAGTCATTGTTCACCACGATATCGCATTGAATGAAGTCCCGGCGAATGCTGAGCTCGACATCATCCGCGTCAAATAGATACTCCTCGAGCTCCCCCGACTTGACCCTCGCTATGGCGTCAGAAAGCCTATCGCAGGCTTGCGGATCGCGGGCAGCACTTCCGAGTGGGCTGGCCAGATATCGCTGATAGCGCTCGGCTTCCGGGCCGTCGGAAATGAGTTGCACCGGGTACAAGATATCTCCCGCAATGGGATGATGTCCGCCCGACAGGTAGCAGAACTTGAGCTTCACGGTAGCCTCATTCCTTGGGGGCACCCTGGTAGATCGGGTACACAGTTGTACGCGGTTGGAGATAACCCTCGACCCGTACCCCAGATGGCGTCACAGACATCCACTTGTCCTTGACGACGACCTTGTTGGGGGAGGAAAAGGCCGCCTCGACCTCGTCTCTGATGCGGGCTTCTGACCAGTCTTTGGGGAACATTGAGTTCCGTCCATTGTTGCTTGTCTTGGTCACCCACTCACCGGGCTTGCTTGGGTCAGGCATTTGCACCGTGGCTTGATAGACGCCCGTTGCATCGGCGGCAGTCTCCGTGCCTTCCAAGACCCGCACATCGCCCTTCACGAGGGAATGCCCTCCGGTGGGCTTTCCCTTCTTCGTGTAGTCCGCGCCCAGGATATGGCCGTAGTCAATGCCGGATTCCGGTCTGGGAACTGGCTCGCGTGGATTCTCCGGATGATGATTGGTCCCCGGCTTCGCGCCTTGCGGCCGTTGCGGCGCTGCGGTGCCCTCCGGCCGCCCCAGCGGATTGCTCGGCATCGCCGGCACGCGCTCGGGTCTGGGCTGCACCGGATGTGGGGTACCAGCCGGTACGCCAGCCAATGCCGGCCGCGGGTTGTGCGGCAGCGCTTCGGACAGCATCTGCTGCAGCCGTACGTCCAACTCGACCAGCGCGCGCGGAATGGCGCGCACCGCGCTCGTCTGCACCGCGTAGAACGCGCGCTCCAGCTCATCGAGCTTGCGCAGCACGTCGGCCAGCCAGTGGAAGGCATCGACCTTCAGCAGCTCGGCGCGCAGGCGGCGGATGACGCCGGTGATCCTGCCGATGAATTCGCCCGTGTAGCGCACGATCGGATCGGCGTACTTCGCGAACTGGATGTCGCGCAGCACCTTCAGGATGTCGCCCTTGACGAAGCGGCGCAGGAAGCCCACCACCTCGACCAGCACGTACGAGCCTTTCTTGATGAGCAGCAGGCACACCGCGCGCAGCACCGCACC
>NZ_JBGAGA010000083.1:0-25820 GCF_044226965.1 Aquabacterium sp. | reverse complement strand
GCGCCCTGCGCCACCGCCTGCCCCACCGGCATCGACGTGCCCAGCTTCATCCGCCGCATCGCCGAAGACAACCTGCGCGGCGCGGCCAAGGCCATCCTCAGCGCCAACCCGCTGGGCGGCACCTGCGCCCGCGTCTGCCCGACCGAGGTGCTGTGCGAGCAGGTCTGCGTGCGGACGACACAACAAGGCAAGCCGGTCGAGATCGGCCGGCTGCAGCGCTACGCGGTCGATGCGGTGATGGACCGGCCGGTGAGCGCGCTGTTCCCGCGCGCCGCGGCCACCGGCAAGCGCATTGCCATCGTCGGCGCCGGCCCGGCCGGCCTGGCCTGCGCCTTCGGCCTGGCGCAGCGCGGCCACGAGGTCGTGGTGCACGATGCGCGGCCCAAGGGCGGCGGCCTGAACGAATACGGCCTGGCCGCGTACAAGACCGCCGGCGGCTTCGCGCAGCGCGAGCTCGATTGGCTGGTGGGCATCGGCGGCATCACGCTGCGCTGCGACTGGCGGCTGGCCTCCGCCGCCCAGCTGCAGGCGCTGCGCGACGAGTTCGACGCGGTCTACCTGGCCATCGGCCTGGGCCGCACCGAGCCGCTGGGCCTGCCCGGCGAGCAGTTGCCCGGCGTGCGCGACGCGATCGACTTCATCGCCGAGCTGCTGCAGGCCGCCGACAAGGCCAGCGTGCCGGTGGGCCGCCGGGTGGCGGTGATCGGCGGCGGCATGACCGCGGTGGACGCGGCGGTGCAATCGAAGCTGCTGGGCGCCGAGGAGGTGCACATGGTCTACCGCCGCGGCCCCGAGACCATGGGCGCCTCGGCCGCCGAGCAGGACTGGGCGCAGACCCATGGCGTGACCATCCACCACTGGCTGGCACCGGCGGCCATCGAGGGCGACACGCATGTCGTGGCCGTGCGCTTTGCGCGTCAGCACCTGGTGAACGGCCGGCTGCAGCCCGACGGCACGCACCAGACCTTCGAAGCCGACGTGGTGCTGCGCGCCGTCGGCCAGAAGCTCGATGCCGCGCTGCTACAGGGCAGCGGCCTCACCTTGCAGGGCGGCCGCATCGTCGCCGATGCCGACGGCGCCAGCGGCGTCGCCGGCCTGTGGATTGGCGGCGACTGCCGCGCCGGCGGCCGCGACCTCACCGTCGAGGCGGTGGAAGACGGCAAGCGCGCCGCCGCCGCGATCCATGCCCATCTGCTGAGCACCTGACGAGGACGCACCATGGCCGATCTCTCGAACACCTTCGCCGGCATCCGCAGCCCCAACCCGTTCTGGCTGGCCAGCGCACCGCCCACCGACAAGGCCTACAACGTGCACCGCGCCTTCGAGGCCGGCTGGGGCGGCGTGGTCTGGAAGACGCTGGGCGAGGAAGGGCCGCCGGTGGTCAACGTCAACGGCCCGCGCTATGGCGCGCTGCTGTCGCCCGACCGGCGCCTGCTGGGCTTCAACAACATCGAGCTGATCACCGACCGGCCGCTGCAGCTGAACCTGCAGGAGATCCGCGAGGTCAAGCGCGCCTGGCCCGACCGCGCACTGGTCGTGAGCCTGATGGTGCCCTGTACGGAAGCCGCGTGGAAGGCCATCCTGCCGATGGTCGAGGACACCGGCTGCGACGGTGTCGAGCTGAACTTCGGCTGCCCGCACGGCATGAGCGAGCGCGGCATGGGCTCGGCCGTCGGCCAGGTGCCCGAGTACATCCAGATGGTCACCGCCTGGTGCAAGCAGTACAGCAAGCTGCCGGTGATCGTGAAGCTCACGCCCAACATCACCGACATCCGCAAGCCCGCCGCGGCGGCCAAGCAGGGCGGTGCCGATGCGGTGAGCCTGATCAACACGATCAACTCGATCATGGGCATCGACCCGGCCACCTTGACCATCAGCCCGTCCACCGGCGGCATGGGCTCGCATGGCGGCTACTGCGGCCCGGCGGTCAAGCCGATCGCGCTGAACATGGTGGCCGAGATCGGCCGCAGCCCGGACACCGCCGGCATCCCGGTGTCCGGCATCGGCGGCATCGGCAGCTGGCGCGACGCGCTGGACTACATCGCGCTCGGCGCCGGCAACGTGCAGGTCTGCACCGCGGCGATGGTCTACGGCTTCAAGATCGTGCAGGAGATGGCCGACGGCCTGTCCAACTACATGGACGACATGGGCTTCACGTCGATCGAGGACTTCCGGGGCCGCGCGCTGAAGACGGTCACCGACTGGCAGTACCTGAACCTCAACGCGATCAGCAAGGCCGTCATCGACCAGGACAAGTGCATCCAATGCGGCCGCTGCCACATCGCCTGCGAGGACACCTCGCACCAGGCCATCACCGCGGTGAAGGACGGCCGGCGCCACTTCGAGGTCAAGGAAGACGAGTGCGTCGGCTGCAACCTCTGCGTCACCGTCTGCCCGGTGCCCGAGTGCATCACGCTGCGCACGCTGGCGCCCGGCGAGCTGGACCAGCGCACCGGCGAACCGGTGAAGGCCACTTCCGCCGACTGGACCACCCACCCCAACAATCCCATGCGAAAAACCGTGCCGGCTTGACGCCGCCGCCCCTGCGGCGCACGCTCGCACCCAACGCTCTTCCGACCTGGAGTCCTGCGCGATGAAACCCCTGCTGATCCGTGGCGGCACCGTCCTCAATGCCGACCGTGAATTCCGTGCCGACGTGCTGTGCGTCAATGGCCGCATCGCCGAGGTCTCGGCCAGCATCCCGGCGCCCAGCGGCGCCGACGTGCTCGATGCCGGCGGCCGCTACGTGATGCCCGGCGGCATCGACACCCACACCCACATGCAGCTGCCCTTCATGGGCACGGTGACGCGCGACGACTTCTACTCCGGCACCGCGGCGGCGCTGGCCGGCGGCACGACGATGATCATCGACTTCGTGATCCCCGATCCGAAGGAGCCGCTGATGGACGCCTACCGCAAGTGGCGCGGCTGGGCCGAGAAGTCGGCCGCCGACTACAGCTTCCACGTCGCGGTGACCTGGTGGGACCCCAGCGTCCACAAGGACATGGGCCTGCTGGTGCAGGAAGAAGGCGTCAACAGCTTCAAGCACTTCATGGCCTACAAGAACGCCATCATGTGCGACGACGAGACGCTGGTGAACAGCTTCCGCCGCTCGCTGGAGCTGGGCGCGATGCCCACCGTGCATGCCGAGAATGGCGAGCTGGTGTTCCTGCTGCAGGCCGAGATGAAGGCCCAGGGCATCCTCGGGCCCGAGGGCCACCCGCTGTCGCGGCCGCCGGCGGTCGAGGCCGAAGCCGCGCAGCGCGCGATCGCGATCGCCGACGTCATCGGCGTGCCGATCTACATCGTGCACGTGTCCAGCGCCGAAAGCGCCGAGGCCATCGCCCGGGCTCGCGCGCGCGGCCAGCGCGTGTACGGCGAGGTGCTGGCCGGCCACCTGACGGTGGACGACAGCGTCTACCGCGACCCGCGCTTCGAGTTCGCGGCCGGCCATGTGATGAGCCCGCCGTTCCGCGCCAAGGGGCACCAGCAGATGCTGTGGCGTGGCCTGCAGGCCGGGTACCTGCACACCACCGCCACCGACCACTGCACCTTCTGCGCCGAGCAGAAGGCGGCCGGCAAGGACGACTTCAGCAAGATCCCGAACGGCTGCGGCGGTGTCGAGGAACGCATGGCGGTGGTCTGGCAGGAAGGCGTCAACACCGGGCGGCTGACGCCCACCGAGTTCGTCGCGCTGACCTCGGCCAACGCGGCCAAGCTGTTCAACATCTACCCGCGCAAGGGCTGCGTCGTCGAAGGTGCCGACGCCGACGTGGTGCTGTGGGACCCGCAGGCCAGCAGAACGCTGTCGGTCAAGACCCAGCGCTCGCTGGGCGACTTCAACATCTTCGAGGGCATGGCGGTGCAGGGCGTGGCCACGCACACCGTCTCGGCCGGCAAGCTGGTGTATGCCGACGGCGACCTGCGCGCCGAGCGCGGCGCCGGCAAGTACGTCAAGCGCCCGGCCTTCGGCCCGCAGTTCGATGCCTTGGCCCGCAAGGCGGCGCTCGACAAGCCCGTACCGGTTGCGCGTTAGGAGATCCGCATGGACATGAAGACCAAGCCCCTGCCCGAGAAGCTGAAGGCGCTGCGCATCAACGGCCCGCGGCTGTGGGACTCGCTGATGGAACTGGCACAGATCGGTGCCACGCCCAAGGGCGGCGTGTGCCGCCTGACGCTCACCGACCTGGACAAGCAGGGCCGCGACCTCGTCAGCCGCTGGGCGAAAGAAGCCGGCATGACGGTGACGATCGACAAGATCGGCAACGGCTTCCTGCGCCGGCCGGGCCGCAACAACAGCCTGCCGCCGATCGTCACCGGCAGCCACATCGACACCCAGCCCACCGGCGGCAAGTTCGACGGCAACTACGGCGTGCTGGCCGGGCTGGAGGTGGTGCGCACGCTGAACGATGCCGGCATCGAGACCGAGGCGCCGATCGAGGTGGCCTGGTGGACCAACGAGGAAGGCTCGCGCTTCGTGCCGGTGATGATGGGCTCGGGCGTGTTCGCGAAGGCCTTCACGCTGGAACATGCCTATGCCGCGAAGGACGTGGACGGCAAGTGCGTCAAGGAAGAACTTGAACGCATCGGCTACATCGGCGAGCAGGAACCCGGCGACCACCCGATCGGCTGCTATTTCGAGACCCACATCGAGCAGGGCCCGGTGCTGGAAGACCACGACAAGACCATCGGCGTGGTGACCGGCGTGCTCGGCATCCGCTGGTACGACTGCGTCGTGACCGGCATGGAAGCGCATGCCGGCCCGACGCCGATGGCGCTGCGCAAGGATGCGCTGCAGGTGGCGACGAAGCTGATGCAGGAGGTGGTGGCCTGCGCCCATCGCCACCCGCCGCATGGGCGTGGCACCGTCGGCATGGTGCAGGTGCACCCGAACAGCCGCAACGTGATTCCCGGCCGCGTGAAGTTCTCGATCGACCTGCGCAACGCGACCGACGCGCTGTGCGAGGCGATGGATGCCGACATCCGCGCCGTGGCCGCGAAGCTGGCCGCCGACAGCGGCCTGTCGATCGAGATCACGCCCGTCTCGGCCTACCCGGCACAGCCCTTCCACAAGGACTGCGTCGAGGCCGTGGCCCGCGCCGCCGAGGCGCTGGGCTACAGCAACATGCCCGCTGTCTCAGGCGCCGGCCACGATGCGGTCTACATGGCCCGCCTCGCGCCCGCCGGCATGATCTTCATCCCCTGCAAGGACGGCATCAGCCACAACGAGATCGAGGACGCGAAGCCCGAGCACATCACCGCGGGCTGCAACGTCCTCCTCCACGCCATGCTGGAGCGTGCGGGCGTGGCCGACTGAGACCGGTCGGCCGCGTCACTTCAGCGTTACTTCAACGCCACCTTGCCGGCGCCCAGGTCCATCAGCAGCCGGCTGGCGAGGTACAGGCGCGGCACGATCGAGTCGACCTCGATGTACTCGTCGCGCGCGTGGTAGCCGTAGCCGGCCAGGCCGAAGGACTCCAGCACCACCGCCTTGCCTGAACGCCCGGCGTAGCCGGCATCGGTGGCCCCGCCGGTCATCGGCGCCAGCGCGAGCGGCCGGCCGTCGAGTTCGGCATAGATCCCGCGGGCATGCTGCGCCATCGCCCGGCCCGCTTCGCTGGCCTTGTACGGCGGCCGGCCCACGGTGAGCGTGACCGTCGTCGTGGTGTCGGGCACCAGCTTCTGGGCCACCTGCTGGTTCAACGCGGCCTGCAGCTTGTCGGCAGCGTCGGGCGCGGTCAGGCGCACGTCGGCATAGGCCGAAGCGCTCTCGGGGATCTGGTTGCGCACTTCGCCGGCCTTGGCCCCGGTCCAGTTCAGCTGGGCACCCGGCACGCCCTTGGCGATGTCGCGGGTCTGCAGCAGCTGGTGCGACAGCTCGATCAGCGCATTGCGGCCCAGCTCCGGCGCGGCGCCGGCATGCGCGGCACGGCCCTTGACCACCATCTCGGCCGTGGCGGTGCCGGCGGCGCCGAGCAGCAGGGACTCCTGCTTCACCACGGCCTTGGCAGCGGTGGGCTCGAACGAGAGCACCGCGTCGTGCTCGTCGGCCAGCGTCGCGATCAGTTCGCCCGAGCCGATCGAGCCGATCTCCTCGTCGGGATTGAACAGCACGGTCAGGCGCGCGTAGTCCTTCCAGCCGGCCTCCTTCAGCAGCGCCAGCGCATGCAGGATGACCGCCAGTCCGCCCTTGTCGTCGGCGATGCCGGGGCCGTAGAGCTTGTTGCCGTCGCGCCGCATCGGCTGCGTGGCCAGCGTGCCGGCCGGGTACACGGTGTCCATGTGGGCGATCAACATCAGCCGCCGCTGGCCGCTGCCTTCGAAGCTGGCCTTGACGATCGGGCCCCCCGGCCCGCGCGTGGCCTTCAGCCGCTCGGTGCGCGCACCCATGGCCTGCAGGCGCTGCTGCAGCAGGTCGGCCAGCCGGTTCAGGCCCTCGACGTTCTGGCTGCCGGTCTCGATCTGCACCATCTCCTCGAGCGTGCGGATCACCGCCGGCTCGGCGGCGCGCGCGGCATTCAACACGGCCGCATCGGGGGCGGCCTGGGCAGTGGCGGGAAGCAGGGGCAGCAGGCTCGCGACGGCAAGGGCCATCGCGACGCCGGCCTGACGGCAAGCGCTCATGGGCAGGAACTCGGCAAGTGGAGGAGCACCCAGTCTAGGCAGGCGGGGAGAGAAATGCATGTGCCAATATCGCCATCCGGCTTGCCGATCCCGCCATGGCCACCCGCTCCGCTTCCCCATCCCCGCCGCTGCTGGATGTCCGCCTTCTCTGGCTGCCCGAGGCGCTGCCCGGCACGCTGTTCGCCGCCGCCGACGTGATGCGCACCGCGGCGCTGCTGCACCGCTTTCGCCACCCGCACGAACCTGCGCCGCTGCGATGGCGCGTCGTCGACGGCGGTGGCCGCCGCATCAGCACGCCGTTCGCGCCCGAGCCGGGCCGTGCGCCGCGTGGCCGCGCAACCCGGCAGCTGCTGTGGCTGCCCGGCCTGGCGGCCGAGGACGCGCCGCACCTGGGCGAACTGATGGCGCGCCACGGCACCGCGCTGCGGCTGGTGCGCGAGCACGCCACGGCCGGCGGCTGGATCGCCGCCTGCGCCACCGGCCTGGTGATGCCGGCGCACCTGGGCCTGCTGGACGGCCGGCGCGTCGCCGCGCCCTGGGCCTTCCAGAGCTGGCTCACGCGCGTGTACCCGCGCTGCGACTTCAGCGGCACCGAGCCGATGAGCCACCGCGACCGACTCTTCACCTGCGTGGCGCCGGCACTCACCACCGAGTTCATGCTGCGCGTGCTGGGCCAGCTGCTGGACCCCGACCTGGCCCAGGCCTGCGCGCAGGTGTTGCTGCACCAGCCCGAGCGCCAGCAGATCGCGCCGGCGCTGGCGCAGCAGCAGTGGCTGGTCCGCACCTCCGACAGCCCGGTGCACCGGGCGATGCAATGGCTGCAGCACCACATCGACGAACCCTATTGCCTGAAAGACGTGGCCACGGCGGCCGCCGCCAGCGAGCGCACCCTGCTGCGGCAGTTCCAGCTCGTCACCGGCCAGACGCCGCTGCAGTACCTGCATGACCTGCGCATCGCCCGGGCCAAGCTGCTGCTCGAGACCACGCTGCACGGCCTGGACGCCATCGCCCAGGCCTGCGGCTATGCCGACACCGCGTCGATGCGGCGGCTGTTCAAGCGCGCCGCCGGCGTCTCGATGTCCGCGCACCGCCAGCGCCATGCGCTGCGCTCGCGGCGCGCGCATTGGCAGGTGCGGGCGAAGCGGACTTAGGCGTGGCGGCGCTGCAGGGCCGCGAACGAGCACAGCTCCCCGGCAATCGCGCTGGCGGCCACCGTCTGCGGGCTGGCCAGCCACACGGCACCCGGCCCGGAGCGACCGGGGAAGTTGCGGTTGATGGCGCTGACGGTCACCTGGTCGGCCCGCTCCGATGCGCCCGGCCCGCAGTTCGCGCAGGCACCACAGGCCGGCTGCAGCAGCTCGGCACCCACCGCTTCGAAGGCGGCCAGGTAGCCCTGCGTCTCGCAGTGCTCGCGCACCGCGCGCGTGCCGCATTGCAGGTACAGCCTGACGCCCGCGGCCACCCGCAGTCCGCGCGCCGCGGCCCAGGCCAGCACCGCGTGGTACTGGTCGAAGTCTTCGCGCTTGCCGGCGGTGCAGCTGCCGCCGTAGGCGATGTCGATCTTCACCGGGTCGGGCAGCGAGGCCAGCGGAACGCCATTGCCCGGGTCACCGGGCCGAGCGACCATCGGCGACAGCGCCCCGCAGTCGATCGTGATCACGCGCTCGTAGGCCGCGTCCTGGTCGCTGTGCATCCAGTCTTCGAGCGTGAAGGCCAGGCCACGCCGCTCGCGCAGGAAGCGCACGGTCTCGTCGTCCGGCGCCACCAGACCCGTGAAGCCGCCCAGCTCGGCCACCATGTTGGTCAAGGTCGCACGCTCGTCGATCGACAGCCCGCGCACCGCCGCGCCGCCGAACTCGAACACGCGGCCGACACCGGCGCCGGCACGGATGTCTTCGCGCGCCAGCAGGTACAGCGCCAGGTCCTTGGCGCTGACACCGGCGGGCAGCGCGCCCTCGACCGCGATGCGCAGTTGCGGCGGCATCGTGAAGCGCACGGCGCCGGTGGTGAAGGCCAGCGCCATGTCGGTGGTGCCGACGCCGAAGGCCACGCAGCCCAGCGCGCCCGAATGCGGCGTGTGCGAATCGGTGCCGACGATCAGCTGCCCCGGCAGCGCGTATTGCTCTGCCACCATCGCATGCGAGATGCCCTGCGAGCCGGTGTTGCCCGCATCGCCCGCCTCCAGCGCCTGCAGGTAGCCGTGGTCGGTGAGGCCATGCCGCTGCACGAACGCGCGATGGCCCTGCGAGAGCCCGCGCACGCCGCCCACCAGGCCCTGCGCCACATGCGTCGGGCTGCGGTGTACGTAGCTCAGGTGGTCCTCGAAGCAGACGATGCTGGCCTTGTCGTGCAGCTGCAGCGCGGTGCCGTACTCCGCGTCGAGCAGATGCGCGGCCATCGCGGTGTAGTACTCGTGGATGAAGCGCAGGTCGGCGCGCAGGAAGCCGCCCTCGCCCGCCGCGCGCGGGGCCGGCAGGCCGGGTGCCTGCAGCGCATGGCGCGCGACGATCTTCTCGAACAGCGTCATCGGCCGGGCTGCCGACGGCTCTGCGGAGGCCGGCACGAAGCCCGCCGCATGCAAGCGGCCATGGCGCAGCAGGCCGCCGGCGCGCACGATGTCCGCGGCCAGCGCATCGCGACCTTGCAGCAGTTCGTCGAGGTCGATGGGCTCGCCGCGCTGCAGGCGTTCGACCAGGCCGCCATCGGTGCTGGTCAGCAGCCCGGCGTTGTCGGCGTTCTGGCGGTAGATGCGCTCGAAAGTCTCGGCAATCACCAGCCGCACACCGGCCGCCTTTTCGGCCACCACGCTGTGCTCGCGCGAGCTGCCCTTGCCGTAGCGCTGGCCGGCCACCAGCACGGTGATGCCGGCCTGGCGCAGCGCGTCGCGGCCGATCGGCCGCTCAGTGCCGGCGGTGAAGCCGGTGTGCGCATGGCGGCCCAGCGTGGCGTCGAAGTGCACCATCGCCGGCAGCGGCGAGATCTCGTCGGTGGAGATGTCGTCGCGCAGCGGGCCGGCCTGCGCGCGCGTGAGCTCCGCGCCGGCCAGCTGCGCCCGCACGCGGGCCGGGTCGCGGCTGAGGAACAGCATGCGCGGTTCGATGCGCAGGATCGTGCCACTCATCGAACCGCCGCCATCATTGCAGTTCCACACCGGCCTTCTTCACCATGGCCGCGTACTTCGTGAGTTCGGACTTGAAGAAGGCCTGCGCCTGCTCGCTGCTGCCGACGTTGATGACGTTGCCCTGCCTGGCCATCGCATCCTTCACCTCGGCATCGGCAAAGGCCTTGACCACCGCGTCGTGCACGCGCTTGACCTCGGCCGGCGCCATGCCCTTGGGGCCGATCACCGCGAACCAGGCCTCGACCACGTAATTCGGCACCCCCTGCTCGACGAAGGTGGGAATGTCCGGCGCGGCCGGCACGCGCTGCGCGGTGGCCACGCCGATGGCGCGCAGTGCGCCGCTCTTCAGGTGCGCCTGCACACTGGGCAGCGCGGCGGTGGCGAACTCGACCTGGCCCCCGATCAGGTCGGTCAGCATCGGGCCGACGCCCTTGTACGGGATGTGGCGCGCCTTGGCGCCGACCTCGTCGAGGAACATCTCGGTGGCCAGGTGCAGGATGGTGCCGTTGCCGCCGGAAGCGAAGTTCAGTTCGCCGGGCTTGGCCTTCAGCAGCGCGGTGAATTCCTTGGCGTTGTGCGCTGGCAGCTTGGCATTCACCACCAGCACCACCGGCGTGAATCCGCACACCGCGATCGGCGTGAAGTCGCCCGGCATGTTGAACGGCAGTGTCTTGTACAGGCTGGGGAAGATGACGACGTTGTTCGACACCACACCCAGCGCGGTGCCATCGGGCGCCGAGCGTGCCAGCGCCTGCAGTCCGACGATGCCGCCGGCGCCCGGCTGGTTGTCGACGACGACCGACGCACCCAGCGCCTTGGCCAGCGCCGGCTGGGCCGCGCGCGTGATGGCATCCACGCCCGAGCCGGTGGCATTGGGCAGGATGAACTTCACCACCGGCCCGCCCTGGGCCCAGGCGGGCAGCGCGGCCGACGAAGCGGCCGCGGCCAGGCTGGCCAGCGCATGGCGGCGGGTGACGATCGGGGAATGCGGCATGGTGTGTCTCCGGAGGGTTGGCAGGCGGCGTCGGGTGCGCCGTGGGGGAATGCAGCGGGCTTCAGGCGACGAGCTTGCTCGCCCGCATCGCGGCGACCTGCCCGGCGCTGTAGCCCAGCGCGCCGAGCAATGCTTCGGTGCTCTCGCCCAGCGCCGGGGGATGGTGCCGCACGCCCAGGCGCTGACCATCCATCGTGATCGGGAACAGCGTGGTCTTCACCATCTGGCCGGCCTTGTCGCCATCGGGCACGCGCACGTCGGCCAGGCCGCCGGTGGCCAGCAGGTGCGGGTCGTCGAACAGGTCCTCGGGCCTGCGGATGGGCGCGAAGGGCAGTCCGGCGCGCTCCATGCGCTCGGCCAGTTCGGTCGCGCTGCGGTGCGCCAGGCGCTCGGCCAGCGTCTTCAGCAGCATTGGCCGCTGACGCACTCTTTGGTTGTTGGTGGCCAGCTCAGGATCGGCCTTCAGGTCGGGCAGGTCCAGCGCGTCGCAGAAGCCCTGCCATTGCGCGTCGCTCACGGCGGCCAGGAAGATCTGCTCGCCGTCCTTGACGGTGAACACGTCGTACACGGCCCAGGGGTTGTCACGCGCGGGCATCGGCTGCGGATGCCTGCCGGTCATCGCGAACTGCAGCATGTGCTGGCCCATCAGGAACACGTTGTTCTCGTACAGCGCCGACTGCAGCGCCATGCCACGGCCGGTGATGCCGCGCTGGATCAGCGCGCCCAGCACCGCGATCGCGCCGAACAGTCCGCCCATGATGTCGTTGACGCTGGTGCCGGCGCGCAGCGGGTCGCCGGGGCGGCCGGTCATATAGGCCAGGCCGCCCATCATCTGCACCACCTCATCCAGCGCGGTGCGGTGGTCATACGGGCCGGGCAGGAAGCCCTTGTGGCTGGCGTAGACCAGGCGCGGGTTCTCGGCGCTGAGGCTGGCGTAGTCGAGCCCGTACTTCTGCATCGTGCCGGGCTTGAAGTTCTCGATGACGACGTCGGCCTGGGCCGCCAGCTTGCGCGCCAGGGCGGCGCCTTCAGGCCGGTGCAGGTCGATGCCGATGCTGCCCTTGTTGCGGTTGAACATCGGGAAGAAGCCGGCGCCGGCGCCCAGCAGGCGGCGCGTGCCCTCGCCTTCCACCGGCTCGATCTTGACGACCTCGGCACCCATGTCGGCGAGCACCATGCCGCAGGTGGGGCCCATCACCATGTGGGTGAACTCGATCACCTTCAGGCCGGCCAGCGGCTGCGGGACCGCGTTCGTCCTCGTGTCCGCGCTCATGCCAGGGCCTCCGCGCGCAGCGTCTTGGGCAACCCGGCGCGCCACAGCGTGCCGTGCAGGGTTTCGCCATCGAGCCATTGCGCCGCCTGCGCACGCAGCGCCAGCAGCGCATCGATGTCCACCCCGGTGCTGACGCCCATGCTGGCGAACAGCCAGGCCGCGTCTTCGGTGGCGATGTTGCCGCTGGCGCCCGGCGCATGCGGGCAGCCGCCGATGCCGGCCAGGCAGGCATCGAAGCGGGTGATGCCCAGGTTCCAGGCCGCCATCAGGTTGGCCAGGCCGAGGCCGCGGGTGTCGTGGAAGTGGCCGCAGTTCAGCTTGTCGCCGGCCACGCGCAGGGCCTGCTCGAACAGCCTGCTCACCATCAAGGGATCGGCATAGCCGACGGTGTCCGCCAGGCCCACGTGGTCGGCACCGGCCTCGAGCACCGCCTGCACCAGGCGCAGCACCTCGGCCGGCTTGACCTCGCCCTGGATCGTGCAGCCGAAGGCGGTGGACAGGCCCACCTCGATGCGACAGCGCGAACCGCTGCTGTTGCGCAGGTCCACGATACGGGCGATCTCGGCCACCACCTCGTCGGGCGTCTTGCGCAGGTTGGCCAGGCTGTGCGCATGGCTGGCCGACAAAGGCAGCAGCATCAGGTCGGCCTGGACCTCTATCGCGCGCTCGGCGCCCTTGAGGTTGGGCACCAGCACCGAGGTGACGAGGCCCGGCAGGGTCCTGGCCACGGCCACCAGCTCGGCCGTGTCGGCCAGCTGCGGCAGCAGCCGCGCGGGCACGAAGGAGCCGACTTCGATCTCGCGCAGGCCAGCGGCATGCGCGCCGCGCAGCCAGGCCAGCTTGTGCTCGGTGGGCAGCACGCGGGCAATGCTTTGCAGGCCATCGCGCAGGCCGACTTCGCGCAGGATTGCAGAACTCATGGCAGGGAACTCTAGGCGTTCCACGGTGGATGCCAAGCGGTATTTCGTCAGCCTTGCCGTTCCAATCCGTCACGCCACAATCAGGGCATGTGGCCCCCAAGCTCACTGCGTTCGCGGCCCCCCGTGGGGGCGCTCGGCTCCTCCGGAACGGCCGCGCGGAGCCGATGATGTCGCGGCACTTCGATCCCGTCTCGCTACGCCTGTTCGTCGCCGCCTGCGAGGAGGGCAACATCGCCCGCGCGGCCGAGCGCGAGGCCATGGTGCCCTCGGCGCTAAGCAAGCGCATCGCCGCGATCGAGTCGGCCGTGGGCACGCCGCTGCTGCAGCGCGGCCGCCGCGGCGTGAGCCCGACGCCGGCCGGCGAGGCCTTGCTGCGCCAGGCGCGCGACCTGCTCGGCGCGATGGACCGGCTGCAGGCCGAGCTGAGCGAATTCAGCGCCGGCGCCCAGGGCAGCGTGCGGGTGATGGCCAGCGTCTCGGCGCTGGCCGAAGGCCTGCCCGACGACCTGGCCAGCTTTCTCGCGCAGCACCAGGCGGTACGCGTCAGCGTCGACGAGCGCCTGAGCCACGAGATCATCCGCAGCGTGCGCGAAGGCAGTGCCGACCTCGGCGTGCTGTGGGACCGCACCGACTTCGGTGGCCTGCAAACCCGGCCCTACCGGCACGACCACCTGTGCGTGGCGCTGGCGCCGCAGCACCCGCTGGCACGCCGCCGGCGGCTGCGCTATGCCGAGACCCTGCCCTACCCCGCGATCGGCGTCGCCCCCGGCGGCCTGATGGACCAGCTGCTGCGACGCCAGAGCGCGCTGGCCGGCCACACCACCGCGCACCGCATCCAGGTCTCCAGCCTCGACGCAGCCTGCCGCATCGTGGCCGCCGGCCTGGGCCTGGCCATCCTGCCGCGCGAGGCGGCCGAGCCGCACGCGGTGGCCAGCGGGCTGGTGATGGTGCCGCTGACCGATGACTGGTGCGAGCGCCGCTTCGTCATCTGCAGCCGGCCCGAGGCGACGCTCTCGGCCACCACGCGGCTGCTGGTGGCGCACCTGGTGCAGCAGGCGCAGGCGGCCTGAAGCTGCGCGCTCAGGCTGCGGACTTCAGCCGCAGCCGTACTGCCGCCGCCGCCTCGCGCAACGCCGCGACAAAGGCCTCGCGCAGCGGGCTCGGCGGCCGCAATTCGGGCAGCACCAGGCCGACGTGGAACGGCACCTTCACGGCCAGTGGCCGGATCTGCAGTGCATCGCCCGCCAGCTCCAGCGCGGTCAGCGGATTCACGATGCCCACGCCCAGGCCCTGCCGCACCAGCGCGCACACCGCCACTGCGCTGCCGGCTTCCAGCGCCATCACGCGCGGCACGCGCTGCGCGGCGAACAACGCATCGAGCTGCTGGCGGTAGGGGTCCTCGGGCGCCAGGCTGACGAAGCGCTGGCCCTTGAAGTCGGCGAGCTTCAGCGCCTTCTTCGCCAGCAGCGCATGGCCGGCCGGCAGCACCGCCACCTCGTGCACCTGCAGCAGCGGCAGCAGCGTGGTGCCGGGCGGCGCCTCGGTCTGCTCTGTGAGACCCAAGTCGCAGCGCTGCTCGGTCAGGCTTTGCTCCAGCAGCGGCGACTCGATCGGCGTGATCGCCACGCTGGCCTGCGGGTGCGCGGCCGCGAAGCGCCGCACCGCTTCGGGCAGCAGCGCATGGGCCAGCGCCGGCAGGCAGGCCACCGCCAGCCGGCCTTCGGAGAAATGGCGCAGCGCGGCGGCGGCGGCGCCGATGCGTTCGAGCCCGATGTACGAGCGCTCGATCTCGTCGCGCAAGGCCAGCGCCCGCACCGTCGGCCGCAGCCGGCCGCGCACGCGGTCGAACAGGCTCATCTGCAGCAGTTGCTCCAGCCGCGCCAGGTCGCGGCTGACGGTGGGCTGCGAGGTGTGCAGCAGCTCGGCCGCGCGCGTCACGCTGCCGGCCAGCATCAGCGCGCGGAAGACCTCGACATGGCGGTGGGTGAGCGACGTCATGCCCATATCCGGAATGAATGGATGACCGACGATACGCTATTTGCCTGCATGCGTTTGGCTCGGCATCATCGCGGAATGAATCCGTTTGCCCCCGCCCTGCTGCGCACGCTGGCGCAGACCCACGGCACGCCGCTGTGGGTGTACGACGCCGCGACCATCCGCAGCCGCATCGCCGAGCTGCGCGCCTTCGACACCATCCGCTTCGCGCAGAAGGCCAATTCGAACCTGCAGATCCTGAAGCTGATGCGTGCCGAGGGCGTGCAGGTCGACGCGGTGTCGCTGGGCGAGATCGAGCGCGCGCTGGCCGCGGGCTACACCGCCAGCCGCAGCAGCACTTCGGGCATCGTCTTCACCGCCGACGTGATCGACCGGGCGACCTTGGCCAAGGTGGTGGCCGAAGGCATCCCGGTCAACGCCGGCTCGATCGACATGCTGCACCAGCTGGGCGCCGCGTCGCCCGGCCACCGCGTGTGGCTGCGCATCAACCCCGGCTTCGGCCATGGCCACAGCAACAAGACCAACACCGGTGGCGAGCACAGCAAGCACGGCATCTGGCATGCCGACCTGGCCGCCGCGCTGGCCGCGATCCGCCAGCACGGGCTGCAGCTGGTGGGCCTGCACATGCACATCGGCTCGGGCGTGGACTACAGCCACCTGCAGCAGGTGTGCGACGCGATGGTGGCGCTGGTGGCCAAGGTCGACCTGCCGATCGAAGCGGTGTCCGCCGGCGGCGGGCTGTCGATCCCGTACCGGCCCGGCGAGGCGCGCATCGACACCGCGCATTACCACCAGCTGTGGCACGCGGCGCGCCAGCGCATCGAGGCCGCGCGCGGCCATGCCATCCACCTGGAGATCGAACCCGGCCGCTACCTGGTGGCCGAGAGCGGGGTGCTGCTGGCCGAGGTGCGCGCGACCAAGCGCATGGGTTCGCGCTTCTTCGCGCTGGTCGATGCCGGCTTCAACGAACTGGCGCGGCCGGCGATGTATGGCGCCCACCACGAGATCAGCGTGCTGGCCGCCGACGGCGTCGACCGTGCCGCGCTGCCGACCGTGGTGGCCGGCCCGCTGTGCGAGTCGGGCGACGTGTTCACGCAGGGCGACGGCGGCGTGGTGCTCGAGCGCAGCCTGCCCGAGGCCCGTGTCGGTGACCTGCTGGTGTTCCACGACGCCGGGGCCTACGGCGCCTCGATGTCCAGCAACTACAACAGCCGGCCGCTGACGGCCGAGGTGCTGGTCGACGGCGGCCAGGCGCGGCTGATCCGCCGGCGCCAGACCATCGGCGAGCTGCTGGCGCTGGAGAGCGGGCTATCGCCTGATTGACGCGGCCGACGGCCTGCGTTCAGCGCGCGTTCAACCCGCCAAGCGGCCGAAGCGGTCGACCACCACCAGGTCGACGTACTGCGAGCCCTGTGGGTTGCGCGGCGTCAGACTGACGCGGTAGCCGCCCAGGTCGGCCTCCAGGCGCGCGACAGCATCGAACAGGCCCTGGCGTGTCGCGGCACCGGCGCGCGCGGCCTGGCGCGCGGCTTCCACCGCGACGCGGCCGGCGATGTAGCCCTCCAGCGTGGTCGGCCCCAGCCGCGCGCCGCCGCCCGCGGCGGCCAGGTCGAGCTGGCACTGGTTCACCACGCCCAGGCCCAGCGCATGCGGGCGCGGCACCACCAGGCTCATCACCGCGCTGCCACGGGCGGTGGCCAGGCCCTCGATCAGGTCCTGCCCGGCCAGCGAGGAAGCGAAGTACATGCCGCGGAACTGGGCCCGGTTCATCTGCTCGATGATGGCCAGCACCGGTTCCGCATGGGCCGCGAAGACGATGGCGTCCAGCGGCGTGGCCAGCAGCTGCTGCACCAGCGGCAGGGTCGAGGTGGCCTGGCGCGCGATCGGCAGCGACAGCACGGCCTGCAGGCCGCTGCGGGCCAGCGCGTCGGTCATCGCGCCGAGGTTGGCCGGCGAGGTGTCCTGCAGGTAGACATGGGCGACGCGCCGGAAGCCGTAGGACTGGATGTAGCCCGCGATGCGCCGGTACTCCTGGTCGAAGCCAGCGCGCACATGGGCCACGCCGGCCGGCACTTGCGCACGCAGGCCCATGCTGCCGCTGGCCGGGCCGATCAGGGCCACCTGCTGCCGCGCGACCAGGTCCAGGCAGGCTTCGGCGCCCAGCCCGCTGGTGAAGCCGACCAGCGCCGCCGCGCCCTGGTCGACGAGTTGCCGGGCGTTGTCGGCGCAGCGTGAAGCCTGGCCGCCGTCGTCCAGCGTCAGCAGCTCGAACTGCAGGCCGCGCGGGCCTTCCTGGCGGTTGGCGCCGGCCAGCGCCGCGGCCAGGCCGACGCGGATTTCGCGGCCATGGCGCGCCGTGCTGCCGGTGAGCGAGGCCGACTGGCCGAAGCGCACGACGCGTGCGGTGCCCGCTGCGGCCGATCGCGCCATCGGCGCCGCCGCCATCGCGAGCCCCGCTGCCAGGCCTTGCCACACCGCGCGCCGCTTCATGCTTCCGCTCCCGTCGAGTCGACGCGCCCGGGCGGGCCGCCGTTCCTCAGTTTCGACGGCGGGCGCTGCGGGTTGAGCCGGTCTTTCGCAGGATTACCGCTGAGGCATCGTGTTACGCCTTGGGACGGCGCCGGACGCTCACCACCAGGGGTAGAAGAAGTCAGGCATGCCGCTGGACACCTGCTGGGTGAAGCGCGCCGGCCGCTTCTCGCGGAAGGCCTGCACGCCTTCGCGCCCGTCGTGCCGGCTGGTGTGCAGCACGGCCAGCGATTCGATCGCATGCGCCTCGCGCGGGTGCGGCAGCGCCGGGTTGCGCAGCAGCATCTGCCGCATCAACGCGATCGACACCGGGCTGCGCTGGTCGATGTAGCGGTGCGCCGTGCGATGCGCTTCTTCGAGCAGTTGCGCGGCCGGCACCACGGCCTTCAGCAGCCGGCCCTGCAGCGCCTGCTCGGCGGTGAGGATGTCGCCGGAATACACCCAGTCGAAGGCCTGCTGCGGACCGACCAGCCGCGGCAGGAACCAGGTGGAGCAGGCCTCTGGCACGATGCCGATGCGGCCGAACACGAAGCCGATGCGTGCGGCCTCCGACGCGAGGCGGATGTCCATCGGCAGGGTCATCGTCGCGCCGATGCCGACGGCCGCACCATTGATCGCGGCGATCAGCGGCTTCTGGCACTCGAACATCGCCAGCGAGACGCGGCCGCCGGTGTCGCGCACGCGGTGCACGATCTGCTCGTCGTCCCAGCGCTGATGGAGTTCATCGAGCGAGGGCGACAGCGTCTCGTCGAGCCCGAACACATTACCCTCGGCCGAGAGGTCCATGCCGGCGCAGAACGCGCGCCCGGCGCCGGTGACCACCACCGCGCCCACCGCATCGTCGGCACTGGCGCGCTCGAAGGCGTCGATCAGCTCGTTGGCCATCGTCACCGTGAAGGCATTGAGCTGCTCGGGGCGGTTCAGCGTGAGCGTCAGCACGCGGTCGTCGATCTGCCAGCCCAGCGTTTCGTAGGTCATCGTGCGCGCTCCTGAGTTCATCGTCGAGGGGATCGAATCCAGCATACGGCGCGGCGCTTGGTGATGACGGTCACATCGGTGACGGATGCGCCGCACTACGCTCGCCCCCCTCATGCTGTTCAGCTGGTTCGAAAGACTCGTCGACCCCTACCCGGACGCGACGCCCCCCACGCCACCGAAGGGCTTCTTCCCCTTCCTGTGGGCGTGCAGCTGGGGCCTGCGCCGCTACATCGCCGCGATGATGCTGTTCACCGCGGGCATCGGCGTGTTCGAGGCGCTGCTCTACAGCATGCTCGGCAACATCGTCGACTGGCTGAGCCATGTGCGGCCCGAGCGGCTGTGGGTGGACGAGCGCGCGCGCCTGCTGCTGCTGGCTGTCGTGCTGGTCGGCAGCATGGGGCTGGTGGCGCTGCAGTCGATGTTCAAGCAGCAGGCGCTGGCGGGCAACTTCCCGATGCGGCTGCGCTGGAACTTCCACCGCCTGATGCTGGCGCAGAGCATGGGCTTCTACCAGGACGAGTTCGCCGGCCGCGTGGCCGCCAAGGTGATGCAGACCGCGCTGGCGGTGCGCGACACCTGGATGATCGTCTGCGACATCCTGGTGTTCATCGTCATCTACTTCGTCACGCTGGCCGCGGTGGTGGGCAGCTTCCATGCGTGGATGCTGGCGCCGCTGCTGGGCTGGCTGGGCCTGTACCTGCTGACCTTGCGCTTCTTCGTGCCGCGGCTGGCGCGCGTGGCCCAGGCGCAGGCCGACGCGCGATCGCTGATGACCGGCCGCATCACCGATGCCTACACCAACATCGCGACGGTGAAGCTGTTCGCGCATGCGCAGCGCGAGGCCGCGCATGCACGCGGCGCGATGCAGGAATTCCTCGGCACGGTGCAGCAGCAGATGCGGCTGGTCACCGGCTTCGAGATCGTGATCCACGGCCTGAGCATGGCGCTGACCCTGGCCACCGCCGGCATGGCGCTGTGGCTGTGGACGCAGGGCCAGGTGGGCGTCGGCGCGGTGGCCGCGGCCACCGCGATGGCGCTGCGCCTGAACGGCATCTCGCACTGGATCATGTGGGAGATGGCGACCTTGTTCGAGCATGTGGGCACGGTGCAGGACGGCATCACGACGCTCGCGCGGCGGCAGAGCGTGGTCGACGCACCGGACGCGAAGCCGCTGGTCGTGCGCCGCGGCGAGATCCGCTTCGAGCACGTGGACTTCCACTACGGCGGCGACAAGCCGGTGATCCGCGAGCTGAACCTGCACATCCGCGCCGGCGAGAAGATCGGCCTGGTCGGCCGCTCCGGCGCCGGCAAGAGCACGGTGGTGAACCTGATCCTGCGCTTCTACGACGTGGCTGGCGGCCGCATCACGATCGACGGCCAGGACATCGCGCAGGTCACGCAGGACAGCCTGCGCGCGCAGGTCGGCATGGTGACGCAGGACACCTCGCTGCTGCACCGCTCGGTGGCCGACAACATCCTCTACGGCCGCCCGGGCGCCACCGAAGCGCAGATGCTGGCCGCGGCGCAGCGCGCCGAGGCCGACGACTTCATCCAGACCCTGTCCGACCCCAATGGCCGGCGCGGCTACGAGGCGCAGGTGGGCGAGCGCGGCGTCAAGCTGTCCGGCGGCCAGCGCCAGCGCATCGCGATCGCCCGCGTGATGCTGAAGGACGCGCCGATCCTGCTGCTGGACGAGGCCACCAGCGCGCTGGACAGCGAAGTCGAAGCCGCCATCCAGGCCAGCCTGTACCGCCTGATGGAAGGCAAGACCGTGGTCGCGATCGCGCATCGCCTGTCCACCATCGCCGCGATGGACCGGCTGGTGGTGATGGACAAGGGCCGCATCGTCGAGGAAGGCGACCACCGCAGCCTGCTGGCCCGCAACGGCCTGTATGCGCGGCTTTGGGCACACCAGAGCGGGGGCTTCCTGGGCGAGGAAGCCGACGACGACGAGGTGCCGCCCGCGGTGGCTGCATGAAGGCGCGTCGTTAGCGCGCCTTCAGCTCAGCACGCGTTTATTTTGAACTCGACGCGGCGGTCGAGCGAGTCGCTGGCGTCGTCGGTGCCGGTGCCGATCAGGTTCTCGCGGAAACCCACGCCACTGGACTTCAGGCGGCCGACCAGGGCCGGCGCCTCGGCTTCCAGCTTGCGCTGGATCGAGGCGGCGCGCTGGGCCGACAGGCGGTCGTTGAAGGCCTCCGAGCCGGTGTGGCTGGTGTGGCCGACGATGTCCATGCAGACCTTGGTTTGCGCGGCCTGGCGGGCAATCTGGCGCAGCCACAGCTGGTACGGGCCACTGATGTTGGCATCGGCCCAGAAGTCGGTGCTGCCGGGGTTGAACAGGAACTTCACGCCCAGCGCCTTCGACGCCAGGCCGAGGGCCACCACCTTGCCGAAGGCGGCTTCGGCCTCGCCGACGTTGCCCAGCTTCCAGTTCGACAGGTACACGCCATTGAGCGAACGCATCTGCTCGCCCGCCGGGGTGGCCAGCGATTCGCGGTACAGGCCCAGCGCATCCTGGTAGCGCTCGGCGTTGTACAGCGTGGTGGCTTCCTGGATCATCGCCGTGGCCGCAACACGCTCCAGATAGGCGCTATCGGCGGGCTGCCCCGGCGCGGTCTGCGCGGTGCGCATGTAGCCTTCGACGACGCGGTCCTTCAGCATCAGCACCGGCGTGTCGCGGTAGTACGGCGTGGGCGTGGTGTCGAAGTTCTCGTCCTTCGCGCGCGCGGAGGCCTGGGCGACGACCTTGCCGGTCTTCATCTCGGCCATCGCCAGGTGGATCTGGAACACGCCGCGGGCGTTGTCCATGCGGGTGATGGTGCCCACCAGCAGGTACTGTGCGCGTCCCAGGCTGGCCTGGGCGAAGGGCAGCACGTCGAACTGCGCGGCATGCACGCGCAGGCGGTCATTGACCTTCTGGTCGAGCTGCCGCGTCAAGGCGGTCTGCTGGCCGGAGGCAGCGTCGAGCGAGGGATCCATCAGCACCGGGCGCTTGACCGGCTTTTCCAGCCGCGACAGCAGCGTCTCGGGCGGCTTGACCTGCGCCGCCAGGCTGTCGGTGGCCGCGGCCACGGCCTGGTCCAGGCTCAGGGCTTCCACCACCTCGCGCACCACCGGCGCGGGGGGCGGGGTCTGGCAGGCGCTGATCAGCAGCAGGCTGGCCACGGCCAGCGTGGTGACGCAAGCGGCCCGCAGGGCTCCTTGGCGTAGGCTCATTTACCGCACTCCTCTTTCAGGATGCGCCGGTCGGCCGCCGTCAGCGTCTCGCCGATCGATACGCGTTGGATGATGTCCGCGCAGCGGGCATTCGAGGAAATTCTAGGCGAGGCACTCGGCGCCGCAGGTGACGGCTCGGTGGCACGGGGCGCCGGTTCGACCCGGTGCGGCGGCTTGGGCACATGCACCACCGGCGGCGCTGCGGCCGGCGGCGGCACCGCATGCACCGTCGTGGAAGCGGCTGGCATCGGCGGGGACGCGACAGGCGCCGGTGCGGAGGCAGCGGCCGCCGGCGCAGAAGCGGCCACGGATTCGGCCACGGGTTCGGCCACCGGCCCGGCCGGCGTCACCACGGCCGAGGCGGCCTCCGCCGGGGGCGGCAGCGCAGCCGGCTCCGAGGCCACGGGTGCCGGGGCCGGGGCCTCCAGCGCCGGACTGCTGGCGGGCGGCTCGGGTGTTGGGGCCGGTGCGCTGCCGCGATCGTTCGCGAGCTGCCGCCACACGCCCAGCGCGAACAGCACCAGCAGCACCGCGCCAATCCCGATCAGCAGCAGGCGGGGACTCAGCTGCGGCAGGCGCATCGGCCCACGCGGCGTGGCCGGCAGCGCGCGCTGCTTGACGGTCGGCGGCAGGGTCTGCGCAGCCTTGGTGGGCTTGCCCCCTTTCACGGCGGGCATCGGCAGCGGCAGGCTGGCCGCGGCGCCGGGCTGGCTGCGAGTGGCGGGCCGGGTCCAGGGCTCGGCGTCGGGCGCCATGCGCGAAGGCAGCACGATGCGGCCGGAGTCCTGCGACAGCTCGATGTCCATCAGCGCGCGCAACTCGCCAATGGTCTGCGGCCGGCCCTGCGGCTGCACCACCAGCATGCGGTCGATGGCCTTCAGCAGCCGGTCGCCGTAGCGGCCGGCCATGCGCTGCGCGAGCGGCACGTAGTCGTCGGCCACCAGGCGCGTGACCGAGGCGCGCGGCACCACGCCGGTGATCGCGAAATGCAGCACCGCGCCGAGCGCATAGATGTCGGTCCACGGGCCCTGGCCGATGCCGGGCATGTCGCCGTACTGCTCGATCGGCGCGTAGCCCGGCTTCAGGATCACCGTGACGGCCTTGGTCATGTCGCCAATCACGCGGCGCGCGGCGCCGAAGTCCAGCAGCAGCGGCCGGCCTTCGTCGACCAGCAGGATGTTGTCGGGCGCGATGTCGCGGTGGTAGCACGAGGCGCCGTGCATGTACTCCAGCGCCGCCAGCAGCGGCTGCAGCAGCTCGCGGATCCAGCGCTCGTCGGGCGCGCGGTCGCTGCTGAGCAGTGCCTGCTTCAGCGTGATGCCTTCGTAGAACGGCATCACCATGTAGGCCGTGCCATGGGCCTGGAAGAAGCGGTGGACCTTGATCAGCGAAGGGTGGTCGAAGCTGGCCAGCAGCTTGGCCTCGTTGATGAAGCTGCGCAGCCCGGCCTCGAAGGATTCGGCGTAGCGCGGGTCCTTGAACTGCACCCGCATGTCACGCCCGCGCCAGGCGATCGAGCTGGGCATGTACTCCTTGATCGCCAGGCGTCGCTGCAGCGAGTGGTCCCAGACCAGGTAGACGATGCCGAAGCCGCCTTCGCCCAGCACGCCGCTGATCTCGTATTCGTCCAGGCGCAGGCCGACCGCGAGCCGGTTGCCGGACACCGGCAACGAGGCATCGAGGTCGAGATCGGGCTGAACCGACGAGGGCGCGAAGGGCGGCCGCGGGTCGTCGTCAGGGGGATGCCGGACTGCGGTCATCGGCGTTCAAGGCCTGCACATCCCGCAAGTGTCGCGTAGTTCGCCCGATTCCTCGACCCACGATCGGAGGGCGGGCCGGGCCGCGCTCACGCCCCAAGGCCGCAGCCGCGCAGGATCAGGCCGACCACGTGCTCGGTGGCACGCTGGTGGTCGCGGGGTTTCAGCTCGTCGCGGCCCAGCACCGCGCGCACCTGCACGTCGAAGTCGGCGTAGGTCTGCGTCGCGGCCCAGATCGTGAAGAACAGGTGCGTGGCATCGACCGCGGCCATGCGTCCCTCGGCGATCCAGCCTTCGATGACCGAGGCCTTGCGCCGCACCATCAGCCGCAGCTGCGTGCGCATGGTCTCGCCCAGCACCGGGGCGCCATGCAGCATCTCGTTGGCGAACACGCGCGAGGCATCAGGCCGCTCGCGCGACATCCGCATCTTGGCGCGGATGTAGTGCTCCAGCGCCTGGCGCGGATCGGCCTCCGGCGTGATGCCGTCGATCGGCACCAGCCAGTCGTGCAGCGTGCGTTCCAGCACCGCCGCGTAAAGCTCCTGCTTGCTGCCGAAGTAGTAGTGCAGGTTGGCCTTGGGCAGGCCGGCTTCCTCGGCGATCTCGGCCATCGTCGCGCCATTGAAGCCGGCCCGGGCGAACACCCGCTCGCCCGCGCCGAGGATCAAGGCTTCATTCGCCTGCCGGATCGCCCCTTTGGCGCCACCGTCCAGCCCAGCAGGCGCCGCGGATCCGGCTTCGCCGGTC
The DNA here is from genome assembly GCF_044226965.1 of Aquabacterium sp. Lineage (GTDB taxonomy): Bacteria > Pseudomonadota > Gammaproteobacteria > Burkholderiales > Burkholderiaceae_C > Pseudaquabacterium. The sequence goes on along the minus strand of NZ_JBGAGA010000083.1, from coordinate 1,663 downwards.
CGCAGGCGCCGCCCCCCTGGGGGGGAGGCGGCAGCAGGCCGCTCTGGGGGGGGCCTCACTTCTGTGCGGCGTCCCAGATGACGTGGCTCATCGCTGCCTTGCCCGGGTCCTTCTTGATCACCGGCTGGCTGCCACCGGCCAGCAGCACCTTCACCGTGCGCTCATAGGCGGCCGGCTCCAGGTAGCCGATCTTCGGCGTGCCGGCGGTGCTGATCAGCGTGGCGACGTTCTTCATCTGGCGCGTCTGCACCGGCAAGGTGGCACTGCCGGAAGGATCGGCCGCGACGACGATCTTGGCTGCCTCTTCGGGGTTCTTCACCGCGTCGTTCCAGCCCTTGAAGGTGGCCTTCAGGAAACGCGCCATCTTCGCGACGAAGGCCGGGTCCTTCAGCTTCGACTCCAGCACGTACAGGCCGTCTTCCAGCGAGGCCACGCCTTCCTTCTCGTAGAAGAAGGTGACGAGGTCGCTTTCCTTGACGCCGGCATCGATCACCTGCCAGTACTCGTTGTAGATCATCGTCGAGATGCAGGCCGCCTGGTTCTGCAGCAGCGGGTCGACGTTGAAGCCCTGCTTCAGCACCTTGACGTCGACGTCGGGCTTGTAGCCCAGCTTGCTCATCCAGTTCAGGAACGGGTACTCGTTGCCGCCGAACCAGACGCCCAGCGTCTTGCCCTTGAAGTCCTTCGGGCTGGAGACGCCGCTGGCCTTCTTGCAGGTGAGCATCAGGCCGGACTTGTCGAAGATCTGCGCGATGTTGACCAGCGGCACGCCGGCCTCGCGGGCGGCCAGCGCGTCGGGCATCCAGTTGACGATCACGTCGGCCTGGTTGCCGGCGATCACCTGCACCGGCGAGACATCCGGGCCGCCCGGCTTGATCGTCACGTCCAGGTCGGCGGCCTTGTAGTAGCCCTTGGCCGCGGCCACGTAGTAGCCGGCGAACTGCGCCTGCGGCACCCACTTCATCTGCACCGTCACCTTGTCGGCCGCCTGGGCACCAAAGGCAGCGAACACGGCCAGCGCCGCCAGCGCGAAGCGAATCGAGCGTTTCTGGGTCTTCATCAAAGCCTGCTCCTGTTGAAATGGTGGCCGCATCATGCCGCGCTAGCGCGCCGAGCGGACCGAGCGGACCGAGGGATGCCAGAACGCAACGCGGCGTTCCAGCTGAACCAGCAATGCATAGGCGACCGAGCCGGTGACCGCCGCCACCACGATGGCCGACCACACCAGCGCCATGTTCATGCGCGCCGCCTCGGTGCTGATGCGAAAGCCCAGGCCCTGGGTCGGCGAGCCGAAGAACTCGGCGACGATCGCGCCGATCAGCGCCAGCGTGGCATTGACCTTCAGCGCGCTGAAGAGGAAGGGCATCGCAGTCGGCAGGCGCAGGTCGAGCAGCGTGCGGCCATAGCTCGCGGCATAGGTCTGCATCAGTTCGCGCTCGAGCTTGCCTGCGGCCTGCAGCCCGGCCAGCGTCGACACCAGCATCGGGAAGAAGGTCATCAGCACCACCACCGCGGCCTTGCTCGGCCATTCGAAGCCGAACCACATCACCGCGATCGGCGCCACCGCGACCAGCGGCACCGTGCTGGTCAGCGAGGCCAGCGGCAGCAGCCCGCGCTGCAGGAAGGGCGCGCGGTCGATCGCGACGCCGACGCCAAAGCCCAG
>NZ_JBGAGA010000082.1:0-25610 GCF_044226965.1 Aquabacterium sp. | reverse complement strand
TCATGATCGCCAGCAGCCTGATCGTCGGTGCGCTGCTGTCCAACGGCGTCAGCATCCCCGAGGTGTTCGGCCTGGTGGCGCTGGCCAACCTGGTCGTCGGCGCCTACATCTTCCTGCTGGTGCCCGAGTACCTGCTGCACTTCCTGGCCTGGGTGCTGTCGCGCTTCGTCTACCGGCTGCGCCTGGTGGGCGACGAGCACATCCCGGCCACCGGGCCGGCGGTGCTGGTGTGCAACCACGTCAGCTTCGTCGACCCCGTGCTGCTGATGGCTGCCAGCCCGCGCCCGATCCGCTTCGTGATGGACCACCGCATCTTCCGCACCCCCGTGCTGGGCTGGTTGTTCAAGCTGGCCAAGGCCATCCCGATCGCGCCGCGCGGCGAAGACCCGGCCGCCTACGACGCCGCCTTCGCCGCGGCCGACGCGGTGCTGGCCGAGGGCGACCTGCTGGGCATCTTTCCCGAAGGCGGCATCACGGTGGACGGGCAATTGCAGCCCTTCAAGGGTGGCGTCGTGAAGATCGTCGAGACCCGCCCCGTGCCCGTGGTGCCGGTGGCCCTGGTCAACCTGTGGGGCTCGTTCTTCTCGCGCGCCGAAGGTGGCCGCGCGATGGTCAAGCCCTTCCGCCGCGGGCTGTTCAGTCGCGTCAGCGTGGTGGCCGCGCCGGCCTTGCCGCCGGAGCAGGTGACGCCTGATCGCTTGCGCGACCAGGTGACCGGCCTGCTGCGCGAGCACGGCGAGCCGGTGCTGCAAAACCGCCAGGAGATGGTTGCATGAACAACGAGAACCCACACCTGCCCGTCGACACCGCCCCCTCGGGCTTTGCGCGCTTCCTGATCCTGCTGCTGCTGGTGTTCGCGGTGGCGGGCTTTGGCCTGGTCACCTTGTGCGGCGGCGTGTTCACGATCGCCAGCCTGGGTGGCGGCGAGTACATCGGCGGCGCGTGGGTGATGTCGGTGCCGTCGCTGCTGATCGGCGGCGTGCTGTGCTGGCTGTGCGCGCGGCAGTTCCTGCGCTTCCTGCGGCGCAAGCCGTGATCGCCCTCAGCGCCGCCACGGCGGCCACGGTGCATGCCGTGGCCGAGTACGGCGGCATCGCGGTCGGCGCCTGGCTCTACCGCCGCGCGCTGCGGGCGGGCGCCGCCCGCAACCAGGCGGCGCCCAGCGGCCTGCTGGCGCGCGGCCACTTCGCCGTCGTCGTCGGCCTGCTGCTGGGCGCCGCGCTCGGCAACAAGGCGGTGTTCCTCGTCGAGCGGCCGGATGTGCTGGCCCGCCTGTGGCAAGGCGAGTGGCTGATGCCGGGCCAGAGCATCGTCGGCGGCCTGCTGGGTGGCCTGGTCGGCGTGGAGCTGGCCAAGTGGCTGACCGCCCAGACACGCAGCACCGGCGATGCGCTGGTGGCCCCGTTGGTCGTCGGCATCTGCATCGGCCGCATCGGCTGCTTCCTGGCCGGCCTGCACGACGACACCTACGGCCTGCCCACCACGCTGCCCTGGGGCGTGGACCTGGGCGGCGGCGTGCCGCGCCACCCGTCGCCGCTGTACGAGATCGCCTTCCTGCTGGCGTTCGGTGCGTGGCTGTGGCGCCAGCGTGGGCGGCTGGCCGCGGTGCCGGGCCTGCAGTTCAAGTGCTTTCTCTCGGCCTACCTGCTGTGGCGACTGTTTGGCGACGGGCTCAAGCCGGTACGCCAGCCTTATGCGCTGGGACTCTCCGGCATCCAGTGGGTGTGCATCGTCGCCCTCGCCTTGTACCTGCCCCTGGTCTGGCGCGCGGCGCGGCGCTTGCCGATCGCGGCGGCCGCAACGGCCTGAGCAGCCTGCCATGACCGACCGCAAGACCCGCCCCTACCTCTTCTACGACACCACGCAGAGCGTGTGCACCACCTGCCTGCGCCAGGTGGAGGCCAAGATCGTCTTCAAGGACGAGCGGGTCTACATGGACAAGTGGTGCCCCGTGCACGGCACCGAGCGCGTGCTGATGAGTGACGACGTGGGCTACTACCGGCTGTGCCGCGAGGTCTTCGTCAAGCCGCCCGAGATGCCGCAGCGCTTCGGCACCGCGATGCGCCACGGCTGCCCCTACGACTGCGGCCTGTGCCCGGACCACATGCAGCACAGCTGCCTGTCCATCGTCGAGATCACCGACCACTGCAACCTGCGCTGCCCCACCTGCTATGCCGCCTCGGGCCCCGAGCGGCTGACGCACCGCTCCTTCGACGAGGTGCTGGCCGTGCTGGACGCGGTGGTGGCCAGCGAGGGCCAGGCCGACGTGGTGCAGATCAGCGGCGGTGAGCCCACGCTGCACCCGCGGTTCTTCGACATCCTGGACGCCGCCAAGGCGCGCCCGATCCGCCACCTGATGCTCAACACCAACGGCATCCGCATCGCGCAGGAGCCGGGCTTTGCCGAGCGGCTGGCCGAGGCGGCCGGCACGCGCGGCTTCGAGGTCTACCTGCAGTTCGACTCACTCGAGCGCGCGCCGCTGATGGACCTGCGCGGCGCCGACCTGCGACGCATCCGCGAACAGGCACTGGCGCGGCTGAACGCGCTGGACATCTCGACCACGCTGGTGATGACCGTCAAGCGCGGCCTGAACGACCACGAGATCGGCGACGTGATCCGCCATGCCGCGGCCCAGCCCTGCGTGCGCGGGGTCACGTTGCAGCCGGTGCAGGACGCCGGCCGTGTCGAGGGCTACGACCCGCGCCGGCACAGGCTGACGGTGAGCGAGCTGCGCCGCCGCATCGTCGAGCAGACCCGGCTGTTCCAGCCCGAGGACGTGGTGCCGGTGCCCTGCAACCCGGACAGCCTGGCGATGGCCTATGCGCTGAAGTCAGCGTCCGGCCTGCAGCCACTGACGCGCTACCTCGACCCGCGCACGCTGGTCGAAGGCAGCCGCAACACCATCGTGTTCGAGCGCGACGAGAGCCTGAAGCAGCAGGTCTTCAAGCTGTTCTCGACCAACCACTCGCCCGAATCGCAGGCCGGCTGCCTGAGCGCGCTGATGTGCTGCCTGCCGCAGGTGGCCGCGCCCGAAGGGCTCGACTACCGCCACGTCTTCCGCGTGCTGATCGTGCAGTTCATGGACGCGCTGTCGCTGGACATCCGCGCGCTGAAGAAGAGCTGCATCCACTTCGCGCGGCCCGACGGCACGCTGATCCCGTTCGAGAGCCACAACCTGTTCTACCGCGACGAGCGCGCGGCCCTGCTGGCACGCCTGCGGGCCGAGCTGGACCGCTTTCATGCGCCGCGGCGTCAGGTCATTCCGGTGCGTGCTCCATGAACCTCTCGCCAGCCGCGCTGCGGCGCATCGTCCCGTTCGCGGCCTTCATGGCCATCCTGGCCTTGCGCGGCTACGCCCCGGCGGACGGGCGCTGGGGCTTCGACCCGCGCTGGCTCTATGCGCTGAACCTGCTCGTCGTCGGTGGCCTGCTGCTGGCCTGGTGGCGCGACTACGGCGAGCTGGCGGCGGTGAACCGGCCGAGCGGGGCCGAAGCGGCGCTGGCCGTCGTGGTCGGCCTCGGAGTCTTCGGGCTGTGGATCACGCTGACCGCGCCGTGGATGCAGATCGGCGCGCCCAGCGCGCGCTTCGTGCCGGTGGATGCGCAGGGCCGGCTCGAGTGGCCGCTGATCGCGGTGCGCTGGCTCGGCGCGACCCTGCTGGTGCCGGTGATGGAAGAGCTGTTCTGGCGCTCGTTCGTGATGCGCTGGATCGAGCGGCCGGTGTTCGAAGGCGTCGACCCGCGGCGCGTGGGCCTCAAGGCCGTGCTGCTGTCGACCTTCCTGTTCGTGCTGGTGCACACGCTCTGGCTGGGCGCGGCGATCGCGGGCCTGGCCTATGCGCTGCTGTACCGCTTCAGCGGCAAGCTGTGGCCGGCGGTCATCGCGCATGCGGTGACCAACGGCGCGCTGGGCCTGTACGTCGTCGGCACCGGGCGCTGGGACTTCTGGTGAGCGGCCGCCTTCAGCCGAAGGCCGCGCGCCAGCGCGCCCAGCGGCGCTTGACCTGGCGCTTGAACGCGCGCGCCCAGCGCCACGCGAACGAGGCGCGCACGCGCGCCAGCAGCGCTTCCTTCCACACCGTCCAGCGATCGTAACCCCGGGCGAACCAGCCCATGCGCATCAGCGCGGGCTTGGTCAGTGCGAACAGCCGCGCCACCACCGCGGTGCCACCGACCTTGGCCAGCACGATCACGCCCAGCCCCAGCAGCTTCTGGCCATGCGCCACCAGCCACAGCGCTAGCAGCTTGACCGGCAGCAGCAGCAGCGAGGGCAACAGGAACACCAGCAGCGCCAGCCGCGGTGGCAGCCGGCGGATCAGCGCCTCGACGTGGCGCAGCACCGGCAGCTGGCCGACCCAGGCCATCGCGCGCTGCAGCGGCTCCCAGCCCCATTCCTCGAACAGGATCAGCAGCGCCAGCAGGCCGGTGAAGACCCCGCGCACCAGGCGGCCCAGGCCGCGCAGCAAGGACATCAGCATGGGCCGCATGTTGGCGCGGCGGGGCGGGCTGTCAAGGCGCTTGCGACGGACGGTCCGTCGGACCGGCCAGCCCGTCGCGCGCCCGGGGGGGTGGCCCTAGCCGGCGGCCGCGCAGGCCTGCGCGCAGGCCTGCAGCCAGTCGTTCAGCGTGCGCCCGTGCAGGAACCCCGGGCCGGTGGCAGGCAGGTGCTGGCGCGCGGCCAGGGTCTCGAACAGCCCCAGCTCCAGGCTGCCCTCGGCCGTGAGGTAGACCCATTGCTGGCCCGGCGCGCTGGCCTCGCCATCCGGGGCCTGCCAGGGCACGCCGACCTGCAGCACCACCTCGATTGCCGGCGGCGGCGCCTCGCCTGGCGCCAGCCAGTGCAGTCGCTCGGCGCCACGCAGGCGCTCGGCCAGCAGCGGGCGGTCGGCGGCCTGCGGGCAGACCAGCGCAATGCGTTCGGTGCCGGTCGCGGCCCAGTCGTCGAGCTGCGCCTGCAGCGCGGCAATCGTCGCCTCGGCCAGCGCGCTGCGGGCATCGGAGGCATCGTGGCGGTGGCAGGTGTCGGTCAGTGCGGCGAGCCGGTCGCGCAGGCGCCACTGGTCGGCATCGGCCAGGTAGCCGCTGCGCTGCCAGCCGGCCAGCAGGCGGTCGATCTCCGTGCGCAGCTGGTCGTGCGCCTCCCGCTGCGGCGGTGCCAGCGGCACCAGGCGCTCGGTGTGCACGCGCGGCGGCAGCTGCTCGGTCACCTCGCTGCGCAGGCGCTGCAGCATCACGCGCGAGAGCGCGGCGTCGAGCTGTTCCAGCACCTCGTCGGTCAGCACCAGGGTGCCGGCGCGCGCCGCCTGGATGCGCTCGACCGCCTGCAGCGCGCCCTGGCGCAGCGGGTCCAGCCAGTCGACGATCTCGTGCAGCAGCGTCGGCGGCTCGGCCAGCGGGGCGCCGCACAGCACCAGGGCCTGCGGCGCCTGCAGGTGGCGCCAGCCGGGCAGCTGCTGCGGTTCGTCGACCACCACGAGCTCGGGTTGCCAGCGCGCAATGTGAGCGGCATCGCTGTCCAGCGCCTCGGGCGACAGGATGCGCAGCTCGGCCTCGCCGGACCACAGCGCCTGGCGCTGGTGCAGCGGGCCTTCGACGATCTGTGCCGGCGCGGCCGCTGCATCGGTCGACCAGCGTGCCCAGGCGCGTTGCCAGGCCGTGCGCTGCGCCGGGGTGCACAGCACCAGCACCCGGCGCAGGCCGAAGTGGCGGCGCCACAGCGTGATCGCCGCCATCGCCTGCACGCGCTTGCCCAGGCCGCGCTCGTCGGCGATCAACGCCCGGCCGGCGACGACCGCGAACAGCGCGCCCTCGGCCTGGAAGCTCGGCAGCCGGCAGCGCAGCAGGGATTGCAGCGCCGCGTCGCCGGGGCCGCCCGGGTAGGCAGCTTCGAGTGCCTGCAGGCGATGGCGGGCATCGCGGTTGGCCGCGAACTGCAGCCACACCGCCGCCGGCACCTCGAGCCGGTGGCCGGTTGCGGCGGCGAGTGCCAGCAGCTGCGGCAGCAGCCCGTCGTCATCGGGTGCGAAGCAGCCCTGCGCATCGAGCCGCGCCGCGGCCGCCGCAGCCAGCGCGGGCGGGCAGTGGCGGCCGGGCCGCCAGACGATCTGGTGGCGTTGGTCGACGCACACCAGCGCCAGTGCGCTGTGGGGCGGCAGGTCCGGCTGCGGCGTCGGCGCGGGTGCGGGTGCGCTGGCCGCGGCCGGTGTCGCCGGCAGGTCGTCCAGCAGGGGTTCGGCTGCCGGCGCCGGCCTGGCGCGGCTCGCGGTCTTCCTGGCAGGGGTCTTCTTGGCAGGTGCCTGCTGGGCCGCTGCCTGCTTCGCCGCTGCCTTCCTGGCGGCCGGGGCTTTCTTCGCCGCCGGGGTCTTCGTCGGCGCAGAGGCCTTCTTCGCTGCGGCGCGCTTGGACGGCACCGTCTTCGGTACCTCGGCTGCCGGAGCGCTGGCCTCGGCCGGCTCCTCGGCCGGCGGTTGGGCGGCCTTCGCGGCAGCCTGCGGGGCGGGCTTCTTCGTGACCTTGTCGGCCGTCTTCCGGGCCAGCGCCTTTTTCGCGGCGGGCGCCGCTTTCGGCGCGGCGGCCTGCTTCGCGCTGGCGGTCTGCTTCGCGCCAGGGGCCGGCTGCGCGGGGGCGGCCTTCCTGGCCACGGCCTTCTTCGCCGCGGCGGGCGTCTTGACGGCCGGGGCGGGTGTTTCCGGCTTGGCTTCAGCGGCCGCCTGGCGGCTGGTCTTGCGGGGGGATCGTGCGGTGGTCGCCATGGGGCGGTGGGTGGTGTTCGATGGGGCGGGCCGCGGTGTTGCCGGCTTGGCTTCAGATCGTGCGCGGTCGGCCGCCATGGGGCGGTGGGTGGTGTTCGAAAGTGCCGCAGCGGTCCAGGTGATGCAGGTAGGCGCGGCTGACGCCGGTGGCGCAGGCATGGCAGCCGCAGGTCTCGTCGATGGGCTTCGGGTCGTTCTTGTAGCGCGCGTTGCGGATGCGCAGGTCGCCGTGGCGGGTGAACAGGTGGCCGTTGCGCGCGTTGCGGGTGGGCATCACGCAGTCGAACATGTCGACGCCGCAGGCCACGCCCTGGACCAGGTCTTCCGGCGTGCCCACCCCCATCAGATAACGCGGCTTGTGAGCGGGCAGCCGATGCGGCGTGTGCGCCATGATGCGCAGCATGTCCTCCTTCGGCTCGCCGACCGAGACGCCGCCGATGGCATAGCCCGGCAGGTCCATCTCGACCAGCCGCGCGAGCGATTCCTCGCGCAGCGACTCGAACATGCCGCCCTGCACGATGCCGAACAGCGCGTTCGGGTTCTGCAGCCGCTCGAACTCCACGATGCAGCGGCGCGCCCAGCGCAGGCTGAGCTCCATCGAGGCGCGGGCCTGCCGTTCGGTGGTGAGCTGGCCCTTGGTCTCGTAGGGCGTGCACTCGTCGAACTGCATCACGATGTCGGAGTTCAGCGCCGTCTGCACCTGCATGCTCACTTCGGGCGTCAGGAACAGCTTGTCGCCGTTCACCGGCGACGCGAACTTCACGCCTTCCTCCGAGATCTTGCGCATCTCGCCGAGCGACCAGACCTGGAAGCCGCCCGAATCGGTGAGGATGGGCTTGTGCCAGCCCTCGAAGCCATGCAGGCCGCCGAAGGTGTGGATCACCTCCAGCCCCGGCCGCAGCCACAGGTGGAAGGTGTTGCCCAGGATGATCTGCGCCCCCATGTCGTGCAGCGACTGCGGCAGCACGCCCTTCACGGTGCCGTAGGTGCCCACGGGCATGAAGATCGGCGTCTCGACCACGCCATGGTTCAGCCGCAGCCGGCCCCGGCGGGCCAGGCCCTCGGTGGCCAGCAACTCGAACTGCAACATGGGCAGCATTGTCGCAGCCCGGCGCCAGGCATTCGAATGACTGAAAGGCTTGCAACGTTTGGCAACCGCGCTGCAACACGCCGCGCCTATGCTCCCCGGCTCTTCCGCATTGCCTTCGAACCAGGGACACGAGATGGCCAACAGCAACACCGCCGCCGGATTCTTCGACCAGCCGAACGACCTCGACTTCTTCCGCATCGACCTCGTGGCCGGCCAGCGCTACCTGTTCACCAGCACGCGCACCGGCAGCGCCACGCAGCAGCCGGGTTCGCTGGCGCTGTTCGACCCGGCGGGCGACGCGGTGGCCAGCGATCCGGGCGTGTTGTCGGACGGTGTCAGCCGCTTCGTCTTCACTGCCGCCACCAGCGGCACCTACTACCTGCGCAACAGCGACGGCCAGGGCAGCTACACGGTGAAGGCCGAGGCCGTGCCGCAGGACGACCATGCCGACCGCGCCAGCCAGGCCGAGGTGCTGGCCGTCGGCGCCACCGCCACGGGACAGTTCGACCTGGACCATGACCAGGACTACTTCCGCATCGAGCTTGCCGGCAACCAGCGCTACCTGTTCGAGATGCAGGGCAACGGCACGACGCCGGTGCTGGCCACGCAACTGAAGCTCTTCGACGCCAACGGCAACGAGGTGGCGGCCGACTATGGCGACGCGGCCGATCCGAAGGCGGTGATGTCCTACGTCACCGGCAACGGTGGCACCTACTACCTGCTGGCCACCAACGACGAGCAGGCCGCGCTCGGAGGCCTGGCCACCGGCGGCTACCAGGTGAAGGTGACGGCCATCGCCGCCGACGACCATGGCGACCGGCTCGCCACCGCCACGCCGCTGGCGCTGGGCACCACGGCCTCCGGCGTGTTCGACCTGCCCTACGACCAGGACGTGTTCCGCGTGCAGCTCGAGGCCGGGCAGCGCTACCTGCTGACACTGAACAACACCGGTTCGACCTCGCTCGAGCTCTCCGGCCTGCAGGTGCTGGACGCGCTGGGCAACCCGCTGCTGATCGGCGCGCGGGTGCAGAACCAGCACGAGTCGGAGCTCGCCTTCGTGCCCGAGACCAGCGGCAGCTACTACCTGGTGGCGGCCAACAACGTCGGCTACAGCCTGTCGCCCAGTGCCTCGGTGGGCTCGTTCACCGTGAAGGTGGCGCCGGTGGGCAACGACGACCACTCGGACCGGCCGTCGCTCGGCACGCCGCTGGGCGGCGCGGTGCTGAACGGCAGCTTCGACCTGCCGTCCGACAAGGACTACTTCCGCGTGGAGCTGACGGCTGGCGAGCGCTACGTGTTCGACCTCAAGGGCGACGGCGTCGACACGGTCACCGCCAGCGCGCTGCAGCTGTACGACACCACCGGCACGCTGCAGGTCACCAGCGTCGGGCTCGGGCCGCGCGGCGACAACAGCCTGTCCTTCGTCGCGCCGGTCAGCGGCAGCTACTCGCTGCTGGCCACCAACTACCTGTTCGACGTCGCCTTCGGCACCGGCGTGCTGGGCCACTACACGGTGCAGATGCGCGGCATCGCGCGCGACGACCACTCCGACCTGCCCGCCAGCGGCACCGCGCTGCAGATCGGCGGCAGCGAACTCGGCAGCTTCGACCAGGCCACCGACCAGGACTGCTTCCGCGTCACGCTCAATGCCGGCCTGCGCTACCTGTTCGAGCTGAAGGCCTCCGGCGCCAACCCGATCACCGCCGGCACCTTGCAGCTGTTCGGGCCCGACGGCAGCCTGCTGGGCACCGACAGCGTGGCGCCCGGCAGCGATGCGGCGCTGTCCTTCGTGGCCACCACCACCGGCAGCTACACGCTGGTGGCGACCAACGCGCTGGGCTACACCGACAGCGCACCGGGCGGCCTGATCAACCTCGGGCCGTCGGTGCTCGGCAGCTACCAGGTCAAGGCCTCGCCGCTGTCGCTGGACGACCACGCCGACCTGCCGGCGCAGGGCACGGTGCTGACGATCGAGACGCCGACGACCCCGCCGATCGGCCAGGTGATCAACGGCTCGAACGGCAACGACACGCTGGTGGGCACCAGCGGCAACGACACACTCAATGGCCTGGGCGGCAACGACCGGCTGACCGGCGCCGCCGGCAACGACGCGATCAACGGCGGCAGCGGCATCGACACCGCGCTGTTCGGCGGCCTGCGCGCGGGCTACGCGCTGGCCCGCACGGCCACGGGCTGGACCGTGAACGACGTCAACGGCACCGACGGCGCCGACACGCTGACCGGCGTCGAGCGCCTGGGCTTCGGCAACACCTCGGTGGCGCTGGACCTCGATGGCAACGCCGGCACCGCCGCCAAGATCATCGGCGCGGTGTTCGGGCCGCAGTACCTGCAGAACAAGGACTTCGTCGGCATCGGCCTGCAGCTGCTGGACGGCGGCATGGGCTATGCCGAACTGGTGCAGCTGGCGCTGGCGACACCGCTGTTCCAGCAGCTGGCTGGCGGCCCCAGCAACGCTGACTTCGTGCGTTATGTCTACACCAACGTGGTGGGCAGCGCGCCCAGCACCGGCGATCTGAACGCACTGGTGGGATTGATCGACAACGGCACCTACACCGCCATCTCGCTGGCCATGCTGGCCTGCGAGCTGGACCTGAACGCGCAAAACATCCACCTGGCAGGCCTGGCCCAGACCGGCATCGAGTTCACGCCGCAGGGTTGAGCCTGGCCCGCGGGGCGACGCCGGTCGCCGGGGGGGGCGGCGGTGCTGCCCTAGGATGCGGGCCCATGAACCAAGCCGTCGATCGCCGCCAGTGGGTGACGCCCGAGGACCTCAACGTTGCGCCCGAGGTGCTCGGGCTGCCGCTGGCCAGCCCGGGCCGGCGCGCGCTGGCGATGGCGACCGACCTGGCCGCGATCGCGCTGGTGTCCGCGCTGGCGAACTTCTGGTGGTTGTGCGCCGGGGCGCTGCTGGGTCTTGACCATGCCCGGCGCCAGCAGGCGGGGCGGCGGCCCTGGCGGCGCTGGTGGGTGTGGGGTGCGGCGGCGGCGCTGCTGGCCGCCGGCGCGCTGCAGAGCTGGGACGAGCACAGCCGGCCCGCGCGGCCGCGCGCGGCACGGGCGGCCGCCGGCGCGGTGCCGGCTTCCGGTGCGGCTGCCGACACGGCCGAGGAAGCCGACGATGACGACGAGGACGCCGCCGTCGCCCGGGCCACGCGGCAGCTGCTGGCCGCCGCCGCTGCGGCCTCGGCGGGGGCGTCCGCCGCGGGCGCTTCGGCGCCGCTCTCCGGTGCTGGCGCTTCGGCGGCGCCGCAGGACGCCGGCGCCGCGCTGGGGCTGGCGCTGGCCCACCAGGGCCGGCGCATCCACCAGCTCGAAACCCAGCTGGCCGAGGCCCGTGCCCGGCGTTCGCTCGACCCGCGGGTGTGGCTGCGCCGCTGGTCCGACGAGCTGGGGCTGGGCTACGGCTTCTCGCTGCTGTACTTCTCGCTGCTGCCCGCGTGGTGGGGCGGGCAGACGCTGGGCAAGCGGCTGCTGCGGCTGCGGGTGGTGGAGCTCACCGGCAAGCCGATGACGGCGTTGCGCTGCCTGAAGCGCTTCGGCGGCTATGCCGCCGGCATGGCCACCGGCGGCCTGGGCTTCGTGCAGGTGCTGTGGGACCCGAACCGGCAGGCGATCCAGGACAAGACCGCGCACACCGCGGTGGTCGACTTGCGCCGGCCGCGCCTGATCCTTGACCCCGGCGCCCCGGCGGGGACTACTTCTCTGCCACCAGCGACGACATCACTGCCGCGATAGCCTCGCCCAGCTTGGCCTTGGCGAGGTCCTGGCACTGCGGCTGCGTCAGGTTGGGTTGCGCGTCGAAGGTGGTGGCGCCCTTCTTCGCGTCGAACACCAGCGACTTGCCGCTGCGGGGCACCAGCATCACGCGCGCCGTCACGACGCACTGCTTGCTCTCGGTGAAGCCGCCCTCGACCTGGCTGATGAAGCCGAAGCGGCCGGTGGGGTAGAGCTTGGCCAGTCGGGCGGCCAGCTTCTGCGGCAGCTTGTCGGCCCAGACGGCGTCGCTGCCAACCTTGTTCATCACCACCTCGGACGAGCGGTCGACGATCAGGTACTTGACCGGCGCGGCCAGCGCCACCGAGGTGCCGGCGCACAGCAGCGCGGCGACGACGAGCGTTTTCTGCAGGAACATGGTGAACTTTCTCGGGAAGACGATGGAACGCGGAGCGAGCGCAGTGTACGCAGCGCAGGGATCGTGCCAACCCGGGGAATGACCCACCCCCGGGACGGCCGCGTCAGTTCGCCGCGCGCGCCAGCAGCATCGCGTCGCCGTAGCTGAAGAAGCGGTAGCGCGCCTCGATGGCGTGGCGGTACAGCGCGCGCACATGCTCGTGGCCGGCGAAGGCCGAGACCAGCATCAGCAGGGTGCTGCGCGGCAGGTGGAAGTTGGTGATCAGCCGGTCGACGACGTGGAACTCGAAGCCGGGCCGGATGAACAGCGTGGTCTCGCGTGCACCGGCCTGCAGCGTGCCGCCCAGCGCGGCCGATTCCAGCGCGCGCAAGGTGGTGGTGCCGGCAGCGACGACGCGGCCGCCGCGGGCGCGGGTGGCGGCGATGGCGGCGACGGTGTCCTCGCGCACCTCGAACCACTCGCTGTGCATCTTGTGCTCGTCCAGGTTCTCGCTGCGCACCGGCTGGAACGTGCCGGCCCCCACATGCAGCGTGACGCGTGCACTGCCCACGCCGCGCGCGCGCAGCGCCGCCAGCACGCCGGCATCGAAATGCAGCGAGGCGGTGGGTGCCGCCACGGCGCCGGGGCGCTCGGCGAACACGGTCTGATAACGTTCGATGTCGGCGGCCGCGTCGGCATGGGTGATGTAGGGCGGCAGCGGCACATGGCCGTGCGCCTGCAGCAGCGCCAGCGGATCGGCCGGGAAGCGCAGGTGGAACAGCGCGTCATCGGCGCCGCCGCGGCCCAGCACCTCGGCCTCGAAGGCGCCGTTGGCGAACAGGAGGGTGCCGCCGGGCTTGGGCGACTTGCTCGCGCGCAGGTGCGCCAGCACCTCGTGGCCCGGCAGGATGCGCTCGACCAGCGCCTCCACCGCGCCGCCGGTGGGCTTTTCGCCGAACAGGCGGGCCTTGATGACCTGGGTGTCGTTGAACACCAGCAGGTCACCGGGTTGCAGCAGCGCCGGCAGTTCGCGGAAGATGCGGTCGACCGGCAGCGCGCCGGTGCCGTCGAGCAGGCGCGAGGCGCTGCGCTCGGCGGCGGGATGCTGGGCCACCAGTTCGGGCGGCAGGTGGAAATCGAAGTCGCTGAGGCTGTAGGAGGTCAAGGGCTTCATCGTCTGCAGGCTGTACCGGCCTGGAGGGAGTGTCGCGGACCGCCGATTGTTCCATGCGGTCCGACGATCCCCGATGTGGGTGGGGGCTTACTGTGCATTCGTGCCGTGCGGACCTGCACCGGTACTGCCGTTGCCGGCCTTGCGCCTGTACATGTCCTGGTCGGCCACCTTGATCAGCGTGTCGATGTCGGCGCCGTCGGCCGGGAACATCGCGATGCCGAAGCTGGCGCCGGCCGAGGCCTCGCCGGGCGCCACGTCGGCCAGCGCGGCCAGCGGTTCGCGCATCGCGCGTTCCAGGTCGGCGCGCACCTGCTCCGCATCGCGCCGGTCGGCCACCGCGTCCAGCAGCACCAGGAACTCGTCGCCGGCATAGCGTGCAACGGTATCGTCCACGCGCAATCGGGTGCGCAGCCGCTGCGCCAGTTCCTGCAGCACCTTGTCGCCGACGTCGTGGCCGTAGTTGTCGTTGATCTGCTTGAAGCGGTTGAAGTCGACGAACATCACCGCGAAGGGGCGCCGGTCACCGCGCCGGCGGTGCTGGGCGATGCGCTCGTCGATGCGGCGCAGCGCCGCCTCGCGGTTCGACAGCCCGGTGAGCCGGTCGGTCAGCAGGCGCTGCTGCATGCGCGCGAAGCTGCGTGCCACGTCGCCGATCTCGTCGCGCCGCTGCACCTGCAAGGGCGCGTCGAGCAGCCCCTCGCCGACCCGCGCGGCCGCCTCGGCCAGGCGGCGCAGCTCGCGTGTCAACGCGGCCAGGATCGCCAGGCCGATCAGCAGCGCGGCCAGCGAGGCGGCCACCGCCGCGAACGCGGTGTTCTGGAAGATCTGCACCGCGTGCTGCAGCACGTCGGCCTGCGGCACGGTGACGATGACGATCCAGTCCAGCCCGGCCTCGTCGCGCAGCCGCGCCCAGGCCACCTGCGCGCGCGAAGCGTCCGGCCCGCGCACGACGATGGCCTCGTTCGAGCGCGCGGCGCCGCTGGCCAGCGCCGCCTGCACCGCGGCGTAGGTCGGCGGCACCAGCGGCTCGGCGCTGCGGCTGGCGTGCAGGCGCGCGGGCTGGCCATCGGCCCCCGTCATCAGCGGTTCGCCGCGCGACAGGCCGATCAGCTGCCCGTTGGCCTCCACCACATAGGCCAGCGCATTCGGGCTCAGCGACAGGCCGCGCAGCAGCTGGTTCACGCTGCGCAGCGGCAGGTCGGTGGCCACCACGCCCACCGCCTGGCCCTGCGCGTTGCGCACCGGCCGGCTCAGCGTGGCCACCAGGTCGGTGTTGTTGAAGTCGATGTACACCGGCGTCCAGACCGCCTGGGCCGCGGCCAGGCCGACGGCGAACCAGGGCCGGCTGCGCGGCTCGAAGCTGCGGTTCTCGGTCTGCGGTTCGCCCAGCGCGCCGTCGATGCCGTTAAAGGCCCGGATCAGGCGCGGCCCGCTGCCTTCGAAGCGCAGGCGCAGCTCGGCCTTGTCCTCGCCATGCCGGTACAGGCCGAAGAACTGGCCCTGCCGGTTGCCGTAATAGGCATAGCGGTTCGATTCGCGCTGGATCGAGGTGGCCTGCCAGAAGCGCAGGCGCAGTGCGGGCAGCTCGTCGGCCACCGAGGCCGGCGCCGGCAGGCCGGGCGGGAACGCGGTGTCCAGCACCGCCGCGGCGCCCTCGACCTGGTGCTGCAGCGCGTCGCTGATGCGCTGCGCGGTCTCGCCCAGCAGCTGGCCGGAGAGCCCGTCCACCGCGCTGCGTGCCGCGAAGTACGACAGCGCGCCGATCGTCACCGCCAACATCAGCACCAGGCTGACGTAGGGCAGCGTCAGCATCTGCCGCAATGTCAGGCGCGACAGCCACATCGCGTAGCGCTGGTCGTCCGGGCGGCGTCGCGCTGGCATCACGTCATTGCCGCGGTGGTTCGGCCGGCGCCGGGGCGGAGGCGGCCGGCCCGACGCTGTCGTGCATGCCGATCTGCCGCACGTAGCTGCCGTCGGCCCACTCGTCGTAGACCCAGTCGCCGCCGGCGCGCTGCACGCCGTCGGGCGGCACCGGCGGGCGCGCCACCGGCACGCCAGCCAGCGCCTGCTTCATGTAGCCGATCCACACCGGCAGCGCCAGGCCACCGCCGGACTCGCGGTCGCCCAGGCTGTGCGGGTCGTCGTAGCCGATCCATACCACCGCCACCAGGCTGGGCTGGAAGCCGGCGAACCAGGCGTCGACGGCGTCATTGGTGGTGCCGGTCTTGCCGTAGATGTCGGCCCGGCCGAGCTGCGCCTGCGCCTTGGCCGCCGTGCCGCTGCGCGCCACCTCGTTGAGCAGGCTGCTGGTGATGAAGGCATTGCGCGCCGGGATCGCGCGATCGGCCTCGTCCAACGGCGCCGGCGGCGGCGCCTCGTACAGCACCTGGCCGTGCGCGTCGGTGATGCGCTCGATCAGCACCGGGTCGACGCGCCAGCCGCCATTGGCGAATACCGCATAGGCCTGGGCCAGCTGCAGCGGCGTGGTGCTGCCAGCACCCAAAGCGAGCGTCAGGTTGTCGGGCTGGCGCTCGGACTCGAAGCCGAAGCGCTCGATCCAGTCATGGGCCACGGGCAGGCCCAGCTGCTGCAGCAGGCGGATGCTGACCGAATTCTTCGAGCGGGCCAGCGCCTCGCGCAGGCTCAACGGGCCGTCGAACTGGCCGTCGTAGTTCTTCGGCTGCCAGCTGGTGGGCCCGTCGGCGCCGGGCAGCGCGAGCTCGGCGTCGTTGATCACGGTGTCCGGCATCACGCCATGCTCCAGCGCGGCCGAATACAGGAAGGGCTTGAAGCTGGAGCCCGGCTGGCGCCAGGCCTTCCAGACATGGTCGAAGTTCTGCTCCGCGAAGTCGAAGCCGCCGACCCAGGCGCGCACGCGGCCGGTCGCCGGGTCCAGCGAGACCAGCGCACCCTGCGCCTCCGGCCACTGGGTGACGGCCCACTGCGCCTCGCCCTTCGGCCCCGGCTTGTCCTGCCGCAGCACGCGGATCACCGCGCCGCGCTGGATCGCCAGCCCCTGGCGCGCTTTCGGCGCCAGCGCCGGCTGCACCCAGCGCAGGCCGTCGCCGCTGATGCGCAGCTGCTCGCCGGTGGCCAGCTGTGCCAGCAGCTCGCGCGGGGTGGCCGCCAGCACGATGGCCACGCGCAGCATCTCGTCGTCGCGGTGGTCCTTCAGCGCCAGGGCCGCGGCCCGTTCGACATCCGCCTCCGGCGTGCCGGGGGGCGGCAGGTCCTCCTGGTCTTCCGGACCGCGGTACGGCTGCTTGCGGTCGTGCTCCAGCAGGCCGCGGCGCAGCTGCAGCCAGGCGCTGTTCTGGTCTGCCGCGCGCAGCGAGGTGGTGACCTGCAGGCCCTGCGCGTACACCTCGGTGCCATAGCGCTCGACCACCCAGCGCCGCGCCAGCTCGGCCACGTGCTCGGCATGCACGCCGGTGGCCAGCGGGGAGCGGATCTTCAGCGGCTCGGCGCGCGCCTGGGCCCATTGCGCCTCGGTGATGACGCCGGTGTCGCGCATGCGCATCAGCACGATCAGCTGCCGCGCCCGCGCCCGGTCGAAGTTGGTGATCGGGTTCGCATACGCCGGGTTCTGCGGCAGGCCGGCGAGCATCGCGCTCTCGGCAATCGACAGCGCGGCCAGCGGCTTGCCGAAGTAGGTCTGCGCCGCGGCGGCGAAGCCATAGGCGCGCTGGCCGAGGTAGATCTGGTTCATGTACAGACCCAGGATCTGGTCCTTCGACAGGTTGCGCTCGATCTCCCAGGCCAGCATCGCCTCCTTCAACTTGCGCTCGGGCGTGCGCCGCGCGCTGAGGAAGAAGTTGCGCGCCACCTGCTGGGTGATGGTGGAGGCCCCTTCGAGCCGGCCGCCAGTCGCGAACTTGGCCACCGCGCGCGCGACGCCGATCCAGTCGATGCCGGTGTGCTCGCGGAAGCGCGAGTCCTCGACGGCGAGCAACGCGTCCTGCATCAGCTTGGGGATCTCGGCGATGGGCAGGTAGTGGCGCCGCTCGGCGCCGAACTGCGCGATCTCCACGCCGTCGGAGGTCAGGATGGCCAGCGGCTGGCGCGGCTGGTAGTCGACCAGGCTGTCCATCGGCGGCAGCTCGCTGCGCACCTGGAGCACCGCGACCACGAGTGCGCCGATGGCGCCCAGCCCCAGGCCCAGCAGCAGCCCGAGCGCGAAGCGCCGCCAGCGGCGCGAGGGCCAGGCGCCGGCGCGCGGCGCGGCGGACGAGGGGCGTTGAGGGTCGGGACGCATGCCGGGCATGGATTATCGGCACCGCCCGGCATCGGCCGAAGCGCAGCCATCGGTTAGCATCGTGACGGACCGTGAGCAGAAGCATCGCGCACGGCCCACGTCGCTCGGACGGTTCCGGGCGCTTACGTTGAAAGCTTCCTCCCATGTCGGCATCTCCCGGCCAGCGCCGCTTTGCGCGCATCGACCGCCTTCCCCCCTACGTCTTCAACATCACGGCCGAGCTCAAGCTCGCCGCCCGCCGCCGCGGCGAAGACATCATCGACATGAGCATGGGCAACCCCGACGGGGCCACGCCTGCGCACATCGTCGCCAAGCTGACCGAGGTCGCGCAGCGGCCCGACACCCACGGCTACTCGGCCAGCAAGGGCATCCCGCGGCTGCGGCGCGCCATCGCGCACTGGTATGCCGATCGCTACCAGGTCGAGATCGACCCCGAGCGCGAAGCCATCGTCACCATCGGCTCGAAGGAAGGCCTGGCGCACCTGATGCTCGCCACGCTGGACCGGGGCGACACCGTGCTGGTGCCGGACCCGAGCTACCCGATCCACATCTATGGCGCGGTGATCGCGGGCGCCGACATCCGTTCGGTGCCCTTGGCCGAAGGCGTGGACTTCTTCGGCGAACTGGAGAAGGCCATCCGCGGCAGCTACCCGAAGCCGAAGATGATGGTGCTGGGCTTCCCGTCCAACCCCACCGCGCAGTGCGTGGAGCTGGACTTCTTCGAGCGCGTGATCGCGCTGGCGAAGAAGCACGAGATCCTGGTGGTGCACGACCTGGCCTATGCCGACATCGTGTTCGACGGCTGGAAGGCGCCGTCCATCATGCAGGTCAAGGGCGCGAAGGACATCGCGGTCGAGTTCTTCACGCTCAGCAAGAGCTACAACATGGCCGGCTGGCGCATCGGCTTCATGGTCGGCAATGCCGACCTGGTGGCCGCACTCGCTCGCATCAAGAGTTATCACGACTACGGCAGCTTCACGCCGGTGCAGGTGGCCGCCATTGCCGCGCTGGAAGGCGACCAGCAGTGCGTGAAGGACATCGCGGCCAGCTACCAGAAACGCCGCGACGTGCTGGTGAAGGGCCTGCGTGAAGCGGGCTGGCCGGTGGAGTGCCCGAAGGCCTCGATGTACATCTGGGCGCGCATCCCGGAGCCCTACCGCGCGCTGGGCTCGCTGGAGTTCGCCAAGCAGCTGCTGGCCCAGGCGAAGGTCAGCGTCTCGCCCGGCATCGGCTTCGGCGACCATGGCGACGAGCATGTGCGCTTCGCGCTGATCGAGAACGAGTCGCGCATCCGCCAGGCGGTGCGCGGCATCAAGGCGATGTTCAAGCAGGACGGGCTGGTGGGCTGACCGGGATGATGCGCAGGTTCGGCCTCGGAGGCTGAACCTGCTGCCGTCGCGGCTCGCCTGCCCTTCGCCGGAGGTGGCCAACCAATCCGGCCCTTTTCCGGGCGTGGGCGCCGGGGCGCCCATGGCCTACTGCGGACTGTGGGCCGGTGCCATCGGGGCACCCGGCGTCGCTCCTGCAGGTGATCCCCCATGGCTGTATCGAACATGAAGACCGGCACGCGTCTGGCGCTGGCCTTTGGCGGCGGTGCGCTGCTGATGGCGACGCTGATCGGCATCGGCATCGCCGGCGTCAACGAGCTGGCGGCGCTGGCGCGCGGCCAGGCGCATGCCGAGCAGGCCGAGCACCTGGCGGGCAGTGTCAGCTACTGGCTGCTGGGACTGGGATTGGGCGGCCTGGCGGCCGGTGCCGTGGTGCTGCGGCTGCTGGTCAGCAGCATCGCGCAGCCGCTGGCCGAGGCGATCGTCATCGCCGAAACCGTGGCTTCGGGCGACCTGAGCCAGGAGTTCAGCACCGAGCGCGGCGGCGACTTCGGTCACCTGCTGGGCGTGATGGGCAACATGGAAGACATGCTGACCGACCTGGCCGCTGGCCGAGGCGATCGTCATCGCCGAAACCGTGGCTTCGGGCGACCTGAGCCAGGAGTTCAGCACCGAGCGCGGCGGCGACTTCGGTCACCTGCTGGGCGTGATGGGCAACATGGAAGACATGCTGACCGACCTGGTTACGCGCATCAAGGATTCCACCGATGCGATCGCGGTCGCGTCGCAGCAGATCGACGGCGGCAACGCCGAGCTGGCACGGCGCACCGGCGAGCAGGCTGAATCGCTGGAGCGCACCGCGTCCAGCATGGAGCAGCTGACCGCCTCGGTGAAACACACCGCCGAGCGCGCGCGCTCGGCCACCGGGATCGCGGCCGAGGCCTCCAGCGTGGCCGGCAGCGCCGGCGAGGTGGTGAACCGCGCGGTCGAGCAGATGGCCTCGATCAGCGCCGGCTCGAAGAAGATCGTCGAGATCATCGAGGTGGTGGAAGGCATCGCGTTCCAGACCAACATCCTGGCGCTCAATGCTGCGGTGGAAGCCGCGCGGGCCGGCGAGCAGGGCCGCGGCTTCGCGGTGGTGGCGTCCGAGGTGCGCGCCCTGGCGCAGCGCAGTGCGTCGGCGGCCAAGGAGATCAAGACGCTGATCAGCGACTCGGTCGAGCATGTGGACAGCGGCGCCGAACTGGTGCGCGAAGCCGGCGGCACGATGCAGGGCATCGTGCAATCGGTGCGCCAGGTGTCCGGCCTGCTGGCCGAGATTTCCACCGCGCTGAACGAGCAGAGCGGCAACATCGAGCATGTGAACCAGGCGGTGGTGCAGATGGACCGCGTGACACAGCAGGATGCCGAACGGGTGCGCCAGGCCGCCGCCGCCGCCTCGTCGCTGGCCGGCCAGGCCGCCCAGCTGCAGACGGTGGTCGGCGAGTTCAAGCTCGACGCCGACGAGGCGCCGGCGCCTCCGGCCCGAGCCTAGCCCGCAGGGGCCGCCGCCCGCCGCGCGCGGTGGTAGCTGCCGTCGCCGCGGCTGACCACGCCGTCGCTGGCCAGCACGTCGCCCGGCGCGTATTCCGGCCCGCTGTCCAGCCGCGCATACAGCTCGGCGAAGTCGATGCGTGCCAGCTCCAGCAACTCATCGAGGTCGTCGATGACGAAGTAGCTTTCCTGGAAGTCGTCGATGCGGTAGCGCGTGCGCATCACGCGTTCGAGATCGAAGCGGATGCGGTTCGGCGACGCGCTGTCCAGCGAGAACACGGTTTCAGATTTCGACGAGACGATGCCGGCGCCGTAGATGCGCAGGTCGCCGCGCTCGCGCAGCAGGCCGAATTCCACCGTGTACCAGTACAGCCGCGACAGGTTGTGCAGCCGGCCCAGGCGCTGCGCGCGCAGGCCGCCCACGCCATAGGCCTGGATGTAGTCGGCGATCACCGGGTTCATCAGCATCGGCACGTGGCCGAACACGTCGTGGAAGACATCGGGCTCTTCCAGGTAGTCCAGCTCGTGGGGCTTGCGGATGAACTGGCCCGAGGGGAAGCGCCGGTTCGCCAGGTGCTCGAAGAACACCTCGTCGGGCACCAGGCCCGGCACCGCCACCACCTGCCAGCCGGTGCGCTGCATCAGCACCTCGGACATGCGGCGGAAATCGGGAATGCGGTCGGGGCCGATGGGCAGCGCCTGCATGCCGCGGATGAATTCGCCGCAGGCGCGGCCGGGCAGCAGCTTGCTTTGGCGCTCGAACAGCGTCTTCCAGACGCCGTGCTCCTCGGCCGTGTAGCGCTCCCAGCCCTGGTCGATGGTCCAGTCGGCGCGCTCGGGCTGGACGCCCGCGGCCAGGCCGTGCTTGTCAGAGGCCGGCGCGGCGGCCGCGCTGCTCGGGGCGGTGAACTGCATCTCACACCCCCTTCGCGGGCTGCGGTGCGAACGGCGCGGCCAGCCGGTCGGCGGCCTCGGCCAGGCGCAGGTCCAGCGTGGACAGGCCGCCCAGGTCGTGCGTCGTCAGCGTGATGGCCACGCGGTTGTAGACGTTGTGCCACTCGGGGTGGTGGTTCAGCTGCTCGGCCACCAGCGCCACGCGGGTCATGAAGCCGAAGGCCTGCGAGAAGTCCTGGAACACGAACGTGCGGCTCAGCGTGCCGCCACGTTCGGCGCGGTGCTGCCAGCCGGGCAGGGTGTGCGGCAGCGCGGCCAGCGCCGCAGCGTCGAGAAGGGTCGTCGTCACCGGAGCATCTCCTGCAAGTCAGGCCAGAAGGCGATGGTGCCACTGTAGGGCGTGACCTGCGCAGCATTCCTGCGAGTTGCGGACCACCAGCGTGGATTTGCGCAGGAAAGCTGCAAAATGCGGCCCATGCAAGATGCCACCAAGCTCGACGCACTGGATCGTCGCATTCTTCGCGCGCTCCAGGCCAATGGCCGGGCCACCTACGACGAGCTGGCCGAGCAGGTCGGCCTGTCGCCTTCGGCCACGCTGCGGCGCGTGAAGCGGCTGGAGGAGAGCGGCGTGATCGCCGGCTACGTGGCGCTGGTGCAGGCCGCGCAGGTGGGCCTGCGGCTCACCGCCTACATCAGCGTGCGCATGGCCAAGCAGGCGCCCGGCAGCAAGCGCAGCCCGATGGAGGTGTTCGGCGCCGCACTGCAGAACTGGCCCGAGGTGGTGGAATGCGTCTCGCTGGCCGGTGACATGGACTATCTGCTGCGCGTGGTGGTGACCGACATGGAGCACTACTCGCGCTTCGTGATGGAGCAGTTGCTCAGGCACCCCAGCGTGCAGGACTGCAAGACCAGCTTCGTGCTGAACCAGGTGAAGGCGACGATGGCGCTGCCGCTGTAAGGCCCCGCCTCCGGCCCGGCGTGGCGCGTCAGCCGTGGCGTGCCAGCCAGGCGAAGAATTCCTCGAACCACTGCTGCGAGTTCCTGGGCTTCAGCACCCAGTGGTTCTCGTTCGGGAACCACAGCAGCCGCGCGTCGACGCCGCGCGCCTTCAGCGTGTTGTAGTAGGCCAGGCCGTTGCAGTCGGGCACGCGGTAGTCCTGCGCGCCGTGGATCACCAGCGTGGGCGTCTGCATGCGGCCGGCGCTGGCGTGCGGGCTCTGCGCCAGCACCTTGGCCAGGTCGGCGTAGTACCAGGCCGCCAGGTCCAGCGGGCGCTGCGACCACGAGTCCGCCGCGAAGGTGGCGACGCGGTCGAACACGCCGGCATGGCAGATGTAGGCCCGGTAGCGGCCGGCCGGCACATGGCCGTTCATCCATGCCACCAGGAAGCCGCCATAGCTGGCGCCGGTGCCGTAGACGCGGCGCTTGTCGGCCCAGCGCTGGCGCAGCAGCCAGTCGGTGCCGGCCTCGAGGTCTTGCAGCTCGAGCTCGCCCATGCGACCCATGATGCTGTGCTTGAAGGCCCAGCCGAAGCCGCTGGAGCCGTGGTAGTTGACCTGCGCCACCACATGGCCGCGCGCGGCCAGCAGGTGGGTGTTCCAGCGGTAGCCGAAGGTGTCGCCGGCGGCGGCATACGGCCCGCCGTGGATCACGTGCATCACCGGATGCCTGCGCTTTGCATCGAAGCCGGGCGGGAAGGTCAGCCACAGCTGGACCGGCTCGTCCCGTGCGCCGGTGACGCTCACTTCGCGCGTTGGCCCCAGCTGCAGCCGCGCCAGCAGCGCATCGTTGAAGCGCTCGATGCGCTGCGGCGCCGCGCCGGCGCGCCGCGCGAACACCCGCACCGGATGGTCGGCCGCATCCATCGCGGTGAGCACGACTTCCTGCTCGCCGCGACCGGCGACATCGAAGCCCTGCACCGTGCCGCCGGGCTCGATGACCGTGAAGGCCTCGCGCGCCAGGTCCAGCCGCCACAGCGGCGTGCGGCCGCGCGCTTCGGCCGTCAGGTACAGCGCCCGGCCGTCGGCCGACCAGCGCAGCGGCTGGTTGACCTCATGGTCCCAGGCCTCACCCAGCGGCCGCCAGGCGCTGCCGTCGCGCGGCAGCAGCGCCGGCTTCATCATCATCGTGTGATGGCGTCCGACATGAGCGGCCAGCGCGGCCAGCTGCCGGCCATCGGGGCTGTAGCGTGGGTAGTCGAAGTCCCATGCCGGGTCGTCGGCCAGCCGGCGCTGTGCGCCGGTCTTCATGTCCAGCTCGACCACCGCGCGCCGGTTGCCGGCCACCTTCTCGGCCGCCGGGTCGAGCGTGAACGCGAGACAGCGGCCGTCCGGGCTGATGTCGAAAGGCTCGGGCGACTGTTCGTCGCGCGGCAGTTCCAGCCCGGTGCCGGCGAACATCGGCGTGATGCGGCCGCTGGCAAGGTCCAGCCGCATCAGCTGCACCACGCGGCCCGCCGGATGCGCGTGGTCGAAGTGGCGGTACTGCGCCTCGCGGGTGACGTAGGCGCTGTCCTTGCGCGCAGCGTCTTCGCGCCAGCGCCTGGCCTGCGCCTTCGGCGTCTTCAGGTCCGGCCAGACCCAGGCCGCATAGACGATGCCCGTGCCATCGGGCAGCCAGCGGAAGGCCTCGATGCCCGGCAGCACCTCGGCCACGCGCGCGGCCTCGCCGCCGTCGGGCGAGATCAGGTAGAGCTGCGCCAGCTCGTCCTTCGCGCCCTGCTGCTCGCGCCTGGCGAGGAAGGCGATGCGGTCGCCGCGCGGTGACCAGGCGGCCTGCGTGGCGCGCTGGCCGGCCGTGGTCAGCCGCCGCGGCGGCCGCTGCCCGTCGGTGGACAGCAGCCACAGCTGCGTGCTGCTGTCATTGCGGGCCATCGAGAACTGCGTCACCGCGCACACCGCGCGCCGGCCGTCGGGGGCCAGCGCGAGGTTGCCGATGCGCTCGATGCGCCAGAGGTCCTCGATGGTGATGGGGGCAGGGCGGCGGGCGGCGGGCATGCGCGGATTGTGGAGGCCCCTCGGCCCCTCATGCCGCGGGACCGAACTGGCCCTTGACGACGTTGGAGTCCGAGCTGGCGCTGCCCGGCTGGAAGGGCCGCAGCGTCACGCGGGCATACAGCTCGTCGCGCAGCGCCAGGATCGGCACGCCGAAGATGATGGTGTCGCCGTCCTCGTCGAGCACGCTGGACGAGACCATCTTCGAGATCGTGCGGTTCACGTTGGCCGGCGTGGCCTTGACGAAGCTGGTCAGCAGCGGCGCGCCGCGGTCCTCGTCGAACACCGGGTCGTCGCCGCGCAGTTGCACGCGTTCCTCGAACACGGTGCCGGCCAATTCCTCGCGCGGGGTGAAGCGCAGCTGGTAGCTCACCGTCACCTTGTGGCGG
The DNA here is from genome assembly GCF_044226965.1 of Aquabacterium sp. GTDB lineage: Bacteria > Pseudomonadota > Gammaproteobacteria > Burkholderiales > Burkholderiaceae_C > Pseudaquabacterium. The sequence continues at coordinate 1,071 of NZ_JBGAGA010000082.1, read as the reverse complement.
TTGCCCTGGGTGGCACGGTCGATCTTCAGGCTGACATTGGCAATCGAAGGCATGATGGTTCCTCGGGTTTCAGGCGTGGGGCCGGACCTGCCACCGACCACCGGCGGCTGTGTTGTCCTGCCCACGCCGGCACTTACGAGGCCGGAGGCACGGGGCGACGCATCGCCGCCGGTGACCTTGGTCATCCATCCGAATGCGGACGGAACCGCCCTCAGTGCGCCGGCCGCAGGTCGATGCGCAACACGCCGTCCAGGTGCTGCCAGCGCAGCTTGCCCAGCACGTCCATGCCCAGCAGGGGCTGGTCGTCCAGGCCCGGCAGCGCCAGCAGGCGCATGCGTTCGATCTTGACGCCGCCCTCCAGGGTGAGGTCGGCGACGACGCGCTGCCCCTGCGCGGTGCCCCCTGCGGTGTTGGTGCGGACCGTGCCTTCGGAGCCGAGCGCGAGTTCCTCGGCCAGCCCGGCCGGCAAGGCGGAAGCGGTGGCGCCGGTGTCGACCAGGAACACCACCGGTCGGCCGTTGACCTGACCGGGCCAGTGGTAGTGACCGTCGCGGCCGCGCTGCAGCTGCACCACATCGCCGTGCACTTCGAAGCGGCTGCGCTGCTCATTGCGCAGCCACCACTGGAAGCCGAGGAAGACGATCGTGCCCAGCAGCAGCCAGACCGTGGTGAGCTTGAGCGTGTGCGGCAGTTCGGCGGGCATGGCCGCCACCATGCCACAAAGCGCGCGCTCAGGTGGCGCTGGCCTGCCGCACTGCGCGTTCCCAGTTCGCCATCAGTTCCAGCGCACGATCGCGCGGCATGGTCGGGTGGAAGCGGCGTTCCACCTGCCACAGGCTGCTCAGTTCGTCGAGATTGGCGTACACGCCGGTGGCCAAACCCGCCAGGTAAGCGGCCCCGAGGGCGGTGGTCTCCACCACCTGCGGCCGCACCACCGGAATGCCCAGCAGGTCGGCCTGGAACTGCATCAGCAGGTTGTTGACGCAGGCGCCGCCGTCCACCCGCAATTCGGCCACGGCCTGGCCGCCCGCGGCCTGCGCGTCGCGGCTCATCGCCTGCAGCAGCGCGGCA
>NZ_JBGAGA010000001.1:0-218060 GCF_044226965.1 Aquabacterium sp. | reverse complement strand
CGTCAGGGCTCAGGATGAAGCCCGAGCCGACGCCCCGCTGCTGTGGCTCGTCGTCGTTGTTGTTGCCACCTCGGGGTGCACCTCGCCCGCCCGGCAAGGGAATGCCGAAGCGGCGGAAGAACTCTTCGAGTCCGGGGTCAACGCCGCGCTCCTGGCCGGCATTGCCGCCACGCATGCGCTCCAGCGTGCGGATGTTGACCACGGACGGCCCCACGCGCTCCACCAACTCGGTGAAGTCAGGCAACTCCGCCTTGGCCTGCACGGGGCCGGCGAGCAGGCCCAGCACTCCGGCACTGGCAACGGCCGCGAGCACCAGCCGGCGCCCCCAGGAAACTGCGATGGTCAAGCTATCCCTCCAGCATCCGGACCATCCGGAAATTCTTCAACGTAGAGCCAGGCCGCCGTTCACGGCTTGCGTTGCCACACCGACTCGAATTGCTGCACCGTGGCCATCGGCACGTCACCGACGATGGTGATCCACCAGTCGCCGTTGCGGCTCATCATCGTGTTGGTGGCGCCCAGCACCGTGCGCATCGGCTTGTGGCGCTGGGGATCGAAGCGTTCGACGAAGACCGACACGTGCGTCAGGCCATCGGAAAACACGGCCTGCAGCGCCGTATCGGCAGGCCCTCCATCGGTGACCGGATCCAGCGGGCGCCTGACACAGCTCACCAACTGGAAGCCCGGGACACTGCGTGCAAGACCCCACCCCTCGGCCTCGAGTTGGGTGCGCACGGCCTGGGGCCGGACCACGCGGTAGCCCTCCAGCTTCTTCATCGGTCCGAGCACCGTGTCTGCCGCCAGCTTGCCACCGATCGACAGGTCAGTGAACGCCGAGGACTCCAGCACCTCGCCGCGCGGGCCGAGCGTATCCGTGCGCAGCAACAGACCGCTGTCACGCTCGGCCCAAAGCCGCTGTCCATAGCGCAGCGCATCTCGCGGCTTCAGCATCAAGACCTCGGCCTCGTAGCCGGCGATCCGATCCATGCCGATCGATCGAAGCTCATAGCTCTCCAAGGCACGCTGGCTGCTCACGGGGAGCGCGGGGAAATCGGTGACCGGGTCCTGCTGCTCCAGAACCGCGACGCGCGTCTGTGGCCACAGCGTCAACACGACCCCGTTGTGCCGGTACTGCCGGCGAACCTGCCCGTCGAGCATCTCGATGCGTTCATAGCGGTCGCGCCCGTGGCAGATGTGGGCGACGCGCGAACTCGACACCACGCCACCGGCGCTCGTCATCATCGTGCCCTGGTAACTGCGGTCGGCAGCAGCCTTCTGGATGCGCTGCAGCCATTGGCCTGCATCGCCAGGGGTCTGGCCGGTCACCAGCGATGCCCACGACAGCAGGGCAGCCCCGACCCCCATGCCCAGGCCCAGGCGACCGAATTGCCGACGCCACGGAAGCAAGGCGCCGTTCACTTGTTCTCGAGCACGATCGTGTCGACGCTGCGCACCATGGCGCCCGGCACGTGCACCGCCACGCCGTTCGACACCTGGCGGTGCGCCGCCAGATAGCGATCGAGCCGCGCATCGCGGATCAGCTGTCCATTGACCACCATCACATCCGGCTGCCCACCCGCGGTGGCCACCGGCACGGCCACCTTGGTCTCGGTGCCGGCCATGCGCACCACCACCAGCACGCCAGCCACCGCGACAAAGCCCGCCGCCACTGCGCCAGGCGCCACCCACCAGCCGCGCCAGCGCGACGCCACTGGCCGCGGCAACGGACGTGGCGCCATCGGCACCGGCTCGGCGGCCAGACGGCCGCGCAAGGCCGAGAGGAAGGCCGCATCGCGCGCCGGTGTGCACGCGAGATCTTCCGACCGCATCACGTCCCCGATCAGGTGATAGGTGTGCCAGCACTCGCGCGACTGTGCATTGCTGCGCCAGAGGCCGCAGGCCCCGTCGGCCTGTTCGTCGTCACCATGGCCATCCATCAGCGCCGACAGCGTCTGGCGCATCGCATCCGACTGACCTGAGTTCACCATGATTGTTCTTGCACTCCACCAGTTGCGAAGCCAGGACTGCCGGTGCTCACCACCGTTCGCCCTCGCGCGTGTCGAGCAACGGCCGCAGCCGCTGCGCAATGGCCTCACGCGCCCGGAAGATGCGCGACCGTACTGTACCGATCGGGCAGTTCATCAATTCGGCAATCTCTTCATAGCTCAGGCCTTCGATCTCGCGCAGCGTGATTGCCTGGCGCAGATCATCAGACAGCGCTTCGATCGCGGCGTTCACGGTTTCGGCGATTTCCTTGCTGGCAAGCACCGCCTCAGGCGTGGCGCCGTCGGTTAGTTCGCGCTCGACGCGGGAAGTTTCATCGTCATCGTCCTGACCGCCGCCGCTCGCCGACTCCAGCACGAGCGGATCGCGCTTGAGTTCGACCAGAGTCTTCTTCGCGGTGTTCACCGCAATTCGATAGAGCCAGGTGTAGAAGGCGCTGTCGCCGCGGAACTGCGGCAAGGCGCGGTAAGCGCGGATGAAGGCTTCCTGCGCGATGTCCTGCACCAGATCGACGTCGCGCACCATGCGGGCGATCAGCCGCTCGATGCGCCGCTGGTACTTGATGACCAGCATCTCGAAGGCCCGCATGTCGCCGCGCTTGGCGCGCTCGACCAACTGGACGTCGGCCGGATCCGGATTCATCGCGCGCCCCGTGCCCGGATCAACGCGCGCCAACTGGACGTCGGCCGGATCCGGATTCATCGCGCGCCCCGTGCCGCCAACGGCAAGCGGTGGTACAGGGCCAGTCGCAAACCATGCCACGCGGGGCCGGCCTGCCAGGCCGACACCCCGCACCACAGCGCCGGCCGACGCCCGCCTCGCACCGCGCGCAGCAACAGCCAGTTGCCCAGGTCGCACTGCAACTGCACGCCCTGCAGCGGTATGCCTGCGCCGATCGGGCCGGTCTGGCCGCTGGGCTGCCAGCGCCAGCCGGTGCCGTCCCAGCCCAGGCGACCCTGCATCGGCCGCAGCACGCGCCAACCGACGGCCGCCCCCAGCACCGCCGCAGCGGCCACCAGCGCGGGCACCCGCCAGCCGTCAAGAACCTGTTCGCGCAAGAGCCACCAAGCCATCGTCACGCCCGACGCCACGCCATACAGGACCGCTGCGGCGTAGCGCTCCACTCGACCACGGCCCAGCACCACCTCGACAGCCGGCGGAGCAACGCGCATCACCGGGCTGCCCCGCGGGGCTCAGACTCGGCGCAGTACCAGCGTGCCGTTGGTGCCGCCAAAGCCGAAGTTGTTCTTCACCGCGACATCGATGCGCATCTCACGCGCCGTGTTGGCACAGTAGTCCAGGTCGCACTCGGGATCCTGGTTGAAGATGTTGATCGTCGGGGGCGACACCTGGTGGTGCAGCGCGAGTGCGGTGAACACGCTCTCGATGCCGCCGGCGCCGCCCAACAGGTGGCCGGTCATCGATTTGGTGGAATTCACGACCATCTTCTTGGCATGGTCGCCAAACGCCAGCTTGATGGCGTTGGTCTCGTTCACGTCACCCAAGGGCGTCGACGTGCCATGGGCGTTGAGGTACTGCACGTCGCCCGGATTGACCCGCGCGTTGCGCAGGGCCGCCATCATCGAGCGCTTGGGACCGTCGACGTTCGGTGCGGTCATGTGGAAGGCGTCCGCTCCCATGCCGAACCCGGCGAGCTCGGCATAGATCTTGGCACCTCGACGCTTGGCATGCTCGTACTCCTCGAGCACCATCACGCCCGCACCTTCGCCCAGGACGAAACCATCGCGGTCCTTGTCCCACGGGCGCGACGCGGTCTTCGGGTCGTCGTTGCGGGTCGACAGGGCACGCGCGGCCGCGAATCCACCGATGCCCAGCGGCGACACCGTGGATTCGGCGCCACCGGCAACCATCACGTCGGCGTCGCCGTACTCGATCAGCCGCCCTGCCTCGCCGATGCAATGCAAGCCGGTGGTGCATGCGGTGACGATGGCCAGGTTGGGGCCCGTGAAGCCGTACTTGATCGACACGTGGCCGGAGATCATGTTGATGATCGACGCCGGCACGAAGAACGGCGAGATACGGCGCGCTCCGCGCGTGACGTACTCCTGATGCGTGAGCTCGATCATCGGCAGGCCGCCGATGCCTGAACCGATCAGGCATCCGATGCGCTCGGCCTGCTGTTCGCTCAACTGATCGCCCGTCGGCAAACCGGCATCCTGCACGGCCTGGATCCCAGCGGCCATCCCGAAGTGGATGAACGTATCCATGTGCCGGGCTTCCTTGGCCGGGATGTAGTCCTCGACCTGGAAACCCTTGACCTCGCCGGCAAAGCGGCAAGCCAGGGCCGATGCGTCGAAACGCTCGATGGTGGCGATGCCCGAACGGCCGGCCAACAGATTGGTCCAGCCTTCGGCAACCGTGTTGCCCACCGGGCTGATCAGCCCGAGACCGGTGATGACGACGCGACGACGGCTCATGCGCTACGGCCCTTGCTCGAGGACTCAGCTCTTCTGGTGCTTGACAGCGTAGTCGATCGCCAGCTGCACGGTGGTGATCTTCTCGGCTTCTTCGTCCGGGATCTCGATGCCGAACTCGTCTTCGAGGGCCATCACCAGCTCCACCGTGTCGAGCGAGTCGGCGCCGAGGTCGGCCACGAAGGCCTTCTCGTTGGTGACGTCCGACTCGGGCACGCCGAGTTGCTCGGCGATGATTTTCTTGACACGGGATTCGATATCGCTCATGACTCCTCCAGGAGTGAATGCAAAAAAGCCAGCCCGGGATTCTAGCGGCGCCGCCATGACCGCTCAGGGACACGCAGACGGCGCAGCCGCCGGCCCGGGCGCGGACCGGCTGAGGGCAAACGTCAGTTCATGAACATGCCGCCATTGACGTGCAGTTCGGCGCCGGTGATGTAGCCGGCCAGCGGAGAGGCCAGAAAGGCCACTGCATGCGCAATCTCCTCCGGTGTACCCAGGCGGCCCAGCGGAATCTGCTGCAGCAACGCGGCTTGCTGGGCCTCTGGCAGTCCCGCGGTCATGTCCGTGGCGATGAAGCCGGGCGCGATGCAGTTGACGGTGATGTTGCGGCTGCCCAGCTCGCGCGCCAGCGCGCGCGTCATGCCGGCAACGCCAGCCTTGGCCGCCGCATAGTTGGCCTGACCAGGATTGCCGCTGGCCCCGACCACCGAGGTGATGTTGATGATGCGGCCATGGCGCTGCTTCATCATCGTGCGCAGCACCGCGCGGCTGCACCGGAACACCGCCTTGAGGTTGGTGTCGATCACGGCGTCCCAGTCCTCGTCCTTCATGCGCATGGCCAGCGTGTCGCGCGTGATGCCGGCGTTGTTGACCAGCACATGCAGGCCGCCGTGCTGCTTGACGATGGATTCCACCGCCGCCTCGACCGCCGGCCCATCGTTGACATTCAGGCATAGGCCGCGGCCACCCCGATCCGCCAGACACTCGCCGATCGCCGCAGCACCGCTCTCGCTGGTGGCCGTGCCGACCACGACGAAGCCCTGCGCGGCCAGCGCCTGCGCAATGGCGCGGCCAATGCCCCGCGACGCGCCCGTGACCAGCGCAACCTGCGAAGTGCCGCTCATGCCAGCATCCCCTTCACTTCCGCGAGGCTGGCCGGATCATGCAGCGCTGCACTCACCGCCTCGCCATCGATGCGCTTGACCATGCCGGCCAACACCTTGCCAGGCCCGCATTCGATCAAGTGGCTGAGGCCGCGGCCGCGCAGCGCCCGCACCACCTCGACCCACCGCACCGGCCCGAAGGCCTGGCGATAAAGAGCATCCCGAATGGCTTCGGGATCCGCCTGCACCGCCACATCGATGTTGTTGATGACCGGCAGGATGGGCGCCGCAAACGGCACCTCGGCGAGCCTGGCCTTCAGGCGTTCGGCCGCCGGGCGCATCAGCGCGCAGTGGAACGGCGCCGATACCGGCAGGGGCAGCGTTCGCTTGGCGCCGGCGGCCTTCAACAGTTCGCAGGCCTTGTCGACACCGGCCTTGCTGCCGGCGATGACGGTCTGCTTCGGATCGTTGAAATTGGCCGCCTCGACGACTGCGCCACTCTCGGCCGCAGCCCTGGCACAGGCTTCACTGACCGCCGCCGCATCGAGCCCCAGGACGGCAGCCATCGCGCCTGCACCAACCGGCACCGCCTCCTGCATCGCCTGCGCGCGAAAACGCACCAGCGGCAACGCGTCGGCCAACTTCAGCACGCCGGCGGCGACCAGCGCGCTGTATTCGCCCAGCGAATGGCCGGCCACCGCCGCCGGCTCGCGGCCGCCCTCGTCGCGCCAGGCTCGATAGCAGGCGACCGCGGCCGTCAGCATCACCGGTTGGGTATTGGTTGTGAGATCGAGCGCCTCCTTCGGGCCGGCGGCGATCAGGTGGGCGATGTCTTCGCCCAGCGCATCGGAAGCTTCCTCGAGCGTGGCGCGCACCGCGCGGTGGTCGCCCCACGCATCGAGCATGCCGACCGACTGGGAGCCCTGTCCGGGGAACAGGAATGCAAACGAGTTCATGGCAGGAAGCGAATCGAGAAAGGACGGGTGCGACTCAAAGATCGACCAGGACGGCGCCCCATGTGAAGCCACCACCGACACCTTCGAGCATCAGGGTATCGCCGCGCTGGATGCGACCCGAGCGAATGGCATGGTCCAGCGCCAGCGGGATCGAGGCAGCCGAGGTGTTGCCATGCTCACCGACCGTGGCGATCAGTTTCTCCAGCGGCAACTTCAACTTGCGGGCAGTGCCTTCCATGATGCGGATGTTGGCCTGATGCGGGATCAGCCAGTCGATGTCCGCATCCTGGCGCCCCGCCTTGGCCAGCACGGCGCGCGCGGCCGCCTCCAGCACACCGACGGCAAGCTTGAACACGGCCTGGCCATCCATCTTCAGCAGCGCGCTGCCCTGCACCTGCCCGCCGGACACATGGCCCGGCACGCACAGGATGTCGACATGCCGGCCGTCGGCGTGCAGGTCGGACGCCAGGATGCCCGGCTGATCGCTGGCCTCGACCACGACCGCACCGGCGCCGTCGCCGAACAGCACGCAGGTGCCGCGATCGTTGAAATCGAGGATGCGCGAGAACACCTCGGCTCCGATCACCAGCGCCTTGCTGGCGGCGCCGCTGCGGATCATCGAGTCGGCCACCGTCAGCGCGTAGACGAAGCCCGAGCACACCGCCTGCAGGTCGAACGCCGCGCAGCCCTGCACGCCCAGCTTCTGCTGAACGATGCAGGCGGTCGATGGAAACACCATGTCCGGCGTCGAGGTGGCGACGATGATCAGGTCGATCTCGTCAGCGTGCCGGCCGGCAGCTTCCAGCGCATGGCGCGCGGCCTGCACGGCCAGGTCGCTGGAATTGACATCCGGCGCCGCGAAGTGACGCGCATGGATGCCGGTGCGGGCGACGATCCAGTCGTCGGAGGTCTCGACACCCCGCCCCGCCAGTTCGGCTGCCAGTTCGGCATTGGTGACGCGGCGCGGCGGCAGCATGCTGCCGGTGCCGGTGATGCGCGAAAAGCGCGGGGCGTTCGAAGCGGAAGAGGAGGATGTCATGCAGCGTGGGCCGCTGCCGGCGCATCCGGCGCCGCCGGCAGCACGGCCAGCGTATCGCGGATGCGATCGTGCACGCGGTCGAGCAGGCGATTGCGGGCGGCATCATACGCCCGCGCCATCGCCTGCTCGAAAGCGAAGGCATCCGACGAACCATGGGCCTTGAACACCAGCCCGCGCAAGCCCAGCAGCGCACCGCCGCTGTAGCGCCGGTGATCGACGCGGGCCTTGAAGCGATTGAGCACCGGCAGCGCCACCAGCGCAGCGAGCTTGGTCAGCGGGCCGCGGGTGAATTCCTGCTTGATCATCTGCGTCATCAGCGCAGCCACACCCTCGGAACTCTTCAGCGCGACATTGCCGACAAAGCCATCGCACACGACAAGGTCGGTGCTGCCCTTGAAGATGTCGTTGCCCTCGACATTGCCATGAAAGTTGATCTGCCCGGCCGCGGCGGCCGCGCGCAGCAGTTCGCCCGCACGCTTGATCGTCTCGCTGCCCTTGATCACCTCTTCGCCGATGTTCAGCAGGCCGACGCTGGGATCCTCCTTGCCATCCAGGGCACTGACCAAGGCACTGCCCATCACCGCGAACTGCAGCAGGTGCTCGGCAGTGCAGTCGACATTCGCACCGAGGTCCAGCACCTTGGTGAAACCGCCGCGCGCGTTGGGCAGTAGCGCCGCAATGGCCGGCCGGTCGATGCCGGTGAAGGTCTTGAGCACGTAGCGCGCGAGCGCCATCAGGGCGCCCGTGTTGCCGGCCGACACGCAGACATCGGCCGCCGCCGTCCCGCCCTCGTCAGCCTTCAACTGGGCAATGGCCACGCGCATCGACGAGTCGCGCTTGCGCCGCAGGGCGACCTCGACCGCATCGTCCATGGTCACCACCTCGGTAGCCGCGACCAGCGTGCAGCGCTCCCATCCTGCGGCTGGCTGCAAGGCCTCTGCCGTGCCGACCAGCAGCAACTCCGCCTGCGGATGTGCCGCCAGGAAGGTCTTACAGGCCGGCAGCGTGACGCTCGGGCCGTGGTCACCGCCCATGCAGTCGATGGCCAGCCGCACCCGTTCAAGTGGTTTCAATGGCGACGTCGAGGACACGTGTTATCGGGGCGCGCGGCGCGGGCGGCCGTGACGATCAAGAACGAAGCGCGACAGTAGGCGAAGCGCCCGCCGCGCACAAGCGGGCGACCCCTGCCCGGGTGGTTGCCACCAACGACAATGCCCGGCCGCGTGGCACACGGGGCCGGGCATGTTTCGAATCCTTCATCGTGTGCGGGTGCATCGAGGGAGGCACCCGGACAACACACCGGACTCAGGCGTCCTGCTTGCTCTTCAGCACCTTGCGGCCACGGTAGAAGCCGGTCGGGCTGATGTGATGGCGCAGGTGCACTTCGCCGGTGGTGGGCTCGATCGCTGTGCCCGGGTTGACCAGGGCATTGTGCGAGCGATGCATGCCGCGCTTCGAGGGCGACTTCTTGTTCTGCTGAACGGCCATGAAATTCTCCTGATCGGGCCCCGAAAATGGCGGCACGTACCCGTGAGGGAAAGCCCGCGACTATAGCACGCATCCCCGCTGTCGCGCTGACCGACCCGGTCGATCAGCGGAGTTTCGGCGGCTTCGCCCCTTTGAGGGCCTGCAGCACGGCAAACGGATTTGGCCGCTCCGCCAGATCAGCCTCCTGCGGCCCTGCCGCGTCGCTGGTCAAGGTCAGCGGCCGCGGGCACTGCGCGTGGCGCGGCACCAGGGGCAAGGCCAGCAGCAGCTCGTCCTCGACCAGACTGCGCAGATCCAACCAGCGCGGCAGCGCCAGCACGTCCTCTTCCAACTCGGCGTCCAGGGCTTCGGCCTGGGCCTCGTCGCGCACGAAACGCACCCGAGCCTGCACCTCGAGTGACTCCTCGAACGGCTGCAGGCAACGCTGGCAGGTCAGCCAGACCCTCGCCTCGGCCTGCAGGTGCAGCCACAGCTCGGGCTCGCCGCCGGACACCGGCCGCCGCTCGCCGCGCACCTGCCAACGCACGCCAGCCAACAGCGCGTCCTGCGGGGGCGCCTGGCTTCCCAGCAGCCGTGGCAGCTGATCGGCCGGCCATTCGCCGGCCAGGGCAGCGCCTTCGCCGGCAAAGGCCATCACATCGAGGTGCAGCGGGTCATGCGAACGCGGCTTCATGGGTTTCCGCCCGGCCGCCGGAAGGAAAGCAACGCCCGCACGAGGGGCCCGAACGAAGTGAGCTGGGGGCGGAGCATCTTCGCAGTGTACGAGGGCGGAATGGGACAATCCGTCGCATGTCGACCACCCCACCGCCCCTGATCCTCGGCTCCACCTCGCGCTATCGGCGCGAGCTGCTCGAACGGCTGCGGCTGCCCTTCGAGTCCGTGGCACCGCAGGTCGACGAAACCCCGGCACCCGGCGAACGCCCGGCAGACCTGGCCCGGCGACTGGCGCTGCACAAGGCCCGCGAGGTCGCGGCGCGCCATCCCGGCGCCGTGGTGATCGGCTCCGACCAGGTGGCCGACCTGGATGGCACCCCGATCGGCAAGCCCGGCACGCACGAGCGGGCGGTGGCCCAGCTGCGTGCCATGCGCGGTCGTGGCGTCGTCTTCCAGACCGCGGTCGCCGTGGTGCGCCCCGCCACCGGCTTCGAGCGCGTGCTGCTGGCGCCGGTGGCCGTGCGCTTCCGTGATCTCGACGATGCCGAGATCGAGCACTACCTCCGCGCCGAGCAGCCCTACGACTGCGCCGGCAGCGCGAAGTGCGAGACGCTGGGCATTGCGCTGCTCGACGCCATCGAGTCCGACGACCCGACGGCGCTGGTCGGCCTGCCGCTGATCCGCACCTGCGCGCTGCTGCGCGAGGCCGGGCTGGACCCCTTGCGGTCGCCGCCATGAGCGCGCCACTCGGGCGCCTGTGGCTGGTGCCGAACACGCTGGACCTGGGCACCGACAGCGAGACCGCGCTCGACCAGGTCCTGCCGCGCGCCGTGATCGCCCGCGCCGCGGGCCTGAGCCATTGGGTCGCCGAGAACGCGAAGACCACCCGCGCATTCCTCAAGCGCGTCGATCAGGTCTGTCCACTGGCGCTGCCGCTGCAGGCCATCGACATCGTCGAACTGCCGCGACCACGCAAGGGCGTCGGCACCGCATCAGCAGGCGCACCGGACCTGCAGCCCTTGCTGGCGCCTGCGATGAGCGGCCACGACATCGGCCTGTTGTCCGAGGCAGGCTTGCCGGCCGTGGCGGACCCGGGCGCCGGCCTGGTGCAATCCGCGCATGCACTGGGCATCGCGGTCGAGCCGCTGTCGGGACCCTCGTCATTGCTGCTCGCGCTCGCCGCGAGCGGTCTGAACGGCCAGAGCTTTGCCTTCGTCGGCTACCTGCCCGTGGAGGCCACCGCGCGTGCCGCCCGCATCCGGGAGCTGGAAGCCCTGTCACGCAGGTTCGGGCAGACGCAGATCGCCATCGAGACCCCTTATCGCAACGGCGCCCTGCTGGCGGCCCTGGCTGAGCACCTGCAACCGCAAACGCGCCTGGCCGTGGCCTGCGGGCTGACCCTGCCGGGCGGCTGGTGCCGCACCTTGCCGGCGCGGCAGTGGCGCGAGCAGACCGCCACGCTGCCGGACCGCATGCCGGCCGTCTTCAGCTTTCTGGCGGGCTGAGCGCCCGCTGCGCTTCAGCTGCCGCTGCTGCCGCCCAGCAGCGCTGCGACCTTGCGCTTGGCGCGTATGTTGGGCGTTAGACGATGCGCCGCCTGCTTGGCCTCAGCCGGCTTGGCTTCCGGTTGGGCATGGTTCGGGCTGGGCTCGTAGGGGCGGTCGAAGAAAGGATCCTGCGCAGGCCGCTGCGGCGCCTGGCCCTGGCGCGGCGCATCGAAGCGCTCGCGAGGCCGTTCCTCGTCGTCGTCCCGGCGTCGCGGCACGCGGCGCGGCCGATCGTCGTCGACTTCCAGCGCCTCGAGCTCGATCTTCTTCTTGATCAGCTTCTCGATGTCCTGAACCAGCCGTGCGTCCTCGCGGTCGACCAGCGTCACAGCCAGGCCGGAGGCGCCGGCGCGGCCGGTACGGCCAATGCGGTGGACGTAGTCCTCCGCATTGAACGGCACGTCGAAGTTGAACACCGCCGGCAGGTCGGCAATATCGAGCCCGCGCGCGGCCACGTCGGTGGCCACCAGCAGTTCGACCTCGCCGCGCTTGAAGGCGTCCAGCGACTTCAGGCGCTCGTCCTGCGACTTGTCGCCATGCAGGGCCGCGGTCTTCAGGCCGTCGCGCTCGAAGGCCCTTGCCAGGCGTGCAGCGCCGAGCTTTGAGTTCACGAACACGATGGCCTGGCCGATCTGGCGCTCGCGCAGCAGGTGGCGCAGCGCGCGGCGCTTGTCGTCCTCTGCCACGCTGTAGAACCGCTGCTCGACGGTCGATGCCGTCGCGTTCGGGCGCGCCACCTCCACCGTCACCGGATCCTGCAGGTAGCTCTGCGCCAGGCGCTTGATCTCGGGCGAGAACGTGGCCGAGAACAGCAGGGTCTGGCGCTGCTTGGGCAGGTAGGACAGGATGCGCTGCAGGTCGGGCAGGAAACCGATGTCGAGCATGCGGTCGGCTTCATCGAGCACCACGTACTCGACCTGGTTCAGCACGCAGTTCTTGGCCTCGATGTGATCGAGCAGCCGGCCCGGCGTGGCGATCAGCACCTCGACGCCACGCTTGAGTTCGGCCGTCTGCGGCTTCATGTCGATGCCGCCGAACACCACGGTGGCGCGCAGGTCGGTGTGCTTGGCGTAGGTCTTGACGTTGTTGGCCACCTGGTCGGCCAGCTCGCGCGTCGGCGCGATCACCAGCGCGCGCACCGGATGGCGGGCCGGCGACATCGAGGCGTTCTCGTGCCGCAGCATCTTCTGCAACAGGGGCAGCGTGAACGCTGCGGTCTTGCCGGTGCCGGTCTGCGCCGCGCCCATCACGTCGCGTCCCTCCAGCACGATCGGAATCGCCTTGGCCTGGATCGGCGTCAATGCCGTGTAGCCGGAGTCGGCGACGGCGCGCAGCAGCTTGGCATCGAGCGCGAGGGTGTCGAACTTCTGCGGCGCGGCGGCAGTGTCGGCAGGTGAAGCAGTGTCTGTCATGAACCGGGGATTATCCCTGACTGGCCCGGTACGTGAGATCGTAGGCGGACAAGGCCCCGGGCACGCCGGAACCCGACCCGTAGAATCCTGGGATCCTTCTTCCTCGCCGGCGTGCCGACCGGCCTCGCGAATGCCCATGCTCGCGCGATCGCTGCCGCCGCCGTTCCCTGCCCGATGAAGCTGCTGCTGCTGGGTCCCGACGGGCAGGTCGGCTGGGAATTGCGGCGCGCCCTGGCGCCGCTGGGCGAAGTGATTGCCGTCGGGCGCGACGACGGGGCCGACTTCTCGCGGCCGGAAGCACTGGCTGCCCTGGTGCGCCGCGTGCGGCCGGGCGTGATCGTCAATGCCGCGGCCTACACCGCGGTCGACAAGGCCGAGAGCGAGCCCGCGCTGGCTCACGCCATCAATGCCGATGCGCCCGGTGTGCTGGCCCGCGAAGCCGCGTCCTGCGGCGCCTGGCTGCTGCACTACAGCAGCGACTATGTCTTCGATGGCAGCGGTGACCTGCCGCGCAGCGAGGACGCCGCCACCGGCCCGCTCAGCGTCTACGGCCATAGCAAGCTGGCCGGGGAGAACCAGATCCGCGCCAGCGGTTGCCGGCACCTGATCCTGCGCACCAGCTGGGTCTATGCGGCACGCGGCGGCAACTTCGCTCGCACGATGCTCCGCCTGGCCGCCGAGCGCGACCGGCTGACCGTCGTCGACGACCAGGTGGGTGCGCCCACCGGTGCCGAGTTGCTGGCGGACATTGCCGCGCACCTGCTGCGCAGCGTGCAGGCCCGCCCGGAGCTCGGCGGCACCTACCACGCCTGCGCCGCCGGCGAAACCAGCTGGTGCGCCTATGCGCGCCACGTGATCGAGTGGGCGCGTGCGCGCGGCCACGCTCTGCACGTCGCGGCCGATGCGGTGCTGCCGATTCCCAGCAGCGCCTACCCGACGCCGGCGCGCAGGCCGCTCAATTCCCGGCTGGACACGCGCCGACTGCGCGAATCCTTCGGCCTGCAGCTGCCCCCTTGGCAGGCCGGGGTCGAACGCATGCTGGCCGAAGCCCTGAACCTGCCGCTGCACCTGCCCGCCACGCCAACACCATGAAATTCAGCGCCACCCGCCTGCCCGGCGTCGTGATCATCGAACCCGCCGTGTTCGGCGACGACCGTGGCTGGTTCATGGAGAGCTTCAGCCAGCCGCGCTTTGTGGCCGGCCTGGCCTCGCTCGGTCTGCCGGCGCCGCGGCCCTTCGTGCAGGACAACGAATCGTTCTCGCGCGCCGGCGTGCTGCGCGGGCTGCACTACCAGCTGCCGCCGCATCCTCAGGGCAAGCTGGTGCGCGTCACCGACGGCGCCGCTTTCGATGTGGCAGTCGACATCAGGCGCAGCTCGCCGCACTTCGGCCAGTGGGTCGGCGTGGAACTCAGCGCCGACAACAAGCGCCAGCTCTGGATTCCCGAAGGCTTCGCGCACGGCTTCGTCGCGCTGGCCGACAACACCCGCTTCCTCTACAAGACCACCGACGTCTACGCGAAGGACTGCGAGCGCTCGATCGCCTGGAACGACCCGACGATCGGCATCGACTGGCCCACCGGCCTGCAACCGCTACTGGCGCCCAAGGACGCCGCTGCGCCCGCCTTCGCACAGGCCGAGGTGTTTGCCTGATCACCCGCCCGAGGCACCCCGATGACCGCACCGACCCCCTACGCCCAATTGCAGCAACGGCTGCGCGAGGCACCGCGCACCTGGCTCGTCACCGGCGTGGCCGGCTTCATCGGCAGCCACCTGCTGCAGACGCTGCTGTCGCTGGGCCAGCGCGTGGTCGGTCTCGACAACTTCGCCACCGGCCACCGTCATAACCTGGAAGATGTGCGTCAACAGGTCGGGCCGCAGGCCTGGGCCCGCTTCCGCATGGTCGAGGGCGACATCCGACGCCTGGCCGACTGCCAGGCCGCCTGCCAGGGGGTCGAACTGGTGCTGCACCAGGCCGCGCTCGGCTCGGTGCCGCGCTCGCTGGCCGACCCGATCACCTCGAACGATGTCAATGTCGGCGGATTCCTGAACATGCTGGTGGCCGCGCGGGATGCCGGCGTGCAGCGCTTCGTCTATGCCGCCAGCAGCTCGACCTATGGCGATCATCCCGGCCTGCCCAAGGTCGAGCATGCGATCGGGCAGCCCTTGTCGCCCTATGCGGTGACCAAGTATGTCAACGAGCTGTATGCCTCGGTGTTCGCACGCAGCTACGGGCTCGCCGGCATCGGGCTGCGCTACTTCAACGTGTTCGGGCCGCGCCAGGATCCGAATGGCGCCTATGCAGCCGTGATCCCGCGCTGGGCAGCCGCGATGCTGGCCAGCGAACCGGTGTTCATCAACGGCGATGGCCTCACCAGCCGCGACTTCTGCTTCGTCGACAACGCGGTGCAGGCCAACCTGCTGAGCGCCACCACCGACCGCGGCGACGCGCTGAACGAGGTCTACAACGTCGCGGTCGGGGACCAGACCTCGCTCAACGAGCTTCACGGCATGCTGGGCCGTGAACTCATGGCCTGCCGACCCGGGCTGACGGTGCCCGCGCCGCAGTACCGCGACTTCCGCGCCGGCGACGTGCGCCATTCGCGCGCGGACATCGGCAAGGCCCGGGACCGGCTGGGCTACGTGCCCTCGCACGACATTCGTGCCGGCATGGCCGTTGTGGCCGGCTGGTACGCCGCGCGCGAAGCGGCCAGCGCAAGCGCCTGATCGCCGGGGCTGACCTTCGGCCAACTGCGGCCGAGGGGCGGCTTCCTATACTCGTGCGCATGGTGCCTGCCGCCCACGGCCCGATACTCGGCCCCTCTCGCGCATGAACTTTCCCGGAGCCCTGACCCAGCTGGGACGCTACCAGCTCGGCCGCGTGCTCGGGCGCGGCGCCATGGGCATGGTGTACGAGGCGCAAGACCCCAAGCTGGGCCGCCGGGTGGCGATCAAGACCATCCTGAAGAGCCACCTGCTCGACGACACGGTCGCCACCGAATACTCGGCCCGCTTCCTGCGCGAAGCCCAGGCCGTGGCGCGCCTGAACCACCCGCACATCGTCACGGTGTTCGACTTCGGCGAAGAGGACGAGGTCGCCTACATCGTGATGGAGTTCATCGAGGGGCGCGAACTCGCGCAGCACTTCGAGAGCAAGCAGTTCTTCGACCGGCCGACCGCCGTGCGCATGCTGTGCGAACTGCTGGACGCGCTGGCGTATGCACACGAGCACGGCATCGTGCACCGCGACATCAAGCCGGCCAACATCATGGTCGACCGCCAGGGCCGGGTGAAGCTCACCGACTTCGGCGTGGCCCGGCTGGCCGACTCGAATGCCGACCGCACCGTGCCCGGCACGATGGTCGGTACGCCCAACTACATGTCGCCTGAGCAGATCCAGGGACAGGCGGTGGGTTCGAGGGCCGACCTGTTTGCCGCCGGCGTGGTGCTGTACCAATTCCTCACGCACCAGCGTCCGTTCGCGGGCAACGGGCAGTGGACCGTGCAGCGCAAGATCCTCACCGAAGATCCCGTGCCGCCCTCGGTCGCGAACCCGGAGGTGCCGCCGGTGTTCGACGCGATCGTGCGCCGCGCGCTGGCCAAGAACCCCGATCAGCGCTACCAGAGCGCGAACGAGTTCGCGGCCCAGCTGCGCCAGGCGATCGCGCTGCCGCTGCCGGCCGCAGCACCGGCGCCGCGCTATGTCGACCCGGAGGCGACGGTGATCTTCGCGCCTGCGCCTCCCTCGCGCTCGAATGCCACGCAGAGCCTGCGGCCAGGCACTGCCGTGCCGCAGCCCAACACCAGCCTGCTGCCCATCCCGATGCCCACGCTGGTGCCCCGACCGGCCCCGGCGCAGCCACCGCACGCTGCCGGCGCGACAGCCTCGGCCAGCGCCGGCCACCCGCCACCGAGGCCCCTGCCCACGCCGGCCGCCAGGCCGGGGGCCGCGCCACGCTGGCCCTGGATCGCCGGCCTGCTGGGCCTGGGCACCGCGACAGCTGCGGTGTGGCTGTGGCGGCCAGCGGCCACGCCCGGCCCCGCGGCGCCGAGCCTGCGCCCGGCCAGCGCCGCGGCGACGCTGAAGCCGACACCGACGGCCCCAGCCGGCCCCGTGGCAGCCTCCGCAGGGCCGGCGACGCCTGTCGCGGCGCAACCGGTGGCCGCCAGCATCGGCACGGTGCCGGCCCCGAGCCCAGGACCAGCGGCTGCGCCACCCGCCCGGGCACCGGCCGCCCATGGGCCCGCACCGGCACCCGTGACCGCGAAATCCGAGGCTCGCCCGGCCACCGCCGGCTATCGGTCGGCCACGGCAGGTCGCTGCGCCGAATTGCTGCAGCGGCTGCAACTGGGCGAAGATCTGTCTCCGGAAAACCTGGCCGTCTTCCAGAAGGAGTGCAAGCGATGAACACCCCGCAGGCCCCTCGCCAACGCCGATTCCCGCGCTGGCTGCCCGCTCCGCTGAGTGCCCTGCTGCTGGCCGCCTGTGCCAGTGCACCCGCGCCGCAGGCGGTGCCGCCGGCGCAGGAGAACCAACCCGTGACCACGGCACCCGCCCCGGCGCCCGCGGCCGCCCCCGCCCCGGCCGCCGCGCCCGCCGCGCCGCCGCCCGTCCTGCCCTACGACGAAGCGGTGCTCAGCGCCGCGAACAACCTGCTGGGCAAGTCCTTGCTGCCCTCCGAGCCACCGCATCCGCGGCACACGATCGTGATCGATCCCCTGATCGATGGCATGACCGGCCTGCAGTCGAAGGCCACCCAGGCCATGGGTGCGCGCATCGTGCAGCTGATCCGCGAGCACTACCCGCAGTACGAGGTGCAGCCCTTCACCGCGGCCAATGTGCAGAAGTCGCCGGTGGTGCTGATCGGCACCTTCACTGGCGTCAACAAGGACCGCAAGACCGAAGGCAAGCGCGAGGCCTTCCGCATCTGCCTGGCATTGGCTGACCTGAAGACCGGCAAGCTCGTCAGCAAGGGGCTGGCCTTCGCGCAACCGGACGGCGTCGATGTCACGCCGCTGACCTATTTCCGCGACACGCCGGCCTGGACCGAAGACCCTGCCACGCTGGGCTACATCCGCACCTGCCAGGGGACGCGGGCGGGGGATCCGATCAGCCCGCTCTACATCAACCGCATCGTCGCCGCGTCGCTGATCAGCGAGGCCATCGACGCCTACGATGCCGGCCGCTTCAAGGAAGCCCGCGACCTGTACGAGACCGTGCTGCAATCGCCCGAGGGACAGCAGTTGCGCAGCTACAGCGGGCTGTATCTGGCCAACTGGCGCCTGGGCCGCAAGCAGGAAGCGATCAAGGCCTTCGGCCAGCTCGTGGACTACGGCCTCGAGAACAAGCGCCTGGGCGTGAAGTTCCTGTTCCGCTCGGGCTCGGCCGTGCTGGCCAACGAGACCGGCCCGACCGCCAACCCCTACCAGCTGTGGTTGATGGAACTGGCCTCGCAGGCCAGCAAGCGCCAGAGCTGCATGGAAGTGACCGGCCACGCCAGCCCCACCGGCCCCGAACCCGTCAACGAGCGGCTGTCGCAACTGCGGGCCGATCACATCAAGCGGCAGATCGAACGGGCAGCGCCGGCGCTGTCCAAGCGCCTGATCACCAGCGGCGTCGGCTCGCGCGAAACCCTGGTCGGCAACGGGCACGACGATGCCAGCGACGCGCTGGACCGGCGCGTCGAGTTCAAGGTCATCGGCTGCTGAATCCCGTCGCAGCCGCCTGCGGCCCGGCGTTCCTCCTCTGTGAAGAGGATGCACGCCGCCGTAACGATTCGTCAAATCATCAGTCAAATCAACAGCTTGGCGGTCTGATCCGTGAGAACCCTCACAGAGTCGGTTAAACTGTCCGTCGACATGGCGAGGCCACAAGAAAAACCCATCGACGCCGCCGGCAACGGCACCGAAGTCGCCGCGCGACGTTCCACCGTTGCCGAACTGCTGTCGCCCTGGGAAGAGTTCCGCCGCGTCATTCCGCTGGTTTCGCTGAAGTCGCTGCTGCACCGGCCCCACCCTTCGGTGCCCAAGGTCGCGGTGCTGCTGTGCACGATGCAGGCGCAGCACTTCCTGGCCGAGCAACTGAACTCGATCGCCACGCAGACCCATCCGGCCTGGGCCATCTGGGCCTCGGACGACGGCTCGGACGACTACACGCACGCAATCCTGGAGTACTACCAGTCGCACTGGGGCGAGGATCGGCTCTCCATCCACGCCGGCCCGGCCGAAGGCTCGACCGCCAACTTCCTGTCGCTGACCTGCCGCGCCGACATCGACGCCGACTATTTCGCCTACGCCGACCAAGACGACATCTGGGAGTCGGACAAGCTCGAGCGGGCCGTCGCCTGGCTGAAGACGATCCCGGCCGACGTGCCGGCGCTGTACGGCTCGCGCACGCTGCTGGTCGACGCGCGCAACCAGCACATCGGCTACTCGCCGCTGTTCGAGCGCCCGCCGAGCTTCCGCAATGCGCTGGTGCAGAGCATCGCCGGCGGCAACACGATGGTCTTCAACCGGGCCGCGCGCGACCTGCTGCGCACGGCCGGCGAAGACGTCGAGGCCGTCACGCACGACTGGTGGGCCTACATGCTGGTCACCAGCTGCGGCGGCCAGGTGCACTACGACGTCTACCCCACGGTGCGCTATCGCCAGCACGGCAACAACCAGTTCGGTTCCAACATCAGCCCGCTGGCGCAACTCAAGCGCGCGCGTCTGCTGCTGCAGGGCCGCTTCCGTGGCTGGGTGGATGCCAACCTGGCGGCGCTTGAACGCGTGCGTCACCTGATGACCCCCGAGAGCCAGCAGGTGCTCGACGAGTTCGTCCGCGCGCGCCGGCGCTGGCTGGGTCCGCGCCTGCTGGGACTCCGGCGTGCCGGCATCCATCGCCAGACCACGCTGGGCAATCTGGGCATCACGCTCGCCGCGCTGATCAACCGGCTTTGACCGCAGTGAGGCGGCCGTGAGTCCGGCGGCAGCCTCGACGGCCGCGATCGTCGTCCTCTATCGCCCCGAGTCCGATCCCGCTGCGCTGGTGCGACAGCTGCAGGCCAGCGTGGGCCATGTCGTCGTCGTCGACAATGCGCCGCAGGGCCATCCGGCGGTGGCCAGGCTGGCCCGCGACCCCCACCTCAGCGTGCTGGTCAATCGCAACGAAGGCGGCCTGGCCGGCGCCTACAACCGGGCTTGCGCCCACCTGCTGCTGACCCATGCCGACCTGCACCAGATCGTGCTGCTCGACGAAGACTCGGACGCTGGCGTGCTGAGCGCGCTGCTGGCCGATCCCGCGGTGCACGCGCTGTTGCAGCAGGCGCACACCGCCGCCGTCGCGCCGGCGTACCGCGACCGCGCCACCGGCCTGCGCGGCAAGCACATCCAGCTGCAGCGCTGGCGCCTGAGCTACCTGCCGCGTCAGTTCGACACCATCGAGACCGTGAGCTTCGTGATCAATTCGATGTCGGTGTGGCGCGTCGCCGCCCTGCGCGCGATCGGTCCCTTCAACGAAGGGCTGCGCATCGACCATGTCGATACCGAGTACTGCCTGCGTGCCCGCGCCGCGGGCCTGTCGCTGCATGTGGCCGGGCAGCACGAGTTCGCCCATTCCATCGGTGAGCGCCGCCGCTTCACGCTGTTCGGCCGCGAGATGCAGGCCGGCGGCCATTCGCCCGCGCGGCGCTACCTGATCGGCCGCAACACCGCCTGGCTGATGCGCCGCAACCTGTGGCGCGAGCCGGCCTTCGCCTTCCTGTGCTTCACACGCCTGGGCTACGAGGCAGTGGGCATCACGCTGGCCGAAACGGCGCGCATCGCCAAGCTGTGGGCCCTGCTGCGCGGCGTGGTCGTCGGGCTCTTCAGCCGCGAGCTGTCATGAACGCCACCCCAACCCGGCCGGCCGAAGCCGGCCCCAGCCCGCACTGGCTGCTGCTGCTGGCCGGTGCCTGCGCCTGGGCCGCCTACCTGTCGGTCGGCGCCAAGTACCTGGCCTACCTGGGCTGTGCGCTCGCCGCGCTGGTGGCCCTGGGTCGGCAGCGGCGCTGGCAAGCGCTGTTGCACGACCCCGGCTTCCGCGCCGCCGCCGCGTTCTGGGGGCTGACACTGGCCTCGGTCGCCTGGTCGCAGGCGGCCACCAGCCTGATCGTCGCGCAGGTCTGGCTCTACGCGATGCTGCTGATCGCACCCGTGATCGCCTTGGCCTGCCCGGCCGACGCGGCGCGGCTGATGCTGCGCCAGTTCGGCATGGCCGCGGCTGTCGTGGGCGCGGCCACCGCGCTCGGCCATGTCGGCGCGCTGCCCCTGAGCACCAGCGTGCTCTGGCACAGCACGGTCGAGGCGCAGGGCAACCAGCGCATCGTCAATTCGCTCGTGCTGGCGCTGGGCGCAGCCGTGTGCCTGCTGCACCTGCTGCAGGCCGCCACGCCCAAGCAGCGCCTGGCCTGGCTGCTGGCCACGCTGCTGGCGCTGACCGGGCTGGCGCTGCAGGACCGCCGCACCGGCATGGTGGCACTGCCGGTCCTGCTGGCGGTGCTGGGCATGTCACGGCTTCGCTCGGCCTGGCGCGGACTGCTGCTGGTGCTGCTGGTGGCGGCGCTGTCGGCCGCGGCCTGGCAGTTCTCGCCCAGCGTGCGCGGACGCATCGACGAAGGCCTGAACGAGCTGCGCACCTATCAGTCAACGGACGCGGCCGCCACCAGCTGGGGCATGCGCCTTCGGCTGGCCGAGCACACGCTGGACATGGTGCGCGAAAGGCCGCTGCTGGGCCACGGCGTGGGCAGCTGGCTGGGCGAGTGGCGCAAGCGCGTGCAGCCCGGCCTG
Organism: Aquabacterium sp.; assembly: GCF_044226965.1. Taxonomy (GTDB): domain Bacteria; phylum Pseudomonadota; class Gammaproteobacteria; order Burkholderiales; family Burkholderiaceae_C; genus Pseudaquabacterium. Next base: position 196,612 of record NZ_JBGAGA010000001.1, on the reverse strand, counting down.
CTGATCTCGATCCACACCACGCCGCACGACGAGTACCTGCTGGTCGCCTCGCAGCTGGGCCTGGTCGGCATCGCGCTGCTGCTGTGGCTGCTGGGCGGCCAGCTGTGGCGCGCCTGGCGCGCCGGCCCCGATGGCCAGGCCGCGCTGCTGGTGTGGACCGCCGTCGCCTGGACCGGCCTGTTCAACGTCGTGATCCGCGACTCGAAGTTCTCGCTGCCGCTGCTGTTGCTGGCGGGGTTTGCCGGGGCGTTGATGCGCGCACCCCGACAGCCAGGCGCCAGTGCTTCACCCAACACCTGATGCGTTCACGCGCCTCGGTAGCACTCGCCTAGGCCACTGCGGTGGCGCCACGCGCGGCCCGGTACAGGCCTTCATAGAGAAAGGCCTCCTCCTCCACCCGCAGCGGCAGCCTGACCCCGCGCCTCCAGGCTGCCCGCAGCGTTTCGTCCTCGGACCAACGCTGCAGCGCATCGGCCCAGGCAGGCACATCGCCAGCCGGCACCGCCATGCCGCCGCCCGCGGCCAGCACCTGCGGGGGCGCCCCCAGGTCGCTGACCAGCGCCGGCACGCCCACCGCAGCGGCCTCGTGAAGCACCAGCGAGAAGGTCTCCGGCACCAGCGACGGCAGGCACAGCAGGTCGATGCCGTGCAGCAGGCGCGCCACCTGTTCGGCGGTGCACGGCCCGAGGCACTGCACGCGGGCATCGGCGGCCATCGTCGTGCGCAGCCGCTGCTGGAACGACTCGGGACCATGGAAGGCCCCGGCCACCTGCAGGCGCAGCGGCAGCAGCGGCCGGCTGGCCAGCGCCTGCAGCAGCACCTGCAGGCCCTTGGCCTCGATCAGGGTTCCGATGAAACCCAGCGTCATGGGACGGTCAGGCGTCGCCGCGGACCGGCCGCGGGCGAGTGCCAACAGGTCCACGCCATGGCCGATCACATGAAACGATAGGTCCGGAAATGCTTCGCGATAGCGCTCGGCGACAAAGCGCGAAGGGGCGACACGCACCGCCGCCCCGGCCAGCAGCCCATGGGCGTGCTGATAGCGCGCCGCCAGCGCGGCCGCCGGCCAGGCTGGCGTCTGGCACTTGCGTGCACAGGCCTGTCCCAGCGCCGGCCCCGCACAGAACCGATCCTGCTGGTCGATCAGGTTCACCCGCAGGCACGCCGGAAAGAAGTCGGTCAGCGTGACCACGGTCGGCAGGCCTGCGCGCTGGGCTGCCGCGACCGCCGTGGCCATGCGCATCGTGTGCATCACGTGCACCACGTCGAGGCGCTGCTGCGCGAGCCAGACCGTCAGCCGCTTGGCCAGGGCCTCGTCCACCTCGAAACCGTGCTCGGCCGATGCGGGCAATGCGGCCCGGTCGACCAGGGTGACCGGCACCCCGTCGACCACGGTGTCGACGGCCCCGTCCAGGCCTTCGCAGGGCACACCGCGGTGCCGGGCCGGGTCAACCATGCAGGCCAGCACCCGCACCGCATGGCCGGCACGTTGTGCCATGCGCGCCAGGTTCAGCGCGACGCGCTCGGTGCCGCCGCCGAACTCGGGATAGAACTGATGGAGGATGTAGAGGATGCGCATCAGACGCCCGCCTTCAGGTGCGTGAACAGCGCCTCGATCCACAGCCGTTCGGCGTCCTGCTCCGGTGCCTGGCGTCGGTCGAGGTACAGGTAGGCCAGCGCGGCTCCGACGGTGGCGGCGAAGGTCTTGCGCACCGCGTCAGCCACTTCCAGATGCAGGCGTGGATCGCCGACACCGTAGACCGCGGACGCGTACTGGCTGAAATGGTCGATGCGCGCCATGAAGGCATCGACGAAGTCGCGCGCCTGCACCGTGGCAGTCCGGGCGTCTCCGGGCGGCAGGCCACCGGCGCCACCGACCAGTTCGTGCAGGAAGGACTCGACGCGCGCATCGCCCAGACCGCCGGCAATCGCCACCGGCCATGCCGGCACGGTCCACTGCCGAGCAGTGACGATCCAGTCGGCCAGCACCTGGCCGGGCGCCTCGGTCTGCAGGCGCGGCGCCTGCTCGCGCAGCCAGTCGCCCACCCGGTTGGCCACCGCTGCCACGCCGGCCAGCAGACCGTGCACCGACGCGCAGGGCGGGCAATGGAAGTCGTCGAACAGGCCCACCAGGAAGATCACGTCGACGAACGATCGCTTCAGGTAGTACCAGGCCGGCCGGTTGTGCGAATGGATCACCTTGACCGACGCCAGCATCGCGATGCGGTGGCCCGCGCGGATCAGACGAATGCCCAGGTCCAGGTCTTCCGCGTAGTCGCCGCGATAGCGATGGCGCAGGAACAACTCGCGCGGAATCAGGCAGGCGACGTCGCTGAGCTGGCCCATCGAGCGCAGTGCCATGTGGTCGTCGCCGGTATGGCGGCCGATGCGATCGGCTTCGAGACAGCCCAGAAAGCGATAGTGCGTGTGGACCATGCTGTCGTACATCACGTCGCTGTCGCTGCGGCAGTACTCGGCGCAGGAGGCCGCAACGACCCCCTCGTCCCGATGATCGATCAGGAAGCGCAGCAGCCCGTACAGCCACAGCTCGCCCACCGGATAGGCGTCCTGCACCATGAACAGCAGGTGGTCACCAGTGGCCCGCTCTGCACCCAGGTTGCGGGCGTGGCTGTGGCTGAACTCCGCCTGCGTGATCTCGACCACCACGGCACCCAGCGCCCGGGCGCGCTCGGCACTGCCGTCGGTGGAGCCGGAGTCGACGACGACGATCTCCACCGCCCGCACGGCCTGCTGGCCCTGCAACTTTCGCAGCAGCCAGACCAGTTCGTCACCGCCATTGAACGTGGGGATGACGACCGAGACCTTGGCCTCGATGACCGACTCGGCGCCACTGATCTCCGGGTGCAGACGCAAGGGCACCGTGGCGCCGGCCACCCCGGCAAAGGGATTGGCCCCCGGCACGGCGGCCGGACGCGAGAGTTCGCCGAGGTGCCGCCGCATCTGGGCCAGGTAGCGTGGCCATTGGCGCAGGAAGCCCAGCCACCCCCTGCGCCGCAGGGCCATGCGCAAGGCCAGCCCGCCATTGCCGAGCAGCACCTGGAGGCGCCCGCCGCGCAGCCAACACCATGCGCTGCCGGCCAGGCGCAGAGGCTTGGTCACGCGCCAGGAGGTGGAGCCGAGCAATCCAGCCACCTGCTGGTGCAGCCGTTCGATGGCCGCCAGGTGCTCGAGCCGCAGCGCAGCCAGCAGGTCACCCTCGCGCCGCAAGGCGACGATTTCCTGGCGCTGGCTCGCGCTCTCGGCCTGCAGCGCCTGCACATGGGATCGGGCGAGCCCCAAGGCATCCTGGGCCTGCGCAAGCAGCGCGTGGGCCTGCGCCAGCGAGGCCTCAGCGCGGCTTCGCGTCTCGGACAGCTCGGCTGCCAGCTGCTGCTGCCGCTGGTTGTGGAGACGCGTCTTTTCCGAGTTATCCTGGATCAGCGCCACCACGTCGTCGGGAGTCCAGCGCGCCAGCTGCCGCTCGCCGAACCGGTACAGCATCCGACGCCGCCGCTCGCTGCCCTCGTCCGCGTGGCCGGAGCCGCTGGCCGCATCCAGCCAGTAGACAGCCGATTCCCCCGGCACACGCACGAAGGGGCCACGCGCCATCAACTGCAGCCAGAAGTCCCAGTCCTCGAACTGGCCGAGCTGCTCGTCGAACCGAAGCGGTACCGCGGACTGCAGCGCTGCGCGACGGAACAACACGGCATGGATCGGCAGCCGGTTCTGCAGCTGCATGTCGACCGGCCGCACGTCGTCGTCGAACAGATGCACCGTGGTCGGCGCCTCGGGGTCGCCACTGACACAGCGCACGCCGGCGTAGGCGGCCACCGCTTCCGGATGCGGCTCGAGCGCGTCGACCAGGCGTTGCACGTGCTCGGGCAGCAGCCAGTCGTCGTCGTCCAGGAAGAGCAGCAGCTCACTCCCCGCAGCGGCCAGCAGCGCGTTCGCCGCCGCCGCCCGGTCGAGCGGCCGTCCGGGATCGATGGCCCGGATGCGTCCGCCCTGTGCTGCCTGATCGACCCGCTCCAGCATCGCCAGGCGTCCGCCCGCTGCCGCCAGCACGATCACCTGCAGCGAGGGGTAGGTCTGCCCGAGCGCGGAGTTCAGCGCGCGCGGAAGGCTGGGCCGGTCCATCGAGCGCACCAGCACGCTGACGCGCGCCGCGGCGCGCTGTTCGCCGCCGAGGCTCATGCCGCAGCCGCCCTCACCGGCACCGCCACGATGCGCCGCACCGCCGCCTCGAAGGCCGCCGGGCTGCAGTCGCGCGCCACCAGGTCCTGCAGGGCGCGGTGCTGGGTCTGCCACGCCAGGTCGTCGCGGTGCAGGCGCACGCAGGCCTCGGCAAACGCCTGCGCGCTGGCACCGACGGCGACGGCCTCGGTCCAGCCGAGCTGCTCGGCGATGAGCGGCGTCACCACCATCGGCAGACCGGCGGCGGCGGCCTCGTGGGCCTTGTGCGGGATGCCGGCGGCATAGCGGGTGGGCACGATGAACACGCGCGCGGCATCCTGGAAGGGCTCGACGCTGGGCACCTGCCCGTGGATGCGGATCGAGGCGCCGGCCAGCGCCCGCAGGGTGGCCGATTCGCAGGGTCCGACGATGTCCAGCCGCGCGGCTTCGCCCAGGTCCTGGACGACCAGCGGCCAGACCTCCTGGATGAACCAGATCAGGCTGTCGCCGTTGGGTGAATCGTCGAAGGGCACGGCACCGATGAAGAGGAAGCCGCTGCGCGCGGACAGCGGCACCGACACGGGCCGCTGCGCGAGCGCATGGCCCAGCACCTGCACGTCGGCGAAGCCGGTCTGCCGGTAGTGCCGGGCCTCGGCCTCGGACACGGCCACCACGCGATCGGCGCCCCGCGCCAGTGCGAGCTCCTGCCGGATCATCTGCTGCTGCTCCGCCGCCGGCAGCGCCTGGCCCTGCAGCGCGGCCTTTGCAATGTCGCGCACCGAGAACAGGGCCTCGGCGTCGTAGACGACCAGGGTGTCCTCGAACCACGCCGGATGGTTCGCGCGCAGCGCGTTGATAACGTCCATGTTGTGCGGCCGGCTGATGACCATCAGGTCATAGAAGCCGGCACGCGCGGCCAGGAAGCCGGCGATGCCGGCCAGGCCTTCGTCGAGCATCACCTCCACGGACTCGGGCAGGGCGCGACGCACGTCGTCCCAGTGCTCGTGCGGGAACTGCAGCGGGTAGTGGGTGACGAAGTCGCCGCCCGCGACGATCGCCGCCACGAAGCTCGCCGCCCGAGGGTAGCCCTGGCCGAGCCAGGGCATCGGCACGCGGTCGTCGATGAACAGCACGCGGCGCGCGCCGGCCGGCAGGCGCTGGCGTGCCTGCAGCAGCCGGGCCAGGTCCGGCGCCGGGCGGGCGGCCAGGAAGGCCGGGTGCTTCTCGGCAAAGCGCAGCCGGTTGCGCGCCTGCAGTGCGATCGCCCGGCCCTGGCCGTCATCGCTGGCGAACTCGAAGTGCCGGATCCGCACCTTCGGGTCGAACACCACTGCCTGGCCCGCTTCCCACAGCCGCGCACAGAGGTCGCTCTCCTCGTAGTAGGCCGGGGCATAGGCATCGTCGAAGCCGCCCATCGAGGCGAAGCGCTCGCGGCGCAGCAGCAGGAAGGCGCCGGAGCAGTAGTCGACCTCGCGCAGGAAGCGGTAGGGGCCGGCATCGGGCGACTCGCCGCGGCCGTAGCCCAGGCAGCTGCCGTCGCGCCAGATGATGCTGCCGGCTTCCTGCAACCGGCCGTCCCACAGCAGGATCGGCCCGCCGACCGCGCCGATGCGCGGGTCGCCGTCGAGCCGGGCCACCGCGTGCGCCAGCGTGTCGGGCTCGACCAGCGCGTCGTTGTTCAGCAGCAGCAGGTACTCGCCGCGGGCCTCGGCCGCGGCCAGGTTCACCGCGCGCAGGAAGCCCAGGTTCTCGCGCTGCGGCAGCAGGCGCGCGCCGCTGACGCGCTCGAGCAGCTGCGGCACCCGGTCGCTCGAGGCGTTGTCGACCACCAGCGTCTCGAAGTCGACGCCGCGGCTGTCCGCCAGCGCCTGCAGGCATTGCAGCGACAGCCCGGCCTGGTTGAACAGCACGACGATGACCGAGACGCGCGGTGCGCCCGCCGGGACCGGCAGGCGCAGCTGGCGACCACTGGCGAGGAACTGCGTCAGCGCCTGCTCGGCGTCGGCGCGCACGGCCTCCTTGTCCAGCGCCGGCGGCTGGGGGCTGGCGCCTTCCCCGGCTGCGGTCGGCGGCGCCGGCGGCGCCAGCCAGCGCAGCAAGGGCGCGGCCCAGGCCCGCCCGGCCAGCCAGACCTTGATGCGCTGCCGGGTCTGCGGCGAGACCGGCAGCGCCAGGGCCGTCCGACGAAGGGTGGCGCGGGCCGCGCGCCGCAGGGCCTCAGGCTGTGCGGCGGAGCGCAGCGCGCGCAGCGGTGCCGTGATGCGCCAGGACAGCGAGCCGGTGACCTGCCGGTAGCCCTGCTCCAGCACGCGGTAGTCGCGTTCGGCGGACTTCACGTGGGCTTCGAGCTGCTGCTGGTAGGCCTGCGCCGAAGCCAGCTCATGCTGCGCCTGTTGCTTCAGGCTCCGGAGCTGCTCGGCACTGTCGGCCAGCTGTACCGCCAGGCTGTCGCGCTGGCGCTGCAGCTGGTCCAGGCGCTCGGTGGCCAGTGCCTGCTGCTGCATCAACGCCCGCTCGGCGGCTTCCCGCGCGTCGCTGTGCTGCACGCGCTCGGCGCGCCAGCGTTCGGCGGCCGCGGCCAGGCCTTCGAGCTTGTCGGCCGACAGCTGCGGCAGCCATTTGCGGTAGATCGCCTGGCGTGCGCGGGTGGTCATCGCGGCGTCACGGCCGGCACTGAGGCCGGACGCTCCAATCAGGCGATAGCTGGCCGAGGTGCCGGGCACGTGCAGGAAGTCCTGCACCGCCGCCAGCTGGTGCCAGAAGTCCCAGTCCTCGTAGACCTCGAACGATTCGTCGAAGCGCAGGCCGTGCTGCTGCACCAGCGCACGGCTGAACATCACGGCATGGATCGGCAGGTAGTTGGCGAACCACAGCCGGCACGCGTCGAAAGCCTCGTCCAGCACGCCTGCCGGCTGGCCCTGCGCGTCGAGCAGGCGCACGCCGGCGTAGGCCACCGCGCGGCCGGGCGCGCGGGCCAGCGCCTCACGCAGGCGCGCGATGTGGTCGGCATCGATCAGGTCGTCGTCGTCCAGGAACAGCAGCCAGTCGCCCGCGGCCCGCTCGAGCGCCAGGTTGGCCGCGGCGGCGCGGGGCAGCGCAGCGCCATCGGCCGGCTCGACGAGCCGCAGCGCGAAGCGCCCGCACGCGCCCGGAAGAGGCCGGTGGGGTCGGCCGCCGGCATTGACCACCAGCACCTCGATGTCGTCGGCCCGCTGCGCGGCCACCGCCGCCAGGGCGTCGGCGAGCGTGTCGCGGTCCATGCTGCGGATCAGCACGCTGACGAGCGGGCCGCGCATCGCCACGCTGGCGCCGTTGCCGTTGCCGTTGCCGTCGCCCGGAGGGTCGATCGCCGCGCTCATCGGAACTCCGTGCTGCGCTCGCGGCAGCGGTAGCCTTCTGCCGCGCCTTCGGGCACCGGATGGCCCAGCATCAGGGCGCGATAACGCGCAAGGCCCTCGGCCGCGGGCAGGTAGTTGCCGCAGGCCAGCGCGGTCTCGTGGCAGCGCAGTGCCTGCAGCTTGGCCGGCAGTTCGGCGGTGATGTCCAGCACGTGCGTCAGCGCCAGCGGCGCCCAGGTCTCGTAGTGCAGCAGCCAGTCCACCGCGCCGACGGCGCAGGCCGCGCGGCGCGCGGCTTCGGCCACGGCACGGTGGTCGCGGTGCAGGTCGTCGGCGGCGGGCGCCAGCAGCCAGTGGGGCTGGAAACCCCGCACTTCGGCCTCGATGCAGGCCGCAAGGGTCGGCGCTTCGGCCAGCGCGCCATCGGGCAGGCGCAGCCAGACCTGGTCGGGCTGGCCGAGCCGTGCCAGCGCGGCGCGGAATTCGGCGTAGCGGACCTCGTCCGCCCCGGGCGGCAGGCCGCCGGCGCCGGCGCCGTCGCTGACCAGCACCACCCGGGTGGGCACCCGCGCGGCGGCCAGTTGCAGCAGCAGGCCGCCGCAGCCAATGGTCTCATCGTCCGGGTGCGGCGCCAGCACCATCACCCGCCGCGCGTCGGCCACCGGCAGCGCGGCCGGCAGCGCGCACAACGCGTCCGCTGCCAGGGTCTCGGCGGCCGGCGGCACGGGCACCGCGGCCGCGCCACGCTCACGCCAGGCCTTGATAAATCGCTTCATAGCGTTGTCCGATCGCGGCCGCATCGGGCCACGCCGCAGCATGCCGGGCGGCCGCCTGGCCCATGGCCTGGCGCCGCCGCGGGTCGTCGATCAGCTCGCCGATGGCCGCCGCGAGGTCGTCGATCCAGCCAGGCCCGCTGCCCGGCACCAGCCAGGCGCGGCCGCCGGTGACCTCCGGCACGCTGCCCACCGCGGTGCAGATGGCCGGCAGCCCGGCCACCAGCGCTTCGAGATTGGCCATGCCGAAGGATTCGTTCAGCGCGGTACTGACGTAGAGGTCGGCGCCGCTGAGGTACGGTGCCACGTCGTCGACCACCGCAACCTGCAGGGCCAGCTGCGGCGCTGCCGCTTCGTCCACCAGGCGCTGCAGCGGGGCGGGATCGCCCTCGCCCAGAATGGTCAGCCGCACCGGACGCTGCAGGCGCAGGCAGGCCTGCACCAGCGCCTCGAAGCGCTTGACGGGATTGAGCCGGCCCACGGCCAGCACCTGGCAGGCATCACCGGCCCAGCCCAGTGCCGCACGCGCCGCGTCGCGCCCAGGCAGCGCGAGCTGGGGCCGCGCATGCGGCACGCCATGCCAGTGCGCGGGCGCTGCCGGCAACCCGAGGTCGCGCGCCAGCTGGGCCACCGCCGCCGCGCTGGGGCAGATGACCCACTGCGCCGCGCGCAGGATGCGCGCCTCGAGCCGGCGGTGCAGGCGCAGCAGGCGCGCCGAGAAGGGCACGCCCTCCTCGCGGATCGCGTCGGTGTAGGCGCCGAAACCATGCTCGGTCAGCCCCCAGCGGCACGGCGCGCCGCGGTGGACCAGCCGCGCCAGGCGGAAGCCCCAGGCGGTCCAGGGGTCGTGCAGGTGCACCACGTCGACCGGGCTGTTGGCCACCACCTTGGCCGCCAGCCGACCCATGTTCAGGCGTTCGATCCAGATCGCGGCCAGCGTGCCGCCGGCGGGCCCCAGCCAGCGCTGGGCCAGCGGCGCCAGCCGCAGGGTCCAGCGGCGCTGCCATTCGCGCGCACGCGGCCCCTGGTCTTCCTGGGTCAGATAACGCACGATGTGACCGGCCGCCTGCAGGGCCTCGACCACCGGCGACAGGCTGCGGCCGATCCCGAAGCGGCGGTCGCTGGCGACCTCGCGCGTGACGTGGAGGATGCGCATGCGGCTTCAGCGGAAGTCGGTGTCGCCGGCCATCAGCCACCAGCGGCCGCGCTGGTCCTCGACCGAGGGTCCCGGCGAATGCACGTTGGCGGGCACCGCGATGTCGAGCGCGCGCCGCTTGCACGTGCCGTCGGCCAGGGATTCGAAGCGGCCGGCCTGGGAGTGCGTGATCCACGCTTCGAGCACCGCCAGCCCGAGCTCGTGCGCCCGGTTGCGCGCGACGGCCAGCAGCACCTCCAGCTGCGCCGGCGCGCCGACCAGGTCCACCCACTCGAGGTGATGCTCATGCTGGCGCAGCACGACGACGCCGAGCAGCCGCCGCGTCCAGCGCCGCCGCACCAGCAGCACCTGGTAGCGGAAGCGCGGATGCCGGCAGTAGCGGTGGCGCAGCCAGGCCGCGTCGCGCACGCCCAGCGTCTGCTCGGGCAGGGCCGCCACCATCGCGGCCCAGGCCTGGTCGACCAGGGCGGCGGCGGGCTTGCCCGGGGCCAGGTCTTCATCGGCCAGCGCCTGGACCGTGGCGCCGGCGCTGCCGCGCAACGGTGTCCAGCTGAAGGCCTCCATGCCGTCGACCGGCGCATACAGGCCCAGGTGCTGCGCGGCCGCCATCGCCCGCTGCGTGGGAAAGCCGTAGCCGATCAGGTGGGGCCGCCCCCAGCCGATCTGGGCTTCGAGAAAGCTGGCGGTGACGCGGTGCAGCGGCCCGCTGCGCGCCAGGTTCGACCGGGCCTGGGCGGCGACCATCACGTCGCAGACCTGGCAGGCGGCGACCTCACGGCCGTGGAAGCGCACCCGACGCGTCAGCGCGCCGTAGTGCGCCAGCAGCCGCTCCTCCCGCTGCAGGCCCAGGGCACGGCCACGGCCGTCGCCGTATTTCCACTGCCACTCGGCCGCCGACAGCGGGTGACCGAAGACCGCCTCGAACAGCCCGCGCACGGACTCTGCCTGGTCCGGTCCCAGCGACAGCAGCCGGTCGCTGGCGGGCTGGGCGCGCTCGAAGCGCAGCACCGCATAGCCGTAGACGCCGGCGCGGTACAGGGCCCGGGCGCGCTCCAGCGCGGCCACCAGGCCCACCATCGTGGCCTCGTCGAGCCGCAGCTCGCGCATCAGGTCGGCGCGCATCGCGTGCGCGGCATCGATCAGGTAGTCCAGCGTCGGCTGCACCTGGCGCGACAGGTCGGTGTGCTGCGACAGCCGCCAGCCGAAACGCTGCGCCAGCGCGATGAAGGCCGGCAGCAGGTGCAGCCCCCCGTGGTCCTCCGCATCGCGGCGCAGCGCGAACTCGTCCATCACCACCAGCGTGGCCGGGCCGGCGTGCAGCAGCCGTTCGGCCGACTCGAACAGTGCCATCGGCTCGATGTACTGCGCGCTCTCCTGGAACAGCAGCGCGTCCCACTGTCCGGCGTCCTGCTGGAAGTCCTCGAGCCGCGACAGCGTGAGCGGCAGGCCTTCGCCCTGGCGCTGCCGGGCGACGTCGATCTGCGCCTGCTCGGGCGTGATGCCGCGCGCGGCGTAGCCGGCCCGCAGCAGTTGGCCCAGCGTGGTACCCAGGCCGATGCCCACCTCGAGCAGACGGCACGGCGGCGGCAGTGCCTGCCACAGCAACTCGCTCGCGCGCTCCTGCGCGCGCAGCACGTCGCGCTGCCCGTCTTCGAAGACCGCGAAGTGGAGGTAGTCGACCCGCCCTTCACGCACCGACAGCATGCGGGCAAAGACATTCAGCGGAAACGAGAACTGCGCGGTGCTCATGAAGAAGGAAAGGGACGCCAGGCATGCGGCAAGGCGACGATGCCCTGCTGCACATTGTCCTGCACCACCTCGAAGCTCAGCGCGTGCTCGGCCGCGGCATAGAGGTTGATGGCCCGGTCGCACAGCACGTACAGCGACAGCGTGTAGCGGCCCTTGAGCAAGGGCAGCGCGGGAAAGGCCAGCTGCGCGCGGATCTGGCCGGAGGCATCGCGCTGCAGCACATGGCCATCGAGCCAGTTGCCGGCGCTGGCAATGCTGCGGCCATCCTCGGTGTACAGGACCAGGCCGAGCGAGGGGCAGGCGATCGCCGGATCGGACTGCACGCGCATCTCGACGCAGAGCTCGTCGACCCCGCTGCGGTAGGCACCGCCACCATCGGCCGGCGGCCGCAGCGCAAGGGCTTCGATGCGCGCGGAATCGGACTCGGTGGTGTTCGCCGTCGGTGCGGGGCCGGCCTGCTCCTGGCGCGCCAGCCACGCGCTGTACTCCACCACCGCCAGGTGCGACGGGCCGTCGAACTGCACCCGCCCGTTGTTGATCCACAGCGCCCGGCTGCACAGCTGCTCCACCTGGAACAGCGAATGCGAGCAGAACAGGATCGTCGCGCCGCGATCCTTCAGCGCCATGATGCGCTCGAAGGACTTGCGCGCGAACACGCCGTCGCCGACCGAGAGCGCCTCGTCGATCACCAGGATGTCGGGATCGACGCTGGTGGCCATCGAGAACGCCAGGCGCACGAACATGCCGCTGGAGTAGCTGCGTACCGGCTGGTCGATGTACTCGCCGATGCCGGCGAACGCGATGATCTCGTCCATGCGCGACTCGATCTGCGCCAGCGACAGGCCCAGCAGCGGACCGTTCAGGCGAACGTTCTCGCGCCCGCTCAGGTCGGGGTTGAAGCCCGCGCCCAGCTCCAGCAGCGCGGCGATGCGGCCCTGCACGCGGCGCGTGCCGCTGGTGGGGTCGAGCACGCCGCACACCACCTGCAGCAGCGTCGACTTGCCCGCGCCATTGCGGCCGATCAGGCCGACCACCTCGCCGCGACGGATGCGCAGGTCCACGTCCCACAGCGCATGGTGCTGGTGGCCGCGGTCGACGCGGCCCAGCAGCTGGTCGATCAGGCGGCGCACGGGGCGCTGCTCGAGCGAATAGCTCTTGTTGACACCGCGCAGCTCGATGATGACGTCGCTGTCCATCGCAGGCACCATCACACGAGATCGGCGAAGCCGGGTCGCAGCCGCACGAACAGCCCGTGCGCGGCCGCCAGGCCGGCCGCCACACCCAGCAGCGGCCACAACGCGGTATGCCAGGCGAAGGCTTCTCCGAACCAGGCGGCACGCATCAGCTCGATCGGCGCGCTCACCGGGTTGAAGGCCAGCAGCCAGCGCAGCGCCTCGGGCGCCGAAGCGCTGGGGTAGAACACCGGCGACAGGAACAGCAGGCCCGACATCAGCAGCGGCACGATGTGCTGTAGGTCGCGCAAATAACAGCCCAGTGCAGCGAGTCCGATCGCCAGCGCCAGCTGCAGCAGCAGGATCCACGGCCAGCCGGCCAGCAGCCACAGCCAGGTCCAGCTGGCGCCCCCGCCCCACACCAGCAGCAGCACGGCCAGCACCAGCATCTGCAGCGCGGTGTGCACCGCGACCTGCATCACCAGCGCCACGCACAGCAGCTCGAGCGGGAACACCACCCGCTTCACGAGGTTGGCGTTTTCCTGCATCAGCCGCGTCGCGCGCGTGGCCACCTCGGCCACCGCGCTGAACACGATGAGCCCCGCGAACAGCCGCGCGGCGTAGTCGATGCCGCCGGCCGTGCCACGCCCAGAGCCGGCCCAGCGCGCCTGGAACACGCCCTGGAACACCAGCGCATAGATGCCCACCATCGCCAGCGGCGCGAGCAGCGCCCATAGCACGCCGGCGGCGCTGCCGCGATAGCGTGCGAGAACGTCCCGCTTGGCCAGCGGCCAGGCGAGTGTGAGGAGGCTGAAGAGGCGGTGCAGCGGCGGGATCAACGGATCTGCGAGCAGGCGGTGATCGACACATTGTCGACCGGCGTGTCGGCGAAAGTGACCGGCTGGCCGTTGGTCTCGGCCGTCTTCGTCGTCGTCGGCACCGCCTGCAGCACGTCGTACACATCCGTCCCGCTGATCAGCTTGCCGAACACCGCGTAGCCGGGCTGGTCGGCGCTGACGTAGTCGAAGGCCGGGTTGTCGGTGCCGTTGATGTAGAACTGCGAGGTCGCCGAATTCGGTTCGCTCGTGCGCGCCATCGCCACGGTGTACTTCAGGTTCTTCAGGCCGTTGTTCGATTCCAGCGCGATCGGCGCGCCGACGCCGGTCACCGCGACGAAGCCGGACTTGAAGCCGCCGGCCTGGGCGATGGAGAAGCCGGTGCGCACCACACGGTGGAACAAGGTGTCCTTGTAGAAGCAGGAGCCGGTGTTGACGTAGGTGAGGAAGTTGGTCACCGTGATCGGCGCGGCCACCGGGTCGAGCTCCATCACGAAGCTGTTGCTGCTGGTGACGCCGGAGACGGTCTGCGCGACGGTCATCGAGACGCGTGGCGTCTCCACGGTCAGGCGCAGCGAGGCCAGTTCCGCCCCGCCCTCCGTGCGCACCCGCGCGCGCAGGTCGCCCAACGCGGCGATCTTGCAGGTGAAGGTGAGCTGGGTGTCGCTCGGCGTGCCCCGTGTCATGGTGGGGCAGCCCGGTTCGATGGTGGCGCTCAGGTTGGCATTGAGGCCCGAGCCGATCACGGTGATCGTCGTGCTCTTGCCGTACATCATGCTCGAGGCGCCCATGTTCGTGACGCTGGGCGCGTTGGTGTCGCTGCCGCCGCCGCAGGCCGCCAGCACAGCGGCCGCGCTCAGCACGGCAGCACGGGACAAGGTTGTCAGGTTCATCGGGTTCACCGGGTGTTCAAGGGTTGCTGCTCACGCGCACCGGCAGGCTGCGGTCGAGCTCGGCCACGATGTCATCGACCAGCAGGCCCGACATCGCCATCAGCCGCAGCTTCGCCAGCAGGTAGTCGTAGCGGGTCTGCGCCAGGTCGCGCTGCGCGCTGTACAGGCGGGCCTGCGCGTCCAGCACGTCCGAGGTGGTGGCCAGGCCAGCGGCCTGCGAACGCACGGCACCGGTGACGGCGACCTCGCTGGAGCTGACCGCGCGGCGGTAGGCCTCGATCTTCTCCGGCCCGGTGGTCACCGTCTGGAAGTTGCGCTGCACCTCGACCTGCACCGATTCGCGCTCGAGGCGCAGTTCCTCTTCGGTGCGCGACTGGTCGGCCAGCGCCTGCTTGACGCTGGCGTCGACGCCGCCGCCGCTGTACAGCGGCACGTTGACCTGCACGCCCATGGTCTTCAGCACCGAGGTCTGGCCCAGGTTGTTGAGGGTCTCGTTCTCGTTGCGGGCGATGCTGGCGTAGAGGTCCACGCGGGGCATGTGTCCGGCCTCCTGGCGCTTGACGCCGAGCCGCGCCGCCATCACCGCCTGCTGTCGCGCCTGGATGGTGGGGCTGTTGCGCTCGGCCAGGTCGAACCATTCGGTCAGCCGGTTGGGCAGCAGGTCGCCGGGCTTGAAGTCTTCGGCCGGCTGGTTGAGGTCCTGCGTGTCGCGTCCGGTCAGGCGGCGCAGCGTGCGCCGCGCCAGCTGGATCTGGTCATCGGCTTCGAGCACCTTGGCCTTCGCGATGTCGACCGCGGCCTGCGCCAGCGCGGCATCGGTGCGCGTGCCCTCGCCACGCTTGAGGCGCTGCTCGGCACGGTCGAGCTGGCCCTGCACCGCCACCAGCTGCGTCTGCGCCAGGCCGCGCGCGTCCAGCGCCTGCAGCACCTGCAGGTACGAGGTGCCCACCCGGTCCAGCAGCTCCAGCCCGCGCGAGCGGTAGACCTGCTCGGCGGCGTCGGCCTGCACCTGGCTCTGGTCGTAGCGGGCGCGCGCCTCCTGGTTCCACAGCGGCATGCGCACCTGCAGATTGGCCTGCGGCGACGCGTACTGCAGCTGCACCTGCACTTCCTGGTTCAGCGCGTTGTAGAACGAGCGGGTGCCGCTGACGTCCGAGCGCGAGTAGGCCATGCCCACCTGGGGCAGCAGCGCCGAACGCGCCACCGGCACCGCCAGCTTGGCCGATTGCAGGTCGTAGCCCGAGGCCTTGTACTGCGCGTCGTAGTCGCGGGCCGCGGCGAAGATCTCGGCAAAGCTCGCGGCATGGGCCGGCAGCAGCGCGAACAAGCCGGCGCCGAGGACGGCGACCGCAGCCGCCCGCGCAAGGCGGCTGCGTCGCGGGGCCGCAGCCCGGCGGAGGTCGAGCGAAGCCATCATGCTCACTCCTCCGTCATGGCCGAGGCCACGCGCTTGAGCAGCGGGTGCAGCAGGTAGGTCAGCAGCGAGCGCTCGCCGGTCTTGATCAGCACTTCGGCGCCCATGCCAGGCTGCAGGTTGCGGCTGCCCAGCGCCTTGTGGCCGTCCGGCGTGATCTCGACGCGCGCCAGGTAGAACGACACCTGCTGGCCCTGCGACGATGGCTCGGTCAGTGCATCGCCGGACAGCGACACCACCTTGCCGTGCACCACCAACTGCGGCGTGTTGGCGAAGGCGGTAAAGCGCACCTCGACGTTCTGGCCCACCTTGACCCGGTCGATCACGTTGGTCGGCACGCGCGCATCCAGCAGCAGCGATTCACCCTTGGGCACGATGTCCATCAGGCGCTGGCCCGGCGTGACCACGTTGCCCGGGCCTGCCAGCGCCAGCCCCAGCACCTGGCCAGAGACCGGTGCGCGCAATTGCGTGCGGCCGAGGTCGGCAGTGATCGCGGCCAGGCGCTCCTGGTTGGCTTGCACCTCGCGGCGCACGTCGGCCAGCTGGCCCGAAACCTCCTTCACGTACTCTTGCTGGCGCTGGGCAATGCGCAGGTTGGTTTCGGCGATCGAGCTGCGCGAGCGCTGGATGTTGGCCTGCAGCTCGGCGATGGCACTGCGCAATTCGGCCTGTGCCTGCTCGAGCTGCAGGGCCTGGTTGCGCGGCGCGAATCCCTCGTCGGCCAGACCCTTGACGTTGGCCAGCTGGCGCGCCTGGATGTCGGCCTGGGTCTTGCGGCTCTCCAACATCTGCTGCATGCCGACGATCTGGCCTTCGAGGCCGGCAATCGACTGCCTTGCCGCCGAAATTTCGGCATCCTGCGCCGCACGCCGCGAATTGAACAGCTGCTGCTGCACCGTGCGGTGCTGCACCGCCAGCGGGTCGTTGGTCATCAGGTCCGGGTGGAAGGTGATGGTCGGGGCGCCGCTCACTTCGGCCGTCAGGCGGCTCTCGAAGGCGCGCTGGGCCAGGTAGTTCTGGCGGATTGCCTCGTAGGTGGCGCGGGTGGTGCCGTCGTCCAGCACCACCAGCACGTCGCCGGCCTTGACCTGGTCGCCTTCCTTCACGTTGACCTTCTCGACCACACCGCCCTGCATGTGCTGGATGGTCTTGCGGCGCGTCTCGATCGAGACCGTGGCCGGCGCCGAGACGCCTTCGTCCAGCGGCGCGAAGGCGGCCCACAGCAGGAACAGGCCGAAGCCCACCACCAGCACCCAGAAGCCCAGGCGGATGGCCGGCTTGGTGTCGGTCTCGAGCTTGATGTCGTCGACATCGGTGATGTCGTTCGCACCGGGCTTGGCGGCGAGGTCGGCTCGCATCAGGGGAGTCACGTTGCTCATGTATCTCTCACGAATTCAGGGGTCAGGCCTGGCTGGCGTTCTGCACCACCACCGGCAGGAAGCGGGAGACCTGGCCGTTTTCCAGCACCAGCACGCGGTCGGCCACCGCCAGCATGTGCTGCTGGTGGACGATCATGAAGACGGTCTTGCCGCGCGACTTCAGGTCGCGCACGGTGCGCTGCAGCGCGGTCTCGCCAACGTCGTCGAGGTTGGCGTTCGGCTCGTCCAGCACCACCAGGGCCGGGTCGCCGAGGATGGCGCGCGCCAGGCCGATGCGCTGGCGCTGGCCGCCCGAGAGCATGCCGCCAGCCTCGCCCATCGGCGTGTCGTAGCCCTTGGGCAGGCGCAGGATCATGTCGTGGATGCCGGTGCGCGTGGCGGCCTCGATCACCATGTCGGGCGAGACGCGGCCGAAGCGGCCGATGTTCTCGGCGATGGTGCCGTCGAACAGCTCGATGTCCTGCGGCAGGTAGCCCACGTGCGGGCCCAGCGCCTCGCGCGACCAGTCGCCGATGGGCTGGCCGTCGAGCAGCACCTGGCCGCTCACATTGGGCCATATGCCGACGATGCAGCGGGCCAGCGTCGACTTGCCGGCGCCCGAAGGACCGATGATGGCCACCACCTCGCCGGCCTTGAACTCGAGGTCCAGCCCCTTCAGGATGGGCTCCTTGCGGCCCGGTGCGGTGGCTTCCAGCTGGCGCAGCGTGATCTGGCCCTTGACCTCTTCCCCCACGTGCGTGGCGCCACGCTCGGGGTTGTCCTCGATCAGCTTCTCGAGGCGGGCGTAGGACTGGCGCATCTCGACGAACTGCTTCCACGTGGTGACGATGACGCCCACCGGCCGCAGCGCGTTGCCCATCAGGGCATTGCAGGCAATCATCGCACCGGCGCTGATGTGCCCGTCGATGGCCAGCAGCGCCCCCAGGGCCAGCATCAGCGATTGCTGGCTGTACTGCACGAACTTGGTCGCGGCCTGCAGGCGGTGCGAGGACTCGTGTGCCGCGTGCTGGGAGTGGTTCAGCCGCTCCTGGATGGCCAGCCAATGGCGGCGCAGGTTGCCCAGCATGCCCAGCGCTTCCACCGTCTCGGCATTGCGCAGCTTGGCCTGGATGTAGGCCTGGGACTCGGACCCGACCTCCTGCACCTGCTTGTGAAGCGGTGCGGTGACGCGCTGGCCCGCGATGGCCAGCACCAGCATCACGACGCCAAAGCCGATCGAGGCCCAGCCGAGCCACGGATGCATCAGGAACAGCACCGCCATGTACACCGGCGTCCACGGCGTGTCGACGAGCGCGAAGATGCCGTTGCCGGTGAGGAACTGGCGCAGGTTCGTCAGGTCGTTGAAGGGCTCGAGCCGGTTGCGCAGCGTGCCCCCGAGGCTGGACTCGAAGCTGGCCTTGAACACACCGGTGTGCAGGGCCTGGTCGAAGCGCGCGCCGGCGCGCACGAGCAGACGCGAACGGATCCACTCCGCAAAGCTCATGGTCAGGAAGAAGAAGACCATGATGAGCGTCAGCGCCGCGAGCGTGTACTCGCTGCCGCTCGTCATGACGCGGTCGTAGACCTGCATCATGTAGAGCGTGGGCGTCAGCAGCAGCACGTTGGCGAAGAAGCTGAAGACGGCAATCCACATCAGCTCGCGGCGGAAGCTGCGCAGGGTGCGACCCAGCACGCTGCGATCGAAGAATCCTGGCGTGCTCATGCTGCGCCTCCCGGCAGTGCGGCGGGTCGCGGCAGCGCCTGGCCCGCCAGGGCGGCCTGGCGCTGCTCGATCTGCGCGCGGGCCTGTTCGTTGGCCTTCTTCAGCGCGGCGAGCACCTCGTCGCGCGGGCCGAAATAGGCCACCTGGCCGTCGTTGAGCACCAGCAGCTTGTCGACCGCCGGCAGCAGCGTGGTGCGG
Source organism: Aquabacterium sp. (assembly GCF_044226965.1). Lineage (GTDB taxonomy): Bacteria > Pseudomonadota > Gammaproteobacteria > Burkholderiales > Burkholderiaceae_C > Pseudaquabacterium. The sequence continues at coordinate 177,829 of NZ_JBGAGA010000001.1, read as the reverse complement.
TGTGTGATGGCCACCACGGTGGCGCCGCGCGCCTTCAGCGCCACCAGCAGCTGCAGCAGCGCCTTCTCGCCCAGTTCGTCGAGGCTGGAGTTGGGCTCGTCGAGCACCAGGAAGGCCGGGTTGCCGTACACCGCGCGGGCCAGGCCCAGGCGTTGGCGCTGTCCGCCGGACAGCACCGCGCCGTCTTCGCCGATGCGGGTGTCATAGCCCTGCGGCAGGGCTTCGATGGTTTCGGCCAGCCCGACCTGGCGCGCCGCCTCCTGGACGAGGTCGCGGTCGACCTTGCCGAAGCGCGCGATGTTTTCGGCCACCGTGCCATCGAACAGCTCGACGAACTGCGGCAGGTAGCCGATGTGCGGGCCCAGCTCGGCCTTGTTCCAGGTGTAAACGTCGGCGCCGTCCAGGCGCACCTTGCCACCGGCGGCCTGCCAGATGCCCACCAGCAGGCGCGCCAGCGTGCTCTTGCCCGAAGCCGACGGGCCGATCACGCCGACCACCTCGCCCGGGCGAGCCATGAAGCTGACGTTCTTCAGGATCGGTGTCGGGCTGTTCGGTGCACCGGCCAGCACGGCCTCGACCGTCAGCAGGCCCTTGGGCGCCGGCAGCGGCATGCCGGGCGGGGTTTCGACAAAACGCGTGAACATCTGGTTCAGGCGGGCATACGAGTCGCGCACGCCGACGATGAGCCGCCACTGCGCCACCAGTTGCGCCAGCGGGGACAGCACCTTGCCGCCCAGGATCGAGGCCACGATCATCATGCCGCCACCGCCCCAGAGGCCATTGGTCAGCACCAGCAGGCAGGCGGCGCCCAGCAGCAGCGAGCTCTGCATGGTCTGGATCAGCTTGGCTGCCGTGGCATTGATGCCGCCGTAGTCGGAGGCCTGCGACTGCTTGGCCAGGAAGATCAGCTGCAACTTGGCCCAGCGCTTGTGGATGCTGCCGAGCATCCCCATCGACTCGATCACCTGTGCGTTGCGCAGCGAGTGCGCGGCATAGCTCTGCGATTGGATCGAGGCCTGCATCGCCTCGGTCAGCAAGGGCATCGTGCGCCGCTCGGTCAGCAGGGCCAGGCCCGCCTGCAAGATCGCGCCGACCAGCGCCATCACGCCAAGCCAGGGACTGATCATGAACAGCAGGATCATGCAGATCAGCGCGGTCGGCAGGTCCATCAGCGAGGTGATGACCGGCGTGCTGATGAAGTCGCGCAAGGTCTTCAGGTCGCTGAACGGTTGGACCGTGCCGCCCGGCAGCTTGCGCAGGTTGGCTTCGAAGGTGGCCTCGAACAGCCGCGAGCGCAGGCGCTGCTCGATGCCTTCGCCGGCCTGGTGCAGGATGCGGCCCCGCACCAGGTCCAGCAACTCCATCACGACGTAGACGCCGATCACCATCAGCAACAGCATCACGAGCGTGTTGACGTTGCGGCTGTTGAGCACGCGGCCGTACACCTCGAACATGAACCAGGAGGGCGCCAGGCTCATCAGGCCTGTGAGCAGGCTCAGCCATGCGGCCTGGATGAAAAGTTTGCGCTGGCTGAGCAGCGCTTCGCGCAGCTGGGGTGCCGGCGGCGCAGCGGCACGGGTGGGTTGACTCATGGCGAAAGGCTTGCGTTGGCGGTGCGGGGCATCGAGGGCGGCGGGGTGAATGTGTCGTCAGGCAGGACGACCACGTATTCGGGCAGTTCGGCGGCGGCGCCGCGGGGGTGGGCTGTGTCGCCGTCGTCGGCTTCGTCCCCCGTGGCCTGAGCGAACAGGAAGCTCAGCTGGAAGCTGCCGCCCTTGCCTGCCAGGACGATCTCGCGCAGCTTCTCGTTGCGGAAGCGGTCTTCGTCGCCTGGCGCCAGGTTGATCTGGAAGCGCATGCGGCCGTCCAGCGTGTACATCGACACCTGTCCGTCCTTGATGCTGAGCGTGTGGCGGTCGAAGTACACGGGCGATTGGGGCAGGAATTGCAGGCGCGGCAGGGGCTTGTCGCCCAGGCGCGAGAGGTTGAACGGGCTCTGCGGATGCTGGTAGACGACGCGGCAAGCGCGCGAGACCGAATAGATCGCATTGCAGACCATTTGCGACCCCAGTTCGGGAAACTGCTGCCGGAGCTGCTTGTAGGCCATGTGGTGCAGGGCCACGCGGTTCCAGCACCGGGTTTGCTGCACCAGCGGCGCCAGGGCATTGCACACCGCGGCGAAGGCTGCTTGAAGGTCGACGAGTCTCTGGGCGTGCTGCGGTGTGGTGTTGAGGCTGACGCGGACCGCGGAATTCATATAGGAGGCGGACTGTATCAAACTCCTATATGAAGTCAATCTATCGCGAGCCGAGATCCGCCCAGTGACGGACTGCAGACAACCTAGTGCAGGGGCGCGGTGGGGGGCCGCTCGGGCGCGGGCTTGTCGACGGCCAGCTTCGGTAGCGCCCAGTCGGCCACCAGGACCCGGCGCGACACCGCGTCCACCAATGCGTGGAGCGTCGGGTTCGACAGCACCAGCGCCAGGGGCGGCCGGTCGCGCAGTTCGAACTTCACGACCCATCGACCATCATTGCGCCGGCGGCCGCAGGTGACACGCGTGACCAGCGCGGCGGCTGCAGGCGCGGGGTGCTCGGGGGCAGGTGCCGGCTCGGTTCGCACCGGCACCTGGCTCGACATCACCTGGTGATGTGCCGCCGACACAACGGCCTTGGCGGCCTTGTCGAGCCTTGGCGGCAACTCGGCCGACAGATCGACCATCGCCTGCAGATCCTGGCGCCAGCTGGCGCAGACCCTGCGGGTCAGCTGCAACCAATGCTCAGCAGTGCCTGCTTCTGACTTCAGCGACAAACGCAGGACGAGCCGGTCTTCGACCGGGTCGTAGCGGACGCTGATGTTCTGCAGCATGGTGGCCCGTGTCGATGACGGTGCTCCGGCTGGCCGGGATAGACCGGCCGGGGAGTTTGCGGCAAGGCCGCGCGCGCTGGGGGATCAGGAAGCTGCGGCCGCCTGTTCTGCCGCTGCGGTCGCTTCCGGGGCGGCGGGGGCCTTGAGGCTGCGCTTCTGCTGCCGTGCGCTCAGTTCCCGGATGAGCTTCTGCTGCATGCCGAAGCCGGCCACGAAAGCGTCCATCGGCATCACGAGTTGGTGGGTGACGTCCATCTTCAGGCCGTCCTTGCCTTCCTTGGTCTTGGCCGGGCCGGCGATGGTGGCGAGGTCGATGCGGACCAGGCCGTTTTGAACCGACAGACCGACGATGCGGTCACTGAAGACGACTTGCTTGTTTGCCATGGGTGCGGTGTGAATGATGCGTTGGAAGGAAGAGAGGCGCGGAACTCGCCGTGACGGCGAGCAACGCGATCACCGTCGCTTGGGCGGTGCCATGCCTCCTTCGGGAACCCGGGATTGTAGGCCAGCGTGTCCCCGAGGTCCGGCACCGTGCCGGACGCTAGAACTTCAGAGTCCGGCTTCGCGCAGACGTTGAAGGAAGTCCTTGCCCTCGACACTGCGCCGGCTCGCGCTGCGCGGGCTGGGGCCTGAACGGCCGCTGCCAGCCAGGGGCTTCTGCGTCTGCTGGACCTGGCTGACGATGGCGCGGAGGCTGCGTTCGTAGGCGGGGTTCAGGGCGAGGCTGGCGGGCGGAGGCATGGCGGCAGAAGGAGTCGTGAGCGTATGGACTGATTGTGCTGACGCCCAAGGTGAGCGCGTGTGATGGCCGTCACCAGACGGCCGTGATCTTGGACTGTGGCCAGGCCGGGGCCAGATGAAAAAGGCCGCCTGGGTTGCCCCAGGCGGCCTTTCGTTCGGATCCATCGTCGACCGGCTCGCAGCAGCGAGCCGGCTGTCCGAGGATTACACGAAGCTGGTCGTGCCGGCCAGCAGGTCGGCAGCGTTCAGCTCGGTACCGCTGTTGATGGTACCGACCAGGGTCACCGTCCACGACTGAGTGGCCGTGGCATCGGTGTCCTCGACGTAGTAGACCTTGTAAGCGTCGATGGTTGCGTCGCTCACGCCGTCCACGTCACCGGTCACCAGAACAACCGCCTTGTGGTTGTCAGCCACCGCGATCTTGCCGGCGGCAGCCGCCGTGGCGATGTCGGTGCTGGCCAGCGAGCCCTTGTTGAACGCGACACCAACGTTGTTGGCAGTCAAGTCCAGGCCCGTGGTCACGAAGTTCGCGGCAGTCAGATTCGGCGTCGACGCGACCACGCCCAGGAAGGCGCGGAAGTCGAGCAGATCGTCGGTCGCGAGGTTCGCGGCATTGAAGTTGTTGATGGTGTCAGCACCGTTCAGCGCAGCGGTGGCTTCGAACACATACGTGTCGGAGCTCTGGGTGGCCGCGGCGTAAGCCACGTCGGCAGCATTACCCAGCGTAACGGTAATGGTCGGTGCACCACCCGTGGTCGCCGCGGTGAAGTCGCCTTGAGCCACGCCCGAATCGGCACCGGTGAAGGTGAAGATCAGACGGTTCGCAGCTGCGTCGTAGGACACAGACTGGAGGTCGGCGATTTCGCCGGCCGTCAGGCCGGTACCAGCACCAGTGATGGCCGTCTTCCAGTTCGCCAGCGAGACGCCGGCAAACGCAGCACCCACCGTATCCGAGTCGGCGCCAACCACCACGGGGATCGCACCCGCAACGTTCAGCGTCGGCGTGGCCGGCGTGGTATCGGCTTCGACCGTCACACCGAGGATGGTGATCCGGTCGCCGTCAGCGGCCAGCACCGCAGCGCCGCCGTTGAAGCTGTACGAGATCACCGGCGCCACAGCAGCGGTGAAACCGCCGTCCAGCGTGTCGTTGCCCGAACCGCCGCGCAGGACGTCGTTGCCACCCTTCGAGGTGATGGAGTCGTTGCCGTTGCCGCCAGTGATGTTGACGGCCTCGTTGCCCACCACCGTGACCGTGACGCCCGAGGTGACATTCAGGTCGGTCGCGGCACGCAGGCTGCCAAGAGCGCGCGCGTCTTCCAGCACCGTGCCGCCGAAGCTCAGCGTGTTGGTGCCGTCGGTCAACGCGATCGCCTTGGCGCCAGCCTTCACCGAATTGGCAGACGTATCGAGGATGAACGTCGTGCCGTTTTCGGTGACGGTCGCCTGCGTGAACACCACCGACTCGAAGCCCAGGGCCGAGTTGATGTTGTTGACCTTGCCGATCACCACTTCGTCGGTGTTGAACTCACCCGAAGCCAGCGCGCCGGTCAGCGTCGTCAGGGACGTGTCGGTCACCTTGGTGACGTCGAGCACGTCGAAGTCGAAGCCAGCGACCACAGGCGTGGCCTTCCAGGCGAAGTCACGGATCGCGCCAAGGCTGATTTCCGTCGCACCGGCGTTGACAGCACCGCCGCCCAGGGCGTTGGAGCCGTCGAAACCGATCGCGTCGTTGCCGACCTTCACCGTGTCGTGGTCGTTCGCACCGGAGTCGATGATGTCCAGACCCGCCGCAGCGTTCACCAGCGAGCCGAAGTCGTAGACGTCGTTCGTGTCGGCGTCGGACAGCAGCTCGAAGCCGGTCAGGATGACCGAGTTCTGAGCCGAGCCGCTACCCAGCTTGACGGTGATCTGGTTGTCCACCGTGCCAGCTTCCGACAGCACGAAGATCTTGTCGCCCAGGCCAGCGGCGAACTTGATCGTGTCTTCCGCGTCTTGCGAAGCGGCGATCTTCAGCGAACCCGAGGCGATACCGTTGTTCGCGGTATAGCTCGTGATCGTGTGGTGCTGCGAACCCGGGATGTACGGACCTTCCACGCCAGCACCCGTGCCGTCCTGGAACTGCACGTCGCCGGTGATCTTGCCCGAGGTCGTCGGTGCGGCAGCGCTCCAGTCGGTCACCGCCAGGGTCAGCGTGATCGACTTGGTCAGCTCGTTGTACTTCACCTGGTTGGCACCGCCGCGCAGGTTGAAGGTGTCGGCGTCCATCGAGTGGGCGCTGTTCATGATGATGACTTCGGCGTTGTCGCTGCCTTCGACGCGGTTCCAGGTGGCCTGGCCCTGCGTGACGGTGTTGCTCAAGCCGGCATCACGGTACTCGACGAAGCTGCGCTGCAGCGGGCTGGCCGTGGCCAGGTCCGAGATGCGCACGGTGTAGACGTCACGGTCCAGCGCGGCGTTCTGGTTCGCCACGTCGAACGCGCTCCACTTGATTTCCAGACCCTTGGTCGAAGACGTCAGGTCCAGCACCGATTCGCCCAGCGAAGCCACCACGCGCTCGACACCGGTCAGCACGTCGACGCGGTCGGTCGCGCTGGTCAGGTCGCCAACGCCGCCGCTGTAGAAGGTCGGGCCGTCGCCGTCGACCAGCACGTACTGGTTCGGCTTCGTGGCGTCCAGTTCAACCACGACAGCGATGTTGTCGCTGGCGTTGCTGTAGTCCACCGTGTCGGTGTCGTTGCCCGCGCCGGTCTTGCTCAGGTTGAACTTGAATTCGCCCTGGTTGACTGCGTCTTCGATCTGACCGGTCGTCTGCGAGATGAACGGCACGCGCTGGTTCGACGAATTCAGCTGGTCGAAGTCGAGGAACGTGGCCAGCGACAGGTCCTTCGAGGCCGTGCCGTTGGCCGTGTCTTCGCGCTGGTTGGTGCTCATCTTGTCCGCATCAGCAACGATCACCGTGTCGTTGCCGTCGGCCCAGATGTTCTCGATCTCTTCGATGCCTTCGACCGTCAGGTGCAGCACGCCGCCGGTATCCTTGACGGTGCCGTCGACATAGCTCACCACCGCGCCGGTGGTCATCGAGGTCACGTCCAGCACGTCGTCTTCACGGGTGCTGGCAGCCGTACGGCCTTCCAGCGTGATGAATTCGACGCCGTTGAGCGTATCGACAGCAACGGTGGTGCCGACGCGGCCGCCGGTCATCGTCACGGTGTCGGTACCGCCCAGCGAAGCCGGCACGTTGTCGACCTTGATCGTCACGGTCGGCTCGGCCGCGCCCGGCGTGGCTTCACCGGAGAACGCGTTCTGGTACTCGATGCGGTCGTCGCCCAGATCACCCGTGAAGGTGTTGTTCTTGGCGGCTTCCGTCTCGTCGATCAGCAGCAGGTCGTCGCCGGTGCCGCCGATCACGCTTTCGACGCCGTCAACCTTGATCACCAGCGACTCGAAGTCGGTGGCCGCAGGGCGGGTCAGGTCAGCGTGCGCATTGGCGCTGTACATCACCGAGCCAGGGTCGCCGCCGGCACCGCCGAGGGCATTGTTGGTCAGGTTGTACAGGATGCCATTGGCGCCCGTGGTGGCCGAGGACATGGCCGCGACGTTCAGCGTGTCGTTGCCTTGACCGTCGCCGGCGACGGCATTGCCCACGCCAGACACGGTGCGCACGTTCTCGAAGTTCGTGAACTTGGTCCAGTTGTCGATCGTGCCGTTGCCGTCAACGTCGACACCCACGGTGCCAGCACCGTCATTGCGCAGCTCGACCACGCCGCCATTCAGCGTGAAGTTGTCCAGCGTGATGGTGAAGCGGGTCACGCCAGGCGTGAACAGCTTCTGGCTGAACTGCAGCGTGTCATCGAAGACTCCGCTGGAGGTGCCCGTGCCGGATTCGTTCTGGTTGATCAGCGTGACCGAGGTCAGCTGCAGGCCTTGCAGCGCAGCGACCTTGGACGGGTTCGCGGCTTCCCACTTGTTCAACACGTAGACACGGGCCTGAGGCTCGCCCAGCACTTGCACGGCATAGAAGTTCTTGCCGCCGTCCAGCACATCCCAGGTCGTCGTGCCGTTACCACCGATCGAGCCTTCGATGCGGTCGTCGCCGGTGCCACCGCTGATGGTGTCGAGGCCGTCGCCGCCCAGCAGGAAGTCATCGCCGTGCACCGACCAACCCGGAACGACCGTCGACAACGGGAAGTTCGTCGCCGTGTTGTTCGGGATCGCGGTGGTCGTGCCGTACACGACGTCCTGAAGGTCATTCGCGCCGACGTCGATCACGATCGCTTCGCTACCGACGATGGTGTCGCCGGCCGTCTTGGCAGTCTGCAGCGTGGCGCGATTGACGGATTCCTGGCCCCAGAACAGAACATTGGTGCTGTTCAGTTCGCCGTTGCGGCCGTCGAAGTCCAGCAGTTCCACTTCGTGCTGCGACACATTGGTCACGGCCACAGAAGAGGGCTCGCCACCCGACAGATTCTGCAGCGTCACGGTCGGCTTGACCATGAACACGGTCTGCTCGCCGTTGTAGGCAGCTTGCGTGAGCGTCAGGGTGTCCGTGCCGTTGGTGGTCGACGACACCTTGCCTGCCGACGTGTCATCGTCCATGAAGGAATTGATGAACGCGTTCAGGCGGGTGATGAAGGCGGACTGGATACCAGCCTGCGTATCACCATTCACGCCATCTTCAGCCTCGATGATGTTCCCGTCGAGGTCCACGCCCACTTGCAACGTGTACTTGACGCCGTTGACCTCGATCGTGACCTTGTCTTGCGTGGTCAGGTTCGTGAACTTCAGCGTGTACGCCTGGTCCTCGGCCAGACGGGTGGTGGCCAGGCCATCATTGTCCTCGTCGGCAAAGTTGATCACCAGGTCTTCTGCGTACGCGTCGAGGCCCAGCGAGATCGTGCTGCCCAGGTACGAGTCGTCGTCCACGCCTTCATTGTCGGCACGGTCTTCGTACGCCTTGTAGATCAGGCGGTCCTTCGTCACAGCGACCGAGGGGGCGCCGAACTCGAAGGTGTTCTGCGTGGCGGTGTTGGCGATCTGGTTCACCGACACGCCGGCGCCGGCGACTTCGGTGGACGAGTCGGCCAGTTCACGGCCCTTGGCGTCGGTGATGAAGATGGTGAAACCGTCGGCTTGCAGCGTGGCTTGCAGATCGGCACCGTAGGCGGTGGCGTCCAGCGCCGCGTTGATCGCGTCGGTCAGGCCTTGGTAGGTCGTTGCCGCCTTGATCGCCGTGGTGTTGAGGTCGATCGGCACGAAAGCCGAGCCATCCTTCACGCCCGTGACGATCTCGGAGACGTTGTTGACGACCTGGTTCAGCTGCGTACCAGCCGTGTTGCCACCCGCCTTCTGAATCGCGATCTTCAGGACCGACGAGCCCGTGGTGCTGGTGCCGCCGATGTTGAAGTCACGCTCATACAGGCCGCCCGAACCCTTGGTGGCGTCGAAGCCGTCCCACAGGTTGTCGCCGTTGGCATCGGTCTGGCGCTCGATCACGTCGACGCCGTCGCCATAGGTCGACGCGTTGCCGCCGTCGGCCGTGCCGAAGTAGAAGTCGTCGTTGCCGTCGCCGCCGGACAGCAGGTCATTGCCACCACGGCCTTCGATGACGTCATTGCCGCCCGAGGCAAACAGGGTGTTGGCACCGTCGGTACCGCGCAGATCCAGGCTGCCGTTGTAGCGGCCCAGGTTTTGCTGGTTGCTGAACAGCAGTTCGGGGTTGTTCGAACCGGCAGCCGCGTAGTCGACCGCACCGAGACCGGTGGCGATCACGCTCTCCATGTTCGTCGTCGTGACGCGCGTGGAACCCTTGTAATTGGTCTGGTCTTGCGTGCCGTCGACGTTTGCGCCGCCGTAGCCGGCTGCATTGGCCAGGGTCTGCGACTTCAGGTCGAAGCGCAGCACGCCGTCGGTGGTCAGGTCGGTCGCGGTCTTGGTGCCCAGCGACAGGTTGGTGATCCACAGCGTGTCGGTGTCGGCGCCGCCGTCGATCACGCCACCGTCGGCTTCGAACACGATGTTGTCGTTGCCGGCATCACCGTACAGTTCGTCGCGACCGTCGTTGACGATGCCGACCAGGTTGGGATCTTGCAGGTGATCCAGACGACCGCCCATCAGCAGGTCGTTGCCACCGTTGCCGTGCACGACGTCGTTGTCGTAGCCGGCGATGATGATGTTGCCCGCGTCGCTGCCCTTGATGTCGAGCTGGGCGGCCGAGCCGTAGCCGTAGTTGCCGCCGGCGTCGGCGTTGCTGGCGCCACGGTCGTCAACGGCGCGCTCGCCGATCTTGACGTCCATGTTGTCCAGGAAGCCATACAGGTTGCCCGACGCGTCGATGTTCTCGAGGTCGTCGATCACCATGCTGGTGCCCGAGCGGGACAGCACGCGACCCTTGTTGTCGGAGATGCCGTCACCCGGCTCGGCCGGACCGACGTTGTCGTCGTTCAGCCAGATCTGCACCGGCTCGTCATCGTCACCCGCTTCGAGCAGCAGCCAGTCGGAGTCTTGCGAGCTCTGGCTGTTGCCGGCCGAGTTGTTGTCGGCGGTGTTGCCACCGTCGATCTGCAGGCGCACGCCGTCGGTGTTGTCCAGCGCCGAGAATTCGGCGAAGAAGAAGTCGGCGTTACGGCCACCGCTGAGGTAGTCGGAGCCGGCATGGCCTTGCGCCACGGCGCCACCGGTCAGGAAGTCGTTGCCGACGCCACCGTAAATGGTGTCCGCACCCAGACCACCCAGCACGATGTTGCCGTTGGTGGTGACGCCGTCAGCCTTCGTGCTGCGACCATCGAACGTGATGTCGCCCAGGAAGTTGTTGGCCGTGTCGAGGTTGTTCAGCGGATTGCGCGAGTACGCATCAACGATCTCGAAGCCGGAATGGTTGTTGGCAACCATGTCCACGTTCGCTTCGAGGTAGGCCGAGTTGTTCTCTTGGCCGTCTGCCCGGATCGTGCCGTCGCCGTTCAGGTCGAGGCCGGTGATCTGGTGGGCCGGATTCGTGAAGTCGATACGGACGTCCTGATTGCCCGTCAGGTGCATCACGTCGGCAACCGCCTGGCCGTCACCCGTACCCGGGGCGGTCTTCTCGGCGGTGATCGTGAAGAAGGTCGTCTGCGTCACCGGGGGATGAACCGGGACGTCCGGCGTGCCCTCTGCGGCCGAATAGGACAGCGCAGCAGAGATCTGGCTGTTGAACGCCGCGACAGCCGCCATGATGGTCGGCTCGGGGTGGGTCGTCAGGGTGGAGAAGCCATTGACCAGAGAAACGATCGTCTCGCCCTCGTGGCCGGCACCGGCCGTGTCGAGCAGACCCTGGACGTAGGTGATCAGGTTGGCCTTGAGCGTCGCGTCGAGCGAGGTGACTTGCTTTTCGACGAGGTTCTGGACCAGCAGGGTCGCGGCCTGGCTGTGCGTCTGGATGTCCGTGCCGTACAGGGACTGGACCAGCGCCGAGAGGTTACCCGCGTAGGCCGGGTTGCTCGTGACGGCCTTCACCGCCCAATCCATGGTCGCGTAGCCAAGCTGGATGTCGTACAGGCCTGTTGCGACACGCGCAATGACAGCATTGAGGGTCGATGGCGTTGCCATTGATGAGACTCCTGTTTCGTTTAGGAAGATGACTTCTTTGCAAAGAAATCGAGCATGAGTGATCAGGCTATCACCCAGACTCGACTCAACGCCCCGCTGTCGCGGGTGCGGCGCACGAGGCGCTCAGCCGAATAGGGTGCAAGTCTGGCAATCATGTGCCCGAAGTGTCTGGCGCCGCTTCGGCGGGCCATGTGATGACCATCACAAGATGGTCCGGGTTTTTGAAAGGTCGGTGAGGCATCGGGTCGAGACACGACGACAGAGGGCCCCTTGCCCTCAGTGCGCGGGATTATGGCACCCGGATAGAGGGGTTCCAGCGCGCGCGACCCGATTGGCGCTCGGGGGAACCCGCAGGCATGTTGCGGCAAGACAACGATCCAACCGGTTCTGGCGGCCTACCAGCGCCAGCGCAGGCCGCCATAGACCGAAACGCCGGTATACGGAAAGATCGGCAGGTTGCTCAACTGACGGGCCGCGGTGACCTGGATCAGCCCTTCTGCGCCTTGCATCCATGACAACTGCAAGCTGCGCGCCAGTTCCAGCGAGAACTGGTGCTGGTTGAGTCGCCGGATGGCGCCATCCCGGATCAGGACGTTGTAGCCGGCCGAATCCGTGACCAGGCCGCTGCGCCAGCCAAGTTCCAGCCGGTAGCGCCCATTCAGTGCGCCTGCGAGCCGCAGCCCCAGACTGGTCTGGCGCTGCACGCCACCCGGTCGGCTTGGATCGACCGGACTGTCGACACTGCGGCGCAGCGCAAATCCCCAGACCCAGTTGTTGCCAGGCAACGGACATTGCTGGCTCCAGAGCGCTCCGACCGTCCGCCCATCCTGACTCGCGGTCTGCTCGTGCTTTCGGTTTTCGCCCTCGATCGTCAGGCGGATGCCGCAACCGATGGCCTCACGATCGACCGAGACGCCGAAGCGGGCCAGTTGGTAGGCCTCACTGAGTGCACCGCCCACCTGCGTCACGCTGGCCTGCAGTCCGCCGCGCCACAAGTCCCATTGCTGCGAAACCGCGCCCACCACTTGGATATGGTGCCAATCCGTGCTCGACTCGCTGGGGGCGTGCCGGATGCTGCCCTGAACCCCCGCTTGCACGATCATGCCCTGGCGGGGGCTGTAGGCCAGCTGTCCGGACTGCTCGGTCACGAGCGCTGCGCCGCGGCGCGGCCGCGAGGAGACCGACAAGGTCACGGGCGGCTCGTTCGGCGGGGTCAGCGTCAGTTCATTCAGGCGCGGCGAGTAGCTGAGGTTGCTTTCATAGCCAGACAAGGCCGAAGCTTCACTGTAGAAGACCCAGCCGTCCACGGTATTGGCCGGAGTCGCCGACTGTCCGCCGCCGCCCGGCTGGTCGCTTGATTTCGCCACCGGACGTTGGTTCAAGCGCTGCAGCAAGGCGGGCGGAACGTCAGCGCGGTGGGCCCACTGCTGCGCCAAGGCGTCGCGGGCCGCCGTTTCGCCCAGCGCGGCCAGCGCCAGGGCGTGATCTGCCTGCGCGCCCAGTTGCTCGGGCTGCAGCATCAGCGATCGCTCCAGCCAGACCATCGCCTGCGCAGGTTCGCCCTCCTCCAGCCACAAAGCTCCCAGCACGGCCAGGAAAGGCGCATGGGTCATGCACTGTGGACGCAGGATCTCGAAGCGGTGCAGCAGGGCCCGCCGGGCGACCGGTGTGCGGGGCCAGGCGCTGTTGGCCAGCACGCCGCAATAGTCGACCAGGCGCACCCCACCCAGGCCGTCGCCCGCATCGGCAGAGCTGCCGGCGGCATCTTCCATCAGGCTCGGCCCTTGCGCCACAACTTGAGCGCCCGCCGAAGCACAAGAAACCCCGACCAGGCAGGCCAGCAAGCGCAGGCCCAGCGGCCCGGGCCTTGGGGGGGCGGCGCGTTTCACGCGTCGCGCAACGTGCCGACGCCCTGGACCCGTAGCGAGGCGGAGGCTCCACTATCGCCCCAAGCCGCCCACTTGAAATTGTCATTGCCGCCGCGTTCGCTCGCGGTCGCCGCCCACAGCGGCTCCGTCGGCACCAGTTCAGCCCACGCCGTCGGCGCATGCAAGGCGTATTGCCGGCTCAAGCCCTCGAGCAGGTATTCGCCCAAGGGCTCGGTGCTGCCTTGCGGCAACTGGGCGGCAAGTTGCGGGCCGATCAGGATCGGCATCGATAGATCGAGCGTCATTTGTTGCAATCGGGCAGCAACGCTCACCGGCTCTCCCAGCGCCGCATGCGCACGGCGCCGCGCCGGGCCGAAGGAGCCGACCACGGCAACGCCGGACTCCAGCCCCACGCCCAGCGCCAAGGGCTGGACAGGACTGTCTTCATGCGGGGGTTGAGAGGGCGCAAGCAAGGTTCGGGTGGCACGCAGCAGTTCCTGGGCGGCAAGCAGCGCCTGCCGCGGGTGATCAGCGCAATCCGAGTAGGCATTCCAGACGGCCAGCACCGAGTCACCCACCACATTTTCCACCACGCCGCCATGCTGCTCGACCACATCGACTGCAATGCAGCAGAAGGCGTGCAGCATCGCGGCCGTTTCCTCGGCCGGCTTGTGCGCCGCAAACGACGAGAAGTTGCGGATGTCGGCCACCAGCACGCTGATGTCGCGGCGGTTGACCTGCACGCTGCCCGAAGGATCGGTGGCCATCAGGCGCTGCGCCACCGGCGCCGGGAGGTAGGCCCCGAGGTGGGCCGACAGCCGCTCGCGCTGAGCCCGGGTCAGCGCGTGCTCGGCCGCCGCCAGCGCCGAAGCCCCGATCAGCGCGAACAGCGCTGTCGAGGCCCAGGGCAGCCACAGGTCAGATTGCAGCAGCGCCGCCATCGAGCCCAGATAGCAGGCCAGCGCGAGCACGATGCCCGCGATGGGCAAGCGCTTGGCCGTCACCCCGGGCCGATGGCGCACCAGCAGCAGCAGCACACCCCCCAGCAGCACCATGGCCACCGACTGCAGCGGCCACACGCTCGCGGGCGCGTATGGCAGGCGATGCTCCAGCAAGCCCACGATGGACTGGGCATGGATCTCCAGCCCCGAGGACACGGCCGCATGCGGCGTGGCTACCGTATCGCCGATGCCGAATGCCGTGGCACCGACCAGCGCCACCGCGCCGTGCAGCAGACTGGTCTCAGCCGTGCCGTTCAGGACCTCGGCAGCCGACACCGACGCAAAGGCCTTGCGCTGGAGCCGATAGGGCACCCGCATGTCGCCGTGCACATCCACCGGTACCACCACGCCGGGCAGGCTGGCGCTCGTCAGCCAGCCGGCGGGCCGCAGCACGCCGCCGCCGAAGGCCTGCTCGCCGGCCTCTGACCACACCCAGTCGGGCGCCGGCAACGCACCCGTGCTGCCCGGTTGCGCCGCCCGCCACAGCGTGGCCAGGGCCAGGCTCGGGTAGGCACGACCTTCATGGCAGACCAGGGCGGGCACCTTGCGGACGACGCCGTCGCTCTCGATCCGCGGCGTGATGTGGCCGACGGCTGGCGCCTGCCGCAACAGGTCGGGCGCGTTGCCATAGAAACCATGGCTGCGCGGCGCGAACGCCGGGCAACGGCCCACGGCCAGCGCACCCGACACCTCACCGACGCGCGGCGTGACCTGCGGGTCGAGCGAGAAGATCTGGCCCGCGATCACCGGTGCCTGGGCCCAGGCAGCCGCCAGCGCCGCGTCGCCCTCGCGTTCGTCGGAGAAATTGATGTCATACGCCTGCACGACGGCACCCGCCTCGTCCAGGCGCTGCGCGAGCCGGGCCATGGTCTGGCGTGGCCAGGGCCAGGGGCCAATCTGCTTCAGGCTGGCTTCATCGATGTCGACCACCACGACGCGGCGCTCGGGCTTGGCAC
Organism: Aquabacterium sp.; assembly: GCF_044226965.1. Lineage (GTDB taxonomy): Bacteria > Pseudomonadota > Gammaproteobacteria > Burkholderiales > Burkholderiaceae_C > Pseudaquabacterium. The sequence goes on along the minus strand of NZ_JBGAGA010000001.1, from coordinate 162,817 downwards.
TGGCCCCCAGCCGCCAGGTGACATCGCCCGTCATCTGCTCGACCCGCACCAGCACCTCGGGCGCCAGCCCCTGCAGCAGCGCGACCGCGAGTGCCGCCAGCAGCAGCACCGCGACGCGCAGGCGCCAGGGATGGTTTCGCCAGGTGGCCATGGTCAAGCGCTCGGCGTCCTACGCCGCCCTCAGCGGCCCCACAGCGTCTTGCCGCGGAACAGCCCGCCGACCACGCTGCGTTCGAACAGATAGCCCGCTTCCTTGCCGTCGTAGGACAGTGCGCCGCTGACCTTCTGCGTCGCGTCCGAGACGGCGAAGGTGCCGTCAGGGGCGATCGAACCGCCGGCGCGCAATTCGGTCTTGCCGCCGGTCGCCGAGGACAGGCCCAGCGCCGTGGCAAAGGTCCGGCGGCCGAAGTCGATGGTCATGCTGCCGTTGACCGTGGCGGCCTCGCTGCGCCCATTGGCTTCGTAGCTGGCGGTCGCGCGGGTCAGCGTGAAGTCGAACTTGGCATCCGTGCCCGGGTTCAGCAGGCCGTCGGGGTTGTTCGGGTCACGACTGCGGAACAGCGCACCGTACTTGTCGGAAGCCGAGGTCGGATCCCGGCCCGTCCAGGCCTGCGCGAAGGGCACGCTGACGCTGTCATTGGCCGCTGACGTGAAGGTCCAGCGCCCCCAGACCAGTTGGCGGTTCAGGTCCGATGGCACATTCAGATTGACCGCACCCGGCGCGGCGATGGCCAGCAGGTCTGCCGCGGCGCGATCGGTGTCGCGCATTTGGGCGAAGCCCTTGGTATCGGCAGCGAGCTGCGCGGCAGAGCGGGCCGCCTGCTCGGCGGCATACAGCGCTGCAGCGCGCTCCTCGGCACCATTGACCGCCAGTTCAGCGACACCCGCGCCGACCGGCACGACACGCGCCACGCGCTCGCCGGGCCGCACCTCGGCCATGAAGCGCCCCATGTCGGCCGACAGGACCCGGGACTCGGCGGCGCCGCAGGGACCCAGGCCGGCAGCAGTGCAAGTGCCTCCGAGCGCGCCGACGACGATGGCTCCGTCGGCCACCGTGGCCCGCACGCCGGCAGCGTCGGTGTGGACGATGAAATCGGTCCCGCGCACACCGATGGCCGCGATGGGCGTGTTGAGGCGGAAGCGGTTCTTGTCGACTTCGGTGGCGGCGCCGGAAATCGAACGCGCCGTGCCCTGCTCCACCCGCAGTCGCACCTCGTTGGTCTGCGGCTTGTCGGCGTCGTACTTGTAGGCCTGTACTTCCAGCACGCTGTCCGGCCGCACGCTGACAGCGCCGTTGTCGATGAAGCGCAGGTGCACATGGCCATTGGCCGAGGTTTCGACCCGGTCGCCGACCAGGATGGACGCGCCACGCTTGAGGGGCTCGCTGCTGCCGTCGAGGTGGGTCACGCGGGCGGCGCCGATCAGCAAGCTGACCTGGCCGACGGCGGCAGACTCGCTGGCCCGCGCTGTTCCGCCGAAACCGATGCCGCAGGCCACCGCCAGCGCCGCGACGAGCGGGCGGAGGACGGAAATGGCGGGTTGACGATTCATCGCTTCACTCCTGGACCTGGGGCGGGATGCTGGAAAATCTATCTTGCCCCCGGTCATGATCAACCGGTGTGTTGTGCATCACAAGCTTTCGGGCTTTGTTGCGGGCACAGTTGCACCCCCGATGCCCATCCTGATTCCGATTCTTCAGGGCCTGCGCCTGTTCGACAGTCTGCCGGCCGCCAAACTGGCCGAGGTGTCGACCACCATGAGCGAGCGCCGGGTGGAGCGGCGCGAGGTGGTGATCAAGCGCGGCCAGACCGACGCGGGCCTCGGCTTCCTGATCGAAGGGCGGCTGCAAACTGTCAATTTTACGTTGGACGGACGTGAAGTTGGCATTGACTTCATCGAGGACGGCGACTTCTTTGGCGAGTTGTCGGTGATCGACGGCCAGCCTGCACCCGAATACATCATCGCGGTGGCCCCGTCACGCCTGACCTTCCTGGACCGCGACCGGGCCCGCGAGCTGATGTTCTCGACCCCCGCGGGTGCGGCGGCCGTGGCGGAGCGGCTGGCCGCCCGGATGCGCCGCGCCGCAAGCCATCGTTCGCTGCTGGCGCTGCCCAGTTCGTTCCAGCGCGTCTGCGCCCAACTGGCGCTGCTGGCGCAGCGGGACGGCAAGGGTCAGGTGGTGATCGTGATGCCGCCCACGCACCAGGAAATCGCGATCATGGTCAACACCAGCCGCGAGACGGTGACGCGAACGCTGCAGTTCCTGCAGGGCCTGAAGGTGCTGGCACGCGACGGCAACCTGCTGGTGGTGCACCAACCGGACACGCTGCAGCAAGCGGCCGACGGCAAGGTGGCGCCGGCCAAGGCCTGAGCGCCTTCAGGCCAGCGCCGCGGCGATGCGCCGCTCGAGCGCCTCGCGATCCTCGCTGCGGAAGCCGCGGTGCGCCCACAGCACGCTGCGGTCGGCGCGCAGCAGGAAGGAACTGGGCATGGCCTTGACGCCGAAGGCCCGGGCGCTGGCGCCGGCCGCGTCGAAGGCGATCGGGAAGCGCGCCGGCAACTGCTGCAGGAAGCCCTGGGCATCCTCGGCCTTGGCATCGAGGTTGATGCCGACCACTCGCAGCCCGGCGGCCTGGTAGCGCTCGACAAGCTGGTTCATCCACGGGAAGGACTGCCGGCACGGCCCGCACCACGAGGCCCAGAAGTCGAGGTAGATCACGCGCCAGCGGCCGGCGGCGAAGACCGGCTCGCCATCGGTGGCGGTGAGCGACAGGCTGGGCGCGGTGCCACCGGCTTCGGCAGCTGCCCGGCCCAGCGCGGGACTCAGCCACGCCGCGGTGCCCAGCAGGAGCTGCCGGCGTTGCAGGACCGAAGCGGTGTCGACGACCATGGGCGGATTCTGCGGTGACGACGCGATCCGCGACATCCCGACATCCCTCAGGCGACCCGGTACTCCGGTACCAGCTCGCGCAGCCGCGCGCGCACCTGTGCATCGTCGAGCCGGGGCGACTGGCTCACCGCCTGCACCCAGGCCAGCACGGTGTCGGCATCCTCGTCGTGCAGTTGCGCCACGCGCAGCCGGGCCACGTCGGTCGGCAGCGTCGTGTCGGCATCGGCCAGAAGCTCCTCGTACAGCTTCTCGCCGGGGCGCAGGCCCGAGAACACGATCGCGATGTCGTCGACCGAATGACCCGACAGCCGGATCAGGTCGCGCGCCAGGTCGACGATCCTCACCGGCTCGCCCATGTCCAACACGAGCACCTGGCCGCTCTGGCCAATGGCTGCGGCCTGAAGCACCAAGCGCGCGGCCTCGGGAATCGTCATGAAGTAGCGAATGATGTCCGGGTGGGTCACGGTGATCGGCCCGCCCTGCGCGATCTGCTCCTTGAACTTCGGGATCACGCTGCCGCTGGAGCCCAGCACGTTGCCGAAGCGCACGGCCATGAAGCGGGTGCCCGGATGGCGCAGCGCCAGCGCCGACACCACCCGCTCGGCCGCGCGCTTGGTCGCGCCCATCACGTTGGTCGGGTTCACCGCCTTGTCGGTGCTGATCAGCACGAAGCGCTCGGCGCCGCACTCGGCGGCCGCCAGTGCCGCATGGCAGGTGCCCAGCGTGTTGTTGCGCAGCGCGTCCCAGGCGTTGTGCTCCTCCATCAGCGGCACATGCTTGTAGGCCGCGGCATGAAACACGACCTGCGGCCGCCAGCGCTGGCACACCGCGCGCAGCGCCTCGAGGTCCTTCACGTCGCCGACCAGCCGCACCAGCGGCAGCTGCGGAAAGGCCGCGCTCAAGGATTGCTCGATGCTGTAGAGGTTGAACTCGCTCTGCTCCAGCAGCACCAGCCGGGCCGGGCCGTACATCGCCAGCTGGCGGCACAGCTCGCTGCCGATCGAGCCGCCCGCGCCGGTGACCAGCACGGTCTTGCCCGACAGCACCTCGGCCACGCCGGCCTCGTCCAGCTGCACCGGCTCGCGCCCGAGCAGGTCGTCGGGCTCGATGTCGCGCACGCGCTCGATCGCCGCACGGCCGGTGTGCAGCTCGGCCGCCGAGGGCACGGTCAGCACCGGCAGCCCGGTCGGCGCGGCCAGCTCCAGCGCACGCCGGCGCTGCGCCCCGCGCGCGGCCGGCATCGCGACGATCAGGTGCGTGGCCTGACCGTGCACGGCCTTGTCGCGCACCGCCTCCAGCGGCCCCAGCACCGGCATGCCGGCGATGCGCGCACCCTGCTTGGCCGGATCGTCGTCGAGCAGGCCGATCACCTGCCAGCCCTGGTTGTGGATGCCGGCGATCAGGCGCCGCGCAGCCTCGCCGGCGCCGAGGATGATCGCGCGCCGCACCTCGGCGTCGCTGCCCGTGATGCGCGAGCGCGCATGCTCGTACAGCATGCGGTAGGCCAGCCGCACCAGCGCCACGCCCATCAGGGCCACCACCGGGTGCAGCGCCAGCACGGCGCGCGGCACAGCGCGCAGTTGCAGCATCAGCACCACCACGGCCGCCCCGAGCCCGGCGATCGCGCAGCCCAGCGCCAGGCGCTTGATGTCGCCGAAGCCGGCAAAGCGCCACATGCCGTGCGGTACGCGCAGCGCCGAGAACGCCAGCAGGTACGCGCCGACGATGCCCAGCATCACCCACGCGTCGTAGCCGGGCCGCGCGCTGATCCAGCGCTCGAAGCCCAGTCGGAACAGGTAGGTGACGTTCCAGGCCAGCGCGACCATCAGGCCGTCGATGGCCAGCGACAAGGGCACGCGATGCGGCCGCAGCCGCGCCATGAACAGGTCCAGCCGTTGCCAGAACGACAGCGTGACCGGGGCATCGTCTTGCGGATTCATCAAGGCAGCATCAACGGGCAATGAGCACGCGCACCGTGCGCAGCAGGACCGCCAGGTCGGACGCGAGTGTCGCCCGCGCGGCATAGTCGGCCTGGCGTGCGAGCTTGTGCGGCAGGATGGTCTCGATGTAGGCCCGTTCGGGGTCGGCCGCGTCGGCCAGCAGCGTGGCTTCGTCGATGTGCTCCAGCGACGCCGGGTCGGTGATGCCGGGGCGAACCGCCAGCACGCGCTCGCGCAAGGCCGCCGGATAGTGCGCGACGAAACGCGGCACCTCGGGCCGCGGGCCGACCAGGCTCATGTCGCCGGCCAGCACGTCCAGCAGTTGCGGCAGTTCGTCGAAGCGGTAATGCCGCAGCCAGCGGCCGCTGCGGGTGATGCGGGCATCGTCGCCCACCGTCACCGCCGGTCCGCGCTGTGGCGCATCGGTCTGCATGGTGCGGAACTTGTGGATGCGGAAGGTCCGGCCATGCCGCCCCACCCGCTCCTGCCGGAAGAACACAGGCCCCGGGGAATCGAGCTTGACCACCGCCGCGACCAGCAGCAGCACCGGCGCCAGCAAGAGCAGCGCCAGCGCGGCGATCAGCAGGTCGAACAGGCGCTTGGCCATGGACATCGGCGCGTGGGGCCTCAGGCGGCCAATGCGGACTTCACCGCAGCAATCACCCGCTCGACGTCGGCATCGCTCATGCGGCTGTAGATCGGCAGGCTCAGCATCTGCTCATAGGCCTGCTGGCTGTGCGGGAAGGCCGAGGACTTCAGCTGATAGCGGTCGCGCCAGTAGGGCTGCAGGTGCAGCGGGATGTAGTGCACGCTGCAGCCGATGCCGCGCTCGAACAGGCGTTCGATGAAGCGGTCCCGCGCGACGCCGGCTTGCGGTTGCAGCCGGATCGCGTACAGGTGCCAGGCATGTTGTTCGCCCGCCGGCGGTTGCGGCGCGCGGATCAGCGGCAGCCCGGCGAACGCTTCGTCGAAGCGCGCGGCAATCTCGGCGCGGCGCTGCTGGAAGCGACGCGCCTTCTTCAGCTGCTGCAGGCCCAACGCGGCGCCGATGTCGGTGAGGTTGTACTTGAAGCCCGGCGCCACGACCTCGTAGTACCAGCTGGGCACCTTGGCAGTGAAGCGGTCGAAGGCATCGCGGCTCATGCCGTGCAGGCGCATCACCTTCGCGCGCTGGGCCAGCGCGGCGTCGCGCGTCACCAGCATGCCGCCTTCACCGGTGGTGATGGTCTTGTTGGCGTAGAAGCTGAACACGGTGGCGTCGCTCGCCAGCGTGCCGATCAGCCGGCCGGCGCTGGTGGTCGGCAGCGCATGCGCGGCGTCTTCCACCACCTTCAGGCCATGGCGCTGTGCGATGGCGTGGATCGCCGGCATGTCGGCGGCCAGGCCGGCGTAGTGCACCGGCATGATGGCCTTGGTGGCCGGCGTGATCGCCGCCTCGACCGCGCGCGGATCGATGTTCAGCGTGGCCGGATCGATGTCCACCAGCCGCACGTCGGCACCGAGGTAGCGCACCACCTCCGCGGTGGCGGTGAAGGTGTGGGTGGTGGTGATCACCTCGTCGCCGGGGCCGATACCCAGCGCCTCAAGCGCCAGGTGCAGGCCGGCGGTGGCCGAGTTCACCGCGATGCAGTGCAACGAAGGCTCGCCCAGGAACTCGGCGAAGTCGGACTCGAAGCGCTTGGCCTTCGGGCCGGTGGTGACCCAGCCCGACTTCAGCGTGTCCACCACCTCGGCGATGTCGGCATCGTCGATCTCGGGCAGCGCGAAGGGCAGGAACGGTTCGGTCATGGTGCGGGTTTCTCCAGCCAGGCCAGCACATGGGTGCGCAGCGGCGGCAAGGTATTGAACACGGTGTACAGCGCGGGGTGGATGCGGCACAGCACGCGGGCCAGCGGCGGCGCCAGCGTGAGCCGGCGGTGCCACAGGCGGGCGTGCGGGAACAAGGCCTCAACGCGCCGCAGCGGCACGCCGCGCACATCGCGGTTGCGCGGATTGTCGATGGTGAAGTCGTACCACAGCACGCCGCCACCGGGCGCCACCCAGGACCACATCGCCGCGGCCAGCTGCTGCTGGAACGCGTCGTCGAGCAGCGACGAGAACACGGTGAACTGGCACACGATGTCCCGGCTGGCGGGCTCGACCGGCAGCCGGCTCGCATCGCCCTGCCACAGCGTGACGGCCGGCGGCAGCACCGCACGGGCGATCTCGTGGCGCTCGGGCAGCAGCTCGACGCCGGCCAGGTGTTCGGGCCGCAGGCCCATGCGCAGGAACTCCAGCAGGTTGCCGCCGGCGCCGCAGCCCACCTCCAGCAGCCGCAGCGCGGCCAGGTCGCTGAGCCCGCGCCGCGCGAACAAGCGCAGCAGCGCGCGCTGGCGTTCCTGCACCGTCTGCCACACGTCGGGTTGTAGCAGGCTGTAGCGATCGAGCGCCCCGCGGCGTGCGTAGCGCTGCGCCAGGTCCCGGGTCTCGTCGGCCGACGGCGATCCGCTCATCGCTGCATCGCCTGCAGGAAGCGCTGCGCCAGCACCGGGTAGGTGTGGTGCGCCATCACGAAGGCGCGGCCGCGCTCGCCCATCGCGCGGCGCTCGGCCGCCGGCGTGGCGGCCAGGCGGCGCAGGCCGTCGGCCACGGCTTCGGGCGATTGCGGCGCGACGGTCAGCCCGCAGCCGCTCTCGGCCACCGGGTCGTTGCCGGCCTCCACCGAATGCAGCACCGCGCAGCGGGCCATCATGTAGTCCATCAGCTTGTTCGGCGCGATGCCGAAGCGGTAGATCGGCACCCGCTGCCAGCCGATGTAGGCGATGTCCAGCGCGGCCAGGAAGCTGGGGATCTGCGCCTTCGGGATCGGCGGCAGCATCGTCACCCGCGACAGGCCCTCGGCCGCGACGCGCTGCGCCAGCCGCTCGCGTTCCAGCCCGTCGCCGACCATCACGATGGCCAGCGCATCCTCGCGCAGCCGCTTCGCGGCATCGAGCAGGGTGTCCAGCGCATTGGGCAGGCCCATCGAGCCGGCATAACCCACCACCGTGCGGCCGGCCGCCCGCTGCAGCGCGATGGCCGCGGCCACGTCCTCGCGCAGCGGCGCCGGCGTGCCCTGCCATTCGTCGAGCGTGATGCCGTTGGGCACGATGGCCAGGCGCCGCAGGTCCAGCCCGCGCGAGGCCATGTACTCGTGCACCACCGGCAGCATCGAGACCACGCGGTCGGCATCGCGGTAGGCAGCCGTCTCGGCCGCATGGCACAGCCGGATGAACGGGTGTGATGGCGACATGCCCGAGAGCTCGATCGGCGACAGCGGCCACAGGTCGTGCACCTCGAACACCAGCAGCGCACCGGCCGCGCGCGCGATGCGGCGTGCCGGCCAGATGTCCATCGGGTAGGTGCTGGAGGCGATCACCGCATCCGGCCGGAACTCGCGTGCCAGCAGGGCGGCGTCGCGCCACAACGGCCAGGCGTAGTGCCAGATGTTGCGCGCGCGGCCGACGCCGTTGCCCTGGTAAGCGGGCGTCGGCAGCCAGCGGTAGCGGATGCCGTCGATCAATTCGTCGCCCGGCGCCGGCTGCCGCGTGCGCACATGCGAATGCGAGGCCGCGACGATCTGCACGGCGTGGCCCAGGCGCACCCATTCGCGCGACAGGTAGTAGGGCCGGTATTCCATGCCCAGCGCCGGGCTGCCGGCATAGTGGTTCAGGTACAGGATGTTCATGGCGTGCGGCGCCGCCCGCGGCCCGACTGCAGCGCATGCAGGCGCGCGACGAAGCGCTCGACCGCCGGCTCGAACATTGCCTGCCGCGCCACCCAGGCATGGTTGGCCGCCGCCACCTGTGCGGCGCGCCGGCCCAGCATGCCGATCGCGGCCAGGTCGGGACCTGCGCCGTCTTCGAGGATCAGCCCGTTGTCGAGATGGTTCACCAGCTCGCGGTTGGCCGGCAGGTCGGACAGCAGCGGGATGCAGCCATGCGCCATGGCCTCCAGCACCGAGACCGAGACCGAATCGCTCAGCGGCAGGCTCAGGTACCAGCGCGCCTGGCGATAGCACTGCGCCTGCGCCTCGGCGTCGAGCCGGCCGACGAAGCGCACGCGCCCGGCCAGGTCGCTGTCGCGCACCTGCTGTTCCATCGCCGCGCGCAGCGAGCCGTCGTTGGCCACCACCAGCTCGGCCTGCGGCCAGCGCTGCGCGATCTGCGCGAACACCGCCAGCACGCGCTGCGGCGCGTAGATCGGCTCCAGCCCGCGGTTGGCGAAGAACAGCTGCTCGCGCTTGACGGTGGACAGCTCGGGCAGCGTCTCCAGGCCGAACGGGAAGCTCATCACTTCGCCGGCGCCCAGCGCCTTCATGCGCTCGGCCATGTGCAGCGAATCGCTGGTGCACAGCGTGCAGGCCTGCAGCACGCGCTGCGTGAGCCAGCGCAGCGCAACGCTGCGCTGCGGCGCGACCAGGATGTCCGAGCCCCAGGCCGACCCGACGATGCGGCCCGGCACCCGCCACAGCGCATGCGCCAGCCAGGCCAGCGTGCCGTGCGAGGTGAGGTAGTGCGCATGCACCCAGTCGGGCCGCACCTGGCGCAGCCAGCGCGCCAGCCGCGGCAGGCTGCGCAGCACGGCCACGTTGCCACCGGCGAAGCTGGGCCGCGTGTCCAGCGCCAGCCGGCGCTCGGGCGGCAGCAGCTCGGCCAGCGCCGGCGTGAAGCCGCGCGACGAGGCAGCGTACAGCTCCAGCCGCGGTGCCAGCGCCCGCGCCCACTTCAGCAGGTGCGGGCTTTCGCCGTCGCCGAGCAGCACCAGCTTCATCGCGGGCCGCTCACTTTGGACGCCATGCCGGCCCAGGCTTCGTAGTGCGCGCGCAGTTCAGGATGGCGCTCGAGCCAGCGCTCGTCGCGCTCGCGCGCATCGCCCAGCACCTGGGCCGGGTTGCCCCCGATCACCGCGAAATCGGGAAACACGCCGCGCACCACGCTGCCGGCCCGCACGATGCAGCCACGGCCCAGCCGCGAACCGGCCTCGATCACGCTGTGCGGGCCGATGAAGCAGTAGGGCCCGATCTCCACCGGCCCCGCAATCCAGCCCGGCCGGTCGCCCGGCCAGTCGACGAAGCGCCGGCCCAGCAGCCGCTGCGCACGGTGCGAACTGTGGGTGACGATGCTGGCGTGATGGGTGATCTGAACGCCCTCGCCGATCACCACGCCGGCGCTGGCCTCGATGAAGTTGAACGGGCCGATGAAGACGTGGTCGGCCAGCTGCAGCCGGTCTTCGTGCTCGATGCAGGCCGAGGGCGCGATGCGGGTGTGCGGCAGCCAGCGCCCCTGGGAGCGCTCGCCGAACACCACGCGGTGCCAGAGCCAGCGGGCCGCCCAGCGGCGGGCGCGGTTGAAGGCGGCGCGCATCACACGGCCCCCCGTGCAGGGTCGGCCAGGGGCCAGCGCGCCAGTCGCAGGAAGTACCACCCGAAGTACGCGGCCGTGACCAGCGACACCACCCAGCCTGCCGCGGCCAGGCTGCCCAGCTGCAGCCCCACCACCAGCGCCAGCACGAAGCTCAGCTGCCCGACCAGCGCCAGACGCAGCGCCCAGGCCTGGGCCTGCCAGGCCATCGTGACCACCGCCAGCGGCGAGGCGACGAAATGCACGCCGATGTACAGCGCCAGCGCACGCGCCAGCTCGCCGGCTTCGCGCCAGCGCTCGCCGAAGGCCCAGGCGAAGAGCTGCGGCCCGAAGGCCCACAGCCCCACGACCAGCGGGGCGGCGATCGCGGCCAGGGTCAGCATCGCCTGCCGCACGGTGTGGCGCGCCTCGGCGGTGACGCCGCCGGCCGCCGCCAGGCGCGGGTACAGCGCCTGGGACAGGGCCCCGCCCACCAAGGTGGCCGGCGCCTTCAGGTAGCGCAGCGCCAGGCCCCAGGCGCCGGCCGCCGCGCTGCCCAGCGTGGCGGTGATCAATGCCACCGTCACGGTGTCCTGCAGGGCACCCAGGAATGCGTGCGGCGTGTTCAGCAACGGAAATTCGCGGTGCTGGCGCGCGGCATCGACCAGCGCGGCCCGCGTGGCCTGCGCCGGGCGGCCCAGCGGAAGGCGCAAGGCCAGCAGCGCGGCCAGGCCCGCGACGACCGGCGCGACGATGAGCCCCTGCACGCCCGCCTGCGCCACGCCGGCCGCCGCCTGCGCCGCCGCCCCACCGCCATGCTGCAGCACGCGCGCCACGGCCAGCGCACGGAAGTGCTGCAGGCGGGTGGCCCACAAGGTGGCCAGCGACACCAGGCCCAGCACCGCCACCGCCAGCGGCAGCCAGGCCGGCCAGGCGGCCGCCGCCCAGGCGCTCCACAGCAGCCCGGCCAGCGCACACAGCAAGGTCGTGGCCAGCAGCAGCATCAGGCACAGCCAGCGCAGCACGCCGGCCTGCTGTGCGTCGGCCGCCAGTGGCAGCGCGAACTCGTAGCGCGCGCAGGCCACCACCGCGAGGTTGGCCGCGGCCGCTGCAAACAGGTGATAGGTGCCGAATTCCTGCGGGCTGTACAGCCGCGCCAGCCAGGGCCCCAGCAGCAGCGGCAGCGCCTGCGCGAGCGCGCCGCCGGTCAGCAGGGTCAGCGTCGGGCGCAGCAGGCCGGTGCTCATGCGTGAATCGGGAGCCGCGCGCGCCGGGGCCGGGTCAGGCGGTGGCCGGCACGGTGGCCGCGGCCAGCGCGGCGACCACGCGGTCCTGGTCGGCCTCGCTCAGGTCGGCACTCATCGGCAGGCTCAGCACGCGCTGCGCGGCGCGCACGCTGTGCGGCAGCGCCGCCGGGTCCCACCCTGCCGCGTAGGCGGGCTGGTGGTGCAGCGGCTTGGGGTAATGCACAGCCGTGGGAATGCCGGCCGCCTGCAGCGCCTGCTGCACGCGCGGCCGCTCGTCGACCATCACCGTGTACTGGGCCCAGACGCAATCGCGATCCGGCCGCACCGCCAGCAGCTGGACCGGCGCGCCCGAGGCGCGGATCCGCTGCGCGTAGCGTTCGCCCAGCACGCGCCGGCGCTCGAGCTCCCAGTCGAAGCGCTCGAGCTTGCCCAGCACCACCGCGCACTGCAGGGTGTCCATGCGGCCGCCAACGCCGATGCGGGTGTGGTGGTAGCGGCCGCTCTGGCCATGCACGCGGATCTCGCGGCAGGCCTGGGCGAGCGCGTCGTCGTTGGTGAACAGCGCACCGCCGTCGCCATAGCAGGCCAGCGGCTTGGAGGGAAAGAAGCTGGTGCAGCCGAAGGTCGAGAGATTGCAGCTGGATCCACCCTGGTAGGTGGCGCCGAAGCTCTGCGCGGCATCTTCGATCACCGGCAGGCCGTGGCGCTGCGCGATGGCGTTGATGGCCGCCATGTCGGCCACCTGGCCGTACAGGCTGACCGGCATGATGGCCCGGGTGCGTGGCGTGATCGCCGCTTCGATCAGCGAGGCGTCGAGGTTGCAGGTGTCCGGCTCGATGTCCACGTACACCGGCTGGCCGCCGGCCAGCACGATCATCTCGGCCGTCGCGGCGAACGTGAACGGCGTGGTGATGACCTCGTCGCCGGGCCGGATGTCCAGCGCCATCAGCGCGATCAGCAAGGCTTCCGTGCCGCTGGCCACTGCAATGCAGTGGCGTGCCCCGGTGCGCCGGGCCAGTGCCTGTTCCATCTCGGCCACCTCGGGGCCCATGATGTACTGGCCATGGTCGAGCACGCGCTGGATGCGCGCATCGATCGAGGGCTTCAGCGCCGCGTACTGGGTCTTCAGGTCGGTGAACTGCATAGGCTGAGGCGGTTGCCGTCGAGGCGGTAGGTTTCTCCGGTAGCCGGGCAGCGCGCTTGGGCATGGCCCTGCACGGGCAGGTCCAGGCGCTCGCCGTGGCGGCTCATCCAGCCGATCTGGCGCGCCGGCACGCCGACCATCAGCGCATGGGCCGGCACGTCGCGGCTGACCACCGCGCCGGCGCCGACGAAGGCGTACTCGCCGATCGTCGTGCCGCAGACGATGGTGCAGTTGGCGCCCAGCGTGGCGCCACGCCGGACCAGCGTGCGCCGATACTCATGCTTGCGCGGCACCGCCGAACGCGGGTTGTGCACGTTGGTGAACACCATGCTGGGGCCGCAGAACACGTCGTCTTCCAGCGTCACGGCGTCGTAGACCGAGACGTTGTTCTGCACCTTGACGTTGTCGCCGATCGTCACATCGTTGCCGACGTAGACGCCCTGCCCGAACGAGCAGCCGCGGCCGATGCGCGCGCCGGCGCTGATGTGCGCGAAGTGCCACACGCGGCAGCCCTCGCCGAGCTGCGCGCCTTCATCGACGATGGCCGACGGGTGCGCCACCACATTGCTCGCCTGGCCGCTCATCTTGCTCAATATTCCAGGGGCAGATTGATCCGCTTGCCGTCGCGCGCCGAGCGGTACATCGCGATCAGCAGTTCCAGGCTCTTCAGCCCCTCGCGGCCATCGGTCTCGGGCTCGCATTCGCCGCGCAGGGTGCGGATCACGTTGTCGTAGTACAGCGGGTGGCCGAAGCCGTAGACCGAGGTGGTGTGGTAGCTGGCGTCGTCGAGCTGCGCATCCATCTCGTGCGGCTGGGCGAATTCCCAGTGCTCGATCTTGTTGACGGCCACGCCGCCGATGCGCACGGTGCCATGCTCGCCGAGCACGGTGATCGAGCCCTCGAGGTTCTTCGGGTAGGTCAGCATCGTCACGTTGATCGACCCCATCGCGCCGTTGCGCCACTTCAGTGCGGCGACGCCGGTGTCCTCGACCTCGATGTTGCGGGCCAAGGTGCCGGTGTAGGCCATCACGCTCTCGACCGGGCCGATCAGCCAGTCCAGCAGGTCGACGTAGTGGCTGGCCTGGTTCATGAACGCGCCACCGTCGAACTCCCAGGTGCCGCGCCAGGCGGCCGAGTCGTAGTAGCTCTGCGGCCGCGACCAGAACACGTTCACCGTCACCATGTACAGCCGACCGAAGCGGCCCTGCTGCAGCGCCTGGCGCAGCAGCTGCAGCGTGCGGTTGCGGCGGTTCTGCTTGACGACGAACATGCGCACGCCGGCTTCGTCGCAGGCCTTGACCATGGCCAGGCCGTCGGCCCAGCGCGTGGCCATCGGCTTCTCGGTCATCACATGGAAACCGGCCTGCGCCGCCTCGATGGCCTGCTGCGGGTGCAGGCCGCTCGGGGTGGACAGCACCACGCAGTCGGCCTCGACGTCGGCCAGCATGCGGCTGTAGTGCGCGAAGCCGCGTGCGCCGGTGCGCTGGACCATCGCGGCCAGCGCCGCGGCGTCGGGGTCGCACACGGCCACCAGCTCGGCACGGTCGGCATGGCGGGCCAGCGCCTCGGCATGGTTGGCGGCAATGCGGCCGCAGCCGGCCAGCGCGAAGCGGATCTTGCGATCGGTGATGGAAGCGTGTTGCAGGTGCATGGTGGGGCGCGGGTGGCGGCGCTGGCGGCGTGAAGCGCCGCAGGCCAGACCCTCGGGGCCAGGGCAAGGATTATCCGCCACTGCCTACAATCCGCGGTTTCCCTGACCCCGCCCGAGCAACGGGCCGAGCGCCGCGCCATGAGCCAGGACACCTTGCTTCCCGACGACGACAACAAGCTGATCGCCGAGCGCCGCGCCAAGCTGGCCGCGATCCGCCAGCAGGGCGTGGCCTTCCCGAACGACTTCAAGCCGCAGCACCAGGCCGCCGACCTGCAGCACAAGTACGGCGAGATGCCCAACGAGGAGCTCGAGCCGCTGGGGGTGAAGGTGGTGGTGGCCGGCCGCATGATGCTCAAGCGCATCATGGGCAAGGCCAGCTTCGCGACGCTGCAGGACGGCTCGCTGGGCAAGACCCACGGCCGCATCCAGCTCTTCATCAGCAAGGACGCGGTGGGCGAAGCCGGCTACGAGGCCTTCAAGCACTGGGACCTGGGCGACATCCTCGGCGCCGAGGGGATGCTGTTCAAGACGCGCACCGGCGAGCTGTCGGTGAAGGTCGGCAGCGTGCGCCTGCTGACCAAGAGCCTGCGGCCGCTGCCGGACAAGTTCCACGGCGTGGCCGACCAGGAGGTGAAGTACCGGCAGCGCTATGTCGACCTGATCACCGACGACGCGGCGCGCTCGCGCTTCGTCGCGCGGAGCAAGGCGGTCAGCTCGATCCGCAGCTTCATGGTCGAGCACGGCTTCCTCGAGGTCGAGACGCCGATGCTGCACCCGATCCCGGGCGGTGCGAATGCCAAGCCCTTCGTCACGCACCACAACGCGCTGGACCAGGAGATGTTCCTGCGCATCGCGCCCGAGCTGTACCTCAAGCGCCTGGTGGTCGGCGGCTTCGAGCGCGTGTTCGAGATCAACCGCAACTTCCGCAACGAAGGCATCTCGGTTCGGCACAACCCCGAATTCACGATGATGGAGTTCTATGCGGCCTACTGGAACCACCACGACCTGATGGACTTCACCGAGGCCGTGCTGCGCCATGCCGCGCGCGCAGCCACCGGCTCGGCCGCCCTCACCTACGCCGGCAAGCCGGTGGAGCTGGACAAGCCCTTCGCACGGCTGTCGGTGCGCGAATCGCTGGTGGTGCATGCAGGCGTCAGCGAGGCCGAGTCGACCGACGCGAAGGCGCTGCACGCCAAGCTGAAGTCGCTGGGCGAGGAGCCACCGGCGCACTGGACCCTGGCCGAGCTGCAGTTCGGCCTGTTCGAAGCCGCGGTCGAGGAAAAGCTATGGCAGCCGACCTTCATCATCGACTATCCCGTCGAGGTGAGCCCGCTGGCACGCGCTTCGGACACCAATCCGTCGATCACCGAGCGCTTCGAGCTCTTCATCACCGGCCGCGAGTACGCCAACGGCTTCTCGGAGCTGAACGACGCGGAAGACCAGGCCGCGCGCTTCCAGGCCCAGGTGGCCAACAAGGAAGCCGGTGACGAGGAGGCGATGTACTACGACGCCGACTTCATCCGCGCGCTCGAGTACGGCATGCCGCCCGCCGGCGGCTGCGGCATCGGCATCGACCGGCTGATGATGCTGCTGACCGACAGCCCCAGCATCCGCGACGTGATCCTGTTCCCGGCCCTGCGCCGCGAGGGCTGAGCCGGCCAACAAGAACGCCCGGCCAGAGCCGGGCGTTCGTTGCACGCAGGGGGGCGCGGTCTCAGCGCTGCGCGGTGGCCAGCACGGTTGCTGCCGGCTGAGCGCGGCGCTTGGCGTTCGACGCCAGTGCACCGCTGTCCTCACCCGTGATCGCGTTCAGTTCGCCGGCGGCGCGGGCGGCCAACACCTCGGCCTTGACGTCGGCGCGGGCGCGCACCGACTTGATGTCCTGCGCCGGGGTCAGCTGCGGGCGGTTGGCATAGGCGCGGATCGAACCGTCGGCGATGGCCTGGTGGTACTCGGCCACCACCTGTGCGCGCGTCTTCAGCGAAGGCACGCTGGCGCTGTTGTCGATGGTGGGATCGTCGGCCATCGCCACACCAGCGGACAGCACGGTCAAGGCGGCAATCATCAGCTTCTTCATCACGGAACTCCTACAGGGTTGTTGGGCTTGGCTGTCTGTTCCGGTGCGTCTGCACCGGCTGCATCCATGGGCACCACTGTAGAAACCCTAGGTCCAAAGAAAAACCGCAGCGGCGCGAACGCACCGATGCGGTTTTGCAAACAATGGATCCGCCTCGCCGGGCTTGAAACGCCCGGCAGCGCCCTCAGCGGTGCTTGAAGACCGGCTTGCGCTTGTTGACGAAGGCGTCCATGCCTTCCTTCTGGTCCTCGGTGGCGAACAGGGCATGGAACATGCGGCGCTCGTACATCACGCCGTCGCTCAGCCCGCCCTCGAAGGCCCGGTTCACACATTCCTTGGCGGCCAGCACGCTGGCCTCGCCAAAGCCGTTGATGATGGCGGCCACCGCCAGCGCCTCGTCCATCAAGGCAGCGGCCGGCACCACGCGCGAGACGAGCCCGCTGCGCTCGGCCTCGGCCGCATCCATCATGCGGGCCGTGAGCACCAGGTCCATCGCCTTGGCCTTGCCCACCGCGCGCGGCAGTCGCTGCGTGCCACCGGCGCCGGGAATCACGCCGAGCTTGATCTCGGGCTGGCCGAACCTGGCGCTGTCGGCGGCGATGATCATGTCGCACATCATCGCCAGCTCGCAGCCGCCGCCCAGCGCGAAGCCAGCCACCGCGGCGATCACTGGCTTGCGCACGCTGCGGATGGTTTCCCAGTTGCGGGTGATGTAGTCGCCCTGGTAGACGTCGGCGAAGGTGTAGCCGGCCATCGCGCCGATGTCGGCGCCAGCCGCGAAGGCCTTCTCGTTGCCGGTGATGACCATGCAGCCGATGCCGGGATCGAGGTCGAAGGCCTTCAATGCGCGACCCAGTTCGTCCATCAGCTGGTTGTTCAGCGCGTTCAGCTGCTTCGGGCGGTTCAGGGTGATCACGCCAGTGCGGCGATCGCCGTCGCCACGGGTGTCGACCAGGATCAGTTCGTAGTCCATATGGGCTTGCCTCTTCGGGTGGGGGTCACTTGGCCGCCTGCAGCGGCGGCTTGCTCAGGGTCAGGTCGATGAAGGTGGATTCGTCCTGCCGCAGCAGGATGCGCACGGGCAGGTACTGCAGCGAAGGCGCGAACCACATCTCTGGGGTCAGGTCGCCACGCTCGGCCAGCCGGCGCGCCTTGACATGGTAGGTCGCCACCGGACCAAAGGGCAGGTTCAGGGTCTCCTGCTGGTCGACCTCGTAGATCCAGCGGTAGAAGCGCTTGTTCAGTACCAGCGGCAGCTCCAGCGTCTTGCCCACCTGCAGCAAGCCGGGCTGCGTGGTGAACAGCCAGGTGAGCTGCACGAACTGGCTGGCCTCGTCCTGCACGCCGGGCACGCTGTCGATCTCGCGGCCGTCGGGCATCGTGATGCGCTCGGGTCCGAACTGCTGCGACCAGCGGCGCGGCGCGCGCAGCAACTGCTTCTGCTCGCCATCGAAGCGGCGCGGCGACAGGCCCCGATCGCCCAGTTCACCGTCGCTGGACGCCTGGCGCGAGAACAGCGGCCCGATGCTGGCCTCCAGCCGCACCTGGTAGCGCGAACCCGAGCGCAGCCAGTCGACCTGCGCCTTGCCGCCTTCGATGGGTCCCCGGTAGTAGCCATTGAGCGCATAGCTCAGGCGCGTGGACGGTGGCCATTCGAAAGGCTCGGCGGTCGGTGCCGAGGCCACGGCGGGCGCGGGCGCGGGTTGGGGCGGCTCGGCGACACGCGCCACCGGCTCGACCACGGGCGGCGGCGGCGCTGGCTCGGGCGCCGGCGCGGGGGCCGGTGCTGCTTCTGCGACGACCTGCGCTGGGGGCGGCGGCAGGGCCGCGGGTTCGGGCTGCGGCGGTGGCGGGGCCGGCTTGTCGGCCCGACGGGGCGCCGAAGCCGGCGCGGGCGGCGCGGGCGTCACGCTGGGCAAGGCGCGCTCGGCCGCGGGGGCCCGCACCGCCACCGGCGCCGGCGCCGCCTGCTGCAGCTCGCGCACGAATGCCACCTCGATGCGCGGCGGGGCTTTCTCGCCCTCGCCCCAGCCGAAGCGGTCGCTCAGCAGTTCATCTGCGGCCAGCAGGTGCAGTCCGACGATGAGCGCCAGCACCAGCCAGCCCGATGGCCGACGCAACAGCGGGTGCCCGGGCCCGCGGCCCGGTGCGCCGGCCAGCGCGAATTCAGCCATCGAGCCAGGCGCGCCGGCGCGCCAGCACCGGCTTGGCCGGCTTGTCGGCGAGCGAGAGCGCGACCGTCTGCGCCAGCGGGTTGTCCGCCTGCGGGGCGACACGCAGGCTCGTCAGGCGCTGGTCGCGCACCAGCGTCAGCTCGAAAGGCCTGCCGCGCTCGACCCAGTTCAAGGCGTCGTCGAAGCGGCGCAGGCGCCAGCCATCGATGGCCAGCAGTTCGTCCCCTGCCGAGAGCCCGGCCTTCATCGCCGCGCTGCCCGCCAGCACCTGCTTGACCAGCACGCCGGTCACCGGCCCTTCGGACAGGCGCAGGCCCAGCGACGCCGCCCAGCCGGCGCGCTCGCTGCGCAGCTGCACGCCCACGCTCTCGAGCAGTTCGGCCAGCGGCAGGTCCGCCGTGCCATGCACCCAGGCCTGCAGTTCCGGACCGAAGTCGCGGCCGCCCACGTCGCGCAGGGCGGCCGCGATGTCGGCCTCGCTGATCGGCCCCCCGCCACTGCGTTGCCACAGCGCGCGCATCACCTCGTCGAGCGATGCGCCTCGCTCGCGCAGCCGCAGGTCCAGCGCCAGGCCGACCAGCGAGCCCTTCAGGTAGTAGCTGACGGTGGCATTCGGCGTGTTCTCGTCGGCGCGGTAGTACTTGACCCAGGCGTCGAAGCTGGCCTCGGCCACGCTCTGCACATGGCGCCCGGGTGTCGCCGCCACCGCATTGATGGCCTTGGCCAGCAGCTTCAGGTAGCGGCCGGCATCGATCAGCCCGGCGCGCAGCAGCAGCAGGTCGTCGTAGTACGAGGTGAAGCCTTCGAAGAACCACAGCAGGCGCGTGTAGTTCTCCTGCGTGTAGTCATAACGCGCAAATTCAGCGGGCTTCAGGCGCTTGACGTTCCAGGTGTGGAAGTACTCGTGGCTGATCAGGCCCAGCAGCGTGACATAGCCATCGCTCACGCCCTCCATCGCCTTGCGCGGCAGGTCGCGCCGGTTGGCGATGAGCGCGGTGCTGGCGCGGTGCTCGAGCCCGCCGTAGCCTTCGTCCACGGCATTGAGCATGAAGACGTAGCGCTCGAACGGCGGCTTGGTGTGCGTCTCTGCGTGCCAGAAGCGGATCTGTTGCTCGCAGATGCGGCGGGTGTCGTCGAGCAGGCGCTGGCCGTCGAAGCCGGGCCAGGCGCCGGCCACGACGAACTCGTGCGGCACGCCGCCCGCCTGGAAGCGACCGCGCCAGAACGTGCCGAGCTCGAACGGATGATCGGCCAGTTCGTCGTAGTCGGCGGCCTCGAAGCTGCGCGGACCCAGCGCACGCATGCCGCTGGCCACCTGCCAGCCTTCGGGCAACTGGCCGAGCGTGACACGGTGCACCTCGGCCTCATGCCCCTGCGCCCGCAGGAACAGGCTGGTGCCATTGAAGAAGCCGCGCCGCGCATCGAGAAGGGCCGTGCGCACCGAGGTGTCGAAGGCGTAGACCCGGTAGCTCACGGTCAGCGCCGCCCGGCCGCTGCAGCGCGCCAGCCAGCGCGTCTTGTCCTGCTGCTCCAACACCACCGGCCGCTGGCCCTGGCGGGCCTCCAGCTGCGACAGATGCCGTCCGAATTCCCGCACCATGTAGCTGCCCGGAATCCACACCGGCAGCGACAGCATCTGCTCGGCTGCCGGTTGCGGCAGCGTGAGCGTCACGCGGTAGTGGTGGCTGTGCGGATCGGCAACGTCGACGCGGTAGGTGATCATGGTTCAGGTGCCCGCGGCACCCAGAAAACAGCTGAGGGCCGCCACCGCCGAGAGGCGGAATCGCAGCGTGAGCCAGCGCGCCAGGCCCTGCGCCGGGTAGACCTTGCGGTCGACCAGGTAGCACAGCACCAGCAGCGCGCCATTGAGCGCCAGCCCGGCGTTCGGCGGCATCATCACCGCGACCCAGGCCAGCAAGGAGGGCAGCACGCCCCACAGGAACAACGAGGTCGGCGGATCGGCCTGCGCGAAACCCACGCCCCAGTGGATGCCGCCCAGGAACGAGACGATGAGCGCCGCATAGGCCGAGAGCGCCAGGGTCACGTACGGATGCGCGGTGTCGTTGACCAGCCAGACCAGCAACGCGCCCAGCACGAAGGGCAGCAGGCCGGCATAGGCAAGGCGCCGCGCGGTCGGCGGCAGGGGCAACTCAGGCGGAACGGGGGCACTCATCGTGCCCGCATTGTCACCGCAGGCCCGCCGACGCGAAGCCCGGATCGGCCCGGGGCGGGCCCTGGTCAGCTCTTCTTCGCGGCGGCGGCGACGATGCGCGCCTCGATCTGCGCGGCCGGCAGCGCGCCGGGCGCCCGCGAGCCGTCTTCGAACACCACCGCGGGCGTGCCCTGCACCCGGTGCCTCTGGCCCAGTTTGACGTTGCGGTCCAGCGCAGCCACATCGCATTCGCCCGTCGACTTCGGCGGCATGACGCCGTCCACCATCCACGAGCGCCAGGTCTTCGCGGCATCCTTGGAGCACCAGATGTCACGCGACTTGACGTTGGAATCGGGGCCGAGGATCGGGTACAGGAAGGTGTAGATCGAGACGTCCTTCAAGGTCAGCAGGTCGCGCTCGATGCGCTTGCAGTAGCCGCAGTTCGGATCGGCAAACACCACCAGCTTGCGCGCCCCGGTGCCCTGCTTGAACAGCATGGCGTCCTTCAGCGGCAGCGACGCGAAGTCGATCTGGGTGAGCTTGTCGATGCGCGCCTGGGTCAGGTCGGTCCGGGTCTTGGTATCGATCAACGAGCCCTGGATCAGGTAGGAGCCATGCTCGTCCGTGTAGACGATCTCGGCGCCGCCGAAGCGAACCTCGTACAGCCCGGGGATCGGCGACTTGCTGACCTCGTCGATCTTCGGCAGGTTCGGCAGGCGTTCGCTCAGGTTCTTGCGGATCGCGGCTTCATCGGCCCAGGCGGACGCCGCAGCCATCAGGGCACAGGCCAGGGCGCCGCGGCGCAGCATCGTCATCGAAGTCATCGGGTGGTCCCTTCAGGCGTCTAGCGCCCTGGCAGTGAGCAGGCGCTTGATCGGCGCCAGGTGGTTGAGCAGAGTCATGCCGCGGTTGCGGAGTTCCCGCAGTGCTGGCTGGTCGGTGGCAAAGAGGTGCAGCAATCCGTCGGTGAGCCCGGCCATGGCCCGCGTCGGGCCGGCGCGCAGGCGCACGTAGCGGCGCAGCAGAGTCTCGTCACCCAGGCTGCGCCAGCCTTCACGCTCGGCCAGCACGCGCGCCAGCGCAGCGACATCGGCCAGGCCCAGGTTGAGGCCCTGGCCGGCCAACGGGTGCACCACATGCGCCGCGTCGCCCACCAGCACCCAGCCCGGCCCGCACAGGCGATCGGCCTGCGCCAGGGCCAGTGGCCAGCTGCCGCGCTCGCCCGACAGCGACAACTGGCCCGCTGCGCCGGCGGTGGCTTCGCTCAGGGCCTGCTCGAACTCGGCCACCGTGGCCTGCCGCAAGGCCTCGGCCCGGGCCGTCGGCAAGGACCAGACCAGCGCCAGGCTGTGCCCGGGCTGTGGCCGGTCCAGCGGCAGCAAGGCCAGCACGTCGGGTGATCTGAACCACTGGCGCGCCAGGCCGCCGTGGGGCCGGGTGCTGGTGAGCCTGGCCGCCAGAGCCGTCTGGTCATAGGCCCGGCGCTCGAAGCGCACGCCCAGCTGTTCGCGCGCCGCCGATTCCTTGCCTTCGGCCAGCACGGTGAGCGCAGCCTTCACCTCGCCACAGGCCAGGCGCAAATGCGGCGCGAAGCGGGCGGCGGTGCGCAGCGCGACTTCCAGCTCGGCAGCATCGACGATCCAGGCGAGCGCCTCGACCTGCTGGCGCCAGGCCGAGAAGTCGATCGCGCCACCGGCGGCGTCGCCTGCCACATGCATGTCGTACACCGGTGTCACGGCGTCGGCCGGCAGCGCGTCCCAGACCTTCAGCGCGCCGAGCAGCTGGCGCGAGGCGGCATTCAGCGCATAGGCCCGCACGTCGCCGGCTGCCGGCAAGGGCGGCACGGCCGGCAAGGCCACGTCCAGGCCCTGGCGCGACAAGGCCAGCGCCAGGCTGAACGCCACCGCCCCGCTGCCGCGGATGCAGACATCGACCGATTCCATCCCCGGATTGTAGGAAGCCCGGCAAAGCCCCGGCGTCGGCCGAATAAACTTGCGCACTTTGGCCGCGCACTCTGCCCGGCCAGCGCCAGAAAGTCTTCCATGAGCCTCAAATGCGGCATCGTTGGCTTGCCCAACGTCGGCAAGTCCACCCTGTTCAATGCCCTGACCAAGGCCGGCATCGCCGCCGAGAACTATCCGTTCTGCACGATCGAGCCCAACGTCGGCGTGGTCGAGCTGCCCGACCCCCGGCTCACTAAGCTGTCTGAGATCGTGCGACCCGAGCGGGTGGTGCCGGCCATCGTCGAGTTCGTCGACATCGCCGGCCTGGTGGCCGGCGCGAGCAAGGGTGAAGGCCTGGGCAACCAGTTCCTCTCGCACATCCGCGAGACGGACGCGATCGTCAACGTGGTGCGCTGTTTCGAGGACGACAACGTCATCCACGTGGCCGGCAAGGTCGACCCGATCGCCGACATCGAGGTGATCCAGACCGAGCTCTGCCTGGCCGACCTCTCGACGGTGGAAAAGAGCCTGCAGCGCTCGATCAAGCTGGCCAAGGCCGGCGGCGACAAGGAAGCGCAGCGCCTGGTGGATGTGCTGAAGAAGTGCGAAGCGGCGCTGAACGAGGCCCGCCCGGTGCGCAGCATCGACTTCAGCAAGGAAGAGCAGGCCGTGCTCAAGCCGCTGTGCCTGATCACCGCCAAGCCGGCGATGTTCGTCGGCAACGTCAGCGAAACCGGGTTCGAGAACAACCCCTTCCTCGATCGGCTGCGCGACTACGCCGCCAAGCAGGATGCGCCGGTGGTGGCCATCTGCGCCAAGACCGAGGCCGAGCTGGCCGACATGGGCGACGAGGACAAGGCACTGTTCCTGGCCGAGATGGGCCAGGACGAGCCCGGCCTGAACCGGCTGATCCGCGCCGCCTTCAAGCTGCTGGGGCTGCAGACCTACTTCACCGCCGGCGTCAAGGAAGTGCGGGCCTGGACGATCCATATCGGTGATACGGCGCCACAGGCCGCCGGCGTGATCCACACCGATTTCGAGCGCGGCTTCATCCGCGCCCAGACCATCGCCTACGACGACTTCGTCGCCCATGGCGGCGAGCAAGGCGCCAAGGATGCAGGCCGCATGCGGGCCGAGGGCAAGGACTACGTCGTCAAGGATGGCGACGTGATGAACTTCCTGTTCACCGTCTGACGGGTTTCCCTGCCTGCTGGCCGCCCCTTTGCGCGGTGGGCGGTGGTAGTCTCGGCCCTCTGCCTGAACAGGCGTGTGAACGGGCGCGCGCGCAAGCGGCGTCCGACCCGTGATGCCGGCTGCCGGACTGCTCGCGTTGCTGCTGCCCGCCGTGCTGACCGCGCTGGCCTACCTGGGCGCGGGTCAGCTGGCGGTGCTGCTGGCAGTACCTCCGAGCTACGCCGCGCCGATCTTCCCGCCCGCCGGTATCGCGTTGGCCGCGGTGCTGGTTTACGGCTATCGCGCCTTGCCGGGCGTGCTGGCCGGCGCGTTCGCTGTCAATCTTCTGCTGGCCCAGCCGCGTGGCTTGCCCGCGCTGACCGCGCAGCTGCTGACGCTGGCCATCGCCCTGGGTGCCACCGCGCAGGCCGGGCTGGGTGCCTGGCTGATGCGCCGCCGCGGCCCCGGCCGGGCCATGGCCGAGCCACGCGACGTGATGGCCTTCTGCGTGTTCGGCGCGATGGTGGCCTGCCTGGTCAGTTCGTCGACCGCCACCACGGCGCTGTCGCTGGCAGGCGCGCTGCCGGCCGAAGCCCGGGCATTCACCTGGTGGACCTGGTGGGCTGGCGACACGCTGGGCGTGCTGATCGGCACGCCGGTGGTGCTGAGCCTGATCGGCCGGCCGCGCTCGGACTGGGCACCGCGCCGCATGGCGCTGGCCCTGCCGCTGCTGGCGGCGCTGACGCTGCTGGCCGTGGCCACCGTGCAGGTGTCGCGACTGGACCGTTTGCGGTCGCGCGCGGTGTTCGAGCAGACGGCCGCGGCCGCCGCCGATGCGGTGGATGCCCAGCTCAGCCACGCACTTTTCGCGTTGCAGGCCACGCAGAGTCTGTTCCTTGCCTCCGGCGAGGTATCACGCGACGAGATGCGCCGTGCGGCCGAGCCCTGGCTGGCACTGCCGATCAACCTGCAGGCCATCGGCTACAGCGAGCGCGTGCCGCGCGCCCGGTTTGCCGAGTACGAGGGCCGCATCTCGAGCCGTGACGGCCGCGCGCTGCGCATCTTCGAACGCCGCGAGCGGGGCAGCGCTCCGATCTCGGCGCAGGATGCCGATGGCATCGTGATGCGCTTCGTCGAGCCGGCCGAGCGCAACAGCGCGGCGCTCGGTTTGAACGTGATGTCGGTGCCGGCCGCGCGTGAGGCGATCGGGCGCTCGGCCCGCGAGGACCGTCCAATCGCCTCGGCCGGGTTTCGCCTCACCCAGGAGGTCGGCGACCAGACCGGCGTGGTCGTCTATCGCGCGCTGTACCGCGGCGAGCCGGCCGCGGCCGAACGGGCCGAAGCCCTCACCGGCGTCGTCTTCGTGACGCTGCGCATGGACCAGTCGCTGGCCGCCGCGATGAAGGACCAGCCGGGCCACCTGCGCTGGTGCCTCATCGACAGCGACCCCGGCGCCGCCCGGCCGCGGCTCGCCGGCCCGCCGGGTTGCGACACCGCGCCCGCGGCCGTGCATGAGTTCCAGCGCCCGATCAGCTTTGCCGGACGGCCATGGCGGCTGCGCATCTCGACCGCCGTCACCGACTATGTCGAGGGCAGCCACGTCAATGCGTGGCTGTTTTCCAGCGTCGGGCTGCTGTCCACTGCGCTGCTGGCGGTCCTGCTGCTGGTGGTGACCGGGCGCACGCGGCGCATCGAATCGGCGGTGGCACAGCGCACCGCGGAACTCGAACGCGAGATGGCCGAGCGCGCCCGCACCGAGCAGGCCCTGCGCGAAAGCGAGCAGCGCCTGCGCAACATCCTGGACCACGCGCCGATCGGCATCGTCTACGCCGACCTGGCCAGCCGTGTGCGCGAAGCCAATCCCAGGCTGCGCGACATGCTCGGGCACACCCTGGAATCGCTGAGCGGCAAATCGCTGGCCGAGCTGACCCCCGAGGAAGACCGCGCCGGCGACGCCGAGGTGCTGGCCCAACTGCTGCGCGGCGATGCTTCATCGGTGCGCCGTCGCAAGCGACTGCTGCGTCGCGACGGCCAGGCGGTGTGGGTGCAGATGATCCTGAGCGTGCTGCGCGACGCGGCCGGCCAGCCGCAGCGCCTGGTGGCGGTGGTCGAGGACATCACCGAGCACCTGAAGCTGGTCGAGGCCGAACGCGGCCGCGACCTGGCCGAGTCGGCAAACCGGGCGAAGAGCGAGTTTCTCTCCCGCATGAGCCACGAACTGCGCACCCCGTTGAACGCGATGCTGGGCTTTGCGCAATTGCTGGAGCTGGACCGACAGCCGGCCCTGAGCGAGCACCAGCGCGAGTGGACCGCGCAGATCCAGCATGCCGGCTGGCACCTGCTGGAGATGATCAACGACATCCTGGACCTGTCGCGCATCGAGTCCGGCATGATCCGGCTCGACACGGTGGCCATCGATGTCGCGCCGCTGCTGCGCAGCTGCGTCTCGATGGTCGAACCCGCGGCCGCGCAGCGCGGCATCCAGGTGCGGGAGCACATCGGCCCGGACGCACGCTCGGTGATGGGCGACCCCACGCGGCTCAAGCAGGTGCTGGTGAACCTGCTGTCGAATGCGGTGAAGTACAACGTGCCGCACGGCCGGGTCGACCTGGAAGCGCTGGCCGCCCCCGGTGGCATGGTCGAGATCCGCGTCACGGACACCGGCATGGGCCTGTCAAAAGACCAGATGGCCGAGCTGTTCCAGCCGTTCAATCGGCTGGGCCGTGAGTACAGCAACATCGAAGGCACCGGCATCGGGCTGGTGATCAGCCGGCGCCTGGCCGAGTTGATGGGCGGCCAGTTGCTGGCGCGCAGCCAGCCGGGCCAGGGCTCCACCTTCGTGCTGAGCCTGCCGGCCGCGGCGGGGCGCGTGGACGACGACGGCGGCGACGGGCTGATCGATCCGCTGAGCGCCCCCTACCGCCAGCGCCAGGTGCACTACGTCGAGGACAACGACACCAATGCCGAGGTGATGCGCGGCATCCTGGCGCAGCGTCCCCAGATCACGATGACCGTGTCCGCCACCGGGCTGGACGGCCTGGCCGCGATCCGCCAGACGCCGCCGGACCTCATCCTGCTGGACATGCACCTGCCGGACATCGACGGCCTGGAACTGCTGCGCCATCTGAAGCACGACCTGCGGACAGCCGACGTTCCGATCATCGTGGTCTCGGCCGACGCGACGCCGGCCCGCATCAACGAGGCCGTGGCGGCCGGGGCGGCGCATTACCTGACGAAGCCGCTCAACCTGGGCGCGTTCCTGGCATTGGTGGATGGCCTGCTCGGGGAAATGGATACGCGCTTTGGTTGATGTTTGTGATCACTTCCGTTTTTGGCAAGACAAACCTTGACCTGCCGATGGATTCACTGGCCTGACGGTGGTACTTAGCACTCAGACATCGAGAGTGCTAATATCTTGGGAACCAAGACACGCCAAGCATGTCAGACACCTCCATGAACCTTTCATCCTCCACCGCTCTGTCCGTGCGTGATCCGTGGGCGCTGGTGCCCTCGCTGGGCAACCTGGATGCCTACATCACGAGCGTGAATCGCTTGCCGATGCTGTCGCAGGAAGAAGAAGTCTCGTTCGCGCGCCGCTTGCGCGAACAGGGCGATCTCGAGGCCGCCGGGCGGCTGGTGCTGTCGCACCTGCGCCTGGTGGTTTCCGTGTCGCGCCAGTATCTGGGCTATGGCCTCCCCCACGGCGACCTGATCCAGGAAGGCAACGTCGGCCTGATGAAGGCCGTCAAGCGCTTCGATCCGGACCAGGGCGTGCGCCTGGTGAGCTACGCGCTGCACTGGATCAAGGCCGAGATCCACGAATACATCCTGCGCAACTGGCGCATGGTGAAGCTGGCCACCACCAAGGCCCAGCGCAAGCTGTTCTTCAATCTGCGCTCGATGAAGCAGTCACTGAAGAGCGAGACCGACGACGGCAATGCGCACCGCAACACCTTGTCGGCGGCCGAGATCGAACGGGTGGCGCAGGAACTGAAGGTCAAGCCATCCGAGGTGATCGAGATGGAGACCCGCCTGTCGGGCGGTGATGTGGCGCTCGAGCCGCAAACCGATGACAGCGAAGAAACCTACGCACCGATCGCGTATCTGGCGGACGATTCCGGCGAGCCCACCCAGGTGCTAGAAGCGCGCCGCCGCGATGCGCTGGCATCGGATGGCCTGACTCAGGCGCTGGCCGTACTCGACCCACGCAGCCGTCGCATCGTCGAAGAGCGCTGGCTGAAGGTCAACGACGACGCCAGCGGCGGCATGACCCTGCATGAACTGGCTGCCGAGTACGGTGTCAGCGCAGAGCGCATCCGCCAGATTGAAGTGGCGGCCATGAAGAAAATGCGCAAGGCGATGGAGATGGCCGCCTGAGGGCGCCAGCCGCTGCCTTCAGGGGGTTTCGGCGAGCAAGAGCCGCAGGTCGTCGGCCAGCGCCTTGCTGCCGCTGCCGTAGCGCGTGAAAAGGCGGATGCGGCCCTGCGTGTCGAACACGTAGGAGCCCGCCGTGTGGTCGACCGTGTAGCTGCCCTCGGTCTTGCCCGGCACCTTGGCGTAGAACACCTTGAACTGCTTGGCCAGGGCCTGGGTCTGCTCAGGCGTGCCACGCAGCCCGATCTGGTCCGGGCCGAAGTTGCCGACATAGGCCTTCAGCAGGGCCGGCGTGTCGCGCTCGGGGTCGACGGTGATGAACACCCCCTGTACCTTGGCACCATCCGTCCCCAGCGCCCGCTTGACCTCGGCCAGTTCGGCCAGCGTCGTCGGACAGACATCCGGGCATTGGGTGTAGCCGAAGAAGACAACCACGACCTTGCCCTTGAAGTCCGCCAGGCTGCGAAGCTGGCCATCCGCATCGGGCAGCGAGAAGTCACGCGCATAGTCGGCGCCGGTGATGTCGATCGCCTTGAAGCTGGGTCGGCTGCCGGGCGCCTTGTCGCAAGCGGCCAGCAGGGCCGCGCTGCCGAACAGGGCAGCCAGGATCCGGCGGCGTTGAATCAATGCAGCCATGGCATCAGGTAGTGGTCAAGCAGCAGCGCCGCAAACAGCAGCGACAGATGCAGGATCGAGAAGCGGAAGGTCCTGCGTGCCAGCGCGTCGCTGTAGTCCTGCCAGAGCGCGAAAGCCAGTCCGATGAACCACAGGCCGAGCACCACCGCGCAGGCCAGGTACAGCCAGCCGCTCATGCCGATGACGAAGGGCAGCAGCGTCGCGGCAAACAGCACCAGCGTGTACAGGAAGACGTTGAGGCGCGTGAACTCGGCGCCATGCGTCACTGGCAGCATCGGCAGCCCGGAGCGGCGGTAGTCCTCCACCCGGTAAAGCGCCAGCGCCCAGAAGTGCGGCGGGGTCCACAGGAAGATGATCAGGCACATCACCAGCGCCTCGGGGCCGACATCGCCGCGCATGGCCGCCCAGCCCAGCACCGGCGGCATCGCGCCGGACGCACCGCCGATCACGATGTTCTGTGGCGTCAGCGGCTTCAAGACCACCGTGTAGATCACCGCGTAGCCCACGAAGGTGGCGAAGGTCAGCCACATGGTCAGCGGGTTCACCAAGAGGTACAGCAATGCGCTGCCCGACAGGCCCAGCAGCATCGAGAACACCAGCGCCTGCACATTGCTCAGCTCGCCCTTGGCGGTGGGCCGCCACGCGGTGCGGGCCATCTTGCGATCGATCTGCTGCTCGACCAGGCAGTTGAACGCTGCCGCCGCGCTGGCCACCAGCCAGATGCCGATGGCTGCGGGCAACGCAACACGCAGGTCAGGCCAGCCCGGCTCGGCCAGCAGCATGCCGATGACGGCGCAGAAGACGATCAACTGCACCACGCGCGGCTTGGTCAGCACCATGTACTGCGACCAACGGGACGCAGTCTGGGGCGAGGTGGCGAGGGTCTGGCTCATCGAGGGCCCGGATTCTAGGCGGCCGGGCTGTGCGCAGCGCCCTGGGGGGACAAGCGGACGGCCAGCGATGCCAGCACGCCCGCCAGCGCGGCGGCACCGCCGCTGTGCGCCAGCGCGGCAAGAATCGGCCAGTCCAGCACGACGTTCGACAGGCCGCTGCCGGCCTGTGCCAGCGTCAACAGCAACAGCCAGCGCGCGTAGCGGCGATGGTCGACATCGCCGACGCGGTGAAGGCGCAGGACCAGCCAGGACAGGGCCGTCAGGGCCACCAGCGCGAACAGACGGTGGGTCCAGTGGATCGCCACCAGGGCTTCGAACGGCAGCAGCCCACCGTGGCCGGCGCGGCCCAGCTCGCGCAACAGGGTGAAGGCATGCCCCCAGTCCATCGCCGGCCACCACTGGCCGTTGCAGCTGGGGAAACCCCGGCAGGCCAGCACGGCGTAGTTCGTGCTGACCCAGCCACCCAAGGCCATCTGCACCACCACCAGCGCCAGCACCAGCAGGACGGGTCGGCGCGCCATGCCGCGCGACAGCGGCCGGTTGGCAAAGGATTCATGCTGCAGCACCAGCAGCAGCAGCAGGACGGTCGCGCCCAGCAGGTGCAGCGTCACCACCGCGGGGTACAGCTTCAAGGTGACGGTGTACTTGCCAAACAGGCCCTGCACGACGACCCAGGCCAGCGTGGCAAGGGCCCACCAGGGCGAATGCGGCAGGCGCGCACGGATGCGCCAGGCGAACGCCGCAGCCACCAGGATCAGCAGGCCGACGACCATCGCCAGGTAGCGATGGACCATCTCGATCCAGGCCTTGGACCAGGTCACCGGCCCGCTGGGCATGGCCGCCTGCGCCGCTTCGATGTGGGCGCCGGCGCCCACCGGGCTCGCCTGCCCGTAGCACCCGGGCCAGTCCGGACAGCCCAGTCCGGAATCGGTCAGCCGGGTGAAGGCGCCGAACAGGATGAGATCGAAGGTGAGAAACAGCGTCAGCGCCGTCAGCGCGGCGAGCCGGGCACGGCTGTCGGCGCCCCGCTGCCGCAGCCACCACCAGGACAACGGCGCCAGGGCCACCGTCACGGCCAGGGCGGCCAGCCGCAGCAGCGACGCCGGATCGTGCGCCAGGTCCATCGTTCTCCCCCGGGGTCCCGCTTCAGCGTCCGGGCTGGTCCCAGCCGGCCGACGCGCGTAGCAGCCGTTCCAGATCGCGCTTCAGCTTGCTCGGATCGGGATCGGCTGGCGCACGCATCATCCATTCGCCCATCGGGTCGACGAGGTACACGTGGTCCTCCAGCGCATGGCCGGCCGCCGGCTTCAACCAGGCCGCGACCGTCGCCCGGGGCAGCCGCAGCACCTGCGTGGCCGGATTGGCCGCCAGCGCGGCGCGCAGCGCGGCGCCGGGCATCGCGTCGTCGGTCACGAGCCAGAGCTTGTCGATGCGATCGCGCTCTCGGCCTGTCATCTCGCGCAGCTGGCGCTGCAGGAACAGGCGCTTCTCGCAGGCCGGGTCGCAACTGCCGTCGCCGACCACGACCAGCAGCCACTGCCCCCTCAACGAACGCAGCGCGACCGGCTGGCCGTCCAGCGTGCGGGCCTCGACGGCCGGCAACGGGGCGCTGGGCTGGATCAGCGTGCTGTAGGCGGCGCCAGCACCACTTGGGCGCACGACGTAATACATGAAGTAGCTGGCCACCACGGGCGCCGCGCAGATCGCGAACACCACCAGCATCTTGATGCGACCACGGCGCATGCGCTGGCTGTCGCCAGCCTCGTCGCCGACGAGTGCGGCGGGAGGCATTGCATGGACCGTCATGCTCAGTGGTTCAGCGGGCGGCGCGACGTCGGGGGCGGATGAGTTGGAACCAGACATAAAGGCCGGTGATGAGCGCGCTGAGCGCGAACCACTGAAAGGCATAACCATGGTGCTTGCCAACATCGAGTGCCGGCAGCGGCCAGCGGCGCTGCAGCAGGTCGGTCGGCGCCGACGGAGGCTCCAGCTGCTGGATCGACAGCGGCCGCAACGCCACACCGATCTCGCGCGCGAAGTCAGCCACCGCGACATTCTGCCGGATCATGCCGGCCTCCTCGCTGCCCATGGCGAACAGCGCCGAAGGTGGTGGGGCCACTCGGCCGGCGATGCTGACCTCGCCATCGGGCGTGTCCACCGGCACCAGCCGCGTTCGCTGCTCACGGTCGCGTGGCACCCAGCCGCGCTGCACCAGCACCGCATCGCCCGGCGCCAGCAGCAGCGGCGTCAGCACGATGAAGCCGGGGCGGCCATCGAGCTGCCGGTTGTCGAGGTACACGACGTGCCGCGACAGCCAGCGGCCCTGCACCCGGATCGGCCGGTAGTGCTGCTGCGCCGCGGTGTCGCTGTCGCGGGCCAGGTCGGCGGCTGCGATGGGCGCTTGCGCGCCGCGCTGCTCGATCTCGTCGTGCAAAGCGATCTTCTGACGCGCCCGATCGAGCTGCCAGAAACCCAGCCTCGCCGTCAGCGCCGCTGCCAGCAGCGCGGCAAGCAGGACGAGCCAGCGAGAAGCCGCGGGCGAGCGCATCAGCCCCATCCCCCCGGATAATCCGCCGCCATGAAGACTCTCATCGTCATCACGCTGATGCTGGTGCTGGGCGTGCTGGCGAGCGCCGGCGTGTTCATGCTGCGCAAGGGCGACGACAACCCGGCGGCCCGCAACAAGCGCATGGCCTGGGCGCTGGCACTGCGGGTCGCGCTGTCGATCTCGCTGTTCCTGTTCATCCTGCTGTCCTGGCACTTCGGCTGGATCCGCCCCACCGGTCTGCCGACCGGCCGGTGACGCCAGGCCCTTCACCAACGACAACGCCGCCCGCGGGCGGCGTTGTGCTGTCAGGTTCCGGGCCGGATCAGAGCCAGTAGACCAGGAAGTAAAGGCCCAGCCACACCACGTCGACGAAGTGCCAGTACCAGGCCGCGCCTTCGAAGCCGAAGTGACGCTTCGGGGTGAAGTGGCCTTTCATCAGCCGCAGCGTGATGAAGGTGAGCATCAGCATGCCGACGAACACATGGAAGCCGTGGAAGCCGGTCAACATGAAGAAGGTCGAGCCGTAGATGCCCGAAGTGAGCTTCAGATTGAGCTCGTGATAGGCGTGGATGTACTCGTAGGCCTGGAAGCAGAGGAAGGTGATGCCCAGCAGCACCGTGACCCACATCCAGAAGATCGTCTTCGACCGATGATTGGCCAGCAGCGCGTGGTGCGCAATGGTCAGCGTGCCGCCGGAGGTGAGCAGGATCGCGGTGTTCACCGTCGGGATCGGCCAGGGGCCCATCGTCGTGAAGGCTTCCACCGTGCCGGCCGGCGACGCCGTGCTTCCCGCCGCAATGCTCGGCCAGATGGCCTTGAAGTCGGGCCACAGCACCTGGTGGTCCAGGTTGCCCAGCATCGGCAGCGCGAAGGCGCGCGCCCAGTACAGCGCACCGAAGAAGGCCGCGAAGAACATCACCTCGGAGAAGATGAACCAGCTCATGCTCCAGCGGTAGGACACGTCCACCCGCTCGGAGTACAGCCCGCCTTCGCTCTCGCCGATGGCGTCGCGGAACCACGCGAACAGCGTGGACAGCCAGATGAACAGCCCGAGGAGCAGCGACCACTTGCCCCAGTCGTTGCCATTGACCCACTGGCCGGCACCCAGGATCACGAAGAACAGGCCGAGCGCGGCCATCGCCGGGTGGCGCGACGGTGCCGGAATGAAGTAATAGGGCGTTTGCCCGTGGGGCGTCGCTGCGGACATCTCGTGTGCTCTCCTCGAAACCAAATCAACCTGTAGTCTGGGTGGGCGACCCGCCTAGCTGGCGACCCCGCTGTTGACCACCCATCGCACCAGCAGCACCAGGCCGCCGACAAAAATCGCTGCGCCCAGGATGCCGGCGATGATCACATGCACCGGATTCAGCTGGGCCACGTCCTTCTCGTAATCGGCCGATCGGCGAATGCCGAAGAATGACCAGGCCACCGCCCGCATCGTCTGCAGCGGCGAGGCCTTGCGCGAGGTGGCGCTCTTCAGCTCTTCGCTCATGTGCCGACCTTCCCGGACTCGGCCGCGGCCGTCTTCGGCGCGGGCTGCACCTTGCCGCCCACTTCGAAGAAGGTGTACGACAAGGTGATCGTCGTGACGTCCTTCGGCAGCTTCGGGTCCACGTAGAACACCACCGGCCACTGTTTGCTTTCGCCCGGCTTCAGCGTGTACTCGTTGAAGCAGAAGCACTCGAGCTTGGTGAAGTGGGCTGCGGCCTGCATCGGTGCATAGCTCGGGATCGCCTGGGCGGCCATGGTCCGGTTCTGGACGTTGCGGAACTCGTACATCACCGTGGTCAGCTCGCCCGGATGCACCTGCAACGACCGCACGGCGGGCTTGAAGTCCCAGGGCCCCCGGGCGTTGGCATCGAACTCGATCGTCACGCTGCGGCTGTAGTCGATCTGCGTGCTGGCCTTGCGCTCGCGCGTGCCGCCCAGGCCTGCCGAGGTGATGCGCTCGTTGAGCGTCAGCACGTTGATGCCCAGAGCGTCACAGATCGTGCGATACAGCGGCACCAGTGCGTAGCCGAAGCCGAACATCGCCAGCACGATGACCGCGAGCTTGCCCATCATGCGCAGGTTGTCGCTGCGCAGGGCGGAGGGCATTGCAGGCAGGGCCATGGGCTGACGCGGATTCGGTGCGGCCGCCTCAGCGGCCGAGGAACACGATCTTGGCCACGAAGCCGAGCCCGAGCATCAGCGCCACCGACGCCAGGATCAGCGCCAGCCGCACATTGGCCTTGCGTTGCTGCGCTTCGCGGTCCGTCGCATTCATGGTCGGGCTCAGCCGATCACCTTGGTGGCGGTGGCATCGAGCTTGGGCGGCGTCTCGAACGAGTGGTACGGCGCCGGCGACGGCAGCTCCCACTCCAGGCCCTCGGCCGCTTCCCACGGCTTCTGCGGCGCCGGCTGGCCCTTGCCGCGCATCATCGGCAGCGCGACGAACAAGAAGAAGTACACCTGCATCAGCCCGAAACCGAAGGCGCCGATCGAGGCGATCGCGTTGAAGTCGGCGAACTGCATCGGGTAGTCGGCATAACGGCGCGGCATGCCGGCCAGGCCGAGGAAGTGCATCGGGAAGAAGGTGACGTTGAAGAAGATCAGCGAGCCCCAGAAGTGCAGCTTGCCGCGGGTTTCGCTGTACATCACGCCGGTCCACTTCGGACCCCAGTAGTACACGCCGCCGAACAGCGCGAACAGCGAGCCGGCCACCAGCACGTAGTGGAAGTGGGCGACGACGTAGTAGGTGTCCTGCAACTGGATGTCGATCGGCGCCATGGCCAGGATCAGGCCGGTGAATCCCCCCATCGTGAAGACGAAGATGAAGCCGACGGCCCACAGCATCGGGGTCTCGAAGGTCATCGAGCCGCGCCACATCGTGGCGATCCAGTTGAAGATCTTCACGCCGGTGGGCACCGCGATCAGCATCGTCGCGTACATGAAGAACAACTGGCCGGTCACCGGCATGCCGGTGACGTACATGTGGTGGGCCCAGACGATGAACGACAGGATCGCGATCGACGCGGTGGCGTACACCATCGAGGTGTAGCCGAACAGCTTCTTGCGGGCGAAGGCCGGCACGATGGCACTCACGATGCCGAAGGCCGGCAGGATCATGATGTACACCTCGGGGTGGCCGAAGAACCAGAAGATGTGCTGGTACATCACCGGGTCACCGCCGCCGGCCGGCGTGAAGAAGCTGGTGCCGAAGTGGCGATCGGTCAGCGTCATCGTGATCGCGCCGGCCAGCACCGGCATCACCGCGATCAGCAGGTAGGCGGTGATCAGCCAGGTCCACGCGAACAGCGGCATCTTCATCAGCGTCATGCCGGGCGCGCGCATGTTCAGGATCGTGACGATGATGTTGATCGAGCCCATGATCGACGAGGCGCCCATGATGTGCATCGCGAAGATGCCGGCGTCCATCGAGGGGCCCATTTGCAGCGTCAGCGGCGCGTAGAGCGTCCAGCCTGCGGCCGGCGCACCGCCCGGCATGAAGAACGAGCCCGCCAGCATCAGCGCCGCCGGAATCAGCAGCCAGAAGCTGAGGTTGTTCATGCGCGCGAAGGCCATGTCGGCCGCGCCCACCTGCATCGGGATCAACCAGTTCGCGAAGCCGACGAAGGCCGGCATGATCGCGCCGAACACCATGATCAGCCCGTGCATCGTGGTGAACGAGTTGAACAGCTCGGGGTTGAAGAACTGCAGCCCGGGCTGGAACAGCTCGGCCCGGATGCACAGCGCGAGCACGCCGCCGATCATCAGCATCGTGAACGAGAACAACAGGTACATCGTGCCGATGTCCTTGTGGTTCGTCGCGAACACCCAGCGACGCCAGCCCTTCACCGGGCCGTGGTCGTGGTGGTCGTCGTGGGCATGGTCGTGCCCGTGGTCATGTCCGTGGGCGGCGGAAGGCGGGAGGACGGCGCTCATTGGCGGGGCCTTTCAGCGGTCGGTGCTGGTGATTACTTGCGGGCCGCGACGACGTCGGCGGGCTGGACGATCTGGCCGGTCTTGTTGGACCAGGAGTTCTTCGTGTAGGTGATGACGGCCGCGATCTCGGTGTCCGACAGCGCCTTCCACGACGGCATCGCGCCATTCAGGCGGCCCTGGAGCACGACCTCGATCTGCTTGGTCTTGTCGGCGTCCAGCACGATAGGCGAGGCATCCAGCGGCTTGATCGGGCCGGCGCCCTTGCCGTCCGGACGGTGGCAGACCGCGCAGTTGGCGTTGTAGACCTTCTCGCCGCGCGCCACGAGCGCGGGCAGTTCCCACACCTTGCTCGGGTCATCGGCCTTGGCGGCCATTTCCTTCTTCTTGCCCTCGACCCACTTGCTGTAGTCGGCGGCCGACAGCACCTTCACGTGGATCGGCATGTACGCGTGCTCCTTGCCGCAGAGTTCGACGCACTGGCCGTAGAAATCACCCGTCTTCTCGGCGCGGAACCAGGTGTCGCGCACGAAACCCGGGATGGCATCCTGCTTCACCGCAAAGGCCGGCACCATCCAGGAATGGATCACGTCGTTGGCCGTGGTGATGATGCGGATCTTCTTGTTGACCGGCACCACCAGCGGGTTGTCGACCTTCAGCAGGTAGTCGTCGCCGGCGGGCTTGCCCGCGTCGGACAGTTGGCGCTGCGTGACGTCCAGGGTCGAGAGGAAGCCGATGCCTTCGCCCTCGCCCTTCAGGTAGTCGTAGCCCCACTTCCACTGATAGCCGGTGGTCTTGATCGTCAGGTCGGCGTTGCTGGTGTCCTTCATGGCCACCACGGTCTTCGTGGCCGCCAGACCCATCACGATGACGATCAGCAGCGGCACCACGGTCCAGGCAATCTCCACCGCGACGCTCTCGTGGAAATTCGCCGACTTGGCACCGACCGACTTCCGGTGCTTCAGGATCGAATAGAACATCACGCCGAACACGGCGACGAAGATCACCAGGCAGATGATCAGCATGAACAGGTGCAGGCCCTGGACATCCGATGCAATGCGGGTGACCGCCGGATGCAGGTCGATCTGATTCTTCGCCGGGCCGCCAGGCAGATCACCCACCGCCAGCACGGCCGGGCTGGCCAGCGTCACGGCCAATCCGGCCAGCCCTGCGCCGATGCGATGCCAAAGCTTCTTTGTCGTGTTCATCGTGATGCTTGAAGTTCGTGATCCAAAACCCGCTCGCCCGCCGCCCGCGACAGGCGCAGGGCCCGGCGCAGTTCCTGTGCCAGCTCGAATCGCAGTTCGGGCCGCACATGGCGACCAATGCGGACACGGCGCCCCTCGCCGGACAGTTCCACCAGCGACCCCTCGGCGGCCGCCGGCTCCACCCGCACCCATTCGACCCGGAAGCGCGTGCGCTCCACCACTGGACCGACGTGCTGCTCGACCGCCATTTCCCGGCCGTCGAGCGTGATGATCTCGCGATCGCGCGCATGGCGTGCCATCAGCAGCATGCCGACGCCCACCGCGAGCAGCTCGACACCGGCAAAGGCCATCACCAGTTGGACGCCCTGCCACCAGAACCCGAAGGCGACCGCCAGCGCCAGCACGCAGACGAGCACGTAGGCCATCAACATCTGGCGCGGCGAGATGGCGCAATTGCGCCGCAGGTCCCACAGCCAGCTGGTGCCGGCCAGTCCTTGCGCCCGTCCGAAGCGCCACTCGCCATCGCGGCGTGGGGCCGTCGGTGCGGGCCAGGGGCTGGGTGCGAGCGTGGCGGTCATGGAGGGTGTCGGGATCGGGGTGTCGCTACTGCAGCGGTCAGCACATCGCCCCCTAGGAGGCTTTGTCCCCGATCAGCAGAACTGCGGAATTCTAGCGGAGTGCTACGGCGCTCCCGGTTTGCCGCGGCGCGCAGCCAACGAGGCGCGCAGTTCCGACAGCGGCACGCTGACCGGTGCGCCCGCAACCGGGCGCGGCGCGGCCTTGAAGGCATGCCCGTACACGATTTCGAAACTCATCGCGATGCGGCCTTGCGCGTCGGCCCGCCTTCCCAGCGCCGCGACCAGTTGCGCGTGCCAGCGCGGCGTGCGCAGGCCGGCAAAACGCTGCGAGGACAAGTGCCCGCCCAGCGTGCGCAGCTCGGCCAGCAGCGCGTGCGGCGAAGACCAGGTGAGGTTCACTGCCTCCTGGTCCATCACCGGGTCGGCAAAACCGCCGTGCACCAGTTGGTCGCCGATGTCGTGCATGTCGGTGAACGGCAGGTGCGGTGCCGGCCAACCGGCTTCGGCGTAGAGCGCGCGCAACTCGCGCAGGGTGTCGGGCCCCAAGGTCGAGAACATCAGGAAGCCATCGGCCGCCATCGCGGCATGCCAGCGTGCCAGCATCGCGGCC
The DNA here is from genome assembly GCF_044226965.1 of Aquabacterium sp. Classification (GTDB taxonomy): domain Bacteria; phylum Pseudomonadota; class Gammaproteobacteria; order Burkholderiales; family Burkholderiaceae_C; genus Pseudaquabacterium. The sequence continues at coordinate 124,298 of NZ_JBGAGA010000001.1, read as the reverse complement.
GGGTCGGGGCAGGCGTGCAGCACCATGTTGGCCCACAGCATCGGCGCACTGGCGGGCGGAACCTCCGACTCATGCACTGCCAGCGCGGCGCCATCGCGCCGGTGCAACGCCCACCAAGGCTTGCGCAGGGCTTGGCGACTGCGCTGCAGCATGACCTCGGTCGGCTCGGCGACGCTGCGCTGCGCTGCGGGCAGCACGGCCTTCACGGCCTCGGCGCTACCGCCGAGAAACCCCCACCAGTCCAGCCAGCGCTCGGGCGGCTTGCGGATGGCCGGCAATCGCTGGGCCATGCGCCGCGCGATCTCCTGGTGCAGCCACGGCGCCGCTTCGGCCCGGCCCAGCCGGTCCAGCACGCGCGCGAGCGCACGGGGATCGACGAGGGCGGGCGCAGACATGGGCGGGCAGTATATTGAGCCGATGTTGGCCCTCCCGAGGAAGCGCAGCACTAGCACCCAAGGTCGATGGCCGCGCCTGTGCGAGCTGTGTCGCAGCTGGGCCGATCGTTCAATCTGCAGTGACTGCGTGGCCAGGCTGGCCGCGCCAAGGCCTCGTTGCCGGCGCTGTGCGTTGCCGCTCGGCAGCCCAGAGGAGCACTGCGCCGATTGCCTGCGGGATCCGCCAGCGTTCGAGCGATGCCATGCGCTGGGCGACTATGGCTACCCCTGGGACGGCCTGATCAAGGCCTTCAAGTTCCATGGGCGTGTCGACCTGGCCGGCCCGCTGGCGGTGGCCCTGGCCGACCGGCTGGCCGGGGAAGACCTGGCCCCCGTGGACCTGGTGCTGTCCGTGCCCTTGAGTCCCGCACGGCTGCGCGAACGGGGCCACAACCAGGCCTGGGAGATCGCCCGCCGGGTGGCCGCCGTGCGCGGCCTGCCGGCCGATGCGCACTGCCTGCGGCGGCTGCGCGACACCGCGCACCAGGTCGGCCTGACGCGTCGCGAACGTGCGGCCAATCTGCGCGACGCGTTCTGGGTGCCGCCAGAGTGCGGGGCACAGGTCCGGCATCGGCGCGTCGCGCTGGTCGATGACGTGCTGACCACCGGTGTCACCGCGTCCGCTGCCAGCCGCGCGCTGCTGGCCGCTGGCGCCAGCCAGGTGCAGCTCTGGGTGCTGGCGCGCACGCCGGCGCCGGCCGACGCCGACGGCTGATGCCGCGCCGCCGGGCCGCGACAATGCGGCCACCATGTTCCACATCGTCCTGGTCCAGCCGGAGATTCCACCCAACACCGGCAACGTGATCCGTCTGGCCGCCAACACCGGCTGCACGCTGCACCTGGTGGAGCCGCTGGGGTTCTCGATGGAAGACCGCCTGCTGCGCCGTGCCGGCCTGGACTACCACGAGTTCGCCGCGGTGCGGCGCCACGCCGACTGGGCGGCGCTGTGCGCCCAGCGCGAGGCCATCGGCGGTCGCTGCTTTGCGTTCAGCACCAGGGGCGCCCAGCCCTTCGCCGACCAGCATTGGCAGCCCGGCGACTGGTTCGTGTTCGGCAGCGAGACCGCCGGTCTATCACCTGAAGTGATCGGCCAGTTCGACCTCACCCATCGGGTGCGGCTGCCGATGCGTCCGGGCCAGCGCAGCCTGAACCTGAGCAACACGGTGGCGGTGGTGGTCTTCGAGGCCTGGCGCCAGCAGGGCTACGCCGGCGGTCAATGAGCTGCGGACGCGGGCCCGTCAGCCCTCGGCGCGGGCCTCGCGCGACATCAGTTGACGCAGGGCCTGCGCCGGCGTCAGCGTGCCCGCCAGCACGTCGACCACCGCATCGGTGATCGGCATCTCGACGCCCAGCGCGCGGGCGCGCGCCTGCAGCGTCGGCGCGGTCAGCACGCCTTCGGCCACGTGGCCCAGCTGGGCCAGGATGCGCGCCAGCGGCTGGCCGCCGGCCAGCAGCAGGCCGACCTGGCGATTGCGCGACAGGTCACCGGTGGCCGTCAGCACCAGGTCACCAAGACCGGAGAGCCCCATGAAGGTGTCGGCGCGAGCACCGAGCGCAAGCCCGAGCCGTGTGATCTCGGCGAGCCCGCGGGTGATCAGTGCCGCGCGGGCGTTCAGGCCGAGCCCCAGGCCATCGGCAATGCCGGTGGCAATCGCCATCACGTTCTTGACGGCGCCGCCGACCTCGACCCCGATCGGATCGGCCGAGGTGTAGATGCGCAGCGAATCGCTGTGGAAGGCCTGCACCGCCAGTTCGCACAGGGCGTCGTCGGTGCTGGCGGCCACCAGGGCCGTCGGACGGCCCTGGGCCACCTCCTGCGCAAAGCTGGGGCCGGACAGCACCCCCGCGTGGGCCGCGGGCCGCAGTTCGCGCGCGATCTCGTGGCCCAGCGCGCCGGTGTCGCGCTCGAAGCCCTTGCACAGCCACAGGACCCGGGCCTGCGGTGGCAGCTGGCCCAGCTGCTCGCGCAGGCCGGACATCGGCGTGGCGATGATCACCAGGCCGCCATCGGCGTGGGCCAGCGCCTGCCCGTGGTCGCGGCTGAGTTGCAGGTCGGCCGGCAGGCTCACGCCAGGCAGGTAGCGCTGGTTGCAGTGCTGGGCCTGCATCGCCGCGACCTGCGCCGCATCACGGCCCCACAGCAGCACCTCGTGCCGCGGCGCGGCCGCCACGGCCAGCGCCGTGCCCCAGGCGCCGGCGCCGAGCACGGCAATGCGCATCGTGTGGGCGCGGAATCAGTTCGCGCTGGTCAGCACGCCGCTGCCGTTGCCGTTCTGGGCCTGGGCAGCCTGCTGCGCCTCGAACATGGCCTGGAAATTCACCTCGGTCAGCAGGATCGGCGGGAAGCCGGCACGGGTGCAGACGTCGGAGACGATCGCCCGCAGGTAGGGATAGATCATCTGCGGGCAGACGATGCTGAGGATGCCCTGCAGCTGGTCTTCCGGCACGTTGCGGATCTCGAAGATGCCGGCCTGCTTGGCCTCGATCAGGAACAGCGTGCGGTCCTTGACCTTGGTCGTGACGGTGGCCGTGACGCTGACTTCGAACACCCCTTCGCCGATCCCGCTGGCGCCCATCGACAGATTGATGTCGACCTGGGGCTGCTGCTGCTCGAGCAGGATCTGCGGCGAGTTCGGCTGCTCCAGCGACAGGTCCTTCAGGTACATGCGCTGGATCTGGAACACCGGGGTTGCGTCGTGGTCGGCCATGGCGGAATGGGGAATCGAATGGAATGAAGAAGCCCGCCACCGTCAACGGTTGGCGGGCAGGCTACGGCGCGGATTATCGCTCGCCGCCGTGGGCGGCCGATGACGGCTTCAGGCGCCCTGCAGCAGCGGCGCCAGCCCGCCGCTGCGGTCGAGCTGCATCAGGTCATCGCAGCCGCCGACATGCGTGTCGCCGATGAAGATCTGCGGCACGGTGCGCCGGCCGGTCAGCTCGATCATGCGGTCGCGCTCGGCGGGGTTGAGGTCCACCCGCACTTCCTCGATCTGCTCGACACCGCGCTGCTTCAGCAGGGCCTTGGCCCGCACGCAATACGGGCAGACCTGTGTGGTGTACATGCGGACGGCATTCATGAGCGGGCAACGACGGCAAGTGCGAAGACCCGAATTGTGACCGTGGCGCAATGGCCTTGCAGCGGCTCCGGCATGGCCGGCCCGGGGGCAGACCGGCGACCGTGAAGCCCGCCACGCGCCATGGCGCGCTCAGGCTGATTTCTCGATGGGCAGGCCCGCCTCGCGCCAGGCCTTCAGGCCACCGGCCACCGACACGGCCTTTTCGTGGCCGGCCTTGCGCAATTGCGCGGCGGCCCGTGCCGCGCGAGCGCCGGTGGTGCACATCAGCACCAGCGGCAGCGCCTTGTTCGACGGCAGTTCCTTCGCGCCGTCGAGCTTGCCCATCGGCACGTTGCGCGCGCCATTGGCATGGCCGGCGGCAAATTCGGCCGGCTCGCTCACATCCACCAGGACCGCCTTCTCGCGGTTGATCAGGCGCACCGCCTCGGCGCTGCTGATCGCACCGCCCTGGCTCTTCTGCAAGGTCTGCCACAGCAGCAGGCCGCCGGACCCCACGGCCAGCACGATGAGCCAGATGTTCTCGATGATGAATTTCACGGCAGCCACAAGGGGGTTCGAAAAGGGGCCGGATTATAGAATTCGTCCCCTTTGCCCTCCCCACCTTCTGCACTGCCTCAGCCCATGTACAAGCTCGTGCTGATTCGCCATGGCGAATCGACCTGGAACCTCGAAAACCGCTTCACGGGCTGGACCGACGTGCCGCTCACCCCCACCGGCGTGGCGCAGGCGCAGGAGGCCGGTCGCCTGCTGAAGGAAGCCGGCTTCGAGTTCGACATCGCCTACACCTCGGTGCTCAAGCGCGCCATCTGGACGCTCTGGCACACGCTGGACCAGATGGATCGCACCTGGCTGCCGGTGGTCAACGACTGGCGCCTGAACGAGCGCCACTACGGCGCACTGCAGGGCCTGAACAAGGCCGACATGGCCAAGCAGTACGGCGACGAGCAGGTGCTGATCTGGCGTCGCAGCTACGACACGCCGCCGCCGCCGCTGACGCCCGAGGATCCGCGAGGCCAGCGTGCGGACCTGCGCTATGCCGCGCTGGCCCCTGAGCAGGTGCCGCTGACCGAGTGCCTGAAGGACACCGTGGCGCGCGTGCTGCCGTGCTGGAACGAGGTGCTGGCGCCGGCCCTGCTGCGGGGCCAGCGCATCGTGGTGGCCGCGCATGGCAACTCGATCCGCGCACTCGTCAAGTACCTCGACGGCATCAGCGATGCCGACATCGTCGGCCTGAACATCCCGAACGGCATCCCGCTGGTCTACGAACTGGACGCGCAGCTGAAGCCGATCAGCCGCCGCTACCTCGGCGACCCCGAAGCGGCGGCCAAGGCGGCTGCCGCGGTGGCAAGCCAGGGCAAGGCCTGATCGCCTGACGGCCGAATTACTCGGCCAGGCCGTACAGCCGCTCGGGCGGCACACGCTGCGCCAGCGCCAGGTCGGTGGCGGCCGCCTTGATCGCATAGCCCGGCTGCGCAGTGTCGCGGCGCAGGGTGGTGGTGGTCGGCATGCCGGATTTGTCGGTGATCGCGGCGACGATCGGCGTCTGCAAGCTCGCGCCACGCCGCACCACCACGGCCTGCTCGCCCGAGGCCAGCTGCACCACCTGCCCCGGCGGGAAGATGCCGTACTCCTTGATGATGGCGGCCGCCGCGGCATTGCCCTGCGACTGGGCGAAGAGCTGGCGCGCGGCGTCCTGGATCGGCAGCGCCGGCCTGTCGGCGCGTGCGCTGATCTTGGCCAGGAACACATCGGCCAGGCGCAGCGCAGCGGCGGCTTCGCCCACCTCCGCCAGTTGATGGGGGTAGCCGCCGCCGCCCACCTGCTCGTGGTGTTGCAGCACGGCCTGCACCCAGTCCTCGTCCGCCACCCCGGCGTCGCGCAACTGCTCGGCCGCGCGCGTCGGGTGCTGCTGGATCTGGGCTCGCTGCGCTTCGGTGATGCGACCGGTGGCCGCCACCCGTCCTTGCAACTCGATGATGGCCAGGTTCATCGTCAGCGCCGCCTTGACCAGGCTGCCGCAGCGCGCCGGCGGCCAGCCGATCCGGGTGGCCAGCAGCTGACACACCAGCGCCGTGTGCAGCGCGTGCGTCAGGCCGTACATCGGCAGGCGACGCGCGTCCTGGCGCACCGACAGGAAGATCGCGATGTCGAGGTCGCGCGACATCAGCTCGACCAACTGCATCGCGAACTCGTCGCAGCGCGCCGCGAAGCCGGGCTCGTCGATGCTCTTGTGCAGCCGCTCCAGCCGTGGCACCGCCTGGTCCCACAGGTCGAACAAGGTCAGCTTGCGGCGCTGGCCATCGGCCGCCGACGTGCGGCCGTCCTTGGCGGCGCGCAGCTCTTCCTGGTCAGCGTACAGGCCCCGCGCCAGCAGCACGGCCAGCTGGGTCTCGTTGTGGATGACCTGACCGCGGGCCAGCAGCAGCTTGCCCTGCTCGTCGCGCACGCCGAACGGCAGCGCCGTTCCCACCTTGAGCTGGCTGGCCACGAGCCGAAGCAGTTGAGTCGCCACCTGTGCCCTTCGCCGAATTGCGCCGCAGGGTACACCCGCAGGCCGGTGCCCGGCCAGCCCCCCCTTTGCGCGGCGCGCGCGCGGGCGGCGCTCACAAAGCGCGGATCGCCTCGGCCAGCAAGGGGGCCACCGGGATCACTGCGGTCTCGTGCGGCACCGCGTCGCTGCTCCAGACATGGCGCACGCCACAGGCGCGCAGCTGGGCCAGCGACCCGCCAACGAAGAGCGCATGCGTCACCGCGACGTCGACCGTGGCCGCTCCAGCGGCAAGGCAGGCCGTGGCCGCCTCGATCAGCGTGCGGCCGGTGCTGGCCACGTCGTCCACCAGCACCACCGCGCGGCCGGCCACCGGCACGGACGGCAGCATCACCCGCACGTCGCGGTCGCCGAAGCGCTGCTTGGTGCAGGCGGCATGGTCGAAGCCATGGGCCAGGCTGGCCTGGGCCACCCACTGCAGCGCTTCTTCGTCGGGCCCCAGCAGCAGCGGACGTTCGTGTCGCGCCGCGATCCAGGCGCCGAGCGCCGGGGCCGCGCTGATCGCCCGCTGACGACACCCGGGCATCACCTCGTCCAACGAGGCGATGCGGTGCAGGTGCGGATCGATGGTCACCAGCGCATCGACCTGGCCCGCGAGCAGCCGCGCGATGTGGCGCTGGCTCACGGCCTCGCCCGGCTGGAACGCCATGTCCTGCCGCATGTAGGCCAGGTAAGGACAGGCCAGCGACAGCTCCTGCACGCCGAGCTCGCGCGCGGCGGGCGCCGCAATCAGCAGCTCGACCAGCTTGTCGTTCGGCTGGTGCAGCCCGCGCAGCAGCAGCACACGGGGCGGCAGGGCGGCGGGCAGCCGGAGCTTCAACTCGCCATCCGGGAAGCGGTGACGCTCGATGCGCTGCAAGGGCAGCCCGCCCAGCGCGACGGCCAGTCGCTGGGCCAGCGCCCACTCGTCGTCGAAAGCCAGCAGCAGGTCCGGTGTCATCAGGGTTCTCCTGGCGCTCAGGCCATGTCCTGGTGCGGCGCCAGGGCCGCGGCAATCTGCTCGCGCACCTCGAGCGCCAGCGCCCGTCGATCGAAGAGCTGGCTGTCCATGCTGGCCAGGGGCTGCACGTGCACGCACAGGCCCTCCGCGCGAGCCACCCACCACAGGCTGCGCAGCAGCGTGGTCTCGCCCACCCAGGCCGCGGCCGGGCTGATCGGCAGGCCGGGCTGGGCGTAGCGCAGCACCACCGGCTGCACCGGCATCGCACTGCTGATGGCGGCCTGCAGCAGGTTGGCATGGAAGGGCAGCAGCCGCCGGCCGTCGCCCGTGGTGCCTTCGGGGAACACGGCCACCGTGTCGCCCGCGCTCAGCGCCGCGGCCGTCTGGTGCACCACGCGCATTGCATCGCGCTTGCGTTCACGCTCGATGAACAGCGTGTCGGCCGCCATCGTCAAGCGGCCGATCACGGGCCAGTGCAGCACATCGGCCTTCGAGACGAAACGCGCCTGCGGGCACACCGCATGGATCGCCGCGATGTCGAGCCACGACACATGGTTGGCCAGCAGCAGCACCCCCCCCTCGGCGAACCGACCCTCCAGCCGCGACTGAACGCCCAGGCCACGCAGCAGCTTGCCGGCCCACCAGCCGACGCGCGCCTGCCGCTGCGCCGGCGCCAGCCCGGGCCAGGTCAGCCACACGATGGCCAGCCCGTGCAGCACGTGGGCGACGGTCCTCAGCAGGCGCCAGACCGCGCGCGCGGCCACCGCCGGCGGCGCCAATCAGCGCGCCTCGTAGGCGACGGTGCCAGCCACCAGCGTGGCCTTCACCCGACCCGGCAATGCCATGCCGGTGGCCTCGAACGCGAACGGGGTGTACTTGCCCTGGCTGCGCAAGGCTCCCGGGGTGAGCGTCCAGGTCGTCGCGGGATCGAACACGCAGACATCGGCCACGCCGCCCTCGACGAGCCGGCCAGCGCTGGAAGCCAGCGAGCCCAGCGCGTCACCGAGCACGCGCACCGGCTCGCAGGTGACGCGCGCCAGCGCAGCGGACAGCGGCAGCTCGGCCTCCTGGCCCCATTTCAACGCCAGGCTCAGCAACAGTTCCAGGCCGCTGGCGCCGGGCTCGGCCTCGGCAAAGGGCAGGTTCTTCTCGTCGGCGTCCACCGGCGTGTGGTCGGACACCAGCGCGTCCAGCGTGCCGTCGGCCAGCGCCTCGCGCAGCGCAGCGCGGTCTGCGCCCTGCCGCAGCGGCGGCGTCAATCGCATCGCCGAATTGAAGTAGCCGATGTCGACATCGGTCAGGTGCAGCGAGTTGATGCTGACGTCTGCGGTGATCGGCAAGCCCTCGGCCTTGGCCTGGCGGACCAGCGCGACACCCGCCGCGCTCGATAGCCGGCACAGGTGCACGCGGCACCGCGTGCTGCGCACGAGTTCGAGGATCAGTTGCAGCGCGATGGTTTCGGCGGCCACGGGCACGCCGGACAGGCCCAGCCGCGTCGCCACCGCACCGCTGGCCGCGACGCCACTGCCCAGCCAGGCATCCTGCGGCCGCAGCCACACGGTGTAGCCGAAGGTGCTGGCGTACTGCAGCGCGCGCATCAGCACCAGCGTGTCGCGCACCGGCGCCTCGGCCTGGCTGAAGCCGATGCAGCCGGCTTCGGTGAGCTCGGCCATCTCGGTCAGCACCTCGCCGCCGAGGCTGCGCGTCAACGCACCGAGCGGGAACAGCCGGCACAACGAGAGCTTGCGGGCGCGGAACTTCAGCATCTCGACCAGGCCCGGCTCGTCCAGCGCCGGGTCGGTGTCGGGCGGGCAGACCAGGCTGGTCACGCCACCGGCAGCCGCGGCATTGAGCTCGCTTTCGAGCATGCCTTCGTGCTCGTGGCCCGGCTCGCGCAGCCGCGCGGCCAGGTCGACCAGGCCGGGGGCGACGACACAGCCGGCGGCATCGATCACGCGGTTGGGATTGAAGTCGCTGCTGACACGGCCGACGCCGACGATGCGGCCGGCGGCGATGCTGACATCGGCGTTTTCGTCGCGCCCCGAGGCGGGGTCGATGACGCGTCCGTTGCGTACCAGGATCTTCATGGGCGTCAGGCCTCGTTGCCGGCGATGATCGACATCACCGCCATGCGCACCGCGATGCCGAAGGTGACCTGCGGCAGGATCACGCTGTGGCTGCCGTCGGCCACCGTGGAGTCGATCTCGACGCCGCGGTTGATCGGTCCCGGGTGCATCACGATCGCATCGGGCTTGGCCAGCGCGAGCTTGTCGTCGGTGAGGCCGTAGTTCTTGAAGAACTCGCCGGCCGAGGGCAGCATCGCGCCGCTCATGCGTTCGTTCTGCAGCCTGAGCATGATCACGACGTCGGCGCCGCGGATGCCTTCGGCCATGTCGTGGCACACCCGCACGCCCATCGACTGCAGGTCGCCGGGCACCAGCGTCTTCGGGCCGACGGCGCGGATGTCCGGCACGCCCAGCGTGGTGAGCGCATGGATGTCCGAGCGCGCGACGCGCGAATGCACGATGTCGCCGACGATGGCCACCGACAGCTGCGTGAAGTCGCGCTTGAAGTGGCGGATGGTGTACATGTCCAGCAGCCCTTGCGTCGGGTGCGCATGCCGGCCATCACCGGCATTCACCACATGCACATGCGGCGCGCAGTGCTGGGCGATCAGGTAGGGCGCGCCCGATTCGCCGTGCCGCACGACGAACATGTCGGCATGCATCGCCGAGAGGTTGGCAATGGTGTCGAGCAGGCTCTCGCCCTTGGCCGTTGAAGAGCGCGCGATGTCGAGGTTGATCACGTCGGCCGACAGGCGCTTGGCGGCGATCTCGAAGGTGGTGCGGGTGCGCGTCGAGTTCTCGAAGAACAGGTTGAACACGCTCTTGCCGCGCAGCAGCGGCACCTTCTTGACCTCGCGTTCATTGACCGAGAGGAAGGTGCCGGCGGTGTCGAGGATCTGCGTGACGACGTCGCGCGGCAGGCCCTCGATCGACAGCAGGTGGATCAGCTCGCCGTGGCTGTTGAGCTGGGGGTTGCGCTTGTGGAGCATCGGGCGTCAGCTCTGCTCTTGGACGGAGAAGGTGAAACGGCCGTCATCGGCCCGCGCCAGCGACAGCCGCTGGGTGGCCGGCAGCACGATCTTGGCCGCCGCGAAGGCAGGCTGGACCGGCAGTTCACGACCGCCGCGGTCGACCAGCACCGCCAGCGTCACGCTGGCCGGGCGGCCGAAGTCGAACAGCTCGTTCAATACCGCGCGAATGGTGCGGCCCGTGAACAGCACGTCGTCGAGCAGCAGGATGTGCGCGCCCTCCACCTCGAACGGGATCTTGGTGGCGCCCGTCGTGCCCGCCAGGCCGCGCTCGCCGAAGTCGTCGCGATGCAGCGCGCTGCTGATGACGCCCGGCTTGCCGTCGAGCCGCAGGTCCATCTGCAGCCGCTCGGCCAGCCACGCGCCGCCGGACCAGATGCCCAGCAGGTTCATGCCGGGCAGCCACAGGCCGCGCACGCCGGCACGCAGTTCGGCATACAACGCTTCGGCATCGAGGGTCAGGGTGGTCATGCGCTCAGCGTGTGTAGGAATTGGTCGAGGATCACCGCGGCCGAGGCGGCATCGACATCGGCCGCGCCGCTGCGCAGCGCCTCGGTGGTCGAGTAGCGCTCGTCCACCTCGTGCACCGGCAGGGCAAAGCGGCCCTGCAACTGGCGCGCAAAGCGCCGGGCGCGGCGGGTCATCTCGTGCGGCACGCCGTCGGGATGGAACGGCACCCCGACCACCAGGGCATCGGGCTGCCATTCGGCGATCAGCGCAGCGATGCGCGGGAAGCGGGCGTCGCCCTCGGCGGCAATCGTCGTCAATGCGCGGGCCTCGCGCAGCAGGCTGTTGCCAGTGGCCACGCCGGTGCGCTTCTGGCCAAAGTCGAAGGCCAGGAAGCAGAGGTCCTTCTTCATGGCCATGGGCGCTGACGACACCGGCGCCAGGCCGCTCATGCGTGCCCAGCCTCCTGGCTGAGCATGCGCGGGTCGAAGCCCAGCAGCGACAGCGCCCGCTCGTAGCGCAACTCGATGGGCGTGTCGAAGATGATCTCGCGGTTCGCGTCCACGTTCAGCCAGCCGTTGCGGCCGATCTCGTCTTCCAGCTGGCCGGCCGCCCAGCCGCTGTAGCCCAGCGTGACCAGCACGCGCTTCGGGCCGCTGCCATGGGCCAGCGCCTCCAGCACGTCCTTGCTGGTGGTCATCTCGAGGCCACCGGGAATCTGCAGCGTCGAGTTGTACGGGCTTTGCTCGCTGCCGAGCTTCTCGTGCAGCACGAAGCCGCGCTCGGTTTGCACCGGACCGCCGAAGAACACCGGCTGCTCGGCCAGTTCCGGCGATTCCAGGCTCAGCTCGACCTTCTCGAACAGGTTCTTCAGCTTGATGTCGATCGGCTTGTTGATGACCAGCCCGAGCGCGCCTTTCTCGGTGTGCTCGCAGAGGTAGACCACCGAGCCCGCAAAGGTATCGTCGGCCATGCCGGGCATGGCGATGAGGAACTGATTGGTCAGGTTGATCCGGTCCGAGGACATGGGCTGAATTCTAATGATGCGCGACACTTCGACCGTGCAGAAATCCATCGCCCGCGCCCTGGTCTGGTTCCGGCGCGACCTGCGCGCCGACGACCAGGCGGCGCTGTACCACGCCCTGAAGGCCGCGCGCCAGGTGTTCTGCGGCTTCGTGTTCGACACGACGATCCTGGATCCGCTGCCCCGCGCCGACCGGCGCGTGGAGTTCCTCGTCGACAGCGTGGCCGACCTGGACGACCAGTTGCGGGCGCTGGGCCGCTCGCATGGCATCGAAGGCTGCGGCTTGATCGTGCGTCATGGCCCGGCGGCGAGCGAACTGCCCCGGCTGGCGCAGTCACTGGGTGTCCAGGCCGTGTTCACGAACCACGACGACGAGCCCGATGCCCTGCTGCGCGACAGCCGCGTGCGTGGCGCCCTGAGCGACGCCGGCATTGCGCTGTACACCAGCAAGGACCATGTGGTGTTCGAGCGCGACGAGCTGATGACCGCGGGCGGCAGCCCCTACAGCGTGTTCACGCCCTACAAGAACGCCTGGCTGCGCAAGCTCACGCCGTTCTTCGTGCATGCGTACCCGGTGGCCCGGCATGCCGGGGCGCTGGCGCCGCTGCCAGCGGATGAAGCGCTGCCGACACTGGCCCAGTTGGGCTTCGAGCGCAGCAACCTGCACCAGCTGAAGCTGCCCACCGGCAGCCGCGGCGCAGCGGAGCTGCTGGACGACTTTCTCGACCGCATCGACGCCTACGGCGAGGCGCGCGACTTCCCGGCCGTCAAGGGGCCGAGCTACCTGTCGACCCACCTGCGCTTCGGCACCGTGTCGATCCGCCACCTGGCCCGCGAAGCCTGGCAACGCATGCAGGGCGGCTCACGCGGCGCCGAGGTCTGGCTGTCGGAGCTGGTGTGGCGCGATTTCTATCACCAGATCCTGCACCACCATCCGCATGTGGTCGGCCGCGCCTTCAAGCCGGCCTACGACGCGATCCGATGGGAGCATGGCAAGCACGCCGATGCGCTGTTCGAGGCCTGGTGCCAGGGGCGTACGGGCTACCCGCTGGTCGATGCCGCGATGCACCAGATCAACCAGACCGGCTACATGCACAACCGGCTGCGCATGGTGGTGGCGAGCTTCCTGGTGAAGGATCTGGGCCTGGATTGGCGCCGCGGCGAGGCCTATTTCGCCACCCACCTGAACGACTTCGACCTGGCCGCCAACAATGGCGGCTGGCAGTGGGCCGCCTCGACCGGCTGCGATGCGCAGCCCTATTTCCGCATCTTCAACCCGGTCAGCCAGAGCCTGAAATTCGACGCCGAGGGCCGCTTCATCCGACGCTACCTGCCCCAGCTGTCCGCGCTGCCCGACAAGCTGATCCACGCGCCGTGGCTGGCGCGCCCGGTCGACCTGGTGGCCGCCGGCATCGAGTTGGGTCGCGACTATCCGACGCCGATCGTCGACCACGACGACGCGCGCCAGCGCACGCTGGCGCGCTATGCGGTGGTGAAGCAGGCTTGAGGCCCGGCCTCAGCGGGGGCCTGAAACGAGGTCGGAAACCGGGCTGTAGCGTGCCAGCAGCGGGCCGAAGGCTGCCGGCCATTGCGCCAGGGCACTGCCATCACCGTCGAACACGCGCCGCAGGAAGGCCAGCGAGAGCGCCTGCGTCGCACGCTTGACCTGCGGGTTCAGGGTGGCGCCGCCCGTGCCGGCGCGGTCGGTGAAGATGCTGTGCGACCCGCCGGCGAACACCGCCAGCGTCTTGTCGGGGCCGCCGGTGGCATCGAAGACCGCTACGCGGTCGCTCGCCGGCGAGTAGTGGCCGGGCACGCGGATCACGTCCTCGGTGGCGGTGATGTGCAGCGTGGGCACTGCGATGGCCCCGAGGACCCGCTCTGCCGCCCGCTCGCCATAGAACGGAGGGGCCGAAATCACGATGGCCGCCCGCAGCCGCGGATCGCGCAGCGCCAGTTCATGGCCGTCGCGCTCGATGCGTGCGCCCACCGCCAGCAGCGTCGTGTTGGCCCCGTAGGAGTGACCCGCCGCGACGATGCGCTGTGCATCGATCAGCGGTGCCAGTTCGCCGCCCAGGAGTTGATCGAGCGCGAAGTGCAGGTCCTGCACCCGCGCCATCGCTTCCGACTCCTGCGTGGCCGCCTGCAGGCGACTGAACACGCCCAGCGGATTGCCGGTCCACACGGCCCGGTCGCTGCCCACATGCTGCAGGTGCAGGCTGGCATAGCCTTGACTGGCCCAGTACTGCCCCAGGTAGCTGTAGCCCCGCCGCGAGCCGCCAATGCCGTGGGAGAACACCACCAGCGGCACCGGATGGGCGGCGCTGGCGCGATCGGGCAGGTACAGCCGCACCGGCACCGCCCGGTGACGCGCGGCGTCCAGCCATTCGAAGTCGCGTTGCTGGAAGCCGGCGAGCGGCGGCAGCGGCGCGACGACCTGCGGCTCGGGCACCCAGGCCTCGCCGTTGGTCTCGGACAGCGCTGTCAGCGGCAGCCAGGCCACGCTGGCGGCCAGCAGCAGGCTGGCGAATCGAGGGCGGGTCAGGGACAGGAACGAGGTCGGCATGGCGTCGATGCATCAGAAGAGCTCGACGTCTCCGACCTTCGAATCGTCATCAAGTTCACCGCGGCGGATCAGATCGGCGTGGCTGCACACCTGGTTGCGCCCATGGGTCTTGGCCCAGTACACCGCCTTGTCGGCCCGCTCGAAGGCCGAGCTGGGGGTGTCGCCCGGCTTCAGCTCGGTGAATCCGACCGACACCGTGATGCGCCCGACCTGCGGGAACGAGTAGGCCGCGACACTGGTGCGCAGGCGCTCGAACGCCCGGCCGGCATCGGCATCGCTGTTGCAGCGCATCAGCACGACGAATTCCTCGCCGCCAAAGCGGTAGAGCCGGTCGTGGTAGCGGAAGCAGGAGCGCATCAAGCGACTCAGCAACAGCAGCACCTCGTCACCGATCAGGTGGCCATAGGTGTCGTTCACCGACTTGAAGTGATCGATGTCCAGCACGCCGATGTAGTGGGCCTGTTGCGCAGCGTTCTTCTGCCGCCGCTCGCCGCTGCTGGCCGCGCTGGCCTCGGTGGTCTGGCTGGAGAGCTTGTAGAAGGCCTCGTCGAAGGTCTTGCGGTTCAGCAGGCCGGTCAGCGTGTCGCGCTCGCTGTAGTCCAGCAGGCTCTGGAAGTTGCGGTAGATGCGCAGGATGCTGGCCACCAGCCGCTGCTGCTCGGCATCCAGGGCGCCGCCGCTTTCGACCTCGACCACGCCGGCCACGTCGCGGTCGGTGAAGAGCGGAAAGACGGTGACGTGCGGTGAGCCGGCCACGCTGACCGGCTCGTGCGTCTCGATGGCGCAGACGCGTGCCGGGTAGTCGTGCAGGCCGGGCAAGGAATCGAACTCGACCCACAGCGGATCGGCCGAGGCCGCCGCCTCGGCGCCTTCGAGCCGGGCGCGGGTCAGCCAGCGGCGGTCGTTGTCCTCGCCGACGCAGCGGTGGATCGCCACGCGCAGCGGTTGCAGCAGGTCGCGCAGCGCGCCAGCCAGCGTGGTGTCGAGCACATCCCGGTCACGGAAACCCGTCAGTTCTGCGAGATGGTCGACAACCTTGGACATGAGATTCGGCGCTCACCGGGGGCGGCACCGGCTACGCAGGCGCCACCTTGCCGGCGTAGTTTGCCACCAGGGCTACCAGCTCTTCTTCGGCAAAAGGCTTGCCGAGGTAATGGTTCACACCCAGTTCGGCAGCGTAATCGCGGTGCTTTTGCGCGATCCGCGAGGTGATCATGATCACCGGAAGCTTGGCCAGACGCTCGTCCACACGCATGTTGCGCACCAGGTCGAAGCCATCCATGCGCGGCATCTCGATGTCCGTCAGCACCACCGCCGGCAATTCGTCGGCCAGCTTCTCGAGGCCTTCGAGACCATCCTTGGCCACCACGACGCGATAGCCTTCGCGCGTGAGCAGTCGCTGCGTGACGCGGCGCACGGTGAGCGAATCGTCGACCACCAGCACCAGCGGTGCCTGCTCGGGCTTCTGCTCTTCGACCACGCGCTGCGCCGCACGGCGCGCTGCTTCCAGCGCGGCCACCGTGGCAGCCCGGGCCGACGCACCGTACAAGGTGGCCAGCGCCACCGGGTTGTAGATGAGCGCCGGCTGGCCCGAAGGCAGCAGCGTCATGCCCGTCAGGCCCGGCAGGCGCGAGAGCTGCGGCCCCAGGTTCTTCACCACCACTTCCTGGTTGCCGACCACCTCGTCCACGTGCAGCACGAGGCGCTGCGCCGCGCTGCGGATGACGACCAGGGGCACGGTGCGGCCCGCCGCCTGCCCGAAGGGCGTGCCCTGCAGCAAGGCGCCGAGCCAGAAGAACGGCAGTTCCTGCCCGCCCACGCTGTAGCTGCCGTGCTGATAGGCGTAGTCCAGCTCGGCTGGCTTGGCCCGGCGCACGATCTCGACCAGCGTCGAGGGCACGGCCACCGTCAGGTCCGCGCAACGCAGCATCACCACCTGCGTCACCGCGGTGGTCAGCGGCAGCACGAGCTTGAAGCTCGTGCCTTGGCCGGCGGCAGTGGCCGTCTCGATGCGGCCGCCCATCGCGTTGACGTCGGCACGCACCACGTCCATGCCGACCCCGCGACCGGCCAGGCCGGTGACCTGCTCGGCGGTGGAGAAGCCGGGGTGGAAGATCAGCGCCGCCAGCTCGGCGTCGCTGGGCTGCGCATCCGAGGCCAGCAGGCCGGTGGCGATGCCCTTGTCGCGGATGCGCTGGAGGTTCAGGCCACCGCCGTCGTCACGGAAGTCGACGCCAACTTCATTGCCTTCCTGCGTCACCGAAATCGTGATCGAACCGGTGGCTTCCTTGCCCGCCGACTGCCGATCGGCCGGCGCCTCGATGCCGTGCACCACGCTGTTGCGCAGCAGGTGTTCGAACGAGCCCGTCATCCGGTCCAGCACGCCGCGGTCGATTTCGATCGAACCGCCAATGATGTCCAGCCGCACCTGCTTGCCGGTTTCCTTGGCGGCCTGGCGGACCACGCGGTACAGCCGCTCGGACAGGCCTTCGAACTCCACCATGCGGGTGCGCAGCAGGTCGTCCTGCAGGTCGCGCGTGAGCCGCGCCTGCGTGGCGAGTTCGTCTTCCGCCGACTGCAGCGTGCGCTGCAGGCCCCGCTGCACCGTGGCCACGTCGTTCACCGACTCGGCCATCATCCGCGTGAGTTCCTGGAAGCGCGTGAAGCGGTCCATCTCCAGCGGATCGAACTCCTGCGAGGCCGCGCGAGCCGCTTCCATCCGCGTGGCAATCTGCGATTCGGCCTGCAGCTCGATGTCGCGCAGCTGCGAACGCAGCCGCTCGAGGTTGTCGTTCAGGTCACCCAGCGCGCCCTTGATCTGGCCGACGTCGGATTCGATGCGCGAGCGCGTGATGCTCACCTCGCCGGCGTGGTTCACCAGGCGATCAAGCAGCGGCGCACGCACCCGCACCGCGGCCGCGTGGGCAGCGGCACCGCGCCGGGCATCGGTGTCCTCGACCGCGGCGCTGCCGCGTTCGAAGCGCGCCCAGTCGATGTGCCTGATCGGCGCCGATGACTGCACCGATGACTGCGCGGCCGCCTGCTCGGCCAGGGTCGGCGCGAGCGCTGGCGCGATCGCGGGCAGTTCCAGCGGCATCAAGGGCGCGGGCGCCGTTTCAGCCTCGGCCTTGTCATCGATCACCGTCTCGACGACCGCCCCGGACAGTGGCATGGGCTCCGACGGCGCCTCGTCGAGGCCGCCATGGATCGAGGTCGGCGGCACGATGCCGCCGCCGCGGCGCAGCGCCTCGAAGTGCGCCTCGATTGCGTCGGCCCGGGCAACCAGGGGCTCGATGTCATCGGGCTCGGGATGGCTCTGCGTGGCCAGCAGATGCTCGATGGCGGTTTCCAGCCGGTGGGCCATCTCGCCCAGGTGCATCGCGCCGGCCAGGCGCGCGCCGCCCTTCAGCGTGTGCAGCGTGCGCATGCAGGCCGAGGCAGCGCCCGCCTCGCCCGGGCGCCGCGCCCAGTCGCGCAGGCGCGCCTGCAGCTGCGGGATCAGCTCTTCGCCCTCTTCCTCGAAGATCGGGAACAGTTCCTGGTCGATGGCGTCGACGGCGTCGATGTCCTCGTCGGTGTCCAGTGCGTCGCTGCGCACGGGCGCGACGCGTGCCGCAGCCTCCGGCAAGGCCGTGAAGGGCATCAGCGCCGGCTGCCCGAAGTCACCCAGGACGGTGGACAGGGCGGTGTCACCGGCATCGGCCGGCGGCGTGAGGACCTCGTCGTCGGCCAGCAGCGCCTCGTGCGGCGCATGCTCGAGGTCATGCACCCGCTGCAGCAACGCAGGCTCGGGGGCGCGCAGGAATCCGGCGGCGAACTGGTGCAGCAGGCGCCGGATCTCGTCCGCCGCCTGGTTGAAGATCACGGCCTCGTCGCCGCGGCCATGGCCACGCTCGTTCGAGCGCATCAACGCATGCTCGAGCGACCGCGCCAGCTGCGACAGGTCCGCATAGCCGACGGTGGCCGAGCTGCCGGCCATCGAATGCGCCAGCGCCACCGCACTGTCGCCCACCGCGCGGTGCTGCTCGTGGGCCCACTCGGCCAGTTCGGTGCTCAGGCGGCGCGACAGTTCGTCGGCCTCGTTCAGGTAGATGTTGAACAGCGGAATGCTGATCCGCAGGTCGCCGATGACCTTGACCTGCTCGGCCTCGTCCACCGTCCCGATGGCCTCGACGATGGCAGCCGTCTGGGCCGTGTGCGCAGCGTGCTCGGCCTGCTGCTCGGCGGTGGGTTGGGCCACTGCCGGCGCTGCCGGCGCGACCGTCTGGTCCAGGTTGGACAGGTCCAGGACCTCGGCCTCGGCCGCTTGATCGGACAGATCGATGGCCGGCGGTTCGACCGCGGGCGCCGCGACCGGGACTTCCGGCTCCACGCCGGCCAGCACCCCATCCCACTCGGCAACTTCGGCGACTTCGGCAACCTCGGCGACTTCGACCGTCTCGGCGGCCGGGAGAAGGTCCACGGCCGGCGCCGGCGCAGGCTCGGTCGCGGGCGACATGTCGCCACGCGCGAGTTCCTCGATCGGCGTGATCTCGGCAACGGG
The DNA here is from genome assembly GCF_044226965.1 of Aquabacterium sp. Classification (GTDB taxonomy): domain Bacteria; phylum Pseudomonadota; class Gammaproteobacteria; order Burkholderiales; family Burkholderiaceae_C; genus Pseudaquabacterium. The sequence goes on along the minus strand of NZ_JBGAGA010000001.1, from coordinate 105,625 downwards.
CTCGGAGGACTGGTCGACGGGCAGCTCGGCAGGCGGCAACTCGAGCGTCACCGGCACCTCGAGCTGGTCCGCCGCTGCCGCGGGGATCAGCGTCGCTTCCTCCAGCTGCGGCGACGTGACCGGCGCTTCGGCAGCGCCGGGCAGCGGCTCCAGCTCCAGATCCAGGGTGAATGACTCGGTGACCTCGTCGATCGGCGCCGGCTGCCCCGCGGCCGCAGGCGCGAGCTCCAGGGTCTCGGGCAGGGTCAGCTCGAAGTCCACCGGCTCGGGCTCGACCGCCGCGGCGGGCATGTCGGCCTGCAGCACGGGCAGCGGCTGGGTCAGGTCCAGGTCGCTCGCCAGCGGCAGGTCTGGCACCAGCGTCTCGAGTGCTGGCAGCGCCGGTGCGCCCTCCTCGGCCGGTGCGGCTGCCTCGGTCGGCTCGACCACCTCGGCCGTTGCGATCGGCTCGAACGCCTCGACGGCCTCGGCGATCACGGGCCCGACCGTGGCGGGCAGTTCGGTCACCGACGGCAATGCCTCGATCAGGGGCAGTTCGGGAATGGACGGCAGCTCCGGGATCTGCGGCAGCTCCGGCGCCGTCGGCACCTCGACCGGTGCCTCCGCGGCCGACAGCGCCAGGCGCTTGCCCTCCAGGCGCAGCGAATCGGCGGCGCGCGACACCGGGCCATGGCGGAAATTGCCGGCACGGCGTTGCTCGATGGCCTCGACCCATTGCTCGAAGTGGTCCAGCACCTCGGCGGTGAAGCCGCGCAGGTCCGCATCGGCCTGGCCACCCTCGGCCAGGCGTGCGTTGTAGAGCTGCTCGCAGGCCCAGCCTGCTTCGCCGAACTCGTTGAGCCCGACCATGCGCGAGCTGCCCTTGAGCGTGTGGAACGCCCGGCGCACGGTCGTCATCGCTGCCGGGTCGTCGTGACGCTCCTCCAGCTCGGCCAGCGCGGCACGGGCGTTGCCCACCACCTCGCGCGCTTCCTCGAGGAAGATCTCGCGCATCTCCTCGTCTTCCTCGAGGCCGGTTTCTCCGGGCGCGGCAGGCGGCGTGGGCGGCGGCACCGGGCGCGGTGGCTCGGGTGGTGGCGCCAGCACGTCCAGTTGCGAGGCGGTGAAATCGCTCAGCGAGGCATCGAGCTGGCGGCGCGCCTGGTCCAGGCCCTGCTCATCGGCGGCGTGGGCCAGCGCGCTGTGCGCGCGACTGGCGGCCTCGGCCAAGGCCGGTTGATCGGCCGCGCGAGCCTGCTGCGACAGGCGCTCGAGATCGCGTGTCAGCTGCTCGGCGTCGGCCCCCGGCTGCGCGGCGGCCTGCATCAGCGACTGCGCCTGCTCCACCAGCATCGGTGCGTCGTCGGCCACGGTGTCGAGATCGGCGAACGCGCTGCTGCGCTCGGCCCGCTCCATCACGGCACTGAGGTTGCCAGTGGCCGGGTCGTAGCGGAAGAGAGACTTGGCCAGCTGCGGCTGCACGCCAACCATGTCGATCAGGAAGCTCAGCGCCCCGAGGTTGTCGGCCAGCCGGTCGAAGGTGCCCAGCTCGGCGGCACGCGCCGGATCGACTTCCGTGTTGGCGAGCTCGTCGACATCGTCGCGCATGCGCAGCACGGCCTGTGAGGCCTGCTCCATGCCCAGCACCGAGAGCACGCCACGCATGGCCTGCAACTGTGCCGGCACCGGGATCAGCAGCTCGCGCTGCGCAGGATTGCGGAAGTACTGGTCGATCTGCTTCTCGATCTCGGACAGCGAGGCGCGCAGTTCCTGCACCACGCTGCCCATCGTCTGGCGATCGGACACGCGGCGGTACAGCTCCTCCATCCAGCGCTCGAGCGGACCCGGGTCGCGACCCGCGCGCACGTCCTCGACGCGCTGGGCCAGGCGCTGCACGCGGGAGGCCATGTCGGGCAGGTCGAAGTCGCCGTCTTCCAGCGAGGCATCGACATACAACAGCGCGGTGGCGACTTCCATCGCCAGCTCGGGCGACGGCTCCTGGCTGGCCGCGACCACCTGCGACGAGGCGCCCTGCAGCGCCTTGGACAGCGTGGCCCCTTCGGTGAAGAGTCGCTGCAGCGAATCGCCCACCAGTGCGAAGGGCTCGGCCAAGCCCGGCAGGCGGGCGAGTTCACCGGCGGCGACGGCTGACCAGCATTCCTTGGCGGCGGCCACGCGCTTGCGGGCCTGCACGATCCAGGCGGGATCGAAGCGGCCCAGGCGCGTGACCTGGTAGTCGACCGGCGCCTCGTGCTCGAGCGCGAAGACCTTTCGCACGGTGTCCAGGCGCGGGCCGGCCGGTCGGGCTTCGCTCACGGCGGCCTGGGCGCAGAAGAACAGCAGGTCCTGCGCCAGGCGGTCGGAGGCCTCGGCCTGCGGGCCGGCGCGCAGCTGCGCCAGCAGGCGCGAGCCGACACGCTTGGTGTAGAGGTCCGCCGGCAGCAGTCCGCCGGCCTGTGCCTCGAAGAATGCGGCCGCCAGTTTCCACAGCGTGGACAGCTCCCCGGGCGCCGTGGCGCCGAGCCCGGCGAACAGCCCGCTCATGCGCGCGGCCGCAGCGGGCGCCGGTCCGCGCATCAGCCACAGCAGTTCGGCCTCGACCTTGGTCAGGGTGTCGGCATCGGCATCCTGGCGCTCGGCGCTCAGATCGGCCGGCACGCTCTGCCATTGCCATTCGCGGCTCCACAGGTCCGCCGGATGCACGCGGGCGGCGCCAGCCAGCTCCTGCAGTGCCTTGTACTGCGGAAACATCGCCAGCGGCGACACCGCCTTGCCGGCCAGCCTGCGCTGCAGAAAATCCAACAGCGCAAACGAACCCTGCTCGATGGTGCGCACCGCGGCAGCGTTCAGCAGTTTGGGACGCGAGGCCAACCGGGCCAGCGCGGCTTCAGCCGCACGCAGCGGGTTGGCCGCGACGCCCAGTCCCACGAGCTCGAGCGCGCCGACGCTCTGGTGGATCTGCGTGCGGGCGCCGCGCAGCACGGCGGGATCGATGGCTTCGACGTCCGAGGCCCCCGCGGCTTCCGCCTCCTTCAGGTAGCGGTACAGCGCCTTGTGCGCGTTGTCGAGCGAACGACGCAGTTCGTCGTACACCCAGGCCAGGGTGCTGAGGTCGTCGTGCATGCCGGGTGCGGACGTGGAGGCCATGATCGAGCCGTCGCGTGCGGGGTCAGGCGATCTTGAACCGCGCGACCGACTGCTTCAACTCTTCGGCGGAGCGCGACAGCTCACGCACCATTTGCGCGGTAGAGCGCGTGCCCTCGCCGGTCTGCTCGGTCACCGCGAAGATGTGCTGGATGTTGCTGGCCACCACGTTGGCCGATTCGGCCTCGGCGGACGCCTGCTGCGAGATCTGTTCGATCAGCTCGGCGAGCTGCCGCGTCACACGATCGATATCACCCAGCGCGGAACCGGCCGCGTCGGACAGCCGCGCACCGTCGACCACGCCCTGGGTCGAGCGCGCCATGGCGGCCACCGCGTCCTGCGTGTCGGTCTGAATGGTCTTCACCAGCGCCGAGATCTGGCGCGTCGCGTCGGCCGAGCGTTCGGCCAGCCGCTGCACTTCCTCGGCCACCACCGAGAAGCCGCGGCCGGCTTCACCGGCCGACGCGGCCTGGATGGCGGCGTTCAGTGCCAGCACGTTGGTCTGCTCGGTAATGTCCGAGATCAGCTCGGTGATTTCGCCGATCTCCTGGGACGACTCGCCCAGCCGCTTGATCCGCTTCGAGGTTTCCTGGATCTGGTCGCGGATCGAGTTCATGCCGCCGATCGAGTTCTGCACCGCGGTCAGGCCGGTTTCGGCCGCTTCCAGCGAGCGGCGCGCCACGTGGGCCGACTGCTGCGCCTGCGCGGACACGTCGTTGATTCGGGCCGCCATCTGCAGCACCGATTCGCCGGTTTCACGGATCTCCCGCAGCTGTTCGTCGGACGCGGCCAGCAGCTCGGTGGACGTGCTTTCCACCTGCTGCGTGGTTTCGGTCACGCGACCCACCGTGCCCTGCACCTGCGACACCAGCGTGCGCAGCTCTTCCACCGTGTAGTTCACCGAGTCGGCGATCGCGCCGGTGATGTCCTCGGTCACGGTGGCTTGCTGCGTCAGGTCGCCCTCGGCCACCGCCTGCAGCTCGTTCATCAACCGCAGAATGGCTGCCTGGTTCGCGTCGTTGACGCGCTTGGCTTCCTGCTCCTGGCGTTCGGCCTCCTGGCGCTGCGCCTCGGCCAGCATCGCGCGCTGGGCCTGGTCCTGCACATACAGGCGCAGGAAGCCCCAGCCACCCACGGCCAGCAACAGCACCGCCACCAGCATGGCCAGCAGGTGCAGCGCACTGAAGCCGCCCTCACGCGTCAGGCGTTCCTGCACTGCCTCGAGGCCCTTGCGCAGCGGCTCGCTGTCCTGCACCACCGCCACCTGCGCCTCACGCGCGGTCACCAGACCCTGCAGGTTGCCGAGAATGGCGCTGGCCTGCGTGCGACTTTCTTCGTACTGCTTGATCAGCAGCTGCAGGCGCTCCTTGGTCTGCGGATCCTTGGTGCCGGGCAGGCGCAGCTCAGGATTGCCGTTGGTCAGGCCCTCGGCGATTTCGCGGAACGAGTTCAAGTCCTTGCCGAGCAGGAACACGGCCTCGGGGCTCACGCCTTCCATCGTCAGGAACTCGTTGGCGCTCTTGCCGATCCGCTGCGTCAGCATCACCAGCTGGCCCACCGCAGAAAGCTCGGCGGGCGAGGCGTTCTGCTGCAGCTTCAGCGACGAAATGGTTTCGGCGGTTTCGAGCAGGTCAGACGACTGGCGGTTGATCGCGCGCAGTGCTTCACCGAGCAGCGTCAGGGTCTTCTGCTGATCGAGCACATGCTTGGCGCTCTTCTCGGCGCGGTCCACCAGCGGCAGCAGGGGCGCGACGCTGTCCTGCACCGCCGCCGGCACTGCGGGCAGGTCGGCATCGCCGTTCTTCAGCGCCCGCACGTTCCTGGCCAGAACCGCCGACGATTCCTTCACTTCGGCGAAGGCCTGCGCGCTACCGAACAGTGCCTGCGACACCGCCTTGGCGAGCCGCTGCGACTGCATCAGCGCCTGACCGGTGGCACCCACCTGGCTGGCATTGCGATTGGCGGCTGTCAGCGCGAAACCCACCGCGGCGAGCAGGATCACGGCGCCGCCGATGATCAGGCCGAACAGGATGCGCTGCTGCTCGGGCAGCGAACGCTGGCCGATGAACGGCAAGGCCGCTGCCGTGGCCGCGCCGCCCGTCATCGCCGCCAATCCGCCGGGCTGCAGCCGGGATTCGACGAAGTCGGGCGCCAACTCCGAGGGCGCGGCCTCGGAGATGATCGACGAGTCGCCCCCGACCGTCGGCAGCGCATTCATGTCCAGCGTGACATGGCCCTGCGGCGCGTGGGTGTCCGGCTGCGGCTCCTCGCCTTCGGCATTGGCCTGCAGCTCGTCGAAGCCGCCCACGGCTTCGGGCTGCTCGCCCTTGCTCCATCCCTTGCCCTTGAGTTTGTCCAGCAAGCCCATGACGTTTCCTCTTCGTTCTAGCGACTCGCCGAAACAGGTTCGGCGCTCAGGCGCAGGCTGCGCTCAGCCGGCGATGCCCAGAAATTGCTGTTGCCCGGCCAGTTCGGCGAGCCCGATCTCTTGCCACATGCGGCCGGCGGCGTCGGACCAGCGCGTCGCCGCGAAGGTCGGCCGGTCACTGCCGTCACTGTCCTCTCGGCGCATGTCGGCGGCGTGGCGCAAGCCTTCGAGCTTGTCCACCAGCAACGCACAGTTCATGCCGAGCGCGCCATTCAGGGCCACCAGGCGCGACTGCTCGCGCGCCTGGCCCTCCGGCGGGCGCGCACGCAGACCCAGAAAGCCGGCCAGGTCGACCACGGCGTACAGGCCCCCGCGCAGGTTGGCCACGCCCACCATCCAGGGCTGGGTATGGGGAACCGGCATCACGTTGCCGATTTCGAAGATCTCGCCGGCCTGCTTCAGTGGAAACAAGACCCCCTGGCCTGCGCAATCCACCGCGAGCCAGGACATGCCCGGCTGCTCGGTGCGCACGGCCTGCATGCGCTCGGCAAGCCGGCTCTGGAGTTCTCGCAGGGCTTCCTTTTTGGCCATGGCGGGTGCGGCGGGCTGTTCGGGAAGCTCAGTCGAACTGCTTGATCTTCGCGATCAGCTCGTCAGGCACCACCGGCTTGACGACGTAATCCTTGGCGCCCTGGCGCATGCCCCAGACGCGATCCGTTTCCTGGTTCTTGCTGGTGCACATGATCACCGGCACGCCGGCAAAGCGCGGGTCGCGGGTGATCGTGCGGGTGAGCTGGAAGCCGTTCTGGCCGGGCATCACCACGTCCATCAGGATGAGGTCGGGCTTGTCCTCCGCCAGGCGGCGCATGGCTTCCTCGCCGCTTTCGGCGGTACGCACGCTGTAGCCGCGCTTGGTCAGCAGTTCGGACAGGAAATGCAGCTCGGTCTTCGAATCGTCGACCAGCAGGATCTTGTGGACGGGCATCGTGTCACTCCCCCCGCGTCAGCACCGCAACGCGGGCCATCATGATTGTGGATGAAGCGTCGGCGCCGCAGCGGCACGGCCGAACTGCTGCACGGCGCGCAGCAACTGCTCCTTCGTGAACGGCTTGGTGAGGTACTCCTCCGAGCCCACCATGCGGCCGCGCGCTTTGTCGAACAGACCGTCCTTGGACGACAGCATGATCACCGGCACATGCGCGAAGCGCGGGTTGCGCTTGATGATCGCGCAGGTCTGGTAGCCGTCGAGCCGGGGCATCAGGATGTCGCAGAAGATCAGCTGAGGATCGTGGTCATTCACCTTGGCCAGCGCGTCGAAGCCGTCCTCGGCCAGCACCACCTCGTGGCCGCCCTGGCGCAGGAAGATCTCCGCGCTGCGGCGGATCGTGTTGCTGTCGTCGATCACGAGCACCCGGGTTCCCGCGGGTGCGACGTCCGGCACTGGGATTTCCACCTCGGCGACTCCTGGTGATGGGGCGTCACACGACGCGACTCAGATCTGCACCATCTCGAAATCCTCCTTGCGCGCACCACATTCCGGACAGGTCCAGTTCATCGGAACATTGGCCCAGGCGGTGCCGGGAGGAATACCGTGATCGGGATCGCCGGCTGCTTCGTCGTATATCCAGCCGCAGATAAGGCACATCCAGGTGCGCGATTCGGTCACGATGCGAGGTCGGTTCACTACAATGAAGCAACCATTGTAGTCACGCGCGTTCGCCAAAAGACAAGGGCCCGTAGGCACATGCGCAACATTCTTCAATTCATTCTCGAGGTCGGCGTGAAGCCTGCACGCTGATCCCCGGGGATACACCGACACCCGTTTCATGAACCCAGACGCTCCCACCGGCGACCCCCAAGCCGAAGCCCAGGACCTGCCCGCGCCGGCCTGCGTGATGAGCTTCAATGCCGCCGATGCCTCGGGCGCCGGCGGGCTGGCAGGCGACGTGGCCACGCTGGCGGCGATGGGCGCGCACGCGCTGCCGATCACCACCAGCATCCTGCTGCGCGATTCGGCCGAGATCTTCGACCAGCATGCCATCGACCCCGACGTGGTGGCCGAGCAGGCCCGCACGGTGCTCGAAGACATCAGTGTCAGCGGCTGGAAGGTCGGCTTCCTCGGCAGTGCCGAAGCCATCAGCGCCGTGGCCGAGATCCTGTCCGACTACCCCGACGTGCCGCTGGTGTCCTACCTGCCCAACCTGGGCTGGCTGGAGGACGACGTGGCGCAGCCTTACCTCGAGGCCTTCCGCGAACTGATCCTGCCGGCCACCGAGGTGCTGGTGGGCAACCACAAGACCCTGACCGACTTCCTGCTGCCCGACTGGGACAGCGAGCGCCCGGCCTCGGCGCGCGAACTGGCGGTGGCCGCCGGCGAACGCGGCACGCGCTACGTGCTGGTCACCGGCATCATGCTGGCGGCCAAAGGCAGCGACCAGTTCATCGACAACGTGCTGGCTTCGCCCCAGGGCGCCCTGACCGGCGAGAAGTTCGAGATGTTCGAGGCTTCCTTCGTCGGTGCCGGCGACACGCTCTCCGCCGCGATGGCCGCGCTGCTGGCCTCGGGCAGCGAGCTGCAGGCCGCCGTCGGCGAGGCGCTGGCCTTCATGGACCAGAGCCTGGACGCCGGCTTCCGCCCCGGCATGGGCAGCGTGGTGCCCGATCGCTTCTTCTGGGCCATGCCGCCGGCTGAAGAAGGTGCCGAGGGCCTGCCCGGCGCGGAAGCCGAGGCATCGCAGCCCGAAGCAGAGCCTGCCGAGGCCAAGGGCAAGACCGCGCCGCGCCGCATCCATTGACCTTTCCTTTCTGTCGCATGCCCAGCAACCAGCAACTCTTCGAACGCGCCCAGCGCGTGATCCCCGGCGGCGTCAATTCGCCGGTGCGGGCCTTCCGCGCCGTCGGCGGCACGCCGCGCTTCATCACCCGCGCGCAGGGCGCCTATTTCTGGGACAGCGAAGGCCAGCGCTACATCGACTACATCGGCTCGTGGGGCCCGATGATCCTGGGCCATGGCCACCCGGCGGTGCTGGAAGCGGTGCAGCGCGCGGCGGCCGACGGCTTCAGCTTCGGCGCGCCGACCGAGCGCGAGATCGAACTGGCCGAGGCCATCATCGCGCAGGTGCCTAGCGTCGAACAGGTGCGGCTGGTCAGCTCGGGCACCGAAGCGGCGATGAGCGCGATCCGCCTCGCCCGCGGCGCCACCGGCCGGCCCAAGCTGATCAAGTTCGAAGGCTGCTACCACGGCCATGCCGACGCGTTGCTGGTCAAGGCCGGCTCGGGCCTGGCCACCTTCGGCCACCCCACCAGCGCCGGCGTGCCGCCGGAGGTGGTGCAGCACACGGTGGTGCTCGAGTACAACAACCTGGCACAGCTGGAAGCCGCATTCGCCGAGCATGGCCGCGAGCTGGCCTGCGTGATGATCGAGCCGATCGCCGGCAACATGAACTTCGTCCGCACCGACGTGGGCTTCATGCGCCGGCTGCGCGAGCTGTGCACCGCCCACGGCGCGCTGCTGGTGTTCGACGAGGTGATGACCGGCTTCCGCGTCGCGCTCGGCGGCGCGCAGAGCGTCTATGCCCGCGCGATCCCCGGCTTCAAGCCCGACATCAGCGTCTTCGGCAAGGTGATCGGCGGCGGCATGCCGCTGGCGGCCTTCGGCTCGACGCGCGACATCATGCAGCAGCTGGCGCCGCTGGGTCCGGTCTACCAGGCGGGCACCCTGTCCGGCAATCCGGTGGCCACCGCCTGCGGGCTGGCCACGCTGCGCGAGATCACCCAGCCCGGCTTCTACGACGCGCTGGCCGCGCGCACGCGCAGCCTGGTCGAGGGCCTGGTGGGCGCTGCCCGCGACGCCGGCGTGCCGATGGTCGGCGACAGCGAAGGCGGCATGTTCGGTTTCTTTTTCGCCGACCGCCTGCCGCAGCACTACGGCGCGGTGATGGCCACCGACAAGGAGCGCTTCAACCGCTTCTTCCACGGCCTGCTCGAACGTGGCGTGTACCTGGCGCCGGCGCTGTACGAGGCCGGCTTCGTGAGCGCGGCGCACACGGCGGACGACGTTGCGGCCACCGTGGCCGCCGCGCGCGCCGCGCTGTGAACTGCGGGGCAGCCTGATGATCGAGGCAGTCCAGGTCCTCGGCCAGCCTGCGATGCGGCTGCGCGCGCCGGATGGTGCCGAAGCCACCGTGCTGCTGCACGGTGGACACATCGTCTCCTGGGTTCCGGCTGGCGACGTCGAGCGCCTGTACCTGTCGCCGCGCGCGATGGCCGGCGAGGGCCAGGCGGTGCGCGGCGGCATCCCGGTGATCTTTCCGCAGTTCGAGAAGCGCGGCCCGCTGCCGCGCCACGGCTTCGCCCGCACCCGGGCGTGGCAATGGGTCGAAGGCATCGAACGCGGCGGCCACGTGATCGGCGTGCTGCAGCTCACCGATGACGAGGCCACGCGCGCGATCTGGCCGCATCGCTTCGAAGCCGAACTGAGTTTCAGCCTCTCCGGCCTGCGGCTGGATGTCGAACTGGCGGTGCAGAACACCGGCGACGCGCCGCTCACCTTCACCGCCGCGCTGCACACCTACCTGCGCTGCGACGACCTGCGGCGCGCCCGCCTGTCGGGCCTGTACGGCACCCGCTACCTCGACAGCCTGAGCGGCGAACGGCACGAGCAGCAGATCGACCCGCAAGGCTTCGTCGGCGAGATCGACCGCATCTACTTCGACGTGGCCCAGCCGGTGGCGCTGGCCACCGCGATGGGCCGCATGACGATCGAGGCGGAGGGCCTGCCTGACATCGTGGTCTGGAACCCGGGACCGGACAAGGCCGCCGCGATGGCCGACCTGCCGCCCGAGGACTGGCTGGAGATGCTGTGCATCGAGGCCGCGTGCATCGGCCGGCCGATCACCCTGCAGCCCGGCGAGGACTGGGCCGGCCGCCAGGGCTTCGAGGCCTGAGCCCCGGGTCCGGCCACCGCCCGGCCGGCACGCGGTCGGGCTCCTAGAATTCCGGCCCATGCACATTCACATTCTCGGCATCTGCGGCACCTTCATGGGTGGCCTGGCGGCCATCGCGCGCGAGGCCGGGCACCGCGTCACCGGCTGCGACGCCAATGTCTATCCGCCGATGAGCGAGCAGCTGCGCGCGCTGGGCATCGACCTGATCGAAGGCTTCGGCGCGGACCAGCTGAAGCTGGCGCCGGACCTGTTCGTCGTCGGCAACGTGGTCACCCGCGGCAACCCGCTGATGGAGGCGGTGCTCGATGCCGGCGCGCGCTACACCAGCGGCCCGCAATGGCTGGCCGACCATGTGCTGCCGGGCCGCCATGTGCTGGCGGTGGCGGGCACGCATGGCAAGACCACCACCACCTCGATGCTGGCCTGGATGCTCGAGCAGGCCGGGTTGCAGCCGGGCTTCCTGGTCGGCGGTGTGCCGCAGAACTTCGGCATCTCGGCGCGCCTGGGGTCCGGCAGACATTTCGTGATCGAGGCCGACGAGTACGACACCGCCTTCTTCGACAAGCGCAGCAAGTTCGTGCACTACCGCCCGCGCACCGCGGTGCTGAACAACCTGGAGTTCGACCACGCCGACATCTTCCCGGACCTGGCCGCGATCGAGACCCAGTTCCACCACCTGGTGCGCACCGTGCCGGCCAGCGGCCGCCTGGTGGTGAACATCCGCGACGAAGCGCTGGCCCGCGTGCTGGCCCGCGGCTGCTGGAGCGAGGTGCAACGCTTCGGCGCCCGCAAGGAAGAGCCCGGTGCGCTGCGCGCCCGCGGCGAGCCGCATGCCTTCGACGTCCTGCGCGGCAGCCTGAAGATCGGCCGCGTCGATTGGCCGTTATGGGGCGAGCACAACCAGCTCAACGCGCTGGCCGCCATCGGCGCGGCCGAGCACGTGGGCATCGCGCCCGAGGCCGCGGCCGCTGCGCTCGGCAGCTTCCAGGGCGTGCGCCGGCGCATGGAGCTGCGCGGCGAGGCACGCGGCATCAAGGTCTACGACGATTTCGCGCACCACCCGACCGCGATCCGCCAGACCGTCGGCGGCCTGCGCCGCAAGGTCGGGCTGCAGCGCATCCTGGCGGTGTTCGAGCCGCGCAGCAACACGATGAAGCTGGGCGCGATGAAGGCCCAGCTGCCCTGGGCGCTGGAAGAGGCCGACCTGAGCTTCTGCCTGCAGGGTCCGTACGGCTGGGACGCCGCCGAAGCGCTGGCGCCGATGGGTGCGCAGGCGGTGGTGGCCGACAGCGTCGACAAGCTGGTGGCCGCCGTCGTCAAGGCCGCGCAGCCCGGCGACCATGTGCTGGTGATGAGCAACGGCGGCTTCGGCGGCATCCACGGCAAGCTGCTGCAGGCGCTGGCCTGACGCGCCGATGACGCGGCCGCCCGTCACGCACCTGCTCTACCTGCACGGCTTCCGGTCGTCGCCGCAATCGTTCAAGGCGCAGCGGCTGCAGGCCTGGCTGCAGGCGCACCGGCCCGCGGTGGTCTGGTGCTGTCCGCAGCTGCCGACCGCGCCGGCCGCGGCCTGGGCCTTGATGCAGGCCCTCACCGCTGATTGGCCGACGCAGACCATGGCCGTGCTCGGCAGCTCGCTCGGCGGCTTCTACGCCACCGCGCTGGCCGAGGCGCGGGGCTGCCGCGCGCTGGTGATGAACCCGGCCGTCGAGGCAGCGCGCGACCTGGCCGGCTACGTCGGAGAAGTCACGCAGTACCACCGGCCCGAGGAACGCTTCGAGTTCCGCTGCGAGGATGTCGAGGCGCTGCGCCAGCTGCGGGTGCCGGCCATCAGCCGGCCCGAGCGCTACGCCGCGATCATTGCCAAGGGCGACGAACTGCTCGACTGGCGCGAGATGAGCGCCCGCTATGCCGGCGCCAGCATCCGCCTGCTCGAAGGCAGCGACCACGCCCTGTCCGACTTCGACGACCACCTGCCCTGGTTGCTGCAATGGCTGGGGCTGGACGCCAGCGCGGGCAGCCCCGCCGCGATGGGACAATCCGGCGGGTGAGCTACGCCCTGATCGATGACGCCGGAAAATTCCTCGCCGGCCGCGTGATGTCCGATGCCGAAGCCTCGATGCAGATCGAGCTCGATTCGGGCAAGCGCGTGAAAGTGAAATCCGCCAACGTGCTGCTGCGCTTCGACAAGCCGACGCCGGCCGAGCTGATGCTGCGCGCCCAGACCTTGAGCGCCGAGATCGATCTCGACCTGGCCTGGGAATTCGCGCCCGAGGGCGAGTTCGGCTTCGCCGAGCTGGCCCGCGACTACTTCGACGCCAAGGCCGGGCCCGAGCACCAGGCCGCCGCGTTGCTGCGACTGTTCGATGCGCCGCACTATTTCCGGCGCGCCGGCAAGGGCCGCTTCAAGAAGGCGCCGGAAGAAATCGTCAAGGCCGCGCTGCTGGCGATCGAGCGCAAGCAGCAGCAGGCCGCGCAGATCGATGCCTGGGCCGCCGAACTGGTGGCCGGCCAGTGCCCGCCCGCGGTGAAGGAACACCTCTACCGCATCCTGTTCAAGCCGGACAAGAACGGGCCGGAGTACAAGGCCGTGGTCGAAGCGGCCAAGCGTGCGCAGAAGGCGCCGCTCGACCTGCTGAAGGATGCCGGTGCGATCCACTCGGCCTACCAGTTCCACTGGCGCCGCTTCCTGTTCGAGCAGTTCCCCAAGGGCACCGGCTTCCCGGCGCTGGCCGCCCCGCAGATCAGGGACGAATTGCCACTCGCGCCGGTGCAGGCCTTCTCGATCGACGATTCGCTGACCACCGAGATCGACGACGCGCTGTCGGTCAACGGGCTGGGCAGCGGCACGGTGGTGTTCGGCGTGCACATCGCGGCGCCGGGGCTGGCCATCCTGCCCGATTCGCCGGTCGACAGGGTCGCGCGCGAGCGGCTGTCCACCGTCTACATGCCCGGCTGGAAGCTGACGATGCTGCCCGACGAGGTGGTGCAGGCCTACACGCTGATCGAGGGCCGCGACTGCCCGGCCGTCAGCCTGTACGTCAGCTTTGACGAGGCCACGCTGGAGATCCGCAGCACCGAGACGCGCCTGGAGCGCGTGCCGATCGCCGCCAACCTGCGCCACGACCAGCTCGACGAGGTGGTGACCGAGGCCGCGCTCACCGGCGAGGCGGTGGCCGAGTACCCGTTCGCGCCCGAACTGGCCTTCACCTTCCGGCTGGCGCGGCACCTGAAGGCGCAGCGCGAGGTGGTGCGCGGCAAGCCGGAAAACTTCAACCGGCCGGACTACAACTTCCGCCTCGACGGCAGCACGGCCGAGCCCGATGGCAGCGAGACGGTGCGCATCACCGAGAGGCGCCGCGGCGCGCCGCTGGACCTGATCGTCTCCGAGGCGATGATCCTGGCCAACAGCCATTGGGGCGGCCAGCTTGCCGAGCTGGGCGTGCCCGGCATCTACCGCAGCCAGGCCAGCCTGGCGCCGGGGATCAAGGTGCGCATGGGCGTGAAGCCCGCGCCCCATGCCGGCATGGGCGTGGCGCAGTACACCTGGGCGACCTCGCCGCTGCGGCGCTACGTCGACCTGGTGAACCAGTGGCAGATCATTGCGGCCGCGCGCCATGGCCGCACCGCAGCACTGGCGGCGCCGTTCAAGCCGAAGGACGCGACACTGTTCTCGGTGATCTCTTCGTTCGACGCGGCCTACACCGCCTACAACGATTTCCAGCACGCCATCGAGCGCTTCTGGGCGCTGCGCTGGCTCGAACAGAACGGCACCACCGAGCTCACCGCGGCGGTGCTGAAGGACGGCCTGGTGCGCGCCGACACCCTGCCGCTGGTGTTCAAGGCCCTGGGTTGCGACAGCCTGCCGCGCGGCACCCATGTGCGCGTGCGCCTGACCGGCTGCGACCTGCTGACCTTGGAGCTGCATGCCACCCTGGCCGCGCGGCTCGACGATGAAGCAGCCGCCGCCGCGGAAGAGGAAGGCGAGGACGAGGCCGAGACCGCCGCCCCGCTGGCGCTGGCGATCGACCTGGCGGATGCCGAAGCGGGCGCCCAGAACGGCGCCGAAGGCGCACCGGCCGGCGACGCCGCAGGCTCTGCGGCCTGAAGCCCCATGTGGCGTCGGCTCACCCGGCTGAGCACGCTGCAGGCTGCGCTGCTGTTCTCGGTCGCGGTGCATGCCGTGCTGCTGGGGCTTCGCTTCATCGATCCCGAGGGCTTCAAGCGCGTCTTCGGCGAGACGCCGCTGGAAGTGACGCTGGTCAATGCGCGCTCGGACGAGGCGCCCGGCAAGGCCCAGGCCATCGCGCAGGCCGCGCTGGCCGGTGGTGGTGACACCAGCGAGGGCCGCGCCACCTCGCCGCTGCCAGCCACCGCACAGGCCGAGGTCGGCGACGCCAGCGACGATGCGCGGCGCCGCGTCGATACGCTGATGGACCAGCAGCAGCAGTTGCTGGCCCAGGTGCGCCGCGAAGTCGCGCTGCTGCCGCCGCCCGACCCCAAGCGCGACAACGGCAACCCGCGCGAACGCGACCAGGAAGAGCGCCGCCGCCAGTTGCTGAAGCTGCTGGCCGAGATCGAGAAGCGCATCAACGAAGAGAACGCGCGGCCCAAGAAGCGCTACATCAGCCCGGCCACGCGCGAAGAAGTCTATGCGCTGTACTACGACCTGCTGCGCCGCAAGATCGAGGAACGCGGCACGCGGGACTTCCCCGAGTACCGGGGCCGCAAGCTCTACGGCGAGCTGACGATGAACGTGACAGTCGATGCGCGTGGCCGCGTCGTCGACGCCGAGGTCGTGCGCGGCTCGGGCAACCGGCAACTGGACAAGCGCGCCGTCGCCATCGTGCGGGCCGCCGCGCCCTATGGCCCGTTCAGCAGCGCGATGCGGCAGCAGGCCGATCAGATCGTCATCACCTCCCGCTTCCGCTTCACGCGCGAAGACGGGCTTGAAACCACCTTGAGCACCGCGCCACGATGAGCGCCCCGACCTTGACCCCCCAGCCCGAAACGCTGCCTGAGCGCTACGCCGTGCTCGGCAATCCGGTGGCACACAGCCAGTCGCCGTTCATCCACGCCGAGTTCGCTCGCCAGACCGGCGAGCACATCACCTACGGCCGCGTCGAATGCCCGCTGGACGGCTTCGAGGCGGCGGTGCGCGCTTTCATTGCCAGCGCCGATCCGGCTCGGGGCCTGGGCCGTGTGGGTGGCTGCAACATCACGGTACCGTTCAAGTTCCAGGCGATCCCGCTGGCCCGGCGCGTCAGCGACCGGGCAGCACGGGCGCAGGCCGCCAACGTGCTGCGCTTCGATGCCGATGGCTGGTTCGCCGACAACACCGACGGCATCGGCCTGGTGCGCGACGTGCAAGGCGGCGCGGCCACGTCCCTGGCGGGCCAGCGCGTGCTGCTGATCGGTGCCGGCGGTGCGGCCGCCGGCGTGCTGGGGCCCTTGATCGAGGCCCGGCCGCGGCTGATCACCGTGGCCAACCGCACGCCGGCGCGTGGGGCCGATCTGGTGCAACGACACCTGGCGCTGGCGGCCGAGCGCGGCGTCGCGCTGCAGGCCACCGGTCTCGCCGATTGCGGCGACGGCTATGGCGTGGTGCTCAACAGCAGCGCCAGCAGCCTGGCCGGCGCGCCGGTGCCGGTCGCCCCGGACGTGCTGGCGCCGGGCGCACTGGCGCTGGACATGATGTACGGGCCGGCGGCACGGCCGTTCCTGGCCTGGGCCGAGGCGCACGGCGCGCGCGGCCGCGACGGCCTGGGCATGCTGGTCGAGCAGGCGGCCGAGGCCTTCTTCGTCTGGCGCGGCGTGCGGCCGGATGCGGCGGCCGCGCTGGCCGCGCTGCGCTCCCGGCTGGCTGCCGCATGAAGCCCGGCCTGCTGCGCCGCGTGCTGTGGCGGCCGCTGGCGCTCCTGCTGCTGTGCGGGCTGGCCCTGCAACTGTATTTCGTGCTGCGGATCGCACTGATGATCGTGGTCGACCCGCAGTCCACCACCTTCCAGCGCAGCGAAGCCTGGCGCCTGCTGCATGAGCAGGGCCGGATCCGCTGGGCCCAGCAGTGGGTGGACGACGAGCACCTGTCCGGGAACCTCAAGCGCGCGGTGATCGCCAGTGAGGACGCCGGCTTCACCGAGCACGGCGGCATCGAGTGGGACGCGATCGAGAAGGCCTGGGACAAGAACCAGCGCAACATGGCCCGTGCCGACCGCCGCGCGGCGACGAATCCCAAGGCCAGCACCCGGCCGCCCAAGCTGGTCGGTGGTTCCACCATCAGCCAGCAGCTGGCGAAGAACCTGTTCCTGTCCGGCGAGCGCACGCTGCCCCGCAAGGCTCAGGAACTGCTGCTGACGTTGGCGCTCGAGGCCCTGCTGTCGAAGCAGCGCATCCTCACGATCTACCTCAACAGCGTCGAGTGGGGCGAAGGCCTGTTCGGCGCGCAGGGCGCGGCGCGCCACTACTTCCGCGTCGATGCCCAGCGGCTCGATGCGTACAGTGCGGCGCGCCTGGCGGTGATGCTGCCCGCACCCAAGCGATTCGAGAAGAATCCCGGCTCACCCTACGTGACAGGCCGCGCCGGCGTGATCGTCGGCCGCATGGCCGCAGTTGACCTGCCGTGACGGCTATTGCGGCCCTTCCTACAATCCGTCCCATGAATCCGTCGCTCGCCGCCGACATTGCCGCCGCGGCCGCCCGCCTGGTGGTGGAGGATGGCATGGAGTACGGCCCGGCCAAGCGCAAGGCTGCGCGGGCATTGGGGCGGCACGGCCTGCGTCCCACCGAGTTGCCGAGCAACGAGACCGTCGAGGACGAGGTGCGCGACTACCTCCAGCTGTTCTGCGCCGATACCCAGCCGCAGGAGCTGGCGGCGCTGCGTGCACTGGCGCTGCAGTGGATGGAGCGACTCGCCGAATTCCGCCCGCACCTGGGCGGCGCCGTCTGGCGCGGCACGGCCACCCGGCTCTCGGCGATCCACCTCGACCTGTTCTGTGACGATCCGAAATCGCTGGAGATCGAATTGATCAATCGCGGCATCGACTACGACAGCGCCGCCCGCCCCGACGGCCGCGGCGGCGAAGTGCCGGTGCTGAGCCTGGGCGCGCGCTGTGCCGCGTTGGGCGAAACGGTCACGCTGTTCCTCACGGTGCAGGACCACGACGACCTGCGTGGCGCCCTCAAGCCCGACGCGCAGGGCCGCAGCTGGCGCGGCGACACGGCCGCGCTGCGCCGGCTGCTGCCGACGGAAACGGTGGCCTGACGATGGCACTGCAACGACGCCACCTGCTGGCGGCCACCCTCGGCGGCGGTGCCGCGATCGCCGGTGCTGCGCTGGCCTGGCGCCAGCACCGCGCGTCGGCCAGCGCCGACAGTTCGCCCGCCGAGATGTGGACGATGAAGTTCGAGCGTCCCGAAGGCGGCGAACTGACCATGGCCAGCCTGCGCGGCAAGGCCTTGCTCATCAACTTCTGGGCCACCTGGTGCGCGCCGTGCATCAAGGAAATGCCCGAGATCGACCGCTTCCACCAGAGCTTTCGCCAGCAGCAGGGCCAGGTGCTGGGCCTGGCGATCGACAGCCCGGCGCCGGTGCGCGAATTCCTCGGCCGCGTGAAGGTGGGCTTTCCGGTGGCGCTGGCCGGACTGGACGGCACCGACCTGGTCCACCTGCTCGGCAACCTGCAGGGCTCGCTGCCCTTCAGCGTGATGATCGATGCCGAAGGCCGCATCGCGCGGCGCAAGATGGGTGAGACCAGCTTCAGCGAGCTGCAGGACTGGTCAAAGGGCCTCTGAGGGTGTCGATGGAGCGAACTCCGCGCAAATCAACCCAATCCTCTCGCAAGTTCCTGGCAACGGATCACAAATCATCCAGATCCTGAAAGTGCACGCACCCGGGTTCACCGCAAGCCCGTGCGTTGCCCCCTGTGCCACAATCGCCGGCCTTTGAACGCCGATACCCGCAATTGCGGGGCAAACCGGCGCATACCGACGATATTTGAAGCAAGGACGTGTGGCATGGACCTGCGCAAGCTCAAGACCCTGATCGACCTCGTCTCGGAATCGAACATTTCCGAACTGGAAATCACCGAGGCCGATGGCAAGGTGCGGATCGTCAAGGCCGACCCCCGGCCGCTGGTGGCGAGTGCGGCGCCAGTGGTGATGCAGGCGGCGCCGGCCATGCCCGCCGGCATGGCCGCACCCGCGGCCCCCGCCGCGCCCGCAGCGGCACCGGCCGAAACCGGTCACATCGTGAAGTCGCCGATGGTCGGCACCTTCTACCGCGCGTCCTCGCCTGGCGCCAAGCCGATGGCCGAAGTCGGCCAGCAGGTCAAGGAAGGCGAGTCGATCTGCATCATCGAGGCGATGAAGATCATGAACGAGATCGAGGCCGACAAGTCCGGCACGATCACCAAGGTGCTGGTCGAGAACGGCCAGGCCGTCGAATTCGGCCAGCCGCTGTTCGTCATCGAATAACCGGCCGCGCATCGCATGTTCAAGAAGATCCTCATCGCCAATCGGGGTGAAATCGCGCTGCGCATCCAGCGCGCCTGCCGCGAGATGGGCATCAAGTCGGTCGTCGTGTATTCCGAAGCCGACCGCGAGGCCAAGTACGTGAAGCTCGCGGACGAAGCGGTCTGCATCGGCCCGGCACCCTCGGCCCAGAGCTACCTCAACATGCCGGCGATCATCTCGACCGCCGAGGTCACCGATGCCGAGGCCATCCACCCCGGCTACGGCTTCCTGTCCGAGAACGCGAACTTTGCCGAGCGCGTCGAGAAGAGCGGCTTCACCTTCATCGGCCCGACGCCCGAATCGATCCGCATCATGGGCGACAAGGTGTCGGCCAAGCAGGCGATGATCAAGTCAGGCGTCCCCTGCGTGCCCGGCTCCGAAGGTGCGCTGCCGGACGACCCCAAGGTCATCATCCAGACCGCCCGCACGATCGGCTACCCGGTCATCATCAAGGCCGCCGGCGGTGGTGGCGGCCGCGGCATGCGGGTGGTGCACACCGAGGCGGCCTTGCTGCACGCGGTGCAGACCACGCGGTCCGAGGCCGGCGCCGCCTTCGGCAACCCGGCCGTGTACATGGAGAAGTTCCTCGAGAACCCCCGCCATGTCGAGATCCAGATCCTGGCCGACCAGCACAAGAACGCCGTCTGGCTGGGTGAGCGCGACTGCTCGATGCAGCGCCGCCACCAGAAGATCATCGAGGAAGCCCCCGCGCCCGGCATCCCGCGCCGCACGATCGAGCGCATCGGCGACCGCTGCGCCGCCGCCTGCAGGAAGATCGGCTACCGCGGTGCCGGCACCTTCGAGTTCCTGTACGAGAACGGCGAGTTCTATTTCATCGAGATGAACACGCGGGTGCAGGTCGAGCACCCCGTCACCGAGTGGGTCACCGGCATCGACATCGTGCAGATGCAGATCCGCGTCGCCGCCGGCGAGAAGCTGCCCTTCACCCAGCGCAACATCGAACTGCGCGGCCACGCGATCGAATGCCGCGTCAACGCCGAGGACCCGTACAAGTTCACGCCCTCGCCGGGCCGCATCTCGATGTGGCACATGCCCGGCGGCCCGGGTGTGCGCGTGGATTCGCATGCCTATGCCAACTACATGGTGCCGCCGAACTACGACTCGATGATCGGCAAGATCATCGTCCATGGCGACACCCGCGAACAGGCGCTGGCGCGCATGCGCACCGCGCTGTCCGAATGCGTGGTCGAAGGCATCCAGACCAACATCCCGCTGCACCGCGAGCTGATGGCCGATGCCAAGTTCATCGAGGGCGGCACCTCGATCCACTACCTCGAGGGCTGGCTGGGCCAACACAAGCGATGAGGGCTTGCTGATGGCCATGCATGAACTGGTGCTGCGCGTCCCCGAGGCGTTGGTCGAGGCCGTGTCCGAGGTCCTGTCCGACGAACTGGAAGCCCTGTCGGTCTCGGTCGAGGACGCCGATGCCGGCACGGCAGACGAGCAGGCCCTGTTCGGAGAACCTGGCATGCCGGCGCCGCGCGCGGGCTGGCAGCACTCGACGGTCACCGCGCTGTTCGAGACCGACGCCGCCGCTACCGAAGCGGCCACATTGCTGCTGGCGCAGGACTGGGCCGAAGGGCTCGCCGTCGCCGCGCTGCGCGAGGTGGCCGAGCAGGACTGGGTGCGCCTGACCCAGTCGCAGTTCGCGCCGGTCGAGATCACGCCCGAGTTCTGGATCGTGCCGAGCTGGCACGAGGCGCCGGCCGGCGCCCGGCGCGTGATCCGCCTCGACCCCGGCCTGGCGTTCGGCACCGGCACCCACCCGACCACGCGCATGTGCCTGCGCTGGATTGCCGGGCATGCCAGGCCCTGGCCGCGCGTGCTGGACTACGGCTGCGGCTCCGGCATCCTGGCCATCGGCGCCGCGCTGCATGGCGCGCAGGCGATCGATGCGGTGGACATCGACGAAGCCGCCGTCACATCGACCCAGGCCAACGCGGCCGCCAATGGCGTGACGCTGAAGGCCGCCCTGCCGGAAGCCGCGCGGGGCGAGTACCCGCTGGTGCTGGCCAACATCCTGGCCACGCCGCTGAAGCTGCTGGCGCCGCTGCTGGCCGGCCATGTGGCAGCCGGTGGCGACCTGGTGCTGGCGGGCATCCTCGAACGCCAGGCCGAGGAGCTGAAGGCGGCCTATGCACCGTGGCTAGCACTCGAAGTGAGCGACAGCGAGGACGGCTGGATCCTGATGACCGCCCGCCGCAGCGCCGCAGCACAAAGCCCTGCCGCCGGCATGGCATGATTTCGGCATGAGCCTCGCGACCCGCTGCACCGAATGCGGCACGGTGTTCCGTGTCGTGCAGGATCAGTTGAAGGTCTCGGAAGGCTGGGTGCGCTGCGGTCGCTGCTCGGCGGTGTTCAACGCGCTCGAGAACCTGTGCGACATCGATGCCGTCGTCAGCAGCCCGGGTGCGCTCGAGGGGCCGGCGGTCCCCGCCGCGTCGTCGCCGGACCCTGACAACTTCGAGCCCGCTTTCGTGGACCCCGGCGTGCCGGAGCACGAGCCGGTGTTCGAGGCGCCGGCGATCGCCGCGACCGAAGCCGAGCCGGAGCCCGCCGCAGCCGGTGCCTCGACCATGCCCTTCGACGAGGGGCCCGCCGCGATCGTCGACTTCGGCGCCGGCGTGCCGGCCGAGGCGGCAGCCCCCGCGGCCGCCGACAGCGCACCAGCCCCCGCGCCCCAGTTCGTCCGTGCGGCGGAGCGAGATGCCTTCTGGCGCCGCCCGGCCCTGCGCGCCACCCTGGTCGGGATCACCGCGCTGCTCGGCGCCCTGCTGGCAGCGCAGCTGGCCATGGCCAATCGCGATCTGCTCGCCGCCCACCTGCCTGCCACCCGGCCCGCGCTGAGCGCCCTCTGCCAGCCCCTGGGCTGCCGCATCCAGGCGCTGCGTCGGATCGACCGCCTGTCGGTCGACTCCAGCGGCCTGGCGCGCGTCGAAGGTGCTGCCCTGTACAAGTTGTCCGTGGTGCTGCACAACCGCGCCGAGACGCCGCTGCAGTCGCCAGCCCTCGACCTGAGCCTGACCGACGCCGCGGGCAAGTTGATCGCGCGCCGCGTGCTGCAGGGCACCGACCTGGGCCTGCCGCCGGTCATGGAGGCCGGCCAGGAGTTGCCGCTGCAGGCGCTGCTGTCCACCGGCGACAAGCGCGTCACCGGCTACACGGTCGAGCTGTTCTACCCCTGAGCCCAACCGTTCCCTCAACCCCTCATCCGGCCAGCCCTGCAGGCCCCCCGCCCACCATGTCCGTCCTGATCTGCGGCTCGCTCGCCTTCGACACCATCACCAACTTCCCCGGCCGCTTTGCCCAGCAGATCCTGCCGGACAAGGTGCACATCCTGAACGTCTCGTTCCTGGTGCCGACCCTCAGGCGCGAGTACGGCGGCTGCGCCGGCAACATCGCGTACACGCTGCACCTGCTGGGCGGTCGGCCGCTGGTGAAGGGCGCGATCGGCAATGATGGCGGCGACTACCTGCAGCGCCTGCAGGGCTTCGGCATGGACACCTCCTGCGTGCTGCAGGCCAGCGAGACCTACACCGCGCAGTGCATCATCATCACCGACCAGGACAACAACCAGATCACGGCGTTCCACCCTGGCGCGATGCAGCTGGCGCACAGCACCCGCATCCCGACCGACCGCAGCGACATCACGCTGGCCATCGTCGCGCCGGATGGCCGCGAGGCGATGCAATCACACATCGAACAGCTCGCCGCGCTGAAGATCCCCTTCGTGTTCGACCCGGGCCAGAACCTGCCGCTGTTCGACGGCGCCGAGCTGCGCCACTTCACGCAAGTGGCCAGCTGGGTGGCCGTGAACGACTACGAAGGCCACATGCTGTGCGAGCGCATGGGCACCACGCTGGAAGCCCTGTCGCGCCAGCCCAACCTGAAGGGCGTGGTGGTCACGCTGGGTGCCGAAGGGTGCGAGCTGTGGCAAGGCGGCGAGCGCACCCATGTGCCGGGCGTGCCCGCCGCCGAGGTGCTGGATCCCACCGGCTGCGGCGATGCCTTCCGCGCCGCGCTGCTGCACGGCTTGTCGCAGGGGTGGACGCTGGAGCGCTGTGCCCGGCTGGGCAACCACATCGGCGCGCTGAAGATCGCGCAGCGCGGCGGCCAGAACCACGCCGTGCCGGCAGCGCTGCTCGCCGCGGCGTGACCTGGC
The DNA here is from genome assembly GCF_044226965.1 of Aquabacterium sp. GTDB lineage: Bacteria > Pseudomonadota > Gammaproteobacteria > Burkholderiales > Burkholderiaceae_C > Pseudaquabacterium. Next base: position 82,494 of record NZ_JBGAGA010000001.1, on the reverse strand, counting down.
GGCCGCAGCGTCGCGTTGTTGCGCCGCAGCATCAGTCCGGTCTGCCGCAGATCAAAACCCTGTCGATCACAGGGCGTGTCCGGGCGCGTCTTGCGCTGCGCCAAGAGACTCCGGGTTATCCCTCGCTTCAATGAAGGCACGGCCAACGAAGGCCGCCTTCATCGACTCGACAGGAGAACCCCATGCACACCCTTCGCCGCCTTGCCGTTCTTGCCGCCGCTGCTGCGGCACTGCCCCTGGCCGCCCAGGCCCAGGACAGCGGCAACTGGCTGGTGCGCGCCCGCGCGCTGTACCTTGATTCCGCCGACAAGGACAGCACCGGCTTCGGCCTCAGCATCAACAACAAGACCTTCCCCGAGCTGGACATCAGCTACTTCCTGTCGCCGAACCTCGCGGCCGAGCTGGTCCTGACCTACCCGCAGAAGCAGACGGTGCATTCCACCGCGGTCGGCGCCGACATCGGCACCTTCAAGCACCTGCCGCCGACGCTGACCCTGCAGTACCACGTCACCGGGCTCGGCAATGTGCGGCCCTACGTGGGCGCGGGCATCAACTTCACGAACCTCTCGTCGGTGAAGTTCGATTCGAACGTGGCCGCGCTGGGCTTGGGCCTGAAGCACAACAGCGTCGGCTTCGCGCTGCAGGTCGGCCTGGACATGCCCGTCGGCGGCGGCTGGCTGGTCAACGCCGACGTCAAGAAGGTGCAGATCGGCACCACCGTGTATTCGCACGGCAACTCGGTCGGCAAGTTCAAGGTCGATCCGGTGCTGGTGTCGCTGGGCGTCGGCAAGCGCTTCTGAAGCCCCGCGCGCCCGTGTTCAGTCGGGCCGCTGCCAGGCCACGCCGTCCTCGGTGAGCATCGCATCGAGCGGCACATCGTGCGGCTCGCCCTCGAGCCAGGGGATGAAGCCGTGGGCGTAGCCCACGCCCACGGTGTAGGGCCGCGGTGTCAGCGCGGCCAGCGTGCGGTCGTAGAAGCCGCCGCCGTAGCCCAGGCGCACGCCCTTGGGGCCGAAGCCGACACAGGGCACCAGCAGCAGGCTCGGCTCGAAGGCCTCGGTGTCCTTGGGCTTGGGGATGCCATAGGCGTCCTCCTCCATCGGACAGCCCGGGTACCAGACGTGGAAGCGCAGCTGCCTGGTCTCGCGGTTGATCACCGGCAGGCCGATGCGGCGCTCGTCCTCCGCCTCGCTCCAGCGGAACAGCGCCGGCAGCGCGTCGAACTCGCCCTTGATCGGCCAGTAGGCGCCGATCGCCAGATCCGGCCGCGTCACCAGCCACACGCGCAGCACCTCCTGCAGGTGCACCGAGCGCTGGTGGCGGTCGTGCATCGCCTGCCGTTCGGCCTGCAGCTGCTTGCGCAGCACGGCCTTGTCGCGGGAGGGTTCCAGGCTGAAGGGCAGGGGCGTACTCATGGGCCGCGATTGTGGCGCGCCGGCTGCCTACACTGCGGACCATGGCGAGCACCCATCCCGAATTCCTGGCGCATTGCGTGGACCTGCTCGAGGCACTGGGCACCGTGCGGCCCCGACGCATGTTCGGCGGCCACGGGCTCTATGTCGACGAGCTCTTCGTGGCGCTGATCATCCGCGACACGCTGTACCTGAAGGCCGACGACGAGACGCGCGGCCGCTTCGAGGCGGCCGGCTGCCAGCCCTTCGACTATGCGCGGCGCGATGGCCAGCGCACCGTGCTGGCTTACTGGACCGCGCCGCAGGAGGCGATGGAATCGCCCGCCCTGATGCTGCCTTGGGCGCGGCTGGCCATGGCCTCGGCACTGCGCGCGGCCAACGGCAAGCGGCCGAAGGCGGCGCGCAGGGCCGCTGCCAGGCCGCGCCAGCCCGCCGCGGCACGCGGCAAGGCGGGCGCTTGAGCGGGCGCCGCCACCGGCGCGCCGAGCAGCCAGCCCAGCTGCGCGCTGACGCTGGCCTGCCACGGCTCGACCACCAAGCCATCGCCGGCCTGCAGCCAGATCTGGTCGCCACGCGCCAGCACGTGGTCGTCGCCGTCGCCATCGCGCGTCAGCCAGACGCGGCCCCGCTGGATCGCCAGCCAGCCCGACTGGCGCGCCTGCAGGCGCAGGGCGCCGCCGAGGTGCAGCTGCCGCGGCTGGCGGTCCAGCACCTGCCAGGCGGACGACTGGGCGAGGCTGGATTGATGCAGGGACGTCATGTCATGCTCCTTGGTAGTTACCCGTAATGATCGGCATGATGACCTCCGAGGTCCAATGCAATCCAAGGCCTCGATTAATGCGCATCTGATATGAATATCCATCGCCAGCGTCCGCTCTCCCTCGATGGCCTGCGCGCCTTCGAGGCGGTGGCGCGGCGGCTTTCCTTCAGTGCCGCGGCTGAGGAGCTGTACCTGACGCAGTCGGCCGTCAGCCGGCAGATCAAGGCCCTGGAGGAGGAACTCGGCGCGACGCTGTTCAACCGCGGCACGCGGCGCGTCGAGCTGACGGCCGCCGGCGTGGCGCTGCTGCAGTCCGTGGCGCCGGCGCTGGAGCGCATCGACCGCACCGTGCGCCAGCTGCGCATTGCGCGCGGCCGGCAGCATGTGAATGTCTCGACCTTCGCATCGTTCGCGACGCTGTGGCTGATGCCCCGGCTGGCGCGTTTCCAGCAGCAGCACCCCGACATCGACATCCGCCTGTCGGCCACCGACAAGCTGATCGAGATGGACGACCCCGAGGTTGACCTGCTGCTGCGCTACGACTTCCGCCACAACGTGCCGGCCCATGCCGAGCCGATGTTCGGCGAACTGCTGTCGCCGATGACCAGCCCGTGGCTGGTGGCACAGGCGCAGAGCGGCGCCGCGCCGCCACTGCGCCAGGCGGCCGACCTCAGCGGACACGCGCTGCTGGAGGAAGACGACCATCGGCCCAGCGCGTTCTCGCTCAGCTGGCGGCGCTGGCTGCAGGTGCAGGGCCTGCCGCAGCTGGAGCCGCGACGCTGGATCTACCTCAACTACACGCACCAGCAGGTGCAGGGGGCGCTGGCAGGCCAGGGCATCGCGCTGGCCCGCATCCCGATGGTTCATGAACTGCTGGCCCGCGGCGAGCTGGTCGAGCCCTTCGGCCGTGAAGGCCGCCTGGCCGGCGATGCGGCCTACTGGCTGATCCTGCTGCCGCAGGCCCGGTTGCGCCCGGCGCTGCAGGCCTTTGCCGACTGGGTGCGCGCCGAAGCCGCGATCACCCGCGCCGCGATGGCGGCGGACCACAGTGCCTGAGCACGTGCAATGACGGCAGCGCATCGCTTTGATGCGCAACACTCACCCCACCGTCAAGGCGCTGCCTCTAGCATCGCGGCTCCCCGACATCCTCTCCACCGGAACCCCGCCATGCAGCTGTATATCGGCAACAAGAACTACTCGTCCTGGTCGATGCGCCCCTGGGTGCTGTTGCGACAGTTCGAGATCCCTTTCGACGAGGTGATGCTGCGCTTCGACGGCTTTGAAGCCGAATCTCGCTTCAAGCAGCAGATCACGCGCCTGTCACCCACCGGACGTGTGCCCTTGCTGCTGGACGAGGGCCTGGCGGTGTGGGACACGCTGGCGATTGCCGAGTACCTGGCCGAGAAGTACGCCGACCGACCGCTCTGGCCGCGTCCCGTGGCGCAGCGGGCGCGGGCCCGCAGCCTGTGCGCCGAGATGCATGCCGGCTTCGGTGACCTGCGCAAGCACTGCCCGATGAACATTGAAGCCTCCTTGCCCGAGGTCGGCGCCCGGCTCATCGCCGAGCAGCCCGCCGTGCGCGCGGACCTCGCGCGCATCGTCGCGATGTGGCTCGAGGCGCTGGCGAATTCGGGCGGGCCCTTCCTCTTTGGGGAGTTCTCGGTGGCAGACGCCTACTACGCGCCCGTGGTGATGCGCCTGCGCACCTACGCCCTGCCGGTGCCCGAGGCAGTGCGCGCCTACATGGACCGTGTCGTCGCCAGTGCCGGCGTCGCGGCCTGGGTGCACGAGGCCCTGGCCGAGCAGGAATTCCTTGCCTTCGAGGAGCCGTACCGCAGCGCGCGCGACTGACCTTGCGCTTCGCGGGCGCGCCCGCATCGGTCATCGCAATCGCCGGCCCTGCGTTAGAGTTTGTTTGCGGACACTTCGCTCCGCAAGATGCTCCCGATGCCCGGTCCCCTCCCCTCGCGCCCGTCCTGGTGGCGCCCCCTGCTGTGCGGCCTGTGGGCCCTGTCGCTCGCCGTACCGCTGCTCGCCCAGCCGCTGACGGGTGACAACCTCGTCGTCGAGGCCCGCGAAGCCGCGCGCAAGCGCGACCGCAATCGCCTGGCGGCGGCACGCGCCGCGGTGCAGGCCGCGCAGCATCCGCTGGCGCCCTGGGTCGAGTACTGGGACCTGAGCAGCCGCCTCAACGAGGCCAAGGTCGAGGAGGTGGAGGCCTTCTACAGCCGCTGGGCCGGCAGCTATGTCGAAGACCGGCTGCGCAACGACTGGCTGCTGGAACTCGGCCGCCGCCGCGACTGGGTCAACCTGGCGCGCGACTACCCGCGCTTCCGCATGAACGACGACCGCGAGGTCAGCTGCTGGTGGCTGCTGACCGAGCACCTCGCCGGGCGCGACGTGCGCGAAGCGGCGCGCCAGGCCTGGTTCGCGCAGCGCGACCTGGACGATGGCTGCAACATGCTGGCCACCGCGATGGTCGACAGCAAGCGCTTCGGCGCCGAGGACGTCTGGCGCAAGGCTCGACTGGCGGTCGAGGCCAATCGCCTGGCATCGGCCAAGGCCGCACTGGGCCTGCTCGGCAACACGCTCGAACGCACGGCCGGCGAGGCGCTGGACAACCCGTTGCGCTTCCTGAAACGCGAGAGTGCCAGCGCCCCCACGCAACGGCAGGAACTGCGCCTGCTGGCAGTGATGCGGCTTGCGGCCGGCGACCTCGACCAGGCCGCCACCCTGCTGGAAGAACGCCGCCATCTGCTGTCGCCCGTCCAGGCCGCCTGGGCCTGGGCCTACATCGGGCGGCAGGCGGCCATCAAGCTGTCCACCGACGCGCCCGGCCTCTACCGGCGGGCGCTCGACCTGGCCGGGCGCGACAACCATCCGGCCTGGAGCGACGAGACCTTGCTGTGGGGTGCGCGTACCGCGCTGCGGGCCGTGCCGCCGCGCGAGCGCTGGCCGTTGCTGCTGCGCCTGGTGGCCCTGATGAGCCCGGCGCAGCAGGCCGATGCCACCTGGGTGTACTGGAAGGCCCGGGCGCTGCAGGCCACCGCCCGCGAGGGCACCGAGGGCGACGCCCAGCGCGCCGAGGCCCGCCGCCTGCTGGAGGGGCTGGCCGGTGGCCTGCACTTCTATGCCCAGTTGGCCAGCGAAGACCTGGGCCTGCCGCCGACCCTGCCGCCAACCCCCCTGCCGACCACCCCCGCCGAACGCGACGCCGCCCGCGCGACCCCCGGGCTGGCCCGCGCGCTGAAACTGGCTGAACTGGGCCTGCGCGACGAAGCCCGGCGCGAGTGGAACTTCACGCTGCGCGGCATGGGCGACCGCGAGCTGCTGGCCGCCGCGCGCTGGGCCTGCGACACCGGCGACTGGCAGCTGTGCATCAACACCAGCGACCGCACGCGCAGCGAGGTCGATGTCGCCACCCGCTACCCGATGCCCTTCGCCAACGAAATCCAGGGTGCCGCGACGGCTGCGGGGCTGGAGCCGGCCTTCGTCTTCGGTCTGATCCGCCAGGAGACCCGCTTCATGGCCACCCTGCAGTCCAGCGCCGGCGCGCGCGGGCTGATGCAGCTGATGCCGGCCACCGCGCGCTGGGTGGCGAAGAAGGTCGGGCTGGACTTCAACCCGGCGCGTGCCGACCAGATCTACGACCCGGCGACGAACCTGAAGCTCGGCACCAGCTACCTGAGGATGGTGCTGGACGACCTCTCCGGCTCGCAGGCCATGGCCGCCGCGGCCTACAACGCCGGCCCCGGCCGGCCCCGCCGCTGGCGCGAAGGGCCGGTGCTCGAACCGGCCATCTGGGCCGAGAACATCCCGTTCAACGAAACGCGGGACTACGTGAAGAAGGTGCTCAGCAACGCCAGCATCTATGCCGCGCTGCTGAGCCGCCAGCCGCCGGTGCTGAAGGCCCGGCTCGGCTCGCCGATCGGCCCGCGCGACGCCAGCGCACCGGTCAACGGCGAGCTGCCCTAGTCCACGAAAAGAGCGGCCACCGCATGAAGCGCTACATCGTCGGCGGTGCGGTGCGCGACCGGCTGCTGGGGCGACCGGTGAACGACCGCGACTGGGTCGTCGTCGGCAGCACACCCGAGGCGATGCTGGCCGCCGGCTACACCCCGGTGGGCCGCGACTTCCCGGTCTTCCTGCACCCGCAGACGCACGAGGAACATGCGCTGGCCCGCACCGAGCGCAAGTCCGGTCGCGGCTACCACGGCTTCGTGTTCCAGGCCGCGCCGGACGTGACGATCGAGCAGGACCTGGCGCGCCGCGACCTGACGATCAACGCCATCGCCGAAGACCCCGACACCGGCGCCTTGATCGACCCCTTCCACGGCCAGGCCGACCTGCAGCGGCGCGTGCTGCGGCATGTGTCCGATGCCTTCGTCGAAGATCCGGTGCGGCTGCTGCGCATCGCCCGCTTTGCCGCGCGCTTCGCCGACTTTGCCGTCGCGCCGGAGACCATGGCCCTGATGCGGCGCATCGTCGCGGCCGGCGAGGTGGATGCGCTGGTGCCCGAGCGGGTGTGGCAGGAACTCTCGCGCGGGCTGATGGAAGCGCGGCCCGACCGCATGCTGACGGTGCTGCGCGACAGCGGTGCCCTGGCGCGGCTGCTGCCCGAGGTCGACCGCCTGTGGGGCGTGCCGCAGCCGGCCGCGCACCACCCTGAGATCGACACCGGCCTGCACCTGCTGATGGTGCTGCAGGCCTGTGCGCGGCTGCAGGCGCCGCTGACGGTGCGCTATGCCTGCCTGTGCCACGACCTCGGCAAGGGCACGACGCCACCCCAGGAATGGCCGCGCCACATCGCCCACGAGGCGCGCAGCGTCAAGCTGGCGAACGCGGTCAGTGACCGCTGGCGCGTGCCGGCCGATTGCCGCGAGCTGGCCGAGCTGGCCGCGCGCGAGCACGGCAACATCCACCGCAGCGGCGCGCTCGACGCCGCCGCGCTGGTGCGCCTGTTCGAGCGCTGCGATGCCTGGCGCCGCCCGCAGCGCTTTGGCGAGCTGCTGCAGGCCTGCGAGTGCGACGCGCGCGGCCGGCTCGGCCTGGAAGAGCGGCCCTACCTGCCGCGGCCACGCCTGCAGCAGGCGCTGGAGGCCGCGCTGGCGGCCGACGTGGCCGCTGCCGCGGCGGCGGCGGTCGCCGCCGGCCACCGCGGCCCGGCCATCGGCAAGGCGGTGCAACAGGCGCGCGAGCAGGCGCTGCGCGACCTGGGCCTGGCCACGTAATTCAGGCGCTGGCGCCGGCTCAGACCAGGTGCCCGATCAGCAGGCCCAGCAGGCTGAGCAGCAGGCTGGAGGCGATCGGCAGGTACCAGACGCGGCCGCGCCAGCGCAGCTCGAAGTCGCCCGGCAGGCGACCCAGGCCGATGCGCTGCAGCCAGCCGCGCAGGCCACTGAAGACCAGCGAGGCGAGCAGAAAGACGATCAGCCAGCGCAGCATGGGGCGGCTGGCCTCACAGGCGGTGCATGCGGTCGCCCTGCACGAAGCCCAGCGGCTCGAAGCCCTGGCCCGGCGCGGCAAAGCCGATCACCTTGAAGAGCTCGCCCATCTCGTGTTCGGTGACGAGCTTCTGCGCCATCGCCCGCCCGCGCACGTCGGCCGCTTCCAGCATCGCCAACAGCCCGCAGTTGAAGAGGAAATGCGCCTGGGTGGTGTAGCCGATCACCTCCAGCCCAGCCGCCTGCCCGGCGAGGGCGATGCCGGTGAAGTTGACGTGCGCGGTGATGTCCTTGAGCCCGACGTCCTGCAGCGGCTCGCTGTCGGCCCGGTGGGCACGGTGGCACATCAGCGTGCCGCCGCGGCGTTGCGGGTGGTAGTACTCGGCCTCCGGGAAGCCGTAGTCGATGAAGAACGCGGCACCGCGGCGCAGGCGCTGCGCCAGCGTGGTGACGAAGGCCTCGGCCTGGGCGTGGATCTCGGTCACCGTGCCGGGCGCGAAGCCCGCGTCCACCGGGGGCTTCAGCGCGGTCGGCGCGTCGCGCCAGCCCAGCCCGTCGCCTGCGGCCACCACGCCGCGCTCCAGCCACTGCGCGCCATCCCAGTGCAGCAGTTGCACCGGCATGGCATCGAGCACCTCGTTGCCCAGCACCACCGCCTCGATCGTCTCGGGCCATCGGTCGAGCCAGCACACGCGCTCGCCGAAGCGTGCCAGCCGCTGCTGCTGGCGCGCACGCAGCACGCCGGAGAGGTCGACGATCTCATAGCGGTGCAGCGTGTCGCCCAGCGCCTCGAGCACTTGCTCGGCCAGCGCTCCGGAACCGGCGCCGAACTCCATCACCGTCGTGGTGCCGGTGACCTGCAGCGCCTGCCGCAGCTGCGCTGCGAGTGCGCGGCCGAACAGCGGCGAGAGCTCGGGCGCCGTGACGAAATCGCTGCCCGACTGCGGCATCGCGCCGAATTTCGGCGCCGTGTTCGCGTAGTAGCCCAGGCCCGGCTGGTACAGCGCCAGCGCCATGAAGCGGTCGAAGGGCAGCCACCCACCCGCCTCGGCGATGGCCTGGCGCAGCAAGGCCATCAGGCGGGTCGATACACTGTCGGGTTCGCTCGACGCATCCATCCCGGCATTGTAGGAAGCCATGTCCACGCCCCCTTCCCGCCCCCTCGTGCTGGTCACCGGCGCGGCCCGGCGCATCGGCCGCGAGATTGCGCTGGACCTGGCCGCCCATGGCTGGGACCTGGCGCTGCACTGCCGCCACTCGCGCGCCGACGCCGAGGCCACCGCCGAGGCCGTGCGCGGCTGCGGTGCACGGGCCGAGGTCTTCGAAGCCGACCTCGCCGACCCCGCCGCCTGCGAAGCGCTGCTGCCCGCGGTGCTGCTGCGCTGCGGCCGGCTCGATGCGGTGGTGAACAACGCCTCGCTGTTCGAGTACGACGACGTCGCCAGCTTCACCGTGGGCCAGATGGAGCGCCACTGGCGCGCCAACACCGCGCCGGCCATCGTGCTGGCGCGGGCGCTGCACGAGCACCTGGCCGAGCGCGGCGCGCGCGGCTGCGTGGTCAACCTGCTCGACCAGAAGCTCGCGAACCCGAACCCCGACTACCTGTCGTACACGCTGTCCAAGGCCGCGCTGCAGGCCGCCACCGTGATGCTGGCGCAAGCCTTGGCGCCGGTGCTGCGCGTCTGCGCCATCTCGCCGGGTGTCACCTTGCTGTCGGGCAGCATGTCGGCCGACGAGTTCGCGCGCTCGCACCGCATGACGCCGCTGGAGCGCTCGTCGACCCCTGCGGACATCGCGCACGCGGTCCGCTACCTGCTCGAATCGCCGGCCGTCACCGGCAGCACCTTGCTGGTCGACGGCGGCCAGCACCTGCTGCCTCAGCCGCGCGACGTGCAATTCCTTGCGAAGGACCGCTGATGCACAGCCTGCTCACCAACCCCACCTTGATGGACTGCCGCCGCCTCTTCCTGCGCAACTACGAGGTGTGGATCAACATCGGCGTGCACGACTTCGAGAAGAAGGGCGAACAGCGCGTGCTGATCAACGTCGATCTTTACGTGCCCTTGGCCCTGTCAACGCCGCAGCGCGATCAGTTGCACGAGGTCCTCGACTACGATTTCATCCGCCGTTCGATCGCGGCACGGGTGTCGCAAGGTCACATCCACCTGCAGGAAACACTGGCCGACGATGTGCTCAAGCTGATGCTTGCCCACCCCCAGGTGCGCGCGGCGCGCGTCTCGACGGAGAAGCCGGACGTGTACCCCGATTGCGAGGCCGTGGGTTGTGAGGTGTTTGGCCTGAAGGAGCCCCAATGAACACGGTGGTGGACGCCGGCCTGGCCGAGCCGGGCAACAGCGAGGACAAGGCCGCCCGCAAGCAGGCCTTCGAGTTGAACAAGCTCAGCAAGCGACTGCATCGCCAGGTGGGCCAGGCCATCACCGACTTCAACATGATCGGCGAGGGCGACAAGGTGATGGTGTGCCTCTCGGGCGGCAAGGACAGCCACGGCCTGCTCGACATCCTGCTGAGCCTGCGCGAGCGCGCGCCGGTGCGCTTCGACGTCATCGCGGTCAACCTCGACCAGAAGCAGCCCGGGTTTCCCGAGCATGTGCTGCCCGAGTACCTGAAGGGCCGCGGGATCCCGTTCCACATCGAGGAGCAGGACACCTACTCGATCGTCAAGCGCCTGGTGCCCGAGGGCAAGACGCTGTGCTCGCTGTGTTCGCGCCTGCGCCGCGGCATCCTGTACCGCGTGGCCAGCGAACTGGGCGCGACCAAGATCGCGCTCGGCCACCACCGCGACGACATCGTCGTGACGCTGCTGATGAACATGTTCTTCGGCGGCAAGATGAAGGGCATGCCGGCCAAGCTGGTCAGCGACGACGGCCGCCACACGGTGATCCGGCCGCTGGCCTACGTGGCCGAAGCCGACCTCGCGCGCTGGGCCGAGCACCGGCAGTTCCCGATCATCCCGTGCACGCTGTGCGGCAGCCAGGATAACCTGCAACGTGTGCAGATCAAGCAGATGATCCACGCCTGGGAGAAGCAGTACCCGGGCCGCATCGACAACATGTTCCGCGCGATGGGTCAGATCGTGCCCTCGCACATGATGGACCGGAACCTGTTCCCGTTCACGACGATCACACCGACCGGCGTGGCCGACCCCGCCGGCGACAAGGCCTTCGACGACGATGACGAGTGCGGCACGCCCCCGGCGGGTGAAGCGGTGCTGCGCTTCCAGTCCGACCTGGCGACCCTTTCGACATGAGGAGCCACTCATGATCCAGCGACGTTCGCTCAACACCCTGCTGGCCCTGGCCGGGCTGGGCACGCTGGCCGGCCTGGCCGGCTGCGCGGCGATGAACCAGCTCACGGCCGACGTGTCCACCTACGGCGACTGGCCCGCGGGCCGCAAGCCGGCCAGCTATGCCTTCGAGCGCCTGCCCTCGCAGCAGGCGCGCGCCGAGGACCAGCAGAAGCTCGAGGACGCCGCCCGCCCCGCGCTGCAGAAGGCCGGCTTCACGCCGGCGGCGACGGGCGCCGAGCCGGATGTGCTGGTGCAGGTCGGCGCCCGTGTCTCGCGCGCCGACCGTTCGCCCTGGGATGACCCGCTGTGGTGGTCGGGCGGCTTCGGCTACTGGCACCGCGGGCCCTGGCGCGGCCCGTACTGGGGCGCCTCGGCCCGATTCGACTACTCGCCGCGCTATGACCGCGAGGTGGCGCTGCTGGTGCGCGATCGCGCCAGCGGCAAGCCGCTGTACGAGGCGCGCGCCAGCAGCGAAGGTCTGCAAAGCAGCGCCGAGCCCTTCCTGCGCCCGCTGTTCGATGCGGCGATGGTCGACTTCCCGGCTACCGGCGTGAATCCGCGCCGTGTCACGGTGCCACTGCCGGCCTCGTGACGGCTGCGGCGGGCGTGGCGGCCAGCGCCCGCGCGTCTTCGGTCCAGCCCTTGAGCTTGTTGAGCGCATGCTGGCGCTGCGCGGGCCGCGTGCTGTTGTGGAACTGCGCGGTCAGGGCGCAGTTGGCGTCGAACAGGCGTTGCCGGTACTGCCGGTAATCAGCCCTCGGCGACTGGGTGGCCTGGGCCGAGAAGGCCCGCAAGGCCGCTTCGAACGAAGCCGTGTCGGCCTTGGCCGCGATCAGCTGGCGCAGCGTGCGAAGGATGTCGCGCTGCCGTGCGCGCCGCTCGTCGGCCCAGCGTTGCGGGTCGAACGGTGAGCTGGCCAAGCCGGCGGCCAGCAGCGCACGCTGGTCGTCTTCGACCGAACCGTAGATCGACTCGGCCCGATCGACGGTGCGCTTGAGCGCCGCCTCGGCCCGATCGGACGCATCGGGCTGCAGGTAGTCGCGCGCCATCTCGTAGTTGTCGCGCTCGAAGCGTTTCTCGAGGTGGTCGATCTGCGCCAGGCTGAAGCCGCGCACGATCTCGGCCATCGCCGGCACCGCGTGCTCGTAGGCCAGCTCGAGCCGGCGCTGCAACTCGTCGGCCATGCTGCACACCTGGGCCGGCGTCACGCGGTCCTGCGCCATTGCCTGCAGGCGCACCAGCAGCTGGGCATAGTCAGGCAACTGCGTGGCACGGTGCCAGGCCATGTAGTCCTCGAGCGCAGCCTTCACGCGGGGCGTCTGTTCGCCGCTGAAGTCCACGTAGCCGTCCAGCCACCAGTAGGCCAGCAACGGAGCCTGCCCATACGTGAAACGTACCGCGCTGCAGCCCGACAGCAGGACCAAGGGCAGCAGCAGCGTCGCGATAATCCGGCGTCCCATCCGCATAGAAGTCCACTTCATGGCACTCGACATCGTGATCATGGCTGCCGGCAAGGGTACCCGGATGAAATCCCGGCTGCCGAAGGTGTTGCATCGCCTCGCGGGCAAGCCCTTGCTGCAACATGTGATGGACATGACCGGCGACCTGGGACGTGCCCGCACCATCGTGATCACCGGCCATGGCGCGGAGCAGGTGGAGCAGGCCATCGCCGGCAGTGGCGCCATCGCCGTGCGACAGGAGCCGCAGCTGGGCACCGGCCATGCGGTGCAGCAGGCCGTGCCGCAGCTCACCGGTACGCCGGACGACCGCGCCGGCATCACGCTGATCCTGAACGGCGACGTGCCGCTGATCGAGGCCACCACGGCGCGGGCATTGGTCGAGGCCTGTGCCGGGCGCCAGCTGGCGCTGCTGACGATCGAGCTCGAAGACCCCAGCGGCTACGGTCGCATCCTGCGCTCGGGCGATGCGCACGGCGGCCGCGTGCTCGGCATCGTCGAGCACAAGGACGCGAGCCCGGCGCAGCGCCAGATCCGCGAGATCTACACCGGCATGATGGCCGCGCCCACCGCGCTGCTCAAGCGCTGGGTGATGGCGCTGACCAACCAGAACGCGCAGGGCGAGTACTACCTGACCGACATCGTCGCGATGGCGGTCGAGCAAGGCGTCCCGGTGGTGGCCACGCATGCGCGCAGCGAGACCGAGGTGCTGGGCGTCAACAGCCCGGCGCAGCTGGCCGAGCTGGAGCGCCGCCTGCAGCGACGCCAGGCCGAGGCGCTGATGGAGGCCGGCGTGCGCCTGGCCGACCCCGACCGCTTCGACCTGCGCGGCGAACTGCTGCCGGGCCAGGATGTCGAGATCGACGTCGGCTGCATCTTCGAAGGCCAGGTCGTCGTCGGTGACAACGTGCGCATCGGCGCGCACTGCGTGATCCGCGATGCCGAGATCGCCGCCGGCGCGGTGATCCACCCGTTCACCCACATCGAAGGCGCGAAGGTCGGCACCGGCGCGCTGATCGGACCCTATGCGCGCCTGCGGCCCGGTGCCGAGCTGGGCGACGAGGTGCACATCGGCAACTTCGTCGAGGTGAAGAATTCGACGCTGGCCAGGGGCGCGAAGGCCAACCATCTCGCCTACCTTGGCGACAGCACGGTGGGCGAGCGCGTGAACTACGGCGCCGGCAGCATCACCGCCAACTACGACGGCGCCAACAAGCACCGCACGGTCATCGGCAACGACGTGCACGTGGGCTCCAACTGCGTGCTGATCGCGCCGGTGACGATCGGCGAAGGCGGCACCATCGGCGGCGGCAGCACGATCAGCCGCGACACGCCGGCCCATCAGTTGACGGTGGCGCGCGCGCGGCAGGTCAGCCTGGCGGGCTGGCAGCGGCCGAAGAAGGCGCCGAAGTAGACCTGCTCAGGCCGGTGGCCGGAAGGCTCGCCGCGCCTGCGCCACCTGCGCCCGCACCACGCAATCGTCCGCGTGGTCGTTGACCAGGCCCATCGCCTGCATGAACGCATAGACCGTGGTCGGCCCGACGAAGGCCCAGCCACGCTGCTTCAATGCCTTGGACAGGGCCTGCGACTCGGCACTGGTCGAGGCCGACGAGGGCCCGGTTGCCGTCGCCTCATAACGCCAGAAAAACGCGGCCAGCGAACCCGCCTCCTCCTTCAGCACCAGGGCCCGCTGCGCGTTGTTGATCGTCGCCTCGATCTTGCCGCGATGCCGCACGATGCCGGCGTCGCCAAGCAGGCGCTCGACATCGCGCTGGGTGAAGCGGGCGACGCGCGTGAAGTCGAACTCGGCGAAGGCGGCACGGAAGTTCTCGCGCTTGGCCAGGATCGTGCGCCAGCTCAGGCCGGACTGGAAGCCTTCGAGGCACAGCTTCTCGAACAGGCGACGGTCGTCGGACACCGGAAAGCCCCACTCGCCGTCGTGGTAGCCCAGGAACTCCGGCGCCGTCGCGCACCAGCGGCAGCGTGGCAGGCCATCGGGGCCGGGGATCGTCGTGCTCATCCAGCTAACCCTGATGTTGCGCGGCCATCTGTTCCGCCGTTTGCGCGGCCAGGCACAGGTCGGCCCAGGCGCGCGCCTTGTCCACCGGGTTGCGCAACAGGTAGGCCGGGTGGTAAGTGACGATCAGGGGTCGGCCGCGCCACTGGTGCACGCGGCCGCGCAGGCGGCCCACCGGCTCGGTGCTGTCCAGCAGCGACTGGATCGCGAAGCGCCCCATCGCCAGGATCACGCGCGGCTGGACCAGCTCGACCTGGCGCTCGAGGAAGGGCTGGCACTTCAGCAGTTCGTCGGGCTCGGGATTGCGATTGCGCGGCGGCCGACACTTCAGCGTGTTGGCGATGAACACCTGGCGCGCCGGCTCGGCCGGCTCGCGGGTGAGGCCCAGTGCCAGCAGCATGCGGTCGAGCAGCCGGCCGGCGGCGCCGACGAAAGGTTCGCCCTGGAGGTCCTCCTGCTCGCCCGGCGCCTCGCCGACGATCATCCAGTGCGCCGACTCATGACCGACGCCGAACACCGTCTGCTTGCGGCTTTCGCATAAGCCGCAGGCGCGGCACGCGGCCACGGCCGCGCGCAGCTCCGGCCAGCCGAGGCCGGCGACCGGACTGGCGCGTGGGGCCTCCGGCGCCGGGGCCTGTGCCGGGGCCGGGGCCGGGCCCGGCGCGGGCAGCGGCGGTGACCCTGCGGGCGGCGGGACCCGAGCGATCACCGGCTCGGGCGCGGCGGCCTCGCCTGGCGCCCAGACCCGCAGCCCCATCTCGCGCAGCATGCCCTGCTGGCGTTCAGTCCAGCGCATGCGGCGGCGCTCCTTGTGCGTCCAGCGCCAGGCTCATCACCACCGCGTCCTCGCGTCGACCCTGCGGACCCGGGTAGTAGGCCTTGCGCACGCTGACATGCGTGAAGCCGAACGCTTCGTACAACTGGCGCGCGGCCAGGTTGCCCTGGCGCACCTCCAGCCACAGCTTGCGGTCGCCGCGCTGGCGAGCCTGCTCGGCCAGGCGTGCCAGCATTGCCCGCGCGTGGCCCTGGCGCAGGTGCCCCGGCGCGACGGTGATGTTCAGCAGGTGCATCTCTTCGAATCCGGCCATGGCGACGCAGTAGCCCAGGCACTGGCCCTGCGCATCGAGCCGCACCTCGGCCAGGTAGCCGGCGGCCAGCGAATCGATGAAGTTGCCACGGCTCCACGGAAAGCTGTAGCTCCCGACCTCGATCGCCAGCACCTCGTCGAGGTCCTGCACCGTCATCGGGCGTTGCCAAGGCAGGCCCGGCTGCAGCAGCGCGTTCATGCCGCGGCGGCTTTCTGCGCTGCGCGCTCGGCCGTCGTCAACGCCACCTTGTCGCGCAGGTACAGCGGCAGCGCCTGCGCGGGGTCGAGTTGCGCGCGCTGTGACCAGGCCTCGCGCGCCAGGCGGGCCAGCGCGGCGGCGCGGTCGTGTTCCCGCGCGAAGGCCTGCGCGCTGCCGAATGGCAGGCGCGCGCCGAAGGCCGAGATCGCCGAGCCCGCCACGCGAACCGGCGGCTGCAACCGCCAGCGCTCGGCCAATGCCGGCAAGGTGTACAGGGCCGGTGCCACCTGCCGTTGCCAGACGGCCGCTCGACGCCCATACGCGGCGGCGTAAACCTCGTCCATGCGCGCATCCATCGCCACCCAGTGCAGCAGCGCCGCATCGTCGGCCAGCGGCTGCTGCGCCTGGGCATCGTCGGCCACGAGCAGCAGGCTGTCGATCGCCAGCACCGGCCGGTCGATGCCGAAGGCCAGGCCCTGCGCCACGGCGCAGGCGGTGCGCAGGCCGGTGAAGGCGCCGGGCCCCTGGCCAAAGGCAATGGCGTCGAGCTGCCGCATCTCGACATCGGCATCGGCCAGCAGGGACAGCACCGCCGGGATCAACTGGGCCGAGGCCGCCGCGCCGCCCGGCATCAACCGTGTCTGCACGCCGCCGGGCACGATCAGCGCCAGGGCCATCGTCTCGGTCGCGGTATCGAGGGCGAGCAGGGTCGGTTCCATCGCGGGCGGGCCAGTGTAGCCGTGCCATCATGCCGCGATGAGCCTGCTGCCGCGCCCTGCCTTCATCGCCTCGTCGCTTCTCGTGCTGGCCGCGGCGGCGCGCGCGGCGGGTGCCCCGCTGCCGGCCGACGTGCGCAGCGCGCTCGGCCATGCGCAGGTGCCGGTCGAAGCGGCGGGCATCGTCGTGCAGGAAGTCGGTGCCACGGCGCCGATGTTGAGCTGGCAGCCGCAGCGGCCACTGAACCCGGCCTCGTTGTTCAAGCTGGCCACCACCTACGCGGCACTGGACCTGCTGGGGCCGGCCTACAGCTGGCACACGCCGGTGTGGCTGAGGGGCAGCGTGCACGATGGCGTGCTCGAGGGCGACCTGGTGATCAAGGGCCAGGGCGACCCGAAGCTAGTGCCCGAGCGCCTGTGGCTCCTGCTGCACCGCGTGCAGCAGATGGGCGTGCGCGAGATCCGCGGCGACATCGTGCTCGACCGCAGCGCCTTCCAGGTGCCGGACAGCTCGCCGGCCGAGTTCGACGGCGAGCCGCTGCGGCCCTACAACGTGAAGCCCGATGCGCTGCTGCTGGCCTACAAGGCCATCGTCTACACCTTCACGCCCGACCCGGCGCGCGGCGTCGCGCGCGTCAGCGCCGAGCCGGTGCTGCAGGGTCTGCAGATCGACGCGCAGGTGCCGCTGCAGCCCGGCCCCTGCGACGACTGGCGCGGTGCGCTCAAGGCCAGCCCCGCGGACCCCGATCGCATGCGCTTCGCCGGCGGCTACCCCACGACCTGCGGCGAACGCAGCTGGCCGCTGGCCTATGCCGACCCGGCCACCTACAACGCGCGGCTGCTGCAGGCCCTGTGGCGCGACCTAGGCGGCAAAATGAGCGGCAGCGTGAAGGACGGGGCGGCGCCGGCCGCGCCGCCGAGTTTCGAGGCCAGCTCGCCTTCGCTGGCCGAGCTGATCCGCGACATCAACAAGTTCAGCAACAACCCGATGGCGCAGCAGCTGTTCCTGACGCTCGGGTTGACGCAGCGCGGCAGCGGCACGCCGGCCGCTGCGCGGCAGGTGCTGCAGGAGTGGCTGCAGCAGCAACTGGGCCCTCAGGCCGAGGGCCTGGTGGTCGACAACGGTTCAGGCCTTTCGCGCGAGACCCGCATCAGCGCCGCTGCGCTGGCGCAATTGCTGCAATCGGCCTGGCGCAGCCCGGTGATGCCCGAACTGCTGGCCTCGCTGCCGGTGGCGGGGCTGGACGGCACCGCGCGCCGCGCCAAGGGCGGCGCCGGCCGCGCGCACCTGAAGACCGGCTCGCTGAAGGACGTGGTCGGCATCGCCGGCGTGGTGCTGGGCCCCAACGGCCGGCGCCGCGTGGTGGTGATGCTGGTCAACCACCCGCGCGCAGAGGCGGCCCGGCCCGCGCTCGATGCGCTGGTGCAGTGGGCCGGCAGTGCCAGTGCCGGCGCCGAGGGGCCTCAGAACCGGTAGGACACGCCGGCGGAATACACCAGCGGCCGGAAGTCGATCGTCGTCTGCAGCACGGTGCTGCCGGCGGCCACCAGATCGCTCTTCACCTTCAGCGCCGCGATGCTCGCGAAGAAGCCCCACTGCTTGTTGAAGGAGTAGTCGATGCCGGCCTGCACTGCCAGGCCGGTCGAGTCGCTCATCTGCACGTCGGTGGCCAGCGACGACTTGATGCCGACGAACTTGGTGTAGTTGACGCCGATACCGACGTAGGGCCTCAGCGCATCGCCCGGCTGGCCGAAGTGGTAGTTCAGCAGCAGGGTCGGCGCGACATTCTTGGCCTCCAGCACCTCGCCCAGGAAGGCCACGCTGCCACTGGCGCGCGACTTGATCTTCGGCGGCACGCCCACCACGAGCTCGAGGCCGAGGTTCGGCGTGAACAGGCGCTCGTAGGTGAAGATCACGGTCGTCGCGTCGCCGACCTCTGCGTCCGCACCGGCGGGCACGCCGATGCCGCGGATGCCGGTGGTTCGCGCATGCGTGTCGTAGCGGGTCACGCCGAACTTCGCGACGTTCTCTTGGGCCTGCGCCAGCGTGCAGCCACCGGCCAGTGCGAGCAGTGCCGCCAGACCCGGAAGGTTCTTCATCATCGTTGTCTCCTCGTTGCCTGGGGCCTGATCACAGCCAGCCGAAGCTCTGCAGCCTGGCATAGAACGCATCGCTCAGCGCCTTGTGGCCGCCGGTGGTGGGATGCACGCTGTCGGCGAACGCCCAGGTGATGGCATCCGCGCCGGCCCGCATGCCGTTGTAGGGCACGCCGGGCGTGGCGTTGCAGAACAGCGACGAGCCGCTGGTCTCCTGGCCGCCGGTGATCAGCTTGATCTTGTCGGCATCGCAGGCCGGCGTGGTGTTGTTGACGATGCCGAACTTCGCGGGGTTCTGGTAGACGTCCTTGAGGATCGCGAAGGTGTCGATGACCTGCACCGGCTGGTTGGCCAGGCCGTCGCGCAGCCAGAGGTTGAAGATCAGCGAAAGGTCAGTCAGCACGGGCCGGGCCGATGCCGGCACGGAATTGCCGAAAGGCGTGTCGGCGATGTCGTTGAGCCCCATCACCGCCACATACTTGCCGCCCTTGGCGAGGATCTGCTCCCGGATGTAGCGCGCCAGGTCCTGTGCGGCCTTCTTCATCTCGGCCTGGGCGGCGGTCTGCGCATTGAACAGCTGCAGTTGCGCCTGGTCGGCCGTGATCTTGCCGGTGGCCGCATCGGTCTGGATCTTGGTGGCGGCGGCCGCGAAGGCACCGAACTGCAGCAGCGCATCGTTGCTGCCGCTCCACAGCAGGATCAGGTCGCTGTCCTTGAAGCTGCCGAAGCGTGCCAGGTGGTTGGCGATCTGCGTCACCGCCGGCACCGTCAAGGCCCCGCCGCTGTGGCCGATGCCGTTCGGATCGGTCACCCGGGCACCGCCCTGGCCATAGCCGGTGCAGGTCGCCGCGAGCGCGGCGTTCACCGCCGCCGCGGGGCACTTGACCGATTGCCCGGCGAAGCCCATCTCGGCCGGCGTGACGGTGAGGCCCATCTTCGCGGCCAGGTTCTCGACCCAGATCGTGCCCACCGAACCATTGTTGGTGGTGAACTTGCCGCCCAGATACGGGGCCTGGCCATTGCCGGCCAGCGACGTGATCGGCGCATAGGTCCCCAGGTCGCTCAGGCTGTCGCCGAAGGTCACCAGCGCCTTGAAACTGCCTTTGGTCGTCGGGGCGCCGGCGGTCGGGCTTTCGCCCGGCACGTTGGGATCGCCACCACCGCAAGCGGCCAGGAACGCTGCCGTCAGCAGCGACAGGCCCAATGCCCGCATCGTCTTCATGCTGTCCCCTCTGGCGGGCGAGCGGCCCGCGACTGTCGTCAATAAACGAACGATCGTTCGCTTTTCCGCAGAGGACTATACGGGCCGTGTCTTCGGAGCCTGGCTCGGGCTTTCCCGCAAAGGGAGCGGCCGTACGGAAGAGTGGGGACTCTAATCGGTGACGGGTCGGCGGATCAGAACGGGTTGTTCAGCGCCCGCGACAAGGCCTGCGAGCCGATGCGCGACTGCAGCGAAGGCGTCAGATGCCGGTCGTCAGCCCACATGTAGCTGTCCACGGAGGCGCCCGAGACGATGTCGGCCGTGGCCGAGGTGCAATTGGGCAGCGCCACCAGGCACACCGCGTCGGTGACGTTGGAGTAGCCGAACGACCCCGGGAAGCGGGCGATCGACTGCGTCGTATCGTCGGCCAGCACCAGGCCGTAGTTGCGGCCGTCGTACTTGGTCTGGTCGATGGTCGTGCGCAGCGTCGCATTGAAGTCGTAGCTCAGGCTCGACAGTTGCGCGGCGTAGCCCGGCGAGTTCTTGTTCACCGTGATCGCATAGGGGCTCAGGCCCATGTCGGGGATCGTGGACACCAGCGCCTTCGCGCCGGCCCCGAGGATGGCATTGATGCGCTCGGCCAGGTGGGCCCCGCGACGCTTGGCCTCGGCCGAGGCATCCGCCGCGCTCATGCCGCCGTTGCGGACGCGATCGGCCAGCTCGATGACGTCGTTGGCGCCGATCATCACCGTCACCAGGTCGTTGGACTTGAAGCCGTCGCCTGCCGACAGCTGCTCGGCAATCTGCTGCGCCATGCCCAGCGTGGGGTCGTCGACCTTGGCGCCGACCTTGGCGCGCATGAAGGCCTTGGGTGTCGCGGCCGCCTTGTTGCATTCGGCGAACACGAAGCCGTAATGATCGGACACCACCTGCACCCAGTTCTGCAGCAGCGTGCAATCACGCGCGCTGTTGGTGTCCAGGCCATTGACGCTGTACTTGCGGCCGTTGTTGGCGCCGTCGTTGACGATGACGCTGGTCTCGTCGCCGAAGGCAATCACGCGTCCCGGCTTGAACGGATCCACCTGCGAGGTGCCGCCGCCACAGGCCGCGACGAGCCCGGCCACCACCAGCGCCAGGGCCGCACCGCAAAGGGCGCCGTGTCGGCGCAGTCGATTCGAGACCATCATCACTTTCGTACTCTCAAGCTGCGGCGGCGCGTCGCAAGCGGTCGCGCACGCCTTCCCATTCGGCGGTATCGGGCGGCTGCTCGATCCAGATTTCGCGCACGCCGGCGGCATCCAGTTCACGCAGCACGGCGAACAGTTCGTGCGCGACGGCGGCCGCCTGCTCGGGTTGCCGGCGCCACTGCACCCCGGCAGGACCTGCCGGGCAGGAGCGGGAATATACCGCCACGGTGTTGGCGGACATGTCCGGCGCGTGAAGCGCCGCGGCCAGCGGTGCCGGCTCGAACAGCCGCACGCGCGCACGCGGCGCGTAGTGCGATGCCATGTCGCCCGAACTGCGCGGGGCGGCAGCATCGCGTTCCAGCAGCGGCTCGCCCAGCGCGGCCTCGATCTGCGCTCGCGTCAGCACGCCCGGGCGCAACAGGACCGGCCGGCCCCTCGAGCAATCGACGATCGTCGATTCGATGCCCAGCGGGCAGGCGCCACCATCCAGCACCAGCAGCTCGTCGCCAAATTCGGCGGCGACATGCGCGGCCCGCGTCGGACTCACCCGGCCAAAGCGGTTAGCGCTCGGCGCCGCAACGCCGGCCACCCCGAGCGCCGCGGCCGCGCGCAGCAGCGCGCGCGCCACCGGGTGGGCAGGGCAGCGCAGTCCGATGGTCGGCAGGCCGCCCGAGGCCGCTTCGGCAACCCCGACGCGACGCGGCACGATCAGCGTGACCGGGCCAGGCCAGAAGGCCGCGGCCAGGCGATCGGCGGCGGGCGGCCATTGCGCCGCAAAGGCCTGCGCATCGGCGACATCCTGGACATGGACGATCAGCGGGTGGTCCACCGGCCGACCCTTGGCGGCGAAGATGCCGGCCACGGCGTCGTCGACGTCAGCCCGCGCACCGAGGCCATAGACGGTCTCGGTCGGCAACGCGACCAGGCCGCCAGCCGCCAGCCGCTGCGCCGCCTGGCGCAGCGCCACCGGGTCGTCACCCGCCAGGATCGGCATGCCGGCAGTTCCTCGGCAGCCCGTCAGAACGGCGCGATGCCGAGCACCGCGGCGGCCTGCAACGCGACGCTGCGCGCCTGCGCCGCGTCGGCCGCGGTGATCGTCAGGTGGCCCATCTTGCGGCCACGCCGGGCCTCGGCCTTGCCATACAGGTGCAGGTGCACGCCGGGCAACGCGAGCAGGCGGTCCCAGGGCGGTGTGCGCGGCGTCTCGTCGCCGTCGGCGAACCACAGGTCGCCCAGCAGGTTGAGCATCACCGCGGGTGAATGCAGCCGCGGCTGTGGCAACGGCAGGCCGGCCAGCGCGCGCACCTGCAGTTCGAACTGGCTCAGGTCGCAGGCATCGATCGAATAGTGGCCGGAGTTGTGCGGACGCGGCGCCATCTCGTTGGCCACCAGGCGGCCATCGGCCAGCACGAAGAACTCGACGCACAACACGCCGACGTAGCCCATGGCAGCAGCGACGTCGCCGGCCGCCGCGCGCGCCTGCGCCTGCAGCGCGGCATCGGCCTGCGGTGCCGGCACCTCCGTGACGGCGAGGATGCCCTCGCGGTGCAGGTTCTGCTGCACCGGCAGGGTGACCACCGTGCCGTCGGCGCCGCGCGCGACGATCACGCTCAGCTCCAACGCCAGCGGCAGCATCTGCTCCAGCACGCAGGGCACGCCGCCCAGTTCGTGCCAGGCGGCCGCCAGCGCCTGTGCATCGGCCACCCGGCGCTGGCCCTTGCCGTCGTAGCCCATGCGCGCCGTCTTCAGGATACCCGGCAGCAACGAGGCCGGCACCGTGGTCAGTTGCCCGGCCGAGTCGATCACCGCATGCGGCGCACAGGGCACCCCGCAGCGGACGAACTGCGCCTTCTCGGCCGCGCGATCCTGGCAGATTGCCACGGCATCGGCCGCCGGCGCCACCGGGCGAAGCACCGCCAGACGGCGCAAGGCCTCTGCCGGCACGTTCTCGAACTCGGTGGTGATGGCGTCGCAGCGGGCCGCCAGTTCGGCCAGCCCGGCCGCGTCCAGGTAGCCGGCACGTACCTGGTGCTGCGCCACCTGGCCGGCCGGCGAAGACGCATCGGGATCCAGCACCGCGGCGCCATAGCCCAGCGACTGCGCGGCGTGCACGAACATGCGACCCAGTTGGCCGCCGCCCATCACGCCCAGCGTCGCGCCGGGCAGCAACACGTCTCGGCTCATTTGAGGTCCGCGCTCATCGCGCGCGCGGCCTCGGTCTGGCGCGCACGGAAGGCTTCCAGCTTCGCTCGCAGCGCCGCGTCGCCGGTGGCCAGCATCGCGACCGCGAACAGCGCGGCGTTGGCGGCGCCTGCCGTGCCGATCGCGAAGGTCGCCACCGGGATGCCCTTGGGCATTTGAACGATCGAGTGCAGGGAGTCCACGCCGCTCAGATGGCGACTGGCCACCGGCACCCCGAGCACCGGCACCGTGGTCTTGGCTGCCAGCATGCCCGGCAGGTGGGCTGCGCCCCCGGCGCCGGCAATGATGGCCTTCAACCCGCGGCCGGCCGCCGCCTCGGCATAGGCGAACATGTCGTCCGGCATGCGATGGGCCGAGACCACGCGGCACTCATGCGGCACGCCAAACTCGGCGAGAATCTGCGCCGCCTGCTGCAAGGTTTCCCAGTCGCTGGACGACCCCATCAGGACGCCGACCAGCACGCCGCCCGCGGGCTCGGGCTGTGCAACGCCGGGCTGCGATTCGACCTGGGACTTGGCACTGCTTTGCAAGACGCGCTCCGCCAACGGTGGGCAAAGCCTTGGATTGTAGGCGGCCGCCCTCACATGCCTCCCCTCACGCTCACTTCCGACCATGAACGACATCACTCTGCAGAACTTCGAGGCCGAGCTGATCCAGGCATCGATGCAGCAGCCGGTGCTGCTGGACATCTGGGCGCCCTGGTGCGGCCCCTGCCGCACGCTCGGGCCCATCCTCGAAAAGGTCGAGAAGGCCTACGGCGGCCGCTTCAAGCTGGCCAAGCTCAACAGTGACGACCAGCCCGAGATCGCCGGCCAGCTGAGCCAGGCGTTCGGTGTGCGCTCGATCCCGTTCTGCGTGCTGTTCGACAAGGGGCAGCCGGTCGACGGCTTCGTCGGCGCGCTGCCCGAAGCCCAGGTGCGCGAATTCCTCGATCGCCATGTGCCCAGTGCCGAAGCGCTCGAAGCCGAGGCCGAGACCGAACAGGCCGAGGCCCTGGAAGCCAGCGGCGACAGCGCTGCCGCGCTGGCCAGGTTGCAGCAGGCCGTCGCGATCGATCCGGGGAACGACGTGGCGCGATTCGACTACGTCAAGCTGCTGCTCGAAGGCGGCCGGGTCGCCGAGGCCCGGCAGGCCTTCCAGCCGGTGGCCAGCAAGGCCTTGCATGACGCGCGCCTGGCCGCGCTAAGCCACTGGCTGGCGGCATGCGAGAAGGCGCCGACCGCGCGTTCGCCCGAGGCCCTGGCGGCAGCCATCGAGGCCAACCGCCGCGACTTCGATGCACGCTTCGAACTGGCGCAGACCCTGTTCGCCGCCAGCCGCTTCACGGATGCGATGGAGGCGCTGCTCGAGATCGTGATGCGCGACAAGGAGTGGAATGGCCAGCTCGCACGCAAGACCTATGTCGCGATCCTCGAACTGATGAGCAAGCCCGCTCCCAAAGTGACGGCCGAGCAGGCCAAGGGCACGCTGGAGGTGACGGGCAAGCAGCAGTCCACCGCCGGCGACCCCGTGATCGACCAGTACCGCCGCAAGCTCAGCATGGCGCTTTTCTGAGCCCGGGCCGCCGGGCGCCCCGGCCCCGGGGGCCGGCCCGGCAGCGCGACATAGAATCCGCCGTTTCGCCTGCGCCGGGCGCAGGCCTGCCCTGAAGGAAGACCGACCGTGTTCATCTCCAACGCCTACGCCCAGGCCGCCCCGGCCGGCGGCGCCGAATCCATGCTTGGCTCGATGGGCCAGATGCTGCCGCTGGTGCTGATGTTCGTGGTGCTGTACTTCATCATGATCCGGCCCCAGATGAAGCGGCAGAAGGAACACAAGGCCATGCTCGAGGCGCTGGCCAAGGGCGACGAGGTCGTCACCTCGGGCGGCATGATCGGCCGCGTCTCCAAGCTTGGCGAAACCTTCGTGCATGTCGAGGTCGCCAATGGCGTCGAGCTGCAGGTGCAGCGCAGCGCCGTGGTGCAGGTGCTGCCCAAGGGCACTTACGGCAAGTAAGCCGCGCGGCCCGCGCGCGGCGCCGCCGCCGGCAGCGCCCGCCTCTACCCGCCCGCCTCCGTCGGCCGGGCCAAGGAAGCCCCGATGAACCGCTACCCCTGGTGGAAATACCTGATCCTCGGCCTCGCGCTGGTGATCGGGCTGCTGTACACGTTGCCCAACTTCTTCGGCGAAGCGCCGGCCGTGCAGATCTCGAGCGCCAAGGCCACGCTGAAGCTCGATGCCGCGCTGGTGCCGCGTGTCGAAGGCGTGCTGGCGCAGGCCGGACTGAAGCCCGACTTCGTGCAGCTGGACGGCAACTCGATCAAGGCGCGCTTCCGCGACACCGACACGCAGACCAAGGCACGGGACGCGCTGCAGGCGGCGCTGAACCCCGATCCCAAAGAGCCTTCGTGGATCGTCGCGCTGAACCTGCTGTCGCGCTCGCCGACCTGGCTGACAAAGCTGCATGCGCTGCCGATGTTCCTGGGCCTGGACCTGCGCGGCGGCGTGCACTTCCTGATGCAGGTGGACATGAAGGGCGCGCTGACCAAGAAGGCCGATGCCCATGCCGGCGACGTGCGCACGCTGCTGCGCGACAAGAACATTCGCCACGGCGGGGTCACGCGCGAAGGCAACGACGTGCAGATCCGCTTCCGCGACCGCGCGATGCTGCAGCAGGCGCAGGCGCTGCTGGCCGACCAGCTGTCCGACCTGCAATGGGTCGAAAGCGCCGACGGCAGCGACTTCAAGCTCACCGGCACGCTCAAGCCCGAAGCCGCACGCCGGGTGCAGGACGCCGCGCTGAAGCAGAACATCACCACGCTGCACAACCGCGTCAACGAGCTGGGCACCAACGAGCCGGTGATCCAGCAGCAGGGCTCGGATCGCATCGTGGTGCAGTTGCCTGGCGTGCAGGACACCGCCCGCGCCAAGGACATCATCGGCCGCACCGCCACACTCGAAGTGCGCATGGTGAACACCTCGACCGAGGCGCTCGACGCGCTGCGCGGCGCCGGCCCGGTGCCGTTCGGCAGCGAGCGCTACCTCGACCGCGACGGCACGCCGCTGATCGTCTACCGCCAGGTCGTGCTGACTGGTGAGAACCTCACCGACGCGCAACCCGGCTTCGACAGCCAGAACAGCAACGAACCCGCGGTGCACCTGACGCTCGACGCCAAGGGCGCGCGCATCTTCCGCGACGTGACGCGCGAGAACGTCGGCAAGCGCATGGCGATCCTGCTGTTCGAGAAAAACAAGGGCGAGATCGTCACCGCGCCCGTGATCCGTGGCGAGATCGGCGGCGGCCGGGTGCAGATCACCGGCCGCATGACGACGGTCGAGGCGAACGACACCGCGCTGCTGCTGCGCGCCGGCTCGCTGGCCGCGCCGATGGAAATCATCGAGGAACGCACCATCGGCCCGACGCTGGGCGCCGAGAACATCGAGAAGGGCTTCCACAGCGTGGCCTACGGCTTCGCCGCGATCGCCGTGTTCATGTGCGGCTACTACCTGCTGTTCGGGCTGTTCTCGACGCTGGCGCTGGGCTTCAACCTGCTGCTGCTGGTGTCGATGCTGTCGATGCTGCAGGCCACGCTCACCTTGCCGGGTATTGCCGCCATCGCGCTGACGCTGGGCATGGCCATCGATGCCAACGTGCTGATCAATGAACGCGTGCGCGAAGAGTTGCGCAACGGGTCGTCGCCGCAGGCGGCGATCGCGGCCGGCTACGAGCGCGCGTTCGCGACCATTCTCGACTCGAACATCACCACGCTGATCGCCGGCCTCGCGTTGCTGGCCTTCGGCTCGGGCTTTGTACGCGGGTTCGCGGTGGTGCACTGCCTGGGCATCCTGACCTCGATGTTCTCGGCCGTGATGTTCTCGCGCGGCCTGGTGAACCTCTGGTATGGCCGCCAGAAGAAGCTGAAGTCGGTGTCGATCGGCCAGGTCTGGAAGCCGGCGACGACGCCGGGCAGCGACCAGCCGGTCGCCAAGGCCTGATCGGCACCGCCGGGGAGCACACACATGGAGTTCTTTCGCATCCGCCGCGACATCCCGTTCATGCGGCATGCGCTGGTGTTCAACGTCATCTCGTTCCTCACCTTCGCCGCGGCGGTCTTTTTCCTCGCCACGCGCGGCCTGCACTTCTCGATCGAATTCACCGGCGGCACGGTGCTGGAGGTCGAATACACCCAGCATGCGGCCGACCTGGAGAAGACGCGCGCCGCCATCGAGGCGCTGAAGCTCGGCGAAGTGCAGGTGCAGACATTCGGCACCTCGAAGGATGTGCTGGTGCGCCTGCCGGTGCGTGGCGATGCCAAGCCGGCCGACCAGGCGGCCCTGGGCACAAGCGCGTTTGCAGCCCTCTGCACGGCAGAGGCCGGCACGGTGGCCACTAAGGCCTACACCACGCCGCAGGGCGAACAGGTCAGCCGACCCTCGTGCGCGCGGCCCGACGGGGTGGAGCCGATCCGCCTGTCGCGCACCGAATTCGTCGGTCCCGCGGTCGGTTCCGAACTCGCGGCAGACGGTGCCAAGGCGCTGGCCTTCGTCGTGGTCGGCATCATGCTGTACCTGGCCTTCCGCTTCGAGTGGAAGTTCTCGGTCGCGGCGATCATCGCGAACCTGCACGACGTGATCATCATCCTCGGCTTCTTCGCCTTCTTCCAGTGGGAGTTCTCGCTGGCGGTGCTGGCGGCCGTGCTGGCGATCCTGGGCTATTCGGTCAACGAGTCGGTGGTGATCTTCGACCGGATCCGCGAAGCCTTCCGCAAGTACCGCAAGCTGACCACGCCGCAGGTCATCGACCACGCGATCACCAGCACCATCAGCCGCACGATCATCACCCACGGGTCCACCCAGATGATGGTGCTGTCGATGCTGATCTTCGGCGGCCCCACGCTGCACTACTTCGCGGTGGCGCTGACCATCGGCATCCTGTTCGGCATCTACTCGTCGGTGTTCGTCGCCGCGGCCATCGCGATGTGGCTGGGTGTCAAGCGCGAGGACCTGGTCAAATTCACGACCAAGGACCACGATCCGAACGACCCCAACGCCGGGGCGGTGGTATAGAGTAGGCAATCCCTCACGACCAGACTTCCTGCCCTTCGCCCATGGCGACCAACGCCAACGCCGCCCAACTCGCCAGCGAGGCGCGGCGGCTGTACACCGACGAGTTGGTCAAGGGTCTGCCGGGGCTGGTACGGCACGTCATCGACGGCGCTCGCCATTCGCTCGACAAGCCGGCCGAATACCAGACCGCGCAGCGCCGGCGCGACCTCATGCAGGGCCTCCAGAAGCAGGCCCGCCATTGGCTGGCCGGCATGAACGAGGGCCTGCGCCACGTGCTGGTGCATGGTGGATCAGCGGTCCAGCCGGGCGACTTGCCGCGCCCCGGTAGCGCCCCGGGTACCGGGTCTGGCACCAAGGGCCTGTCGCTGGTGGACGACGACACGATCGACCGCGAGATCCTGACCTCGCGCCTGGCGCTGGCCATCATGGATCGCGCGTCGTGGGAGTTCAGCGACCTGCGCTCGCGCATCGCGATGCTCGAACAGCGGCAGGAGCTCGAGACGCACGACATGCTGCGAGCGCATGTGCTGGCTCGCGTCGCCCATGATGCCTGGCGCAGTGGCGGGCTCACGCCCGACGATTGGCGCGAGGCCCAGCCATGGCTGCATGACGAATTCGCCGCGCTGGTCGAGGAGGCCTACCACGAGACCAATCGCTGGTTGATCGAGCAGCGCGTGCTGCCCGAGGTCGACCTGCGCCCGTTCATCCGCCGCGCACGCGACGGGGCGGCCACGCCCGGCAGCGGTCCGTCACGGCCGGCGACCATGCCCTCCACGGGACGCCCGGCGGGCCTGGCCGCGCAGTTGTCCGGCCAGGGCAGCGCCTTCGGCGGCCATCCGGAAGCGGCCCGCGGGCATGTCGGCGAAGAAACGCGCATGATGACCCGCGCTGCGCCGCTGGCGCGCGGCAGCGACCATGCACAGGCCGTGCTGGGCCGGCTGAACCGGCTGGTCGGCCGGCAGCTGCCAGGCTTCTCCGACACCACGCGGGGTCCGGCGGCGGTCACGCCGCGGCTGTCGCGGGCCATCGAACTGGCGCAGAACAGCCTGAAGCAACGCCTGGTGTCGGTGCCGCCAAGCGCCTCTCCGGCGCTGACGACGCCGATGCTGATCGACGAGTTGCAGCAGCGCAAACAACTGCTGAAGCACGCGGCCAACACGCCGGCCGAACGGGCGACGATCGAGATCGTGGCGATGATGTTCCAGAGCATCCTCACCGAGGACCGCATCCCGGCGGCAGTGCGGGTGTGGTTCGCGCGCCTGCAAATGCCGGTGCTGCGGGTGGCCGTCAGCGAGCCGGATTTTTTCGCGACCATCGACCATCCGGCGCGCCGGCTGATCGACCGCATGGGCGCCTGCGTGATGGGATTCGACAACGCGGCCCAGGCCATTGGCGACACGCTCGAGAAGGAGATCAAGCGCGTTGTGCAGGTGGTCGAGGCCTACCCGGACACGGGCCGGCGGGTGTTCCAGACCGTGCTGACCGAGTTCGAGAAGTTCCTCGAGAACTACTTCCGCACCGAGAACGAGGCCACGCGCAAGGGCGTGTCGCTGGCGCAGCAGGTTGAGCAGCGCGAAACGCTCGCGATCCAGTACACCATCGAACTGCGCCGCATGCTCAACGAGGTGCCGGTCCAGGAGGGCGTGCGCCAGTTCCTGTTCCAGGTCTGGGCCGACGTGCTGGCCACCACGGCCGTGCGTTACGGCGCGCAGGCCGAGGAAACCCGGGACATGAAGCGCGCCGCAGCCGACCTGATCTGGTCGGCCAGTGCCAAGGTCACCCGGGAAGAGCGGGCCGAAGTCATCCGGCGCCTGCCGCTGCTGCTGAAGCGTCTGCGCGATGGCATGGCCAATGCCCACATGAGCCAGGAGCGGCAGGAGGAACACATCCAGTCGCTGAACAACTCGCTCGCAGCGGCCTTCACGGCCAAGGCCGCGGTCATTCCGACCGAGCGCCTGACCGAGCTGATGGAGCGGCTGGAGACCTTGGAAGAGCTGCTCCCGGATGCGGCCGATCTGGAGATCGACGAGTCGATGGTGCTCGACCTCTCGGGCCACGAGAGTTCGGAGCTCGAGGTGGTTGCCGAAGGCGGTTCCATGCCGACGCCGGCGATGCTGTCCTGGGCGCGCGAGCTGCTGGTCGGCAGCTGGTACATGCTGGACTACCGCGGTCACAACGAAGCCGTGCAACTGGTCTGGCACGGGCTGCGGCGGCAACTCTCGCTGTTCGTCTCTGCGGGTGGACGCTGCATCCTGTTCCAGCAGCAGCGCCTGGCGGCATTCCTGCAGGCCGGCTTGCTGCTGCCAGCCCAGGACGAGGCCCTCACGGTCAAGGCCACGCGAAGCGCGCTTGCCAAACTCGACGCTGACCCCTCGCGCCTGATGGGCTGACAGACCGCCAGGGTCAGTGGATCAGTCGCTCTTCCGGGGCAACGAACAATTCGTCGAGGATCAGCGCATCGGGCTCTTCGCCCAGGCTCCAGAAGACCATCAGCACAATGACCTTCAGATCCTCCAGCGCCAGGGGGCAGTCGCCAACCGCGCTGGCACGATCGAGCACCATCTCGCGCATTGCCGGCGGCAGAACACCGGCCGATTCGAGGAAGCTGACGAAGCCGATCGAGTCTTCACCCAGGCGTTCGATCTCGGCCGGGCTGTAGACCCGCATGCTGGTTTCCGCCTGGGCACCGGTGTAGGCCTGCGCCGTTTCGGCCAGGCCGTCGAGCCAGCTCAGCGCTTCCTGGATCTCGTCGCTCTCGAAGCCCACTGCCGACAGCTTGCGTGTCAGCTGGTCATGGTCCGGGCAGGCGTCCGGGCGCCAGTAGTTCTCGTACAGGTAGACCAGGACTTCGAACATGAAAACACTATACCCCAGGGGCTCCTGGCCATACGTCGAATCTGCATGCCGTCGCCAGGCCCTTGGGCCGGCCCGATGCCCGGCGGCGGTGGGCGTCCCGGCCGGTGGCTCAGGCGGACCCGAGGCGCTGGAAAAGTCCGCCCGGCAGGCGGGCGACGCGGCCTTCGAGTTCGAGCTCCAGCAGACGCACGTTGAGCTCCTGGGCCGGCCATCCGCAGCGGGCGATCAAGGCATCGAGGGATGCGGGATCGTGCCCCAAGGCCCGCAGCACCACATCCTCGACCTCGGGTTCTGCATCGACCTCGGCGGGCATCCGCGCAACGCGCGGCGCCTCTGCAGGCAGCTTCAGCTCCTCGAGAATGTCCTCCACCGACTCCACCAGCTTCGCGCCGTCGCGCAGCAGCGCATGGCAGCCGCGCGCCTGCGGCGAGTGGATGGAACCCGGCACGGCAAACACTTCACGGCCGGCCTCTGCCGCCTGGCGTGCGGTGATCAGCGAGCCCGAGCGCAACGCCGCCTCGACGACCAAGGTGCCCCGGGCGAGCCCCGCGATGATGCGGTTGCGCTGCGGGAAGTGCTCGGGGATGGGTGGACTGCACAGCGGGAACTCGCTGAGCATCAGACCGCCCTCGCTCACGATGCGGCCGGCCAGCGACCGGTGCGACCGCGGATAGACCTCATCGAGTCCGGTGCCGACCACGGCGATCGTGCGGCCGGGACCGGCCAGGCCCCCGAGGTGCGCGGCACCATCGATGCCGGAGGCCAATCCGGACACGATCGTCCATCCCTCGCGACTCAAGGCTTGGCCAAAGTGGCGCGCGTTGTCCAGGCCTTGAGGTGTCGGACGCCGGCTGCCGACAATCGCC
This sequence comes from Aquabacterium sp., assembly GCF_044226965.1. GTDB lineage: Bacteria > Pseudomonadota > Gammaproteobacteria > Burkholderiales > Burkholderiaceae_C > Pseudaquabacterium. The sequence goes on along the minus strand of NZ_JBGAGA010000001.1, from coordinate 50,640 downwards.
AACGCAGAGCGACCCAGCAGTTCGGCATCACCGTCCAGGTACAGCAGCAAGGGAGGATCGGCCGTCTGCAGCAGCGGCGCCGGGTAGTCCGCATCCGCCAGCGTCATCACGCGGCGCCGCGGGCTGCCGGCCAGCCACGCACGTGTCAGTGCCGGCCGGTCATGCGTCGGCGCCGTCTCAGGCTGCCGCAGCACGTCGAATTGGCGGGTCGTGAGCAGGCGCTGCAGCACCTGGTCGCCTGCCGCTGCCACGGCCGATGCAGAGCCCAGCGCCGCCAGCAGTCGACGCATCGCGCTGCGGCCGAGGCCCGGCTGGTGCACCAGCCAGAGCCATGCGTCCAGGTCGTCGGGTGACGACGCCGACGGTGTCATCGGCGGCTGAGCACCAGCAAGCCCCGATCGAGCACCCGCGGGCTCAAGGCTGCGTGAATCGGTCGCCGCGGCTGACCGGGTCGATGGCCGACACGATCAACGCATACGACACGCGATCGAACACGCGGAACACGAACAGCAGTCCCATGCGCTCATCGGGCAGCTTGATCACCGTATTGCGACCATCGGTCTTGTCGGCGGTGAGCGCGCCGTCGCGCAGGAGGGCCAGCACGTGGCCGCGCTCGACGCCATCACGCGCACCCCGGTTCAGCGCGACGATCTGGTTCTGACCGGCCGTCAGTGCCTCGCCATAGATCGACACGATCTGGCCGCTCAGCGGTGTGGTCGGCGCATGGGGTGCATAGGCGCTGAAGTCGCGCTGCGGCACAGGCGCGAGCCGATCGCCGACGCCCGCCTCCTGGCGCACGCTGGTCAGGCGGAAGGTGGCAGGCACCTCGACGCCATTCTTGCCGTCCGCGGTGGTGCGCATCTCGCCTGCGCGCGTGAACTCGGCCGTTCCGACAAAGCCGGCCTCGTAACCCAGCACCTGGTTGGTGGCAGGGTCGACCAACGGCCTCGGCTCGCGGAACAAGCGGAAATCGCGCGCTCCTTGCAGGTCGCCGCGCACGTAAGCGGTCTCGCCGCGCGACACCATCACGCGGCCTTCCTGCGTGGCGACGATCCGGGGCGCATCGGCCAGCGCATTGGCGTCCAGCACCACGGCCTCGTTCAGGAAGGGCCCGATCAGGTGCAACGGGATCGACGCGATCGCCCCGTTGTCCAGCAGTTCAGCGCGAACGCGCGGCGACAGCTTGACGGTATTGCTGGGCAGCGTGCCCGTCTCCGCTGCCTGGGCCACCTTCAGCGTCGCCCGTCCATCGACCTTGACGAGCACCAGCACCTGGCCGGGATAGATCAGGTGCGGGTTGCGGATCTGGTCGAGGTTCATGCCCCACAGCTCGGGCCAGCGCCATGGGCTCTTCAGGAACAGCTTGGAGATGTCCCACAAGGTGTCGCCGCGCTGCACCGTGTGCGAATCGGGCGCATCGGGCGCGAGCTCCGACAGCGGCACGCCCGCCTGGGCCACTTGCTGGGCCGTGGCACGCTGCCCGGGAGTGATCGTGAGATCGACCGCCAGCACGGCCCCCTGCGACCCCAGCAATCCCGCCGCCACCAACGCCACCCAGCCGCTGCGATGGACGGAAAGGCGCGTCGGGCGTGAACTCATGTCGTCGGTCTCCAGCAAGCGTGATGCCACAATCTCGGGTTCGCCGTGCGGGGCGCCTTCAGGGCCCGCCGACGTCAAGACCGTGCCGACAAACCGCGCATGCGCCGTTCGTGCCGGCCAGCAATGCTCATGCTATATCGTAGATTCTGCCGATAAACCCTTGATATCGCAACGAAAAACAGTTTCGATCGCCGACTGATACGGCTCCGGTCATACTGTGGGCGTTGCGCCCGATCCACACCTGTTGCCGCATGTGTCACACGCGCGGCAAGCTTTCCAGTCCATGGCCCTGCTCCCGATCCTGCGCTATCCCGATCCTCGCCTGCACACCGTCGCCAAGCCGGTGGCGCAGGTCGACGAGCGCATCCGCCGTCTGGTCGACGACATGCTGGCGACGATGTACGACGCAGAGGGTGTCGGACTTGCCGCGACGCAGGTGGACGTGCACGAACGCGTGATCGTGATGGACACCTCGGAAGCACGCGATGAACCACGCGTGCTGATCAATCCGGAGATCGTTGCGCGCAGTGCCGAGCTCCGCTTCGCCGACGAGGGCTGCCTCTCGGTGCCGACGATCTACGACCGTGTCGAGCGCCATGCGCGGGTCACCGTGCGCGCGCTGGGCCGTGATGGTCTGCCCTACGAATTCGAGGCCGAGGGGCTGAGCGCTGTCTGTGTGCAGCATGAAATGGATCACCTGCTCGGCAAGGTGTTCGTCGAGTACCTCAGCCCGCTCAAGCGCGAGCGCATCAAGACCAAGATGCTGAAGAAGACGCGGGACGAGCAGACCCGCGGCCGGCGCTGAAGACACGCCCGCGTCACGCCCTGATGCGCATCGCCTTTGCCGGAACCCCCGAGTTCGCCGCGGTCGCGCTGGCACGACTCATCGGGGCCTGCCACGACGTCGCGCTGGTGCTGACGCAGCCCGACCGCCCTGCCGGCCGCGGCATGAAACTGCAGGCCTCGCCGGTCAAGCAGCTGGCTCTGCAGCATGGCCTGCCGCTGGCCCAGCCGCGCAGCCTGCGCCTGGACGGCAAGTACCCCGACGATGCGCGGACAGCCCAGCAGGCGCTCGAAGCCGCCCAGCCGGAATGCATGGTGGTCGCCGCCTATGGGCTGATCCTGCCGGCGTGGACCCTGGCACTGCCCCGGCGTGGCTGCCTGAACATTCACGCGTCGCTGCTGCCGCGCTGGCGCGGCGCCGCCCCCATCCATCGCGCCATCGAAGCCGGTGACGCGGACACCGGCATCACCATCATGCAGATGGACAGCGGCCTGGACACCGGCGACATGCTGCTGTGTCAGACCGAGCCGATCCTGCCCGACGACACCACCGCCAGCCTGCACGACCGCCTGGCCGCCCTGGGCGGCGAACTGATCGTGCAGGCGCTGGCCGCGCCGGCGCTGCCGGCAGTGCCGCAGCCGACCGAAGGCATCACCTACGCCCACAAGATCGAAAAGGCCGAGGCGGCGATCAACTGGGCACTGCCGGCCGTGGTGATCGAGCGCCGTGTCCGCGCATTCGATCCCTTCCCCGGCGCCAGCTTCCTGTGCGAAGGCGAGCCGATCAAGCTCTGGCACGCACGTGTCGAACCCGGTCGCGGCGGCTCGCCAGGCCGGGTGCTGCAGGCCGATGCGGATGGCCTGGTCGTGGCCTGTGGCGAGCAGGCGCTGCGCCTGCTGCAGCTGCAGCGCGCCGGCGGTCGGCGTCTGGTAGCCGGCGCGCTGTTGCAGGCCCGGCCGATCGCCGTCGGACAGCAGCTGGCTTGAACTTCGTCAGCCCGGCGGCATCTGACGCCGGGACTGAGTTGGAAAGGACGCATCCGCCATGTTCAACATGATGAAGACCGCCATCCTGATGGCTGCCATCACGGCGCTGTTCATGCTGATCGGCCGCATGCTGGGCGGCCAGGCCGGCATGATGCTGGCGCTGTTGGTGGCCCTCGGCATGAACTTCTTCAGCTACTGGTTCAGCGACAAGATCGTGCTGAAGATGTACAACGCGCAAGAGGTCGACGACAGCACGGCACCGCAGTTCGTCGCGATGGTGCGCGAGCTGTCCCAGCGTGCCGGCCTGCCGATGCCGCGCGTCTACCTGATCGAGGAAGACGCGCCCAACGCGTTCGCAACAGGTCGCAATCCGCAGAACGCGGCGGTGGCGGCCACCACCGGAATCATCCGCGCGCTGAGCCCGCGCGAGTTGCGCGGGGTGATGGCCCATGAGCTGGCGCATGTGCAGCACCGCGACATCCTGATCTCGACGATCAGCGCCACGATGGCCGGCGCCATCGGCATGCTGGCCAATTTCGGCATGCTGTTCAGCGGCCGCGATGAGGAGGGGCGTCCGACCAACCCGATCGTCGGTGTGCTGGTGGCGCTGCTGGCACCGCTGGCCGCCAGCCTGATCCAGATGGCGATCAGCCGCGCGCGTGAATTCGAGGCCGACCGCGGCGGTGCCGAGATCTCCGGCGACCCGCAGGCACTGGCCAGTGCGTTGCAGAAGATCCACCGCTATGCGCAGGGCATCCCGATGGAAGCGGCCGAGCGTCATCCCGAGACAGCGCAGATGATGATCATGAACCCGCTCTCGGGCGGTGGCCTGCGCGGCCTGTTCTCGACCCACCCGGCGACCGAGGAGCGTGTCGAGCGCCTGCTGCAGATGGCGGTGGCGCGCTGAGCCTCGGCGGCCAGGACAAGCGGGCAAAGCCGGCGCAAATCTCGCTCAAGCATGGCAGCGCAGCGGCCGATAAGACCGTCATGCGTTCTCGTCTCGTCGCCGTGCTGATGTTGCCCCTGAGCCTGCTGGCCGCCGGATGCGACCAGCTGGGCATCGAGTCGGCCAGCACCATCGCGGCGCGGCGCGAAGCCGACGGCAAGGCCGTCGGCGGCGCCTGCCGCCATGCCGGCCGGGCGATCGAGGACTGCTATGTACTCAATCGCAAGGCCGATCGCGCAGCCATCTATGCGGGCTGGCGCGAAATGAACGAGTACATGCGAGAGAACAAGATGGAGCCGGTGGTGCCCCAGCTCGAGGGCGAGCGCCAGATGGCCGCGAAGAGCCCCGAGGCCAGCGAGACCCCGGCCCCCGAGGGCAAGGCGCGGCATGACAAGGGCGACGATCCGCCCGCCGCCGACAAGTCCGCCGACAAACCGGCCGAGCCCGGCGCACCCAGACACCGTCGCCCGCCACCCTGAGCGCGCGCCGACGTTTCGTCGCCACGCATCGCAGCCTGTCCCCCCCCACCGGCGCTTGGTCGCCGCGCACTGCCATGGTCGCAGGGCGCGCGGCATCATCGCGCCCACTTCAGCGGGAGAACCAGATGGAACGCCTCTTTCGTGTGCTCGATACCGTGCTCGGCCTGAGCTTTGCGGCCGCGTTGCTGTTCGGCTTGCTGACGGTGCTGCCCGGATCCGCCCGGGCCGCCGACTGGGTCGTGGCCGCCGGTCCGGTGAGCAGCGAGACGCGCCAGGTGGGCGAGTTCTCGGGCATCGCCGTGTCCGGCGGGATCAACCTGAAGGTGCGCCAGGGCGACAAGGAGGCGGTGCAGGTGCGGGCCGAGGCCAACCTGCTGCCCTACCTGGAAACCGTGATCGAGGGCGGCAACCGGACACTGATGGTGCGCTGGAAGAAGGGCAGCAGCCTGCGCATCAAGGGCACGCCGATGGTCGACATCACCGTCGTCAAGCTGGAGTCGATCGCGAGCAGCGGGTCCAGCGACATTGCGGTGGACACGCTGAAGGCGCCTCAGCTCTCCGTCTCGATCGCCGGCGCCGGCGACGTCGGCCTGAACACGCTGACCGGTGACGAGCTGAGCGTGAAGATCGCCGGCTCCGGCGACTTCAAGGCCAGTGGCCAGGTCGGCAAGCTCAAGATCAGTGTCTCTGGCAGCGGCGACGTGCAGACCGAAGCGCTGAAGGCAGACGAGGTGAGCGTCAGCATCGCTGGCTCGGGCGACGCCGCGGTGCATGCGGCCAAGACGCTGTCGGTGTCGATTGCGGGTTCTGGCGACGTGTCCTACAGCGGCGATCCGCAGGTCAGGAGCAGCATCGTCGGCAGCGGCACGGTGGCGCGCCGTCGCTGATCCCGGCTGGCCGCGCCGACAGCCGGCGGCGGCCCTGCACAGTCGGCCTGCAAGCCCGCAGGCCACGGAGGCATGGCGCCATACGACAATTCGGCGCATGTCTGACGAGCAATCGGCTGCCGGTACGCGGCAGCCCACCTCGATCACCGCCGCACCGGCGCTGGTCGACGCGGCCCACCCGGTCGCCCCCCTCTGGCAACACCCTGAATTCCAACGCGGCGCCCGCGACATGGTGGGCATTGCACTGGGCATCGGCGCCTGGGGCCTGGTCACCGGCGTCGCGATGGTCAAGAGCGGCATCGGGCTCGGCCTGGCGCTGATGATGTCGCTGATGGTCTTCGCCGGCTCGGCGCAGCTGGCCGCGCTGCCGCTGATCGCCGGCGGCGCGCCGATCTGGGTGGTGTGGGCCACCGCGTTGTGCGTGAACCTGCGCTTCGTGATCTTCAGTGCCCAATGGCGGCCCTACTTCGCGCACCTGCCGCGCGGACGCCGTGCGCTGCTGGCCTACTTCACGGCCGACCTCAACTACGTGCTGTTCATGCGGCGCTTCCCCGAACCCAGGCCATCGCCCGACCAGCAGCCCTACTTCTGGGGCGGCGTGGTGGTGAATGCCGGCTCCTGGCACCTGATGTCGATAACCGGCATTCTCCTCGGCCACCGCATTCCACCCGAGTGGGGCCTGGCCTTTGCCGGCACCGTCGCACTGCTGGGCATGACCTACTCGATGCTGAGCGACCGCGCCACCTGGCTGCCCGCCGTGCTGGCCGGCGCCGCTGCCGTGGCGGCCTATGCGCTGCCCTTGAAGCTGAACATGCTGGTGGCCATCGCCGCCGCGGTGGCAATGGGCATGGTGATCGACCACAGCCGGCCGCTGCGCGAGCGCCTGGCCGGCACGCGCAACGGATCGCGGGTGACCTCGTGAGCACCTGGGAAGCGGTCCTCACGATCCTCGGCTTGGCAGTGATCACCGTCGTGACGCGCGGCTTCTTCATCCTGCCGAACCGCGATCTGCCGATCCCTTCGTGGCTGCGCGAAGGCCTGCGCTACGCCCCGGTGGGCGCGCTGGCCGCGGTGGTGACGCCCGAGATCGTGATGAGCCAGGGCCAGCTGATCCACACCTGGCAGGACGCGCGGCTGTTCGGCGCCGCGGCGGCGACCGCCTGGTTCCTGTGGCGGCGCGACATGCTCGGCACGATCCTGGCGGGCACCGCCGTGATGCTGGTGTTCCGGCTGGGCCTGGGTTGGTGATCTGCGAAACTCGCGGGTCATGAAGATCCTCCGCCTCGAAGACCTGGTGGCCCAGGGCCAAGTGACCGGCAAGCGCGTGTTCATCCGCGCCGACCTCAACGTGCCGCAGGACGATGCCGGCCGCATCACCGAAGACACCCGCATCCGGGCTTCGGTGCCCTGCATCCAGATGGCGCTGAAGGCCGGCGCCGCGGTGATGGTCACCAGCCACCTGGGCCGCCCGACCGAAGGCGAGTTCAAGCCCGAGGATTCGCTGGCGCCGGTGGCGCAGCGCCTGGGCGAACTGCTGGGTCGCGAAGTGCCGCTGAAGTCGAACTGGGTCGACGGTGTCGACGTGCAGCCCGGCCAGGTGATGCTGCTGGAGAACTGCCGCCTGAACAAGGGTGAAAAGAAGAACAACGAAGAACTCGCGAAGAAGATGGCCGCGCTGTGCGACATCTTCGTGCACGACGCCTTCGGCACCGCGCACCGCGCCGAGGCCAGCACCTACGGCATCGCGCAGTTCGCGCCGGTCGCCTGTGCCGGCCCGCTGCTGGCCGCCGAGATCGATGCCATCTCGAAGGCGCTGGCGAATCCGAAGCGCCCGCTGGTGGCCATCGTCGCGGGCAGCAAGGTCAGCACCAAGCTGACCATCCTGCAAAGCCTGGCCGACAAGGTCGATGGCCTGATCGTCGGCGGCGGCATCGCCAACACCTTCCTGCTGGCCGCCGGGCTGCCCATCGGCAAGAGCCTGGCCGAAGCCGAGCTGGTCGACCAGGCCAAGGCCGTGATGGCCGCGATGAAGGCGCGCGGCGCCGAGGTGCCGGTTCCCACCGACGTGGTGACCGCCAAGGCCTTCGCGGCCGATGCGCCGGCCACCGTGAAGGCCGTGGCCGACGTGGCCGCCGACGACCTGATCCTTGACATCGGCCCGCAGACGGCGCAGGTGCTGGCCAGCAAGCTCAAGGCCGCCGGCACCATCGTCTGGAACGGCCCAGTCGGCGTGTTCGAGTTCGACGCCTTCTCGCATGGCACCGAGACGCTGGCCCGCGCGATCGCCGCGAGCGACGCCTTCAGCATCGCCGGCGGCGGCGACACGCTGGCCGCGATTGCGAAGTACGGCATCGAGCGCGACGTGGGCTACATCTCCACCGGCGGCGGCGCCTTCCTGGAGGTGCTGGAGGGCAAGACGCTGCCGGCCTTCGAGATCCTCGCGCGCCGCGCCGCGCAGGCCTGATCGTCCGGGGTCACGCCGAGTGGCCCGCGCCGCGGAAGCGGCGTAATCTCGTCAGCCCGGATCCGGTGTCGCTGCACCGCGTGGCGCCTGCCCCACGGCTGAAACCGGGAGGTAACGCCGCCCGCAGGAGCGACCCTGATAATCCGCAGCCTCGCACTCCCATCACCCCAACGCCCGGACCGCCCATGACACGCGCCACCAAGATCGTTGCCACTCTCGGTCCCGCTTCCAGTGAACCCGAGGTGCTGGAGCGCCTGCTGCGCGCCGGGGTCGACGTGGTGCGGCTGAACTTCAGCCACGGCAAGGCCGAGGACCACATCGCGCGGGCCCGCATGGTGCGCGAATGTGCGGAGCGTGTCGGCAAGCCGGTGGCGCTGATGGCCGACCTGCAGGGCCCGAAGATCCGCGTGGGCAAGTTCGAGAACGGCAAGACGCTGCTGGTGCCGGGCGCGCGCTTCGTGCTCGATGCCGCGCGCACCGAGCCGGGCAACGACGAGGTCGTCGGCCTCGACTACAAGGAACTGCCGCGCGACGTGAAGCCCGGCGACAAGCTGCTGCTGAACGACGGCGTGCTGCTCCTGGAGGTGGAGTCGGTGCATGGCGACCAGGTCGTCACCATCGTGCGGCTGGGCGGTGAACTGTCGAACAACAAGGGCATCAACAAGCAGGGTGGCGGCCTCACCGCGCCGGCGCTGACCGGCAAGGACATGGAAGACATCCGCACCGCGATGGCCTTCCAGGCCGACTTCCTGGCGGTGAGCTTTCCGAAGAGCGCGACCGACATGGAAATGGCGCGCCAGCTCGCCAACGTGGCCGGCGAACCCTATCGCCACAAGCCGGCGCTGATTGCGAAGATCGAGCGCTGCGAAGCGATTCCCGTGCTCGAGGAGATCCTGCGCGCCAGCGACGGCATCATGGTCGCGCGCGGGGACCTGGCGGTGGAAGTGGGCAATGCCGCGGTGCCGGCGCTGCAGAAGAAGATGATCCGCATGGCGCGCGAGATGGACAAGATCACCATCACCGCGACGCAGATGATGGAGAGCATGATCGTCAACCCGGTGCCCACGCGCGCCGAGGTGAGCGATGTGGCCAATGCCGTGCTCGACGGCACCGATGCGGTGATGACCTCGGCCGAAACCGCCACCGGCAAGTACCCGGTGGAGACGGTCGAGGCGATGGCGCTGATCGCGCTGGAAGCCGAACGCGCCGAAGACGTCAAGCTCGATGCCGACTTCACCAACAAGCAGTTCGGCCGCATCGACCAGAGCATCGCGATGGGTGCGCTGTTCACCGCCTACCACCTGGGCTGCAAGGCGATCATCGCGCTCACGGAAAGCGGCTCCACCGCGCTGTGGATGAGCCGGCACAACATCCACGTGCCGATCTTCGGCCTCACCTCCAAGGCCACCTCCGAGCGCCGCATGGCGCTGTACCGCAATGTGGCGCCGGTGCTGATGCCCGCGCACACCGACCGCGACCATGCGCTGGCCGATGCCGAGCGCGTGCTGGTTCAGCGCGGCGTGCTGCGCCCGGGCGACACCTATGCCATCACCTGCGGCGAACCGATGGGCTACCCCGGCGGCACCAACATGCTGAAGGTCTGCAGGGTGAACTGAGCACCCTGCCCGCCTGCTTCAGGCCGCGATCGGCTGCACCGTTTCACGCACGCTGCCGACCATCGCGGCAACGCGTGGCGCCATGTTCACCGGCACCAGTTCCAGTTCAGGATGCTGGCGGCCGAAGACGCGGAACAGCTCGTCGGTGAAGCCGTGGCCCACGTCGGCCAGACCGTCGAAATCGAGCTCGACGCGGCGGAACTGCGCCAGCCGCGACACCACGCGCCGCGCCTGCGCACGCGACTCCAGGCCGTTCTGCTCCTGCGTGATCAGCTTCAGCGGCACCACGGTGCGGTCGAAGCCGTAGCCGGCGCCATCCAGGCTGTAGCGGCGCAGCACGTCGTCGAGCGTGCGCTCGGTGTCGACGCAGATCGCCACATAGATCGAGGTGCCGCGGCGGCAGGCCGGGCGGCTGCGCTGCCACCATTGGTCGCGCTGCCACTCGCGCTGCTGGTAGGCCGCGTCGTTGGCATGCAGGTCGAAGATGTCGGCCAGCTTCGCGCTGAAGAACAGGCCGCGGCCGGTGTGTGAATCGGGTTGGCTGGTGAGCTTGCCCTTGGACAGTTCAAGCATCGCCACCGTCGGGTCGGTGATGTTGAAGCGCTCGGCCACCGCGTCGAAGACGCCGCGGCCATCGTCGGACACCAGGATCTGCAGCTGGGTCGGCGTCTGGCGCATCGACACCGTCACGCTGGTGCCGCCGCTGTGGTCGATGGCATTGTTCAGCAGCTCGGTGAACACATGCTGGGCCATACGGCCGACGTTGGCCTTCAGCTCGAAGCGACCGGCAAAATCCTGGGCCCAGGGCAAGTCTTCCTGCAGGCCGGCCAGCGTGTAGCGCCGCACCACCTGGCGCAGCGAGCCCGGGCGATAGACCGCCTTGCGCGACACGCCATCGCGCAACAGCCATTGCGCCTCGACCAGCTTGTTGAGCTGATTGCGGGCACTGGTGCGGCTGATCTGCAGGCGCTCGGCGATGTACTGCGGCAGGTCCTGCGGATGCGAGAGCACCGCCTCGGTGATCCAGGGCGTGATGTCGCTGAGCGTGATGCGGGCCATGTGCGCTGTCCTTTCGGCGGCCGGAAGGGCCGTCCCCAAACTGGCTGCCAGTGTCGGCCGCTCGAAACGTAACTTCAGCGTGAAAAGCAGGGCAATCCAGGGCCAATTCCAGCCCGAAGGGCCACCGTACAATTTCGGCCCGGTTACCGGGCGGTTTCATGCCCGCGGACAATGCCGCCGCACACGCTCATCCGCTATCGTCTGCCCAGCACTTGCCTTCCCACTCACGCAGGATCTGCCATGCCACTCGTCTCGATGCGCCAGCTGTTGGACCACGCCGCTGAAAACAGCTACGGCATTCCGGCCTTCAACGTCAACAACCTGGAGCAGGTGCAGGCCGTGATGTCGGCCGCCGCCGAGATCGACGCGCCGGTCATCCTGCAAGCCAGCGCCGGTGCCCGCAAGTACGCTGGCGAGGCCTTCATCAAGCACCTGATCCAGGCCGCGATCGAGAGCTTCCCGAACGTGCCGCTGGTGATGCACCAGGACCACGGCCAGAGCCCCGACGTCTGCAAGGGCGCCATCGACCTCGGCTTCAGCTCGGTGATGATGGACGGCTCGCTGCAGGCCGATGGCAAGACCATCGCCAGCTACGAGTACAACGTCGACGTTACCCGCACGGTGGTGGACATGGCACACAAGCTGGGCGTCACGGTCGAAGGCGAACTCGGCTGCCTGGGCTCTTTGGAGACGATGAAGGGCGACAAGGAAGACGGCCACGGCACCGACGCGACGATGACGCGCGAACAGCTGCTGACCGACCCCGAGCAGGCGGCGGACTTCGTCAAGAAGACGCAGCTCGATGCCCTGGCCATCGCCATCGGCACCAGCCACGGCGCCTACAAGTTCACCCGCAAGCCCACCGGCGACATCCTGGCGATCGACCGCATCAAGGAGATAAACCGCCGCATCCCCAACACCCACCTGGTGATGCACGGCAGCTCCAGCGTTCCGCAGGACCTGCTGGCCGAGATCCGCAAGTACGGCGGCGACATGAAGGAGACCTACGGCGTGCCGGTCGAGGAGATCCAGGAGGCCATCAAGTACGGCGTGCGCAAGATCAACATCGACACCGACATCCGCCTGGCGATGACGGCCGCGATCCGCAAGTTCTTCGCCGAAAACCCGAGCAAGTTCGATCCGCGCGAATACCTCAAGCCCGCACGCGAGGCGGCCAAGCTCATCTGCAAGCAGCGCTACCAGCAGTTCGGCTGCAGCGGCCAGGGCAGCAAGATCAAGGCGCTGCCGCTGGTCAGCGTCGCGCAGCGCTATGCCAGCGGCGACCTGGCGCAGATCGTCAACTGACGCGGCGCTCGCGCCCCATCTCCCCAGCCCGCCGCCGGCGGGCTTTTTCATGCCCGGCGGCACAATACATGCGCCGTTTTCCTTGATCCGCAGGCCCACCATGACCACCCCCTCGAAGCCCACCGTTCTCGAATCCCGCCTGCATTCGCTGCCGTTGATGGCGCGCGGCAAGGTACGCGACAACTACGCTGTCGGCACAGACCGCATCCTGATGATCGCGTCCGACCGCATCTCGGCCTTCGACGTGGTGATGGGCCAGCCGATCCCCGGCAAGGGCGAACTGCTGACGCGCATGGCGCTGTTCTGGTTCGACAAGCTCGGCCACATCGTGCCGAACCACCTGACCGGCGAAGCGCCCGAGAGCGTGGTCGCGCCGGACGAGGTGGATCAGGTCAGGGGTCGGTCGATGCTGGTCAAGCGCCTGCGGCCGCTGCCGGTGGAGGCCGTCGTGCGCGGCTACCTGGCCGGATCGGGTTGGAAGGAGTACCAGGAGAACGGCCAGGTCTGCGGTGTGCCCCTGCCGCCCGGGCTGAAGAACGCCAGCCGCCTGCCGGAGCCCATCTTCACGCCGGCCACCAAGGCCGAGATGGGCGAGCATGACGAGAACATCAGCTTCGAGCGCCTGTGCCAGCTCATCGGCGCGCAGCGCGCCGACGAAGTCCGGCGCACTGCCATTCGCCTGTACAGCGAGGCCGCCGCCTACGCACTGACGCGCGGCATCATCATTGCCGATACGAAATTCGAGTTCGGCCTCGACGAACAGGACCGCCTGGTCCTGATGGATGAAGTCCTGACGCCCGACTCGTCGCGCTTCTGGCCGCTGGACACCTACCAGGAAGGCATCAATCCCCCCAGCTTCGACAAGCAGTTCCTGCGCGACTGGCTGGAGTCGGTGACGGTGAACGGCCAGCCATGGAACAAGCAGGCGCCGGCCCCCGAACTGCCCTTGGGGATTGCCACCGCAACATCCGAGCGCTATCAATCGGCACTGTCAATGTTGACGGCATAGCTCAGCGCGGCCGATGCACCCCCCAAAGCTGCTTACCGATCTCGACCAGCGAATTCGCAATCCAGCAGATCCAGTGGCATGGGGGCGCGACATGTGCCGCCGGGCCGCGTACTTTGCACGCATGGGGCGGGCGAAGGCCGCGACCAAGGACATCGACGAAGTCAAGGCCCGATTCGGCCACCAACTCGACACGGAGGTGGCCTGCTGGCTGCTGCTGGCCGAAGGAGCCCTTCACTTCTTTCAGGAGCGACCGTCTGAGGCCTACGACAGGTTCCGAACGGCCTACGGCATGGCCGTGGCCTTCGATCTGAGCTTGGCCAGGCCGACCTGCGCGGCGTGGATGGCTCACATCGAAATCAACGAGAACAGATTCGAATCGATGATTCGCTTCCTGGGGGAGGCTCTGTGCACTGCCGATGCCGAAGATCACCACACACTCGGTCGGGCATCGCTGGTACTTGCCACTGCCTATCATTTTTCGGGCTCCTTCGAGAAGGCGCAGCCGTGGTACGAATGCACCAGGAGACACGCCACTACGGAAGGGGATCGTTCGATGCTCAGCGCGATGTTTCACAACATCGCGGCCTTTCGGGTTTCCAACCTCCGGCTTTCAGACGCGTTTGGCGAAGAGATCTCAGAGGCCGTGACAGCCCGTGCGTCACTCGAGGCAAGTTCGGCGCTAACGTACGACCTGACGGTCCGGTCCGATTCGTATGAGCTTCTAGTCCCAACAATTCGAGGACAGCTACTCACTGTGGAAAAGCGCTTCTACGAAGCGATCGTAGTCTTTGCATCCATAGACGAAACGCTTCTCCCCTCTCGATTGCGACCTCTGGTCTCGATTGATCGCGCTTGGTGCTCCTTAAGCCTAGGTCTTGAGCAGGAAGGGCGCGAGCTTGCGTTGGCTGCGGTTCAATCCATCGGTAGCGACCTTGACGCTGACGACTTGGCGTTCGTCCTCGCACGGGTAAGCGCCATGGAAGCAATCCTAAAAATGAGCTTGATTCCGTTCTCTCGAGATCGCTCATTGGAGTTGCTAGCTGCGCACCGTCACGTCCAGCGCGAGCTAGAGATGCAGTTGGATCAGTTCACGAGCAAGCTCCATCTCGGGCGGCCAAAGTGAAAAACCCGGCCAAGGCCGGGTTTGCATTCGCTAGAAGCGAGCGCGGAACTTAGGGCTTGTTCCCCGTGGGGAAAGGCCAGGCAGCCGCAGGGCTCAGAGCGGTCTTGGCAGCCGGTGCAGCAGGCGCAGGGGCAGCGGGAGCGGCCGGAGCCTTCTTCGCTGCGGCCTTCTTCGCGGGAGCCTTCTTCGCAGCGGCCTTCTTCGCCGGTGCAGCCTTCTTCGCAGCGGCCTTCTTCGCCGGTGCAGCCTTCTTCGCAGCGGCCTTCTTCGCCGGCGCAGCCTTCTTCGCCGGTGCGGCCTTCTTCGCAGCGGCCTTCTTCGCCGGCGCAGCCTTCTTCGCCGGTGCGGCCTTCTTCGCCGGAGCAGCCTTCTTCGCCGGTGCAGCCTTCTTTGCGGCGGCCTTCTTTGCCGGCGCTGCCTTCTTGGTAGCAGGCTTCTTCGCCGCAGCCTTCTTGGCCGGGGCCTTCTTCGCAGTTGCCATAACGATCTCCTTGATCAAGTTGCAAAACACGCCCGGACCGTGCTTTGGCCGGGCAATTCATCGAGACGTTCGGTGGCCGACTCGAGTCGGCTTCACCCCACGCCCCGATGAACGGGGAAGCGCCTGTGCCCGCCGCTTCTGGTTGGCGGCGGTGTCACGAGCGCGGATCTTGATCTCTCGATGGAATCGAACGCCTGGCACCCTGCGGGAGCCGGACGATCAATCCCAACTCAGCGCGCCACCGGATTGGTACTCGATGACACGGGTCTCGAAGAAATTCCTTTCCTTCTTCAAGTCAATCATTTCGCTCATCCAGGGGAACGGGTTCTCCTCGTTCGGGAAGAGCGCTTCCAGGCCGATCTGCGTGGCACGACGGTTGGCGATGTAGCGCAGGTAACCCTTGAACATGGACGCATTGAGGCCCAGCACGCCGCGCGGCATGGTGTCCTCGGCGTAGCGGTATTCCAGCTCGACGGCCTTGAGGAACAGGGCCTTGATCTCGGCCTTGAACTGCGGCGTCCACAGCTGCGGGTTCTCGAGCTTGATCTGGTTGATCAGGTCGATGCCGAAGTTGCAGTGCATCGACTCGTCGCGCAGGATGTACTGGTACTGCTCGGCCGCGCCAGTCATCTTGTTCTGCCGGCCCAGCGCCAGGATCTGCGTGAAGCCGACGTAGAAGAACAGCCCTTCCATCAGGCACGCAAACACGATGATCGAGCGCAGCAGCGTCTGGTCGGCCTCGAGCGTGCCCGTCTTGAAGTTGGGATCCATGATCGCGTCGATGAACGGGATCAGGAATTCGTCCTTCTCGCGGATGGATGAGACCTCGTGGTAGGCGTTGAAGATCTCGCCTTCGTCCAGGCCCAGCGACTCGACGATGTACTGATAGGCGTGTGTGTGGATCGCTTCTTCGAAGGCCTGGCGCAGCAGAAACTGGCGGCACTCCGGCGCAGTGATGTGGCGGTAGGTGCCCAGCGTGATGTTGTTGGCCGCCAGCGAATCGGCGGTGACGAAGAAGCCGAGGTTGCGCTTGATGATGCGGCGTTCGTCTTCGCTCAGGCCGTTGGGGTCCTTCCAGGTCGCGATGTCACGCGACATGTTGACCTCCTGCGGCATCCAATGGTTCGCGCAGGTGGCGAGGTACTTTTCCCAGGCCCACTTGTACTTGAACGGCACCAGCTGGTTGACGTCTGTCTGGCCGTTGATGATGCGCTTCTCGGCGACATTGACACGGCGCGTGGGCCTGACCGGCGCTGCAGGCATCGCGGACGACTGCTGCTGCATTGGCACGCTAGCAATCGAAGAGGGCGTCATGGTCGCTGCACTTTGCAGCGACGGTTGGGGTGCCAAGCGCGCTTCACTCGGGGCTTGCGGCGCAGGGCTCTTCGTGGATGTCGTCGATGGGAGTCGAACGTCGTCTTCCCAGACCAGCATGTGTGTGCTTCCTATGACGTTGAATTATCGGAGTGTTGTGTTCAAACACCAAGCACTTCTTGACTTTTGCGCGACCCCGTTGTTGCCGATGTGCATCGCATCGTGATGCGCAGCCCTCGCGCATCACGATCGATCGCACAGCGCGTCAGTTCACTGACACGCCTCGCAGTCCGGGTTGTCGATCGAACAGAACTTGATGTCGCTCGCGGGTGCCTCGTCGCCCGCGGCCGCCGCGATCGGCGCTGTGCCGGCGCCGCTGCTCACGGCATTGAGTGCGCCCGCGGTGACGGTGGACTTCTCGGCGTGCGTCGCGCTCATCGTGCGCAGGTAGTAGGTGGTCTTCAGACCGCGCAGCCACGCGAGCTTGTAGATCTCGTCGAGCTTCTTGCCCGAGGCACCGGCCATGTAGATGTTGAGTGACTGCGCCTGGTCGATCCACTTCTGGCGGCGAGCGCCGGCTTCCACCAGCCATTGCGCATCGACCTCGAACGCGGTGGCGTAGAGCTGCTTCAGTTCCTCGGGCACGCGGTCGATGCGACGCAACGAGCCGTCGAAGTGTTTGAGGTCCATCACCATCACGTCGTCCCACAGGCCGAGCTTCTTCAGGTCGCGCACCAGGTACTCGTTGACGACGGTGAACTCGCCCGAGAGGTTGCTCTTGACCGAAAGGTTGCCGAAGCAGGGCTCGATCGAGGCATCGACCCCGATGATGTTGGAGATGGTCGCCGTCGGCGCGATCGCCACGCAGTTGGAGTTGCGCATGCCGTGCAGCGCGACGCGCTGGCGCAGCGCCTCCCAGTCCATCGTCGACGAGCGATCGACCTCGACATAGCCGCCGCGCGCCTGCGCCAGCAGGTCCAGCGTGTCGGGCGGCAGGATGCCCTTGTCCCACAGCGAGCCGCGGTAGCTGGAGTAGCGGCCGCGCTCTTCGGCGAGTTCGGTCGAGGCCCAGTAGGCGTGGTAGCACACCGCCTCCATCGAGCGGTCGGCGAACTCCACCGCAGCCTGCGAGGCGTACGGAATGCGCAGCTGGTACAGCGCATCCTGGAAGCCCATGATGCCCAGGCCCACCGGACGATGGCGCAGATTGGAGTCGCGCGCCTTCTTCACCGCGTAGTAGTTGATGTCGATGACGTTGTCGAGCATGCGCATGGCGGTGCTCACCGTCTTCTTCAGCTTGGCGTGATCGATCTGGCCATTCACCAGATGCTGGGCCAGGTTCACCGAACCCAGGTTGCACACCGCGATCTCGGTGTCGCTGGTGTTCAGCGTGATCTCGGTGCACAGGTTCGACGAGTGCACGACGCCGATGTGCTGCTGCGGCGAGCGCACGTTGCAGGCGTCCTTGAAGGTGATCCAGGGGTGGCCGGTCTCGAACAGCATCGAGAGCATCTTGCGCCACAGGTCCCGGGCCGGCATGCGCTTGTAGAGCTTGATCTCGCCGCGGTCGACCTTGTCCTCGTAGGCGGTGTAGGCCCGCTCGAAATCGGCGCCGAACTTGTCGTGCAGGTCGGGGCAGGTGGAAGGCGAGAACAGCGTCCAGTGGCCACCTTCGACGACACGACGCATGAACAGATCCGGAATCCAGTTCGCGGTGTTCATGTCGTGCGTGCGGCGGCGATCGTCACCGGTGTTCTTGCGCAGCTCGAGGAACTCTTCGATGTCCAGGTGCCAGGACTCGAGGTAGGCGCACACCGCACCCTTGCGCTTGCCGCCCTGGTTGACCGCGACAGCCGTGTCGTTGACCACTTTCAGGAACGGCACCACGCCCTGGCTCTTGCCATTGGTGCCCTTGATGTACGAGCCCAGCGCCCGCACGCGCGTCCAGTCGTTGCCCAGGCCGCCGGCAAACTTGCTGAGCAGCGCGTTCTCCTTCAGCGCCTCGTAGATGCCGTCCAGGTCGTCGGCCACCGTCGTCAGGTAGCAGCTCGACAATTGCGACCGCAGCGAACCGGAATTGAAAAGGGTCGGCGTCGAGGACATGAAGTCGAAGCTCGACAGCACGTCGTAGAACTCGATCGCGCGCGCTTCCCGGTCGATCTCGTTGAGCGCCAGACCCATCGCCACGCGCATGAAGAAGGCCTGCGGCATCTCGATGCGCACTTCGTCGATGTGCAGGAAGTAGCGGTCGTACAACGTCTGCAGGCCGAGGTAGTCGAACTGCAGGTCGCGCTCGGCCTTCAGCGCGGCGCCCAGCCGGGCCAGGTCGAACTGCTGCAGCTTGGTGTCCAGCAGCTCGGCCTGCACGCCCTTCTTGATGAACTGCGGGAAGTATTCGGCATAGCGCTGGGCCATCTCGGCCTGCGTCACTTCCTCGCCGAGGATTTCCTTGCGGATGGTGTGCAGCAGCAGCCGCGCGGTGGCGCGCGTGTAGGCCGGATTCTTCTCGATCAGGGTGCGGGCGGACATGATGGCCGCCTTGTGCACTTCATCGATCGGCACGCCGTCGTAGAGGTTGCGGCGCGTCTCCGCCAGGATCGGCGCGGCGCTGACATCGTCGCCCAGGCCGGCGCAGGTGGACTCGATCAGCGCCTGCAGCCGGTCGAAGTCCAGCGGCACGCGCTGACCGCGGTCGGTCACATGCAGCACGGGCTCCTGCGGCTTGGCTTGCTGCTGCTGGCGCGCGCGCTCCTGCGTGCGGCGCTCGCGGTACAGCACGTAGGCGCGCGCCACTTCATGGTGGCTGCCGCGCATCAGGCCGAGCTCGACCTGGTCCTGAACGTCTTCGATGTGGAAGGTGCCGCCGCCCGGACGCGAACGCAGCAGCGCGCGCACGACCGATTCGGTCAGCGCATCCACCGTCTCGCGCACGCTGGCCGAAGCTGCGCCCTGCGTGCCATGCACCGCGAGGAAGGCCTTCATCAGCGCGACGGCGATCTTGTTCGGCTCAAAAGCCACCACCGAGCCATTGCGCCGAATGATCTGATAGCCCGCATAGGCCGTGGCCGGTGAACCGGCCACACTGGGGCCGGCCACGAAGGGCGGCGGCGCGACCGAGGCGCTGGTGCTGCTGGTGGTGGATGCGTGCATGGATTCCCCTCTTCTCTGGATGGCACAGGCGCCCGCGCGCGGGCAACGACGACGACGATGTCAGCCCCGCGGGACTGCGTGATGGTGTTTTGGGAGGACTTGGAACCCTGGCTGCCCGCAAGGGGCGGCAGAAACCGATGGTCGGCGCAGCAAGCTCATGGGTTTGGCGTCCGGGCGTGCAGCATAGCACGGAGGGCACTATAGATAGTGGTCCGCGCTGCTTCAAGCACTATCCGTAGCGTGCTTACCCCCTCTTGACGGCAGGCGCCGTCCGGGGTCTCGAATTGGGTGCCGCTAGCCTGCGAACATCGCGCGCGGCCAGCGCAGCAGGCGCCTCAGCAGTGGCCACTCGAAGCCCGCGCCGGGATCGCGCTTGCGCCCCGGTGCCACATGCTCGTGGCCTGCCACCTGCGAGATCGGGTGCCGGCGCTTCAGCGCTCGCATCAGCCGCGCGAGCGCGCGGTACTGCGCGGCCTCGAACCGCCCGCCCTCCAGGCCTTCGAGCTCGATGCCAATGGAGAAGTCGTTGCAGTTGTCGCGCCCTCGCCACTGCGACACGCCGGCATGCCAGGCGCGCCGCTCGGTGCTGACGTACTGCACCAGGGCGCCATCGCGACGGATCACGAAGTGCGCAGAGACCTGCAGCCCGCGCAAGCCGGCGTAATACGGGTGGGCGAGCGGATCGAGCCGGTTCGTGAACAGCTGCTCGATCGCCTCGCCACCGAATTCGCCGGGGGGCAGGCTGATCGAATGCAGCACGATCAGATCAACGACCACGCCCTCGGGTCGCGGCCCGTGGTTGGGCGATTCGCAGCGTCGCGCAGCCGACCACCAGCCTTGATGCCAGGCCGCTTCAGTCGACCCCATGCTCGGGCCCGCTGATGCCCAGCCGCGCCATTCGGTAGCGCATCTGTCGCAGGGACAGGCCGAGACTCGCGCCTGCGGCCGTACGGTTGAAGCGATGACGTTCGAGCACGCGCACGAGGATGTCGCGCTCGACCTGGTCCAGGTAGGCCACCAGGTCGGTCGGCAGCGGCGGCGCGCTCTGCGCCGGTGCCACTGTCGGCGCGGGAGGCGATGCATCGACCGGGGCCTCCGGCGCCCCCCACTCGCTGTCCGCGCCGCCTTCGTCGGGCAGCCCCAGGTCGTCGGCCTCGATCACGTCGCCGCTGGCCATCGTCACCGCGCGATGCAGCAGGTTTTCCAGCTCGCGCACGTTGCCCGGGAAGGCATAGGCCGCGAGCCGCTTCGCCGCTTCGGCAGACAGGCTGGGCGGCGCGCTGACGCCGGCATCCCGCGCGATGCGCTCGAGCACCGCCTCGCAGATGGCGCCGAGATCGTCCACGCGCTCGCGCAAGGGCGGCATCCGCAACTGGATCACGTTGAGACGGTAGTACAGGTCCTGGCGGAAGCGGCCTTCGTGCACCTCGGTGGCCAGGTCCTTGTGCGTGGCGCTGACGATGCGCACATTGACCGGCATCTCGCTCACGGCGCCGATCGGCCGTACCGAGCGCTCCTGGATCGCGCGCAGCAGCTTGCTCTGCATCGTCAGCGGCAGGTCGCCGATCTCGTCGAGGAACAGCGTGCCGCCGCTGGCGGCCTGGAAGAAGCCCTCGCGATCCTCCGTCGCACCGGTGAAGGCGCCCTTGCGATAGCCGAAGAACTCGGCTTCGAGCAGCTGCTCGGGAATCGCGCCGCAGTTCACCGCAATGAAGGCCTGCGCCGGCCGTCCGCTGACGCCGTGGATCGCGCGCGCGACCAGCTCCTTGCCGGTGCCGGACTCGCCCTGCACCATCACCGGCGCCATGCCGCGCGCCACGCGTTCGATCATCGCCCGCACCTGCTGCATGGCCGCGGAGTCGCCGGCCAGGCGCTGCAGCGCCGGGTGGCCCGACACGGCACGCGGCGCCTCGGGCGCTGCCGTGGCAGCCGACGGGGCGGGTGGCGCCACGCGCGCGCCTGCAGCGGGCGCCGCCGGTGCGGCGATCGGTGCTGTGCCGGAGGCAGCGGCCGTCGACGGCAGGCTCGCGGGGCGCACCGTCGGTGCGCCGGGCGCCCGTCCCAGGGCCGAGGCCACGACGCCGCGGAACTGCCGCAGGTCCACCGGCTTGGTCAGGTAGTCGAAGGCGCCGGCCTTCAAGGCTTCGACCGCGTTCTCGGCCGAGCCATAGGCGGTGATCACGATGGTCTTCTCGCTGCGGCTGGCGGCCTCGATGCGCCGCAGCAGGTCGAGGCCGCTGCCATCGGGCAGGCGCATGTCGGTGATCACGGCGCTGTAGCCGCGTTCCTGCAGGCGCTGCCAGGCCTCCTCGACCGAGCCCGCGGTCTCGACGTCGTAGCCCTCGCGCAGCAGGGTCAGCTCGTACAGCGTGCGCAGATCCGGTTCGTCATCAACGACCAGCAGGCTGGCGGTGGCGGTCTGGCTCATGGTCGTTCTGTGGCTGGCAGGTCAGGCCGCGGCCGGCGCGCCGCGCATCATCACCCGGAACACGTTGCGATGGCGCTCGCCCGGGGCCCCCGGTCGGTATTCGATGCTGGCGCGATGCCTCTCGCACAGTTCGCGACAAATGTACAGGCCCAGCCCGGTGCCGCGGCTGCGCGTCGAGAAGAAAGGTTCGAACAGATGGCGCTCGACGTCGGGCGCGATCGCGTCGCCATCGCTGGCCACCGTCAGCACCGCGCCGCTGCCCTGGGACGCGGGCACCAGTCGCACCTGCACCGCACCGGCCGTCTCGCTGCCATGGCGACGCGCGTTGTCGAGCAGGTTCACCAGCACGCGCCGGAGGTGCTCGGTGTCGAACAGCACCGGCAGCACAGCGTCCGGTCGCTGCAGGTCCAGCCGCTGCGCCGCCACGTCAGCCGCGAGCCCCGAGGTCCGGAGCCACTCGGCGCAGATGCGCGCCACCTCGGCACTGGCATCGATCACCTGCTGCTGCAGCGGACCGCCGGGCGCCACCGCCATCACGTCGTCGACGATGCGCTTCAGGCGCTCGACGTTGTCCTCGACGATGCGCGCGAGCTTCTGCTGCGTCGGCGGCAGCTGGTCCTCCAGCAGCAGCGCATTCGCCTGGGCAATGGCCGCCAGCGGGTTGCGGATCTCGTGCGCAATGCCGGCCGAGACGCGGCCCATCGCCGCCAGCTTCTCCTGCCGCACCCGAGCCTGCACGCTGCGCACGTCTTCGAGGAAGAGCACGCAGATCTCCTCGGGCGGCGTGCTCTCGGCATCGATGCCACCGCGGCGTGTGAAGCGCGCGCGGACCTGCACCGTGCGCGCGGCACCGGCCGGCTGCGGCAGCTTGAGTTCGCGCTGCCCCTCGGGCCAGTGGCCCAGGCCATAGGCCTGTTCCACCGCGGCCAGCAGGCCCTCCCAGGCGGGCTCGTCGTGCAGGTCGAAGGAGGTCGGGCCATCGTCGGGGCCGCGGCCCAGCATCTGGCGCGCGGACGGATTGGCCGCGCGCACGCGGCAACGGCGGTCCACCACCAGCACGCCATCGGCCATCTCGTCGAGCACCAGCCGGTTCAGCCGCGCCTGCTGCCGCGCCAGTTCGAGGCTGCCACGCGCGGCCCGCTCCTCGCGCGCCAGCCGCTGCGCCAGTTCACCCGACAGCAGCGTGATCACGAACGCGCCCATGCCGGCCAGCCCCGCCTGCGAGAGCAAGGCCACCGTGAAGCTGCCGGCCTGCGCCGAGCGCCACACCCCCACCAGCAGCACCAGCGCGACGAACGCCGCCGTGGCCAGCGCGGCCAGCCGCTTGGTCATCACGCCAGCCATCAGCACCGGCAGTGCCAGCAGCGCCGCGTAGTTCAACTGCGCACGCGGGTCGGCCAGGTGCAGCAGCGAGAACACGAGCAGATCGACACCGATCGTCATCACCCACTGGCGCCGCACCAGACGACGGCTCGGCGCGCTCGGCCTGTCGCGGCGCTCGCCCAGCAGCCACAGCGAAATGGCCTGGCTGGCATAGCCCAGGCAGGCCAGCAGCGTCAGCACCGACAGCGGCGCGCCCATCAGGCGCATGACCCAGGGCGTGAGCACCAGCGCGGTACCGAGCACGGCGCGCGCCAGCACGTAGGCACGGAACACGCGCTGCAGCGCCGTGCCTTCGCCCGACACGATGCGGC
Organism: Aquabacterium sp.; assembly: GCF_044226965.1. Taxonomy (GTDB): domain Bacteria; phylum Pseudomonadota; class Gammaproteobacteria; order Burkholderiales; family Burkholderiaceae_C; genus Pseudaquabacterium. The sequence continues at coordinate 27,316 of NZ_JBGAGA010000001.1, read as the reverse complement.
GCGCCTCGCGGGCGAGGAAGCGACTCTCCGAACCGCCCTCCGCATCCGCGTCGGCGGACCCGCCCTGGGCGGCGCGCTCGGGCAGCAAGGTGGTCTGCCCGGCATCGGCAAGGGCACCAAACCAGGAGTCCTCGGCGGGCTCGCGCCGCCCACGTCGCCGATCGCCGGCACGCCGGTCGCCGCGTCTGCGATCGGCCTGGCGCCGTTCCAGCGGCGGGCCAGCGCTCATGCTTTCGGGCCGAGCAACCGATGCGCGTCGCAGCAATAGACGTGGCGGCCTTCGAGCACCGCATCGGCGGCCGGCAGGTGCAGGCCGCAGTGGGCGCACTCGACCATGGCCTGCGGCGGCGCGGCACGCGGTGCCGTCGGCGGCTTGGGCCCGGCGCCGCTCGCGCGCTTGAGCACCAGCCACAGGCCGAAGACCACGACGAACAGCACCAGCAGAAACTTCGCCATTCACGCCATCCCGTTCAGCCGGCGCTGCGGCCGAGCACCACTTCGAACACGAAGCGCGAGCCTGCATAGCCCAGCAGCAGCAGCACCGTGCCGGCGTAGAGCCAGCGCGTCGCCCGCTTGCCGCGCCAGCCGCGCAACATCCGGCCGGCCAGCAGCGCGGCAAACACCGCCCACCCCAGCAGCGAGAACACGGTCTTGTGGTCCCAGCGCCAATGGGTCGTGGTGACCAGGCCCAGCACGAGCGCCAGCGTGAGCACCACGAAGCCGGCCTCGACGAAGCGGAAGGTCAGCCGCTCCAGCCGCAGCAAGGGCATGCCCAGCGGCGCTGGGGCCGGCAGCGCACGCAGGCGCATCTGGCGCTCGGCCGCGTCGAGCATCGCGGCATGCAGCACGGCCGCACCGAACAGGCCGTAGGACGCGACGCCGAGCATCCAGTGCAGCGGCGCCCATGGCGATTCGAGCGGACGCACCTCGCCCGGGAAAGCCCATGCCAGCAGCACCACCACCGCGCCGGCCACCGCCAGCACGCGCCTGACCGCGGGCAGCGGCACGAAGCGGCTCTCGATGGCATGCACCGCGATCATCAACCACACCGCCAGCGACAGCACCGGCCCGAAGCCCAGGCGCGCCCCCGGCTCCACGCGACCGGAGCCGCCGATGTCCAACGCCAGCAGCACGGCATGCAGCAAGCCCGCCAACAGCAGTGCCGGCGTCGCCCAGCGTGCGCGCGCGTCGCCGGACAACGCGGCCATTGCATAGGCCAACGCGGCCACCAGCGCCAGCACCAGCGGCGCGGTGCCCAAAGTGCTGCTGGACCCCGACGATAGAATCATCTGGACAGTGTACTTTCGCAGCCTCCGGGGTTGATGGCAGCTCCGCACCCGCTGCCATGCCGATGGCCTCCACGCTTTCAGATCGCCTGTCGCGCCTCGTCAAGACGATGCGCGGCCAGGCCCGCATCACCGAATCCAATGTGCAGGACATGCTGCGCGAAGTGCGCATGGCCCTGCTCGAGGCGGACGTCGCGCTGCCCGTGGTGCGCGACTTCATCGCGCGGGTCAAGGAGAAGGCACTCGGCCAGGAAGTCGTCGGCTCGCTGAACCCCGGCCAGGCCCTGGTGGGCATCGTGCACAAGGAACTCGCGGCGACGATGGGGGAAGGCGTCGCCGACCTGAACCTGGCGACCCAGCCACCCGCGATCATCCTGATGGCGGGCCTGCAGGGCGCGGGCAAGACCACCACGACGGCCAAGCTCGCCAAGCACCTGATCGAGCGGCGCAAGAAGAAGGTGCTGACGGTGTCGGCCGACGTCTACCGCCCGGCCGCGATCGAGCAGTTGAAGACCGTCACCCGGCAGGCCGGCGCCGAGTGGTTCCCGTCCTCGGGCGATCAGAAGCCGCACGACATCGCACTGGCCGCGCTGGACCATGCCAGGCGCCACTACTTCGACGTGCTGCTGGTCGACACCGCCGGGCGCCTGGCGATCGACGAAGCGCTGATGGCCGAGATCCGCGACCTGCATGCCACGCTGCAACCGGTGGAGACCCTGTTCGTCGTCGACGCCATGCAGGGCCAGGATGCGGTGAACACCGCGAAGGCCTTCAAGGAGGCCCTGCCGCTCACCGGCATCGTCCTCACCAAACTCGACGGTGATTCGCGCGGTGGCGCGGCGCTGTCGGTGCGGCAGATCACCGGCGCACCGATCAAGTTCGCCGGCGTCTCCGAGAAGATCGACGGCCTCGAGGTCTTCGATGCCGACCGGCATGCCGGTCGCGTGCTGGGCATGGGCGACATCGTCGCGCTGGTCGAGCAGGTCACGCAGAACGTCGACATTGCCGAGGCGCAGAAGCTGGCCGAGAAGGTCAAGTCCGGCGACGCCTTTGACCTCGACGACTTCCTCGGCCAGATCGGGCAGATGAAGAAGGTGGGTGGCCTGTCGGGCTTGATGGACAAGCTGCCCAGCCAGCTCACGGCCAAGGCCGGCAACGTCGACATGGACAAGGCCGAACGCGATGTGCGCCGGATGGAGGGCATCCTGCGCGCGATGACGGCCAAGGAACGGCGCCAGCCCAGCCTGCTGATGGACGGCAAGAGCAAGGCCAGCCGCAAGCGCCGCATTGCCGCCGGGGCCGGCGTGCAGATCCAGGAAGTCAACCGCCTGCTGAACCAGTTCGAGCAGATGCAGGGGATGATGAAGAAGATGAAGGGCGGCGGCCTGATGAAGATGATGAAGCGCATGGGCGGCATGAAGGGACTGATGCGCTGAGCCCCGCCGTCGCCCACCGCGGTGACGCATTCCGACACATTTGTCGCAGCCACCTCACCAGGCGGTGAGCAGTCCGCACTTCAGTTGACGGTGTCGGCGGCCGATCATCGAACCATGATGCCCGTCGATGCTTCCGCCGCCCTGGCACTGGCCACCGCGCTGGTGCTGATCCTGTCACTGTTCGCCGCGCGCCGCCGCCGGCCACCGCCGGCACGCGCGCAACGCCGCGACAACCCGGACACGACGCAGGCCCTCACGCCCACGCCGGTCAGGGTGCTGACCGTGGCCGAACGTCAGGCCCACACGCTGCTGCGCCAGGCCGTGCCCGGCTATCTGGTGCTGGCCCAGGTGCCGCTGAGCCGTTTCCTCAGCGTGCCGACGCGGCAATCCGACTGGCTGCAGCGTGTCAGCGGCCTGTCGGCCGACCTGCTGCTGTGCGACAGCGGCTCGCGCGTGCTGGCGGTCGTCGACGTGCGGCCGATGCGCCTGAGCGAGAACAGCCGTCGCCGCCACGAACGCATGACCTCGTTGCTGCGCAAGGCCGGCGTCAAGGTGCTCTCGTGGCAGGAGGAGTCGCTGCCCGATCTGGCGATGGTGCGCAACCAGCTGCTGCCCATCCTGACCGCTGCCGCCAGGCCGACCGCCGCACGCCAGGCCGAGGCCTCGCCGTCGCGGCCCATGCCGCTGATCCCGGTGGCCGAGATCCTGGCCGAGGGCGATGCCGAACATGAGGACGCGGCGATGGAGCCCGTGCCCTCGGCGATGTTCGACGACTTCGAGCCGGTGCCGGTGATTGCACGCTGAGCGCAGCAGCGCAGGGCTGCGCGCGCGTCAGGCCAGCAATGCCTGCGCGAACTCGCGCGCCTTGAAGGTTTCCAGGTCTTCCAGCTTTTCGCCGACGCCAATGAAGTAGACCGGCACCGGACGCTCGCGCGCGATGGCCGCCAGCACGCCGCCCTTTGCGGTGCCGTCGAGCTTGGTGACGATCAGGCCGGTGAGTTGCAGCGCATCGTCGAAGGCGCGCACCTGCATCAACGCGTTCTGGCCCGTGTTGCCGTCCACCACCAGCAGCACCTCGTGCGGCGCGCCGGCATCGGCCTTGGCGATCACGCGGCGGATCTTCTTCAACTCTTCCATCAGGTGGATCTGCGTCGGCAGGCGGCCCGCGGTGTCGGCGATGACGACATCGCGGCCCCGGGCCTTGCCGGCACTCACCGCATCGAAGCTGACGGCGGCCGGGTCCGCGCCCTCCTGGCTGACGATCTCGACCCGGTTGCGATCGGCCCACACACCCAGCTGTTCGCGCGCCGCGGCGCGGAAGGTGTCGGCCGCGGCCAGCAGCACGCTCTGGTCGGCTTCGGCCAGGTGGCGCGTCAGCTTGCCGATGCTGGTGGTCTTGCCGGCGCCGTTGACGCCCACCACCATCATCACCGTCGGCTGGTGCTCGCCGACCACCAGGGCCTTCTCCAGCGGCGTCAGCAGTTCGGTCAGGGCGTCGGCGAGCAATGCCTTCACCTGCTGCGGGTCGGTGGCCTTGTGCTCCTTCACGCGGCGCTTCAGGTCCTGCAGCAGGAATTCCGTGGCCTTCACCCCGGTGTCGGCCATCAGCAGCGCGGCTTCCAGTTCCTCGTACAGGGCGTCGTCGATGCGCGTGCCGGTGAAGACCTGCGTGATGCTGGCGCCGGTCTTGCGCAGGCCGCTGCGCAGGCGGTCGAGCCAGCCCTGTCGCACCGGCGCCGCCGCCGGTGCGACAGTGGCCGCGGCGGGAACCGGCACGGGAACGGGCGCGGGCAGCTCGGTGAGCACCGGCGTCGCGGCCGGCGGCGCAGCCTGCGGCGGCGGCGCCACCACGGGCTCGGGCGCCGACGCCGGCGCTGGCGGCTCGATCGCGGGCGCCGCGGGCGGCATGCTGTACACGGGTTCGGGGGGTGGCGCCTTTTTCTTGAAGAAGCTGAACATGGTGTGAACTGGGTGACGGCCGCCGATGTCGGGGGTCCTGCAACAACCCGCTATACTCGCGGGCTCAAGGCGCTTTAGCTCAGTCGGTTAGAGCGACGGAATCATAATCCGCAGGTCCGGGGTTCGAGTCCCTGAAGCGCCACCAGATCCCCGGCCCGAGCCTTCCACGCTCGGGCCGTTTTGTTTTCCCACAGCCCCTGGATGAACACCATGCTCCGCTGTGCTTCCAGCGCTCTGCTCGGCGCCTTGGCGATCATGCTCGCCCCGGCCGCCCAGGCCCAGCTCGCCCGCCCCTTCCCGTCGAACGCACTGCGCGGCGAACTCGTCGTCACGCAGCCGCCGGAAGTGCTGCTCAACGGCCAGCCGGCCCGGCTGTCGCCCGGCTCGCGCATCCGCGCACAGAACAACATGCTGCAGCTGTCCGGCGGCCTCGTCGGCCAGAAGCTGGTGGTGAACTACACGCTCGACCCGCTCGGCCTGGTGCACAACGTGTGGATCCTCACTGACGACGAGAAGGCGCGACAGCCCTGGCCCACCACGGCGGAACAGGCGCAGCAATGGCGCTTTGACGCCGGTGCGCAGACCTGGACCAAGCCCTGAACGCGCGGGGCAGGCCATGACGAAGAAGGTCTACATCCGCAGCTTCGGCTGCCAGATGAACGAGTACGACGCCGACAAGATGGCCGACGTGATGCGTGCGGCCGAGGGCTACGAACCCACGACGGATCCCGAAGCCGCCGACCTGATCCTGTTCAACACCTGCTCGGTGCGCGAAAAGGCGCAGGAGAAGGTCTTCTCCGACCTTGGCCGCGTCAAGCACCTGAAGGCCAAGGGCGTGCTGATCGGCGTCGGCGGCTGCGTCGCCAGCCAGGAGGGCGCGGCCATCATCGAGCGCGCGCCCTATGTCGACCTGGTGTTCGGCCCGCAGACCCTGCACCGCCTGCCCCAGCTGATCGCGCAGCGTCAGCGGCAGGGCCTGCCGCAGGTCGACATCAGCTTCCCGGAGATCGAGAAGTTCGACAATCTGCCGCCGGCCAAGGTGGAGGGCGCCTCGGCCTTCGTCTCGATCATGGAGGGCTGTTCGAAGTACTGCTCGTACTGCGTGGTGCCCTACACCCGCGGCGACGAAGTGAGCCGCCCGTTCGAGGACGTGCTGGCCGAGATCGCCGGCCTGGCCGCGCAGGGCGTCAAGGAAGTGACGCTGCTCGGCCAGAACGTCAACGCCTACCGCGGCGCCATGGGCAGCAGCGGCGAGATCGCCGACTTCGCGCTGCTGCTCGAGTACGTGCACGAGCTGCCCGGCATCGAGCGCATCCGCTACACCACCAGCCACCCGAACGAGTTCACGCAGCGGCTGATCGATGTCTACGCGCGGCTGCCCAAGCTGGTGAACCACCTGCACCTGCCGGTGCAGCATGGTTCGGACCGCATCCTGATGGCGATGAAGCGCGGCTACACCACGCTGCAGTACAAGAGCACGATCCGCAGGCTCCGGCAGATCCGACCCGACATCAGCCTGTCGACCGACTTCATCGTCGGCTTCCCCGGCGAGACCGACGACGACCATCAAAAGACGCTGCAGCTGGTGCGCGACATCGGCTACGACGCCTGCTTCAGCTTCATCTTCAGCCCGCGCCCCGGCACACCGGCCGCCAATTTGCACGACGACACGCCGCATGCGGTGAAGCTCGAGCGGCTGCAGCAACTGCAGGCCCTGCTCGAGGAAAACGTGCAGCGCATCAGTGCGGCGCGCGTTGGCACCGTGCAACGCATCCTCGTCGAAGGCCCGAGCCGCCGGAACGCGGCCGAGCTGATGGGCCGCACCGAATGCAACCGCATCGTCAACTTCGATGGCGGGCCGCAATCGTCCCGCCTGGTGGGTCAGATGATCGACGTGCGCATCACGGCCGCACTGCCGCACTCCCTGCGTGCCGAAGTTCTGCTGCGGGAACCCCTGCCAGCCTGAGCCTCCCGGCTCAGCGCACGCCCTGCCACCACAGCACCGCCGCGGCCGCCAGCACCATCACGCCGTAGGTGGCCATGCGGCCGTCGTGGCCCAGCAGCACGAGCCCGCCGACGATGACGACGGAGCCCGCCAAGCTGACCCACGCGGCCAGACGGCGCCAGGGCACGGCCCGCAAGTCCTGGCGCCACAGCAGCTTGGCCAACGCGGAACTGATCAGCCCCAGGCCCACCGCCGGCGCGATCAGGTTCAACACATGCCAGACGGCGTCGAGGGCACCCATCGAATCGGCGGAGACGGAAGCGTGGCGGAACCCGACGAATCGATCGGGCTTGAGCTTCATCAAGCGCGCGCCATCATCCGGTGGTCACTGAAAAAAGAGCGAAATTCTATAATCGCGCCATGTCGGTGTTCACCCTCGGCCTGAACCACACGACCGCGCCGGTGGACCTGCGGGGCCGTTTTGCGTTCGCGCCCGAGCAGCTGTCGCCCGCGCTGAAGGGTTTTCGCGAGCGCCTGCTCCGGGCCTTGCCGGAGGCGGCGTTGCTGTCCACCTGCAACCGCACCGAGCTCTACGTGGCCGCCGCCCCCGGCACGGCGCGCGAGCTGGTTCACCCGGCCATCGACTGGCTGGCCGCACAAGGCGGTGTCAGCGGCGAGCAGCTGCGCTCGCACACCTACGTGCTCGAACAGCGTGACGCGGCGCGGCACGCCTTCCGGGTCGCCTCGGGCCTGGATTCGATGGTGCTGGGCGAGCCGCAGATCCTGGGCCAGATGAAGCAGGCGGTGCGCGAAGCGGACGCTGCCGGCACGCTGGGCACCACGCTGCACCAGCTGTTCCAGCGATCTTTCTCGGTGGCCAAGGACGTACGCAGCTCCACCGAGATCGGTGCGCATTCCATCAGCATGGCCGCCGCCGCAGTCCGGCTGGCCTCGCAGCTGTTCGAAGACCTGGCGCAGATCCAGGTGCTGTTCGTCGGTGCCGGCGAGATGATCGAATTGGTGGCCACGCATTTCTCGGCGCGCGCGCCGAAGACCATGGCGATCGCGAATCGCACGCTCGAACGCGGCGAGAAGCTGGCCGGCCGCTTCGGCGCACAGGCGCTGCGCCTGGCCGACCTGCCGCAGCGCCTGCATGAGTTCGACGCCGTCATCTCCTGCACCGCCAGCACGCTGCCGATCATCGGCCTGGGCGCGGTGAAAAGCGCGCTGAAGGCACGGCGCCGCCGGCCGATGTTCATGGTCGACCTGGCCGTGCCGCGCGACATCGAGCCCGAGGTCGCCTCGTTGTCGGACGTCTACCTCTACACCGTCGACGACCTGTCGGCCCTGGTGCAATCGGCCGGCGAGAAGCGCCAGGCCGCGGTGGCCCAGGCCGAGGCCATCATCGACGCCGGCGTGCAGAGCTTCAGCCACTGGCTGGACCAGCGCGCCAGCGTGCCGCTGATCCAGGCGCTCAATGCCCAGGCCGACCAGTGGCGCGGCGCCGAGATCCACCGCGCGCGCAAGCTGCTGGCCAAGGGCGCGGACATCGACAGCGTGCTCGAAGCCCTGTCGCGCGGGCTGACGCAGAAGCTGCTGCACGGCGCGCTCGCCGAGCTTCACGGCAGCGCCGACGGCGAGCAGCGCGCCCAGACCGCCGAGACCATCTCGCGGCTCTTCCTGCGCCAGGCGCCGCGCAACCCGGGCAACAACCACCGCTAGCGGCGTGCCGGCCGGCGCGCGGTGGCCCTCGGCCGCATGCGCCCGGCCGCCCGCGCCGCGACCTTCCCACTCCCCGTGCCGATGAAAGACGCCCTGCGCCACCAACTGCAACGCCTCGAGATGCGCCTGGCCGAGCTCGATGCCCATCTCGCCGACCCCGCACTGGCCACGGACATTCAGCGTTATCGCAGCGTCGCCCGCGAACAGGCCGAGGCTGCCGCGGTGGTGCAGCGCTTCCGCGCCCACGAACAACGCGAAGCCGATCTCGCCGCCGCGCGCGAACTGCTGGCCGACCCTGAAATGGCCGAGATGGCGCAGGAGGAAATCGCCGGTGCGCAGGCCGACATCGAACGCCTGCACGCCGAGCTGCAGACCGCGCTGCTGCCCCGCGACCCCGACGACGGCCGCTCGGCCTTCCTCGAGATCCGCGCCGGCACCGGGGGCGAAGAGTCGGCGCTGTTCGCCGCCGACCTGGCGCGCATGTACCTGCGCTTCTGCGAACGCCAGGGCTGGCGCACCGAGGTGATGAGCGAGAGCGCGTCGGACCTCGGCGGCTACAAGGAGCTGGTGCTACGCGTCGAGGGCGCCGGTGCCTATGGCGAGCTGAAGTTCGAATCCGGCGGCCATCGCGTGCAGCGTGTGCCCGAGACCGAGTCGCAAGGCCGCATCCACACCAGCGCCTGCACCGTCGCCGTGATGCCCGAGCCCGACGAGCAGGCCGAGGTGACGCTGAACCCCAGCGAGCTGCGCATCGACACCTTCCGCGCCAGCGGCGCCGGCGGCCAGCACATCAACAAGACCGACTCGGCGATCCGCATCACCCACCTGCCCACCGGCATCGTGGCCGAATGTCAGGACGACCGCTCGCAGCACCGCAACAAGGCCAAGGCGATGGCGGTGCTGCTGGCCCGCTTTCGCGACAAGGAGCGCGGCGAACGCGAGGCCAAGGAAGCCGCCACGCGCAAGAGCCTGGTGGGCACCGGCGATCGCTCGGACCGCATCCGCACCTACAACTTTCCGCAGGGCCGGCTGACCGACCACCGCATCAACCTGACGCTGTACAAGCTCGGCGCCATCATGGACGGCGAACTCGGCGACGTGATCACCGCGCTGAAGGCGGCGCAGGTGCAGGCCCAGCTGGCCGCGCTGGAAGGCGTGCAGTGACCTTGACGATCGCCGGCGCGCTGGCGCTGGCCGCGCGCCTGGGCGCCGAACGCGGCGACGCGCAGCAGTTGCTGGCGCACCGGCTGCAGCGCCCGCGCAGCTGGCTGCTGGCCCATGACGACCAGGCCTTGCCGATCGACCTGGCCCCGCGCTTCGAAGCCGAGTGCCGGCAGCTGGCGGACGATGTCCCGCTGGCCTACCTGCTCGGCGAGCAGCCCTTCCACGGCCTGATGCTGCAGGTCTCGCCGGCCGTGCTGGTGCCGCGGCCGGACACCGAAACACTGGTGGCCTGGGCGCTCGACTGCCTGGGCCAGGCCGCGCTGCCAACGCCCGAAGTGCTCGACCTCGGCACCGGCAGCGGCGCGATCGCGCTGGCGGTGGCCAACGCGTGGCGTGCCGCCCGCGTCACCGCCACCGACGTCAGCGAAGCCGCGCTGGCGGTGGCCCGCAGCAATGGCGCGCGGCTCGGACTCGCGATCGACACCGCCGCCGGCAGCTGGTGGCAGGCCGTGCCCGGCCGGCAGTTTGACCTGGTGCTCTCGAACCCGCCCTACATCGCCGGCGACGACCCCCACCTGCCCGCCCTGCGCCACGAGCCGCACCTGGCCCTGACGCCCGGCGGCGATGGCCTTGACGCGATCCGCGCGATCGTGGCCGGTGCGCCGCAGGCCCTGCGGCCCGGCGGCTGGTTGCTGCTCGAGCACGGCTGGGACCAGGCCGATGCCGTGCGTGCATTGCTGCGCGGCGCGGGCTTCGCCGAGGTGCAGTCGCGGCAGGACCTGGCCGGCCGCATGCGCTGCAGCGGCGGAAGGCGGCAACAGGGGTAGGCGAACCCACGAAATACGCTGAATCCTGAGCGCTGTTGGTGATCCAGACACCGGCCGGCGAGCGTAGGATGATCAGCACTGTCCACCGCCGTTACCGAGGAGATGACCATGCGTTTGACCCTTGTGCTGGCATTGGCCACCGTGGCCGCACCGGCCTTCGGCGGTGGCAATGGCCTGGTGGCGGCTCCGGATGCATTCGGCCCGCGCTGGCAGGCGCGCATCGAGGTCGATGCTCTGCCCAGCTTCGGCCTGGGCGGCGTGCCACTGGGCCCGATGAACATCCTGCAGACAACCCGGCTGCTCGGCGACTACCGGCTCGATGCGCTGCAGTTCGGCAAGGCCGGCGGCCTGCGGCTGACCGGCGGCCTGCTGCTGAACCAGCGCCTGCCGGGCGGCGACCCGCGCGGAAACTGGCCGTACCTTGGCATCGGCTACACCGGTGGCGGGCTGCGCGGCGACTGGGGTTTCAGTGCCGACATCGGCCTGGCGGCGCAGAACCCGGGGGCGGCCACGCGGCTGGGCAAGGTCTTCAATGGCGGCGTCGACCTCAACGACGCCTTGCGCGAGTTGCGCCTGCAGCCGATGATCCGCTTCGGCATGCACTACACCTTCTGATTCGCCGCCTGCCCGCACGGGCTTGACCGCGCGCAGCGGCCCGTACGGCCGCTTTGCCGTATAAAGCTGCCCTGGTCTTCAATCGCCATCTTCCCACCATGAGTGACGTTCAAAAGCGCATCGACGACATCGTCAAGGGCGGCAAAGTCGTGCTGTTCATGAAGGGCACGAGCCAGTTCCCGATGTGCGGCTTCTCCGGCCGCGCGATCCAGGTGCTCAAGGCCTGCGGCGTGAGCGAGCTCACCACCGTCAACGTGCTCGAGGATGAGGCCATCCGCCAGGGCATCAAGGAATACGCCAACTGGCCGACGATTCCGCAGCTGTACGTCAACGGCGAGTTTGTCGGCGGCTCGGACATCATGATGGAGATGTACCAGTCGGGCGAATTGCAGCAGATGCTCGCGGCCTGACACGGCCATCGTGACCGCGCGGCTCGTCGTCGGCATCACCGGTGCCACCGGTGCCGTCTATGGCGTGCGCCTGCTGCAGAGGGCACGGGCCCTGGGCCTGGAAACCCATCTCGTGGTCACGCCCGCGGGCGTGCTGAACGCGCACCACGAGCTCGGCCTCGACCGCGCTGCACTTGATGCGCTGGCCGATCGGGCCTACGCCCCCGCGGACGTCGGTGCGTGCGTCGCCAGCGGCAGTTTCGCCACCGCGGCGATGGCCGTCGCGCCCTGCTCGATGAAGACGCTGGCCGCCATCGCCCACGGGCTGTCGGACAACCTGCTGACGCGCGCCGCCGACGTCACGCTGAAGGAGCGCCGTCCGCTGCTGCTGATGGTGCGCGAGACACCACTGAACCTGGCCCACCTGCGCAACATGACCGCTGTCACCGAGATGGGCGGCATCGTGTTTCCGCCGTTGCCGGCGTTCTACCACCGGCCGCAATCGATCGCCGAGCTCGTCGACGACACCGTCGAGCGCGCGCTGCAGCTGCTCGGCGCGCAGCAGGCTCAGCCCAAGGCCTGGGCCGGCCTACGCTAGCCACAGGCGGCGCGCCGCCAGCACCGCATTCGGGTACTCGTCGCGGCCGCGGCTGCCGTTGTAGCGCCCCAGCGCGAGCGAGAGGTTGCCCTTCTCCATCTCCAGGTAGTGCCGCAGGATCACGCAGCCGAAGCGCAGGTTGGTCTGCATGTGGAACAGCTTGGCCGCATCGCCATCGCCGATCAGCTTGACCCAGAACGGCATCACCTGCATGTAGCCGCGCGCGCCGGCCGAGCTGATCGCGTACTTGCGAAAACCGCTCTCGACCTGGATCAGCCCGAGCACCAGCGCCGGCTCGAGCGCCGCGCGCTTGGCCTCGTACCACAGCGTCTCGAGGAACTCGACGCGGGTATGCAGCTCGCTCTTGCGGCGCTTGAGCTTTTCGCTGGTGGCACCCAGCCAGCGCAGGTAGGCCACCCGCGCGTCGCTGCTCGGAAAGCTCGGCCGTGGCGGCGCGTCGCTGGCGATCGCGGCCGACAGGGCCGTGCGCACGGCATCGGCCAGCGGCTCCTCGCGTTGCGCCCCGGCCTGTGCGGCCTGGGGCAGGCCTCCAGCGCCAGCCGCTGCCGCCGCAAGCAGCAGCGAGCGGCGGCGCAGCGGCCAGCTCATGCCGACAGGCGGCCCTTCAGCAAGGCGGCCGCTTCGGTCAGCGCCACCACGCTGGCCTGCGCTTCGCGCCGGCCCTGCAGCTCCACCGTGCCGGCCTTCAGGCCGCGGTCGGAGATCACCACGCGCTGCGGCACGCCCACCAGTTCCCAGTCGGCGAACATCGCGCCGGGCCGCTCGCCGCGGTCGTCGAGCATCACGTCGATACCCAGGCCTAGCAGCCGGTCGTGCAGATGGTCGGCAGCCGCCTTGACCTCGGCGCTGCGGTCATAGCCGATCGGGCAGATCACCGCCTCGAAAGGCGCGATCGAGGCCGGCCAGATGATGCCGCGCTCGTCGTGGTTCTGCTCGATCGCCGCGCCCAGGATGCGGGTGACGCCGATGCCGTAGCAGCCCATCTCCATCAGCTGCGGCTTGCCGGTCTCGTCCAGGTAGGTGGCGTTCATCGCCTTCGAATACTTGGTGCCGAGGTAGAACACATGGCCGACCTCGATGCCGCGCTGGATGGCCAGCACGCCCTTGCCGTCCGGCGAGGGGTCGCCGGCCAGCACGTTGCGGATGTCGGCCACCAGGTCGGGCTCGGGCAGGTCGCGGCCCCAGTTGACGCCGGTGATGTGGAAGTCGGCCTCGTTGGCGCCGCAGATGAAGTCGGCCATGGCCGCCACCGTGCGGTCGGCCACCACTTTCACCGGCTTCTTCGTTCCGATGGGGCCCAGGTAGCCCGGCTTGCAGCCAAAGTGGTCCTCGATCTCGGCCACGGTCGCGAAGCGCCAGCCGTTCTTCAGGCCCTCGACCTTGCCGGCCTTCACTTCGTTGAGCTCGTGGTCGCCACGCACCAGCAGCAGCCACACGCTGGACTTGACGATGTCGCCGGCCTCGTTCTTCTCGTCGGTGGCCAGCACCAGCGACTTCACCGTGCGCTGCAGCGGCAGGCCCAGCAGCGCCGCCACATCGGCGCAGGTGCTCTTGCCGGGCGTCGGCGTCTTGACCATCGCTTCGGCGGGTGCGGGCCGCGCGCCGGGCGACAGGCCTTCGGCCAGCTCGACGTTCGCCGCGTAGTCGCTGGTCGGGCAGTAGACGATGGCGTCCTCGCCGGTGTCGGCGATCACCTGGAACTCGTGCGAACGGTCGCCGCCGATCGCGCCGGTGTCGGCCGCCACCGCGCGGTACTGCAGGCCGAAGCGATCGAAGATGCGCTTGTAGGCCGCGAACATGATGTCGTAGCTCTTCGCGGCGCTGGCCTGGTCGCGGTCGAAGGAATAGGCGTCCTTCATCGTGAACTCGCGGCCTCGCATGATGCCGAAGCGGGGCCGACGCTCGTCGCGGAACTTGGTCTGGATGTGGTAGAAGTTTTTCGGCAGCTGGCGGTAGCTGCGCAGCTCCTGGCGCGCGATGTCGGTCACCACCTCTTCGCTGGTGGGCTGGATCACGAAGTCGCGCTCATGCCGGTCCTTCACGCGCAGCAGCTCCGGCCCGTAGGCCTGGAAGCGGCCGCTCTCCTGCCACAGCTCGGCCGGCTGCACCACCGGCATCAGCAGCTCCACCGCGCCGGCGCGGTTCATCTCCTCGCGGATGATGGCCTCGATCTTGCGAATCACGCGCAGACCCATCGGCATGTAGTTGTAGATGCCGGCGCCCAGGCGCTTGATCATGCCGGCACGCATCATCAGCTGATGGCTGATCACTTCCGCATCCGCGGGAGCTTCCTTCAAGGTGGCGATGAAGAACTGGGAGGCTTTCATGGATTGAGAGTGCTCGAGGGCACTGCGTTGCACGGGGCGCGGGTGCATGCGGGTAAGCGAGGGTTCGCCTCGCGCACGCTGCCGGTGCAATAATTATTTCAGTTCAGAAATTTTGGGGTCGATTATGCTCGACCGTGAAGGCTTCAGGCCCAACGTCGGCATCATCCTGCTCAACTCGCGCAACCAGGTTTTCTGGGGCAAACGGCTGCGAACCCACTCGTGGCAGTTCCCGCAGGGTGGCATCAAGTACGGCGAGTCGCCAGAGCAGGCGATGTTCCGCGAGTTGCACGAGGAAGTGGGGCTGCGTCCCGAGCACGTGAGGATCCTCGCGCGCACCCGCGACTGGCTGCGCTATGAAGTGCCCGAGCACTTCATCCGCAAGGACGCCCGCGGCCACTACAAGGGGCAGAAGCAGATCTGGTACCTGTTGCGCCTGGTCGGCCGCGACTGCGACCTCGACCTGCGCGCGACCGACCATCCGGAGTTCGACGCCTGGCGCTGGAACGACTACTGGGTGCCGCTGGAACTGGTGATCGAGTTCAAGCGCGACGTGTACCAGATGGCGCTGAGCGAACTCGCGCGCTTCCTGCCGCGCGTGAACCACTACAACCGCTACCTGCGCGGCGGCATGCGCACGCGCTCGCACGACTTACCGCCGGACGACGAGCACCTCGGGCCGCGCAACGGCCACGGTGGCGAACATGACGGCGAGCACAACGGCAACCTGCAGCCGACGCTGGCGCCCCAGCCTGAAACCCCTGGCGGGGACGAGACCCTCTGAGGGCTCTTCAGGCCGCCCACGGCAGCATCATCGTCAGCCACAGCAGCTTCTCGAACTCGGGCTCGAAGCGGTCGATGATCTGCTGCGGCTCGGGGCACAGCGCGTGGTCGGTGATCAGCCCGAACTGCACGCCGCCGCCATAGCTGAGGATGCTGACGCCCATGCCGATGTTGCCTGAGGCCGGCACCCAGAACATCGTCTGCCGCAGCGTGGATCCGGCGAACTTCAGCGGCTTGGCCGGGCCGGGCACGTTGGTCATCACCGCGGTGGCCTTCTTCGCGAACAGGTTCAGGACCAGGTCCTGAACCGACTTGACGAACAGGCCCGTCATCGACAGCACCGCGAAGGCCAGCAGCGGCTGATAACTTCCTTTCAGCTCGGCCATGCGCGCACGCACCGCGAACACCCGCTCGACCGGATTGCTGATGCCGATGGGCAGCACCAGCGGCACCAGGCCGAAGCGGTTGCCCAGCTGCCAGGCCTTCTCCAACGGCCGCAGGTTCACCGGCACCATCGCGCGGATCTCCTTGCCGGTGGGATCCTCGCCGCGGTCGGTGAGGTACTGGCCGATGGCGCCGGCCACGCAGGACAGCAGCACGTCGTTGATCGAGCAGCCCAGCGCCTTGCCGATGGTCTTGACGCGCTCCAGCGGCATCGGCTCGTTCCAGGCGACGACCTTGCGCCCGTCGGGCTGGCCCTTGAGCTGCGTCGGCGAGTCGTCGGACATCAGCGCGATGGCCGCGGCATCGTTGATGACCTGGTAGCCCGAGCGCGCCATGTCGAGCGAACTGAGCAGCGGCTGCTGCGGGTTCGACAGCATGTCCAGCGACTTGCTCATGCCCACCGGCCCCAGGCCGATGGCCTTGACGGTGAGGTCGGTCAGCGGCTTGAGCACCGCGTCGGACAGCCAGTCGCCTTCATGCTCTTCGTCGCGCTCGCGGCGACGGCGCTGCGGCGGATCGGCGCCGCCATCGGTGATCGACAGCATCACCGAGATCAGCGCGATGCCGTCGGCGATGCAGTGGTGCACGCGGGCGATCAATGCGCTGCCGCCCTCGTAGTCCTCGATCAGGTGGAACTGCCACAGCGGATGCGCCGGCGCCAGCGGCGTGGTGGCGAGTTCGCCGCAGCGGCGCTGCAGGGCATGGCGCTCGCTTTCGCCGGGCTCGCGGTGCAGCGTCTCGGCCACCACGTGATGCGTGATGTCGAAGTCCTCGTCCTCGACCCAGCTCGCGCCCATCGTGTCGAGCACCGCCTTGTGCTTGAAGCGCTCGTACTTCAGCAGTTTGTCGCTCACCCGCTCGCGCAGCGCCTCGAGCGTGATCGCGGGTGTCAGCAGCCAGACGCCGACGATCATCATCAGGTTGACGTCGTTGTCCATGCGCAGCCAGGCGGTATCGACACGCGACATGCGGCTGGCGGCAGGGGTGGTCATGGGGCTCGTCTCCTCGGCTGGCTTCTCTAGGTTGGCGGGCACGATGCTGGGTAACATCGCGCCCGTCAAGACCGATTTTCACGCAGAGGATCCCACCATGGCCGATCTCAAAGCCACGTTCGAGCAAGCCGTTGCCGACAGCAAGAACCTGCCGGAGAAACCCGACAACATGACCTTGCTGAAGATCTACTCGCTGTACAAGCAGGCCACCGCGGGCGACGTGGAAGGCAAGCGCCCCGGCTTCACCGACATGGTCGGCCGCGCCAAGTGGGATGCCTGGAACGAACTGAAGGGCAAGAGCGCCGACGAAGCGATGCAGGACTACATCGACCTCGTCGAATCCCTGAAGTAAGCGGCCGCGCTACTTCTTCTTTTTCGCCGCGGCCTTGCCCGCGGCGGCCGCCTTGCCCAGCAGGCCGTCGAGGTTCTTCTCGATCTCGGCCTCGATGGTCTTGGCGAACGCGCCCAGCAGGAAGCCAAGCTTGGCGTCGAGCTCGAAATGGTCGGGGGCGACGATCAGCGTGCCCTTGACGCCGCTGCGGGTGAACTCCACGGTATCGCTGGTCTCGCCTTCGAGCACGGTGCAGGCCATGTCGAACTTCGCTTCCACCTCCTCGGCCCATTGCCAGGCCACCTCGCGCGCCTTGGCCAAGCCGAGTTGGTGCTCGCGATGGATGTGGATGTCGGGCATGGGTGCGTTCCTCGTGTCGTCGATCGGCCAGCCGCTCAAGGGCGAGCCTGCAGTGTGGCGCGCCGCTCGGCCTTGGGCAAGGCGGCCAAGCGCCTGGCCTCGGCGTAGAAGCGCGTGAAATCGCGGCCCTGGCGTTCGAACAGGCGCTCGAAGTCGGGCACCAGTTCGTCGTAGGCGGCCTGCACGCCGAAGGTGGCGTTGTTGGCCTTCGCGGCCCAGGCGTCGTAGCCGGCGTACCCCTGCCAGGGCCCGGCCTTCAGGCGCGCCAGCTCGTCGCGCATCGCCGCCAGGATCTCGGCCTTGCCGCGGCGCTTGTCGGCTTCATCCGCCGCGCTGGCGTACAGCGCCTGCAGCCTGGCGCGGGTGCGCAGGCTCAGCGCGCGGAAGTCGCGGCGGCGTTGCTCGAAGGCGGCATCCTCGGCATCGCTGGCGCCTCGGTGCTCGCGCCATCGGGCGCCGCCGATGCGCTCGACCGCGGTGGCGAAGGATTCATTGAAGGTGGTGTCGTCCGCGGCATAGGCCACCTGGTGCGCGAGCTCGTGGAAGATCAGCCGCGCCAGTTCGCCCTCGCTCCAGCGGATGAAGGTGTTGAGCAGTGGATCGCCACCGAGCCAGTTGGTCCAGCCCAGCGTCGAATAGGCCGGCACGCCATAGACATTGACGTCCAGGCCCTCGGCCTTCAGCGTGCCGGCCAGCGTGTCGGCCTCGGCCCGGTCGAAATAGCCGCGGTAGCCCACGCAACCCATCAACGGGTAGCACCAGGTCTTCAGCGTCAGTGCCAGCTCGGGTGCGGCCACCACGTTCCACACCACCGCGTCGCGGCCCAGGTCGGCATAGCGGCGGTAGCTGCGGTTGTCGGGCAGCTTCAGTTCGCGCACCGCGAAGTCGCGCATCTGCTGCGACAGCTGCAGCCGCTCGCGCAGCGCGGCAGGCGTGCTGCCATCGGCCAGCCAGTCGTCGACCGGCCGGGCGCGCCGCATCACCTCGAGGTGACCGCCAACCGACTGGGCGTAGTAGCCCAACGTCGAGCAGCCCACCAGGCTGCCTGCTGCCGCAGCCAGCGCCAGCACCAGGGCGCCGGCGCGCCACCGCTTCATGCCGCCTGCACCTCGACCAGGCAGTCGTAGAAGGTCGGGCCGCCGCCGATGTCGGTGAGACGCTGGCTGGTCAGCTCGTTGACGTTGGTGCCCTGCGCGCCGAGCTTGCGCCACCACACGCCCAGCCCGTTGACGACGCCAGGCCGGGCGCGCCCGCTCAGCGCGGCACGGCAGCGGTAGCGGCCGCGGTCGTTGAACACGTCGACCATCGCGCCGTCGGCGATGCCGCGCGCGGCGGCGTCATCGGGATGCAGCTCGACCAGCGGCTCGCCCTCGATGCTGCGCAGGCTCTTGACGTTGACGAAGGTGGAGTTCAGGAAATGCCGCGCCGGCGGCGAGATCATCGCCAGCGGATAGCGCCGCGCCAGCGCCGGCGCCGACTGCACGGACTCGTACGGCGCCACGTAGTCCGGCACGCCGTAGCCCGGCGCGTCGATGCGCACCTTGCCATCCGCGGTGGGGAAGCCGCCGTCGGCAAACGGCTGCTCGGCAATCGGCAGCTTGACCCAGCCCTGTGCGCGCAGCGCCGCCATGTCCAGGCCGACGAAGGCCTGCTCGGCCAGCTGCTCGTCGCTGTCGCGGAAGCAGGGCTCGTGGAAGCCCATGCGCTGCGCCAGCGCGCGGAAGATCGCGGTGTTGGGCCGCGCCTGGCCCAGTGGCTCGACGGCCGGCTGGTTCATCAGGGCATAGGTGTGGCCATACGCGGTGTGCACATCCAGGTGCTCGAGCTGCGTGGTGGCGGGCAGCACGTAGTCGGCATGGTCGGCGGTGTCGGTGAGGAAGTGCTCGAGCACCACGGTGAACAGGTCTTCGCGTGCGAAGCCCTGCACCACCTTGCGCGATTCAGGCGCCACCGCCACCGGGTTGCTGTTGTAGACGATCAGCGCCTCGATGCGCGGGCCGAATGCGGGCGACGCCTCGCGCAGCAGGTCGTCGCCGATCGTGCTCATGTTCAGCGTGCGCGGCCGGCGTTCGCCGAGCAGGTCGGGCCGCTCGAGCTGCGGATTGCGGAAGGCCTTGAACCAGCCCGAGGCCGACAGCAGCAGCCCGCCGCCGCGCTGCTTCCACGCCCCGGTCAGGCAGGGCAGCAAGGCGATCAGCCGCGTGGCGCTGCCGCCGCCGTGCACCCGCTGCATGCCGTAGTTCAGGCGGATCGCCGCCGGCGCGGTGGTGGCGTAGTCGCGCGCCAGCTGGCGCACGACATCGGCCTCGATGCCGCACACCTGCGCAGCGCGCTCGGGCGGCCACTGCAGCGCGCGCTCGCGCAGCGCCGCGAAGCCGTCGACATGGCGTGCGATGTAGTCCTCGTCGAGCCAGCCCTGGGTGATCAGCTCGTGCATCAGGCCCAGCGCCAGCGCACCGTCCGTGCCCGGCAGCAGCGCGATGTGCTGGTGGCACTTGTCGGCCGTCTCGGTGCGCCGCGGGTCGATGCAGATCAGCTTCGCGCCCTGGCGCTTGGCCGCCTGCGCAAAGGTCCAGAAGTGCAGGTTCGAGGCGATCGAGTTGCTGCCCCAGATCAGGATCAGCCGGCTGTCGGCGTAGTGCTCCAGGTGCATGCCGACCTTGCCGCCGTAGGTGGCGACCAGCGCATCGCCGCCCGCGGCCGCGCAGATGGTGCGGTCGAGCAGCGAGGCGCCGAGCCGGTGGAAGAAGCGGCCGGCCATCGCCTCGCCCTGCAGCAGGCCCATGGTGCCGGCATAGCTGTAGGGCACGATGGCCTGCGGATCACGCGCGGCCACCGCCTTCAGCTGCGCGGCGATGTCGTCCAGCGCCTCGTCCCAGCTCACCGGCACGAACTGGCCGCTGCCCTTCGGGCCGCTGCGCTTCAGCGGCGTGAGCACGCGTTCCTCGTGGTAGGTGCGCTCGGGGTAGCGCGAGACCTTGGTGCACAGCGCGCCGTGGGTCGGCGGATGCTCGGGGTCGCCCTGCACGCGCACGACGCGGCCTTGCTCGACCGTGATCTTCAGTGCGCAGGTGTCGGGGCAGTCGTGCGGGCAGGCGCCGCGCACGGTGCGGGATACGGCCAGGGTGCTCATCGGCGAACTATTGCACAGGCTCCCCGGGCATCTGCTATGTCCGGGCTTGCCAATGCCGATATGGGCTGATCAGCCGTGCACCGTGACCGCTTTCGACACCATGAGACCTTTCCCCTCCCGCCGCCAAGCCCTGCAGCAGCTGGCCGGCCTGTCCACCGGCCTGGCGCTGCCGGCCTTCGCGCAGAGCGACCGGCGCATCGTGCTCGGCCAGTCCTGCGCCACCACCGGCGCGGCAGCGCAGCTGGGCATCCAGATGAACCACGGCGCGCGGCTGTACTTCGACGCCCTCAACGCGCAGGGCGGCGTCAATGGCCAGGCCATCGAGCTGCGCCTGCTGGACGACGGCTACGAGCCCGAGCGCTGCAAGGCCAACACCGAGCAGCTGATCCGCGACGAGGTGTTCGCGCTGTTCGGCTATGTCGGCACACCCACCTCGCTGGCCGCGCTGCCGCTGGTCAACCAGCACAAGGTGCCGTTCTTCGGCCCTTTCACCGGCGCGCAGGCGCTGCGCGAGCCGTTCAGCCGCTCGGTGTTCCATGTGCGGGCCTCGTACTTCGACGAGACCGCGCTGATCGTGCGCCAGCTCACCGCGCTGGGGCTGAAGAAGATCGCGGTGTTCCGCCAGAACGACAGCTACGGCCAGGCCGGGCTGGACGGCGTGCAGCGCGCGCTGGCAGCGCAGAACCTGCAGCCGCAGGCCATTGGCACGGTCGAGCGCAACTCGGTGGACGTCGCCGCCGCGGTGCAGGCCATCGTGCCCAAGGCGCCGGATGCGGTGGTGCAGATCAGCGCCTACAAGAGCTGCGCGGCCTTCATCCGCGCGGCGCGCAAGGCCGGCTACGCGGGCAATTTCTACAACGTGTCCTTCGTCGGCACGCAGGCGCTGGCCGACGAACTGGGCAAGGACGGGCGCGGCGTCGTCATCAGCCAGGTGATGCCCTACCCGTTCTCGACCACCACGGCGATCTCGCGCGAGTACCTCGACGCCGTGAAGCGCAGCGGCGGCAAGACCAAGCCCAACTACTCGAGCATGGAAGGCTATGTCGCGGCCAAGGTGTTCACCGAAGGCCTGAAGCGTGCCGGCCGCAACCCCAGCCGCGAAGCGCTGGTCGCGGCGCTCGAAGGACTGGGCCGCCATGACCTCGGCGGCTTCAGCGTCAACTTCAGCGGGCGCGACCATGTCGGCAGCCAGTTCGCCGAGCTGACGATGCTGACCGAGGATGGCAACGTCAAGCGCTAGGGATAGACAGCGGGGCGTAAACTGGGTCGCACCCTCCATGCTGCGATCCTGCCCCCCGCCATGCGACTGATCGAATCCATCCTTGCCGACGCGGCGTCCATCACTGCGCTGCGACGTGACATCCACGCCCACCCCGAGCTGTGCTTCGAGGAAAAGCGCACCTCGGACGTGATCGCCCAGGCCCTCACCGACTGGGGCATTCCGGTGCACCGCGGGCTGGGCACCACCGGCGTGGTCGGCATCATCAAGAACGGCACGAGTGATCGCGCGGTGGGCCTGCGCGCCGACATCGACGCGCTGCCGATGACCGAGCGCAACACCTTCGCGCATGCCAGCCAGCACCCCGGCAAGATGCATGCATGCGGCCACGACGGCCACACCGCGATGCTGCTGGCCGCGGCCAAGCACCTGGCCAGGCACCGCAACTTCGACGGCACCGTGTACCTGATCTTCCAGCCGGCCGAGGAAGGCGGCGGCGGCGCGCGCGAGATGATCAAGGACGGGCTGTTCAACCTGTTCCCGATGGAAGCGGTGTTCGGCGCGCACAACTGGCCGGGCCTGAAGGTCGGCCAGTTCACGCTGAAGAGCGGGCCCTGCTACGCGTCCAGCAACGAGTTCAAGATCACGCTGCGCGGCAAGGGCGCGCATGGCGCGATGCCGCATCTGGGCATCGACCCGGTGCCCGCGGCCTGCCAGATGGTGCAGGCCTTCCAGACCATCATCACCCGCAACAAGCGGCCGATCGACACCGGCGTGATCTCGGTGACGATGATCCACACCGGCGAAGCCACCAACGTGATCCCCGAGAGCTGCGTGCTCGAGGGCACCGTGCGCACCTTCACCACCGAGGTGCTGGACCTGATCGAGCGCCGCATGCAGCAGATCGCCGAGGCCACCGCGCAGGCCTTCGAATGCGAGTGCGAGTTCAAGTTCAAGCGCAACTACCCGCCGACCATCAACCACGTCGCCGAGACCGAATTCGCCCGCAAGGTGCTCAGCGAAGTGGTGGGCGCCGAGAACGTGATCGAGTTCGAGCCAACGATGGGCGCCGAAGACTTCAGCTACTACCTGCTGGAAAAGCCCGGCTGCTACTTCATGATCGGCAACGGCGACGGCGCGCACCGCATCGGCGGCCACGGCCTCGGGCCCTGCATGCTGCACAACCCGAGCTACGACTTCAACGACGACCTGATCCCGCTCGGCGCCACCGCGTGGGTGCGCATTGCCGAAGCCTGGCTGGGGGCGACGCGATGAGCGGGAGCGACGTCGAAGCCCTGTTCTCGCAAAGCTACGCCGAGGCACGGGCCAAGTTCATCGCGGCAGCCGAAGGCGCGCGGCTCGATGTCGAGAGCCACGTGCACCCGATGCTGGGCCGCGACGGCGAGCAGCTCGCGATGGACATCGTGCGCGACGGCCCGGCCGATGCGAAGGGCGTGCTGATCCTCAGCAGCGCCTGCCACGGCGTCGAAGGCTACTGCGGCTCGGGCGTGCAGATCGCGCTGCTGCGCGATGCCGAATTCCGGGCCCAGGCACAGGCCGCCGGCGTGGCGGTGCTGCACATCCATGGGCTGAACCCCTACGGCTTCTCGTGGTGGCGGCGCACGACGCACGAGAACGTCGACCTGAACCGCAACTTCCACGACTTCTCGGCACCGCTGCCGCACAACACCGGCTACGACGAGATCGCGCACCTGCTGGTGCCACCGACCTGGCCGCCGAGCGAAGAGATCCAGCAGGCAGTGGCCCGCTACATCGCCGAACGCGGCCTGCCGGCCTGGCAGGCGGCCATTTCCAGCGGCCAGTATGCGCACCCGGAAGGGCTGTTCTACGGCGGCCACAACCCCACCTGGAGCCAGCAGACCCTGCGCCATGTGCTGCAGGACCAGGGCCGCCATTGCGCGCGCCTGGGCTGGATCGACTTCCACACCGGCCTCGGACCCAGCGGCCTGGGCGAGCGCATCTTCGCCTGCCGCGACGATGCGCAGGCGCTGGCGCGGGCCAAGGCCTGGTGGGGACCGAACATCACCTCGATCTACGACGGCAGTTCCACCTCCGCCCGGCTGGTCGGCATGATGTGGATGGCCGCCTACGAGGAATGCCCGCAGGCCGAGTACACCGGCATCGCGCTCGAATACGGCACGGTGCCGATCACCGAGGTGCTGGACGCGCTGCGTGCAGACCAGTGGCTGGAGAACCATCCCGAGATCGGCGCGCCGCAGGCCGCTGCGATCAAGCGCCGCATGCGCGATGCGTTCTACACCGACACGCCGCAGTGGAAGCGGCAGGTCCTCGAGCAGGGGCTCGAGGCGGCGCGGCAGGCCGTCAGCGGCCTGCGCGCGTAGGACGCATCGCCCTCAGGCGACGAGGTTCAGGTTGGTGCCGACGCTGCCACCGGCAGCCGTCGTCGCGGCGTCGCCGCCCTGCGTCTCGGCCGCCGGCGCCGGCTGTGTCGTGACGCCGCGCGCGGCCTTCACCGCGTCGACCAGGATGGTCTTGGCGCCGGCGATGTCGCCCTTGGCGAGGGCCTTGCCGAGTTCGGCGAACGCGCTGTCCTTGGGCCAGGTCGCGCCCTCGGGCGCGTCCTTGACGATGTTCTTGTAGGCCTGCTTGGCGCCGTCGAGGTCGCCGGTGCGGATGGCCTTGGTCAGGTCGTGCGCGTTGCGGGCCTGGCCGTTCTCGATCAGCGGGCCGGGCACGCGGATGGGGCCGTTGACGGACTGGAGGCTGGAGAGGCTCATCATGAACTCCTGATGGTGAGGCTCGGCCTGGCGTCCGCTTGGGCGGGCTGGCCGACGGGTTGGGATGGCCGCACTGTGCGCCGGCACCGGACCGGACAAACGTCCGATCAGCGGCCGAATCACCCACCATTTCGCTGCCTAGGAATGGTGCGCCCCGGCGGGCACCGGAGGTGCATCGGCGCCAGATGTCCGAAACTGTCCGCTGCGCTTCCGTTGCAGGCCGTCCGAACGCTGTCAGTGTGCGGCACGATGGCACCACCTTGATGCCTGGAGTTGAACCATGAAGACCGCCCTGTTGCTGATCGACGCCCAACAATCGTTCACCGCCCGCCCGTTCTGGTCGGACGCCGACGTGCCGGCCTACCTGCAGCACACCAACGCGCTGCTTGCCGGCTGTGCCGAGCGCGGCATTCCGATCGTGCAGATCTTCCACACCCAGGGCCCGCGCGAGCCGGCCAATGCCTTCGCCCGCGAAAGCGGTCTGGTGCGCCCGCTCGACGGCATCACGCCCTACGACGCCGCGGCCTCGTTCGAGAAGCACCGCCACAGCGCGCTGGTGGGCACCGGGCTGGACGTGTGGCTGCTGCAGCAAGGCGTGCAGCGCCTGATCATCGCCGGCATCCGCACCGAGCAATGCTGTGAGACCACCGCCCGCCATGCCAGCGACCTGGGCTGGACGGTGGACTTCGTGCCCGACGCGATGCTGACCTTCGCGATGAGCACGCCAAGCGGCGAGACCCTGAGCGCCGCGGCCATCCGCGAACGGACCGAGACGGTGCTGACCGGCCGCTTCGTCACGCTGTGCACGGTGCCGCAGGCACTGGAGCGCGCCGCATGAGCACGGCCCCCGGACGCACGCTGCAGGTCGGCTTGCTGATGTTCCCCGAGGTCGAGGTGCTCGACTTCGCCGGGCCCTACGAGGTGTTCACCACCGCCGCGCGCATGGCGCTGCGGGCGGCCCCGGAAGCACCACCCCCCTTCGCGGTGAGCACCATCGCGCGCCGGGCCGGCCCCTGCCGCGCGCGTGCCGGCCTGCAGGCACAGGTCGACCATGACTTCGCGCAGCATCCGCCGCTGGATGTGCTGATCGTGCCCGGCGGCGTGGTGACGGCCGAGCTGCAGCAGCCCGAGACACTGGCCTGGCTGGCGCGCACCGCACCGGGCTGCAGCCTCGTCGCCTCGGTCTGCACCGGCGCCTTCCTGCTCGCCGCCGCCGGCCTGCTGCCGGCCGGCAGCCGCGTCATCACGCACTGGGAAGACATCGACGACCTGCGCCAAGCACACCCGGCACTGAACGTGCAAGACGCGGCCCTGGGCCTGCGCTGGGTCGACCTCGGGCGTATCGTCACCTCGGCCGGCATCAGCGCCGGCATCGACATGAGCCTGCACCTGGTCGAGCGTCTGGCCGGCCGCGCGCTGGCCGAGCGCACCGCCCGGCAGATGGACTTCGCATGGACCGAGAACCTGCCACCGCCACCGCACTGACCCCGCGCGACGACCAGCCGGTCGACGTGCTCTACGTCGTGCTGCCGGACACGCTGCTGCTGGACCTGGCGGGCCCGGCCGAGGCCTTCCGCCTGGCCAACCAGGCGCTGCAGCGCCGCGGCCGCGCACCGCTGTTCCGGCAGCGTTACTGCGGACCCTTGCCGGCGGTCTCCTCGTCGGTGGGCCTCACGCTGGCCGAGCTGGAACCGCTGCCCGCCCGCCTGAGCGCACCGACCTGGACCGTGCTGCTGGGCCGCCCGGGCGACACGGCCCAGGTGCTGCGCCGCCAGCGTGCCTGGCTGCAGACGCGCGACTGGCTGGCGCGGACGCTGTGGCCGCAGGTCAGCGCCGCGGGGGCGCCGCACCGCCTGCTCACCGTCTGCGTCGGCGCGCTGCTGGCCGCCGATGCCGGCCTGATCGGCGAGCGCCGCTGCACCACGCACCATGAGCTGCTGGACGAACTGGCGCAGCTCGCGCCGAAGGCGCAGGTGCTGGCCAACCGGCTGTTCGTCGAGGATGGCCCGCTGCTGTCCAGCGCCGGCATCACCGCCGGCATCGACCTGGCATTGCACTGCATCGCGCAGCTGGGCGGCGATGCGCTGGCCGCCAGCGTCGCGCAGGTGATGGTGGTGCAGGGCCGGCGCCACACGCAGGACCCGCAGCGCTCGCCGCTGCTGGCCTTCCGCGACCACCTGCACCCGGCCGTGCACCGCGTGCAGGAAGCGGTGTGCGAACGGCCCGGCGACCCCTGGCCGGCCGAGGCGCTGTCGGCCATCGCCCACGTCACGCCACGGCAGTTGACGCGCCTGTTCCACGAACACACCGGCCTCACGCCGCGCGCCTACGTCGAGCATGTGCGGGTGGCGCTGGCGCAGCAGGCCTTACGCCGCGGCGCCTCCGGCCAGCAGGCCGCCGACCTGGCCGGCTTCAGCTCCGATCGCCAATGGCGCCGCGCCAAAGCCAGGCATGCGGTTGGTCAGGCGCACCACGATGCAGCCTAAGGCACCGTCCCCCAAGCCGCCGCCGCGGATCCGGCTCCGCCGGTCCGCCAGCGGCCGCCCCCTCGAGGGGGAAGTGGCCGCAGGCCACTCCGGGGGTGGGCCCATCCACGGGGGTTTGTACGGTCCTTGGATGGCATGGGGCTTGCGTAAGATGCTGGCAGAAACTTGACCAAATGGTCAGCTTCTGGTGAATCCGGGCCACCGCCAGCCCGGCGTTGCGGGAGCGGTCCGTGGGCCCAGCCAGCACCTCCGAAGTTGCATCCGATATCCGACCCGGCCGGCTCAGCGCGGCCCAGTACGCCGATAACTTTGCCGATGCCGCACCGCGGCTCACGCGCACGCAGGCGCTGGTCGAGGCCGAACGCTGCCTGTACTGCCACGACGCGCCCTGCGCCACCGCCTGCCCCACCGGCATCGACGTGCCCAGCTTCATCCGCCGCATCGCCGAAGACAACCTGCGCGGCGCGGCCAAGGCCATCCTCAGCGCCAACCCGCTGGGCGGCACCTGCGCCCGCGTCTGCCC
>NZ_JBGAGA010000081.1:0-27427 GCF_044226965.1 Aquabacterium sp. | reverse complement strand
CCTCGCGCTTGCCGGGCGCGTCCATGTAGAACAGCAGCACCGGATGCGGGCCGTTCTCCTCGGGGTGGACGATGAAGGTGTTCATCGCGCCATCGGCGGTGGGGATGTCGACGTGGTGTTCGATCATGATGCGGTGGACGGGTTGATCAGGTGTTTGGCTTGCGGCAGCAGCAGGGTGTGGAAGTGTTCGAACAGCGGCACCAGCTGCTCGTGCGGCACCGCCAGGATACGGTCGCCCAGGTTCAGCTCGGTGCGGCTCCAGCCCGGCACCTCGGCCGGCTCGATGCCGTCGACCAGCCAGGCGCCGTGCTGCTGCGCCAGCGTGTCGCGCGCCTGCGCCACGGCGTCTGCCGGTGCGTGGAAGAACAGGTGGAACAGCGGCGTGTGAGGCACGCTGGGATTCACGCGCATCGTCGCGCGGAACGGCTGCAGCGACGCGGCCAGCTGCTGCGCGCGCTGGTACAGCGCGGGCATCAGCGCCACGCGTTCGTCGAAGCGCATCGCCGCGCTGGCGATCATCGGGCTCAGGTGGTAGAGCGTGCCGCCCATGCGCCGGCGCCACAGCCGGGCCTGCGCGATGAACTCGGCGTCGCCCGCCAGCAGCGCGCCGCTGAGCGCGCCGATGCCCTTGTAGACCGAGACATAGACCGAGTCGAAGCCGGCGCAGATCTCGGCATGCGGGCGGGCGTAGAACGGCGCGCTTTCCCACAGCCGTGCGCCGTCCATGTGCAGGCGGATGCCGCGTTCGCGCGCCGCGGCCTGCAGCGCCTGCAGCTCGTCCCAGCTGGGCAGCTGGCCGCCGGATTCGCGGATCGGCAGCTCGACGATGGCACAGGCCAGCGGCTGCCGGCAGGCCTGCAGGTCGGCGGCCCGCAGCGGCCGCAGCCGGTGGCCCAGCGGCACGCCGTGCAGGCCCAACAGCGCCTCGAAGGCCTGCTCCTCGTGCAGCGCCAGGTGGGCGGTGGGGTGCATGCCGAAGCGCGGCGTGTGCGTGGCCTCGCACCACACCCGCAGCGCGGCCAGCTGCGCCATCACGCCGCTGGGCATGAACACCGCCGCGGGCTTGCCCAGCAGCGCGGCGACCTTGGCCTCGAAGCCTTCGGCCAGCGCACCCGTGCCGTAGAGGTCGTGCGCCACCTCGTGGGCCGCGCACCAGTCGGCCAGCTGCTGGAATTCCTGCGCCGCGGTGGGCGATGCGAAGCCGGGCACGACAACCGTGCAGCTGCGGCGCAGCGCGCGCCGCTCGTCGGGGGTGAGGGCCATGGCGCGATCATCGCATCGGCGTCCTTTCCGTGCAGAGGCCCTATGCTCTTGCGCCATGCAGCTGCAGCCTTTCGTGCAAGCCGGCGCGCTGGCCTTCACGCTCACGGCCGAAGACATCCGCCGCCGCTGGGGCGCGCCGCAGCGCGAAGGCCGCAACGAGGTGGCCTTGAACGAGCTGGACTACGGTCACACCGTGCTGCGCTTCCAGGACAGCGGCCGGCTCGAGGAAATCACCACCCGCGTGCCGGTGCTGGAACTGGGCAGCGTCGCGGTGCCGTTTGCCAGCCTGGCTGCCTTCGTGCGGGCCCAGGACTCCGAGGCCTTCCAGCGCATGCGCTTCACCATCAGCCCGCGCTTCGGCCTGGCCTTCGACCCGCAGGAGCCCCCGTGGCTGACCTTCCTGGCCGCGCACTGCCTGGACGAGTGGCGCCGGCTGTGACGGCACGCCCCGTCGCTACACTGGGCCGATGACGCCCGCCGCCCCATGCCCCGCTTCACGCTGATCCCCGAAGCCCACCTGCTGCTGCGCCGTGGCGACGAGTTGCTGCTGCTGCGGCGCCAGAACACCGGCTACGAGGACGGCAACTACAGCGTGGTGGCGGGCCATGTCGACGGCAACGAGACCGCGCGCGCAGCCATGGCGCGCGAGGCGCTGGAAGAGGCCGGGCTGGTGATCGCGCCGCAGGACCTGCGCCTGGCGCATGTGGTGCACCGCCGCTCCGACGCCGAGCGCGTGTCCTTCTTCTTCACCACCGAGCGCTGGCAGGGCGAACCCGAGAACCGCGAGCCCCACAAGTGCAGCGAGCTGGCCTGGTACCCGCTGCAGGCGCTACCGTCCAATGTGATCGGCTACGTGCGGCAGGCGATCGGGCTGTGGCAGCGCGGCGAGGCCTACTCCGAATTCGGCTGGGACTGAACCCGTCGCCCGTCGCCGGCCGCTCAGGCGCCGGCGGTCAGCGTCAGCAGCACGTCGGCGTACCACGCGCAGTTCAGGCCCAGCGATTCGTCCTGGGCCTGGTCGCGCGTGTTCATGTCCATGCGGGTGGAGTGCACGCCCAGCAGTTGCCACGGCAGCGCCGAGCCGGCCGACCGGCCGTGCGTGCGCCGGCGCACGACCGGCGCGCCGCTGCTGCCGC
Source organism: Aquabacterium sp. (assembly GCF_044226965.1). Classification (GTDB taxonomy): domain Bacteria; phylum Pseudomonadota; class Gammaproteobacteria; order Burkholderiales; family Burkholderiaceae_C; genus Pseudaquabacterium. The sequence continues at coordinate 25,028 of NZ_JBGAGA010000081.1, read as the reverse complement.
GGTGCGTGCGGGCGTCGGTCAGGAAGCAGCCCTGGCGCTGGAAGCGCACGCCGTAGGCCGAGGCGACGGACGCGCTGCGCGCCACCGCCAGGTGGTGCACCGTGTCGTGGAAGCCAAGCGGAAAGCCGACGATGGCCAGCGTGTCGCCGAGCGCGACTTCTTCGTCGCGCGCTTCGAGATGCGTTGCGTCGAAGGCCTGCAGCGCGGCGTCTGCCGGCAACTGCGCGGGCGGGATCTCGATGGCGGCCACGTCGACCTCGCCGCCGCTGTCGGTGGCTCCGCGCCACTGGCCCAGCCCCGCGTGGTACAGCGGCAGCGAGACCAGGGCATGCTGCGTCAGGTCCTGCGCATGGGTGTGCAGTCCGAACTCGATGCGGTCGGGCGCATGGGCGCTGGCGCGGTCTGCGAACACGTGCCGGTTGCTCACCAGGAACAGGCGCTCGGCGCGGCGGAAGAAGAAGCCGCTCGCGCTGGTCAGCGCGCGGGATTGCGCGAAGGTGGTGATGCGTGTCGTCGCCAGCAGCAGGGCGTCCATCGGGCCGGTGGGCCGCGCCGGGCCCTCGGGCGCGCGGCTGTCCTGGATGATGGCGCGGGTCCGGCCGACGTCGCGCTCGAAGGCCGCCAGCACCAGGTCCGAGATGTCGGCATGCAGCATCACGGTGCGGGCTGCTTCGGCATGCGCGTCGAACGACGCCATGAGCCGCGCACGCGCCGTGGCCGAGAGGGTGTCGATGACGGCCGGGATCAAGGCATCCAGCGCGACCAGGTTTCCCTTGAGCTCGCAGATCCGTTCGGTGGCTTCCTGAAGATTCTTCAACGGGCGCCCCTTCGGCGGATGAATGCAAAGCGCCGGCGTCGGAAGGACACTGCCCGGGGGGGAGGAGATCGGCGTGCGATCTCGGGGGCAGCGCGAAGCGCCACCATGAAAATCCAGTTTAGCACCCGCCTGCCGCTGACCCGCGGCCGCGTGTGCCACACTGGCCCATGACGCAACCCCTCCTGCAAGCCGCCGATCTGCGCGGCGCCGCACGCCTGACCACCGAAGCGGTGGCCGGCCTCGCCAGCCTGGTCGAGGCGATGCATGCGCGCATCACCAGCCTGCCGCGGCTGCCCGGCTACACCCAGGCCACGCCGGAGGACGATCGCACCCGCGGCATCACCGGCCTGGTCTACCAGACGGTCCGCGGCGTGACGCGCCTGGTCGGCGGCAGCGCCGAAGCGCTGCTGGGCTGGCTGGCACCCGCCCTGGCGGCTGCGGACCCGCACCTGCCGCCGCGCCCGGAGCGCGAGGCCGTCCTGGCCGCGCTCAACGGCGTGCTGGGCGACCATCTGGCCGCCACCGACAACCCGCTGGCCGTGACCATGGCGTTTCGCCAGGGCGGCCGGCCCTTGCCGCTGGAGCGCCTGGCCTTGCGCGCACGGGTGAGCGGCGCCACGCCGAAGCTGCTGGTGCTGCTGCACGGCCTGTGCATGAACGACCTGCAGTGGCTGCGGGCAGACCACGACCACGGCCAGGCCCTGGCGCGCGACCTGGGGTACACGCCGATCTACCTGCACTACAACAGCGGGCTGAGCGTGTCGACCAACGGCCGCATCCTGGCGCAGCTGATGGAGCGGCTGTATGACGCCTGGCCGATGCCGATCGAGCGCCTGGTGATGGTGGGCCACAGCATGGGCGGCCTGGTGGCGCGCAGCGCCATCCACCATGGCGCCTTCATCCAGCGCGGCGGGCTGCGCTGGCCCACGCGGGTGAACGACCTGGTCTGCCTGGGCACGCCGCACCAGGGCGCACCGCTGGAACGGGCCGGCCATGGCGTGGACCTGCTGCTCGGTGCCGCACCGTATGCCGAGCCGCTGGCGCGCCTGGGCAAGCTGCGCAGCGCCGGCATCAACGACCTGCGCCTGGGCAACATCGTGAGCGGCCCGGCAGGCGACGACGGCAGCCACCGCTGCGCTGCGGTGGGTCTGCCGGACAGGACCCGCTGCTTCGCCCTGGCCGGCAGCCTGGGCCCGAAGACCGGCAACCTGAAGGCCCGGCTGCTGGGCGATGGACTGGTGCCGGTGGCCAGCGCGCTGGGGCAGGACGCGGCACCCGAGCGCACGCTGGGCTTCGCGCCGGAGCGCCAGGCAGTGGTGCACGACACCGGCCACCTGGAACTGCTGTCCAGCGCCGAGGTGTACGGCCAGTTGCGGCAGTGGCTGGCGTGAGGGCCCACGGCGCGTGACGCCGCGGCGGCCGCCAGGCCCTCAGTGCCTCAATGCGTCAGCACTGCCTCAATGCCCCGAGGCCCCGGCCGCCTGCGTGGTGACGCAGCGGTCCAGCGGGTCGAGCAGGTCGACCATTGTCGGGATCACCGTCTTGTCGATCACCGTGCGCGCATTGCCGCTGTGCGTGGACGAGGGCGAGGCGTACAGGCGCTTCATCGGCGAGACCCGGGTGCGCGAAGACGCCATTGTCGGCGCGCGGAGCTGCGGCGCGAGGGCCCTGCGACGATGGCTAAACTCCATGCGCCGTCCCTGGCCTTCAAGCCGATGCTGTTGCCTCCGAAGCCTGCCGCGAAGGTGCCGCTCGCCACGCCAGCGCCGGCGCCGGTGGCGCTGCTGCCGGTGATCGCCGGCGGCCTGGTCTCAGGGCTGGTCGCGGCGGTCAGTTCGGCCTCGTTCGCGGCGCTGCTGTTCAACGGTCCGCTGGCGGCCTTCGTGGGCCAGGCGCTGGGCTGGGCGATGCTGGCGACGCTGGCGCACCTGCTGGTGCTGGCCCGCCTGTGCAGCCTGCCTGGCACGCTGGGCAGCAGCCAGAGCCTGCCGATCGCGGTGCTGGCCGCGGCGATGGGCGCGGCCGTGCAGGCCGCTTCGGCGCAGGGCGGGTCGGCGACTTCGGCCCTGCTGCTGGGCACCGCCGCGGCCACGCTGGTGATCGGCACCGCGCTCACCGGCGCGGTGCTGCTGCTGCTGGGCCGTGCCGGGGCGGGGCGGCTGGCGCGCTTCCTGCCGTATCCGGTGCTGGTCGGCGTGATGGCCAGCTCCGGCTGGCTGCTGGCCGCCGGCGCGCTGCGCATGCTGCGCGGACCGGTTGCGGGTGCGGACATTCCCTGGATGGCCTTGGGCGCTTCGGCCTGGGCGGTGCTGATGCTGGTGGCCCATCGCCTTCGTCCGCATCCGCTGACGACGCTGGTGATGCTGACGCTGGGCGCGCTGCTGTGCCACGGCCTCGCCGGGTGGCTGGGCTGGTCGCAGGCCGACATGGTGCGCGCCGGCTGGTTGCTGGCCGTGCCCCCCGCCGCACCGATCATGCCGGTGCTGGGCGACCTGGCGGGCGCCTCGATCCATTGGTCCGCGGTGGCCAGTGCTGCCCCGTTGCTGGCGGTGGTGCCGGCGGTGACGGCCATTGCACTGCTGATGAATGCCGCCGCGCTGGAGACGGCCGCGGGCCAGCCGCTGGACCTGAACCGCGAGCTGCGCGCGGCCGGCGCCGCCAACCTGGCGGCGGCCGTGCTGGGCGGCCTGCCGGGCTACCACCAGCTCGGCCTGTCCAGCATGAACCTGCGCCTGGGCCTGCGCCAGCGCCGCATCGCGCTGTGGGCCGCGCTGCCCTGCGTCGCGGCGCTGCTGGCCGGGCCTTCGGTGCTGCTGTGGCTGCCGCTGCCGGCGATGGGCGCGCTGCTGCTGTTCCTGGCCCTGCAGATGATCTACGACGCGCTGCTGGGCAGCTGGGTGCGCCTGTCCGGCCTGGAGCGCGCGATCGTCGCGCTGGTGATCGGCACCACCGCGCTGGCCGGCTTTCTTGCCGGCATGGTGGCCGGGTTGTTCGCCGCCGTGCTGCTGTTCGCCGTGTACAGCGCCCGCGTCGACCCGGTGTGGCACGAGGTGTCCGGCGCTGCCTACGGCTCGCGCGTGGCACGCGGCCGGGCCATCGACGACCAGGTGCGCAGCCTCGGCGCGGCGGTGCAGGTGCTGCAGTTGCAGGGCTTTCTGTTCTTCGGCATTGCCGATCGCCTGCAGCACCGGGTGCAGGCGCGCCTGACCGCCGCCGACCGGCCGCCCCTGCGCTACCTGGTGCTGGACTGCCGCCGCGTGCTGGGCAGTGACAGCAGCGCCATCCACAGCTTCTGGCTGGTGGCACAGGCGCTGGCGCCGGCCGGCGTGGTGCTGGTGGTGGCGCATGCGCCGCGGCGCATGCGGGCGCAGCTGGAAGCAGCCGGCCTGGGGCCCGGGCCGCGCTGCAAGCATGTGGAGGACCTGGACCGCGGCCTCGAGTGGTGCGAGGAGGCCTTGCTGAACCACGACCTCGGCGGCTCCGACGACACCGCGCACACGCAGAGCATCGACGCGATGTCGCTCGCGCGGCTGCTGCATCGACTGCCGCGCATCGAGCTGCCGGCCGGCGGCCGCTTGATCGCGCAGGGCAGCAGTGATCGCGACCTGTACATCCTGGCCAAGGGCTCCGTCAGTGCGACCCGCAGCCATGCCGACGGCGGCAGCGTGCGGCTGCAGACGGCGCGCGGCAGCATCGTGGTGCTCGGCGAGATCGGCTTCTTCACCGGCCGGCCGCGTACCGCGGACGTTATCGCCGACACGCCCAGCGTCGTGCTGCACCTGAGCCGCGACGAGCTCGACCGCCTGGAGCGTGACGAACCGGCACTGGCGCTGGCGCTGTACAAGTACATCGGCCTGGCGCTGGCGCGCCGCGTCGCGCACCTGGTGGGTGTGGTCGATGCGCTCGAAGGCTGATCCCGCGTGAACGAGCCTGGCACCCTCGCGCCTAGCGACGATCCTGCGCCCCGAGGCCAGGGCCAGGACCAAAGCGAGTCGGCGCGCCTGCGCCAGGCGCTCGCGCTGCTGCACCAGCACCAGGCGCAGCTGGGCGCGGACGTGGTCGCGCGGGCCGCGCAGGGGCTGCAGCAGCGGCTCGACGCGCTGGCCAGTCCGGTGCCGCGGCTGCGCCATGTCAGCGTGCTGTTCGTCGACATCGCCGGCTCCACCGCGCTGCTGCAGGCGCTGGATGCGGAGGACAGCCATGCGGTGCTGGACGGCGCGCTGCGGCGCTTTGCCGAGGCGGTGCAGCGGCACGGTGGCCGCGTGCTGCGCTTCATGGGCGACGGCCTGAAGGCGGCCTTCGGCCTGCCCGAGCCGCAGGACGACGATGCGCTGCGGGCGGTGCATGCGGCGCACGAAGTGCTGGCGCAGGCGCAGGACCATGCGCAGGCGATGCGCGCGCGCCTGGGCACGCTGCGCTTCGCGGTGCGCGCCGGGCTGCACACCGGGCCGGTGGCGATGGGCGTCGGCGCCGAGGACGCGCAGACGCTGGTGGGCGCGACGGTGCACCTGGCGGCGCGGCTCGAGAAGCATGCCGAGCCCGGCACGCTGCTGGTCAGCCACGACACCTGGCGCCTGACCCGCGGCGCCTTCGACTTCCAGGTGCTGCCGCCGCTGCGCGTGAAAGGCGTGGCCGACGCGGTGCTGACCTACCGGCTGCTGGGCGAGCGTGCATCGGGCCAGCGCGCCAGCGGCCGCGGCATCGACGGGCTGGACACGGCGCTCGTCGGCCGTGCCGCGCCGCTGGCGGCACTCGATGCCGCGGTGCGCGCGCTCGCCCCCGGCGCGCCCGGCCGCATGGTGACGGTGCTGGGCGACGCCGGCGTCGGCAAGAGCCGCCTGCGCCAGGCGCTGCTGCAGAGCCTGGCTGACCCGATGGCGCCCAGCGCCGCGCAGGTGCTGCCGGCCCAGGCCTGGCCCGAGACCGAGCGCACGCCCTGGGGCCTGCTGCGCGACCTGCTGCTGCGCCACGCCGACCTCGCAGGCAGCGAGCCCGCCGCCGCGGCCTTCGAGCGCCTGCGCGAGGCCTTGCTGCCGGCGCTGGCCGACGATCCACTCGCACCGGCACGCGTGCAGGCGCTGGCCTATGCCATCGGCCTGCTCGACCCGGCGCAGGCCCAGGCCACCGGCCTCACCAGCGATGCGCGCACATTGCGTGCGGCGGTGCAGGGCGCCTGCCTGGCCTGGCTGCGCGGCCTGCTGCAGCGCGGGCCGGTGCTGCTGCTGCTGGACGACCTGCACTGGGCCGACGACAGCAGCCTGGACCTGGTGCTGCAGTGCTGGCGCGAGCTGGCCGCGCAGCCGCTGGGGATCGTCGCGCTGGCGCGGCCTTCACTGGTGCAGCGCCGGCCGGATTGGCCGGTCGACGGTGCGCAGCAGCGCCGGATCGCGCTCGACCCGCTGGATGCCGACGCGGCCGAGGCCTTGATCGAGGCCTTGCTCGGCCGCCTGCAGCCGGTGCCGCCGCTGCTGCGGCAGGCGCTGGTCGAGCGCTCGGGCGGCAACCCGTACTTCATCGAAGAGCTGGTGTGCATGCTGATCGACAGCGGCACGCTCGACACCAGCGGCCCGGTCTGGCGCCTGCAGGGCGATGCCGATGGGCTGCAGCGCCTGCCGGGCACGCTGGCCGGCGTGCTGCAGGCGCGGCTGGGGCAGCTCGGGCCTGTGGAGCGGCTGGCGCTGCAGCAGGCCGCGGTGGTCGGCCCCTTGTTCGACGAACCCGCGCTGGCCGCGATCGACCCGGCCGCGCCCCGTGCGCTGGCCGCGCTGCACACGTTGGGCCTGCTGCTGCCCGAGACCGGCGGCGCCTGGCGCTTCCATCACCAGCTGCTGCAGCAGGCCGCGTACGACAGCGTGCCGCGGCAGGACCGCGAGCCCTGGCATGCCCGCGTGGCCGCTCACTTGGCGGGTTTGGACGACAGCCCCGCGCAGTGGATCGCCAGCCACTTCGAGCGGGCCGGCGACACCGCGGCCGCGGTGCAGCACTACCGGCGTGCCGCGCTCGGCGACAGCAGCCGCATGCCGCGCGCCGAGCTGCGCCATGCCGCGCGCCGCGCGCTGGCGCTCGCCCCCGATGCCGATGCCGCCGAGCGCTGGGCGTTGCAGCTGCAGGAGGCCATCTGTTCCAGCGTGCTCGACGACCTGGACGCGGTGAACGCCTCGGTCCCCGCGCTACGCGCGCTGGCCGAGGCGCTGGACGACGATGGCCTGCGCGCCGAAGCCGAGCGCCTCGCGCTGTCCACCGAGCGCCCGCTGTGGAGTTCGCCCGAGCGCCTGGCCGCGGTGGTCGCGCTGGCCGAGCGCGCGCATGCGAAGCAGCCCGGCGAGCGCCTGCCGCGCCTGTTGGGCATCCATGCCTGGTCGCTGCTGAACAAGGAGCGTGTCGAAGAAGCGCGCGCGCAGGCCGAGCGCGGCATTGCGCTGGCCGCCGAGGCCGGCGTGCCGCCGCCGCACCAGGTGCTGGAAAGCGCCGGCATCGCCGCGTGGAAGGTCGGCGACCTTTCCGCCGGCCTGGCCCACATCGAGGCGGTGCACCGGCAGGCCGCGGCGCGCGGCGACGCCAGCGTGCAGATCGCCACGCTCGGCAACCTGGCGGCGATGGCCCGCACGCTGGGCGACCGCGCCACCTGGCAGCAGGCGCTGGACCAGGCCTTCGCCATCACCGAGCGCTCGGGCCTGGTCTTCGGCCTGCCGCTGCTGCGCGTGCGGCGTGCGCAGCTGCTGCAGCACGACGGCCAGCCCGATGCGGCGCTGGCCGAGCTGCGCCGCGGGCTGGCGCTGCTGCCGCCGAGCGACCGCTGGTACCGCATCACGATGCTGCTGGCGATGGGTCATGCGCACCTGGCCGCGGCGCAGCTGGCGCAGGCGCGTGAAGCCTTCGCCGAGGCGCTGGCCGGCGCGGTGGACGCGGGCATGCGCGCCGAGGCGCACCAGGGCCTGGTGCTGGCCGCGCTGGCCGAGGCCGACGCGACCGCCGCCGCGACGCACGCCGACGCACTGCTGCAGGCCATGGCCGACCCCGAGCCGGGCGACGCCACCGAGCGCCCGGCGCAATGGCTGGCCGTGGCCGATGCGCGCACCGCGGCGGGCGACACGGCCGCTGCCGGGCAAGCCCTGGCCGCGGCCTACGAGGAGCTGATGGGTCAGGCCGCGCGCATCAGCGATGCGGCGGTGCGCGAGCGCTTCCTGTCCGAGGTGCCGCACAACCGACGCATCCGGCAGGCGGCCGCGCGGGCGGGGCTGGGCGGGGTGCGCTGAGTGAGCGCTGCAGATCATCGTGCATCATCGCCGTCCATGAACGGCTGCGCATTCGTCGATGGCGTCTTTGTCCCGCCCGAGGACGCCAAGATCTCGATCTTCGACTGGGGCTTCCTGCACTCCGACGCCACCTATGACGTGGCGCATGTCTGGCAGGGCCGCTTCTTCCGGCTGGAAGACCACCTCGACCGTTTCGAGGCCAGCTGCCGCGCGTTGCGCCTGGACCCGGGCCTGAGCCGCGAGCGCATGCGCGAGGTGATGCACGAGTGCGTGCGCCGCGCCGGCCTGCGCGACGCCTATGTCGAGCTGCTGTGCACGCGCGGCCGGCCGGCGCCGGGCTCGCGCGACCCGCGGACCTGCACCAACCGCTTCATGGCCTTTGCGATCCCCTTCGTCTGGATCGCCGATCCCGAGAAGCAGCGGCGCGGCGTCGACCTGGTCGTCGGCACGCCGGCGCGCATCCCGGCCTCCAGCGTCGATCCGCGGGTGAAGAACTACCACTGGCTCGACTTCGTGATGGGCCTGTTCGAGGCCTACGAGCGCGGCGGCGAGACCGTGGTGCTGACCGACGGCGCGGGGCACGTGACCGAAGGGCCCGGCTTCAACGTCTTCGCGGTGTTCGGGCGCCAGGTGGTCACGCCCTCAGCGGGCGTGCTCGAAGGCATCACGCGCCGCACGCTGATCGAGCTGGCGCAGCGCGAAGGCCTCGAGGTGCAGTTGCGTGAGCTGGGCGTCGACGAACTGCGGCGCGCCGACGAGGTCTTCCTGTCGTCCACCGGCGGCGGGGCGATCGCCGTGCACGCGCTGGACGGCGTGGCGATCCAGGGCCGGCGTGCCGGCGACATCGGCCCGGTGACCGCCCGCCTGCAGGCCGCCTACTGGTCGCTGCATCAGGACGAGCGGTATTCGGCGGCCGTGCAGTACGGGCGTTAGCGCCGCCTCAGTGGCCGGACGCCCCGGCCGCGCCCAGCCCGGTCTCGGAGCGCACCTGCTGCGCTTCGAAGGCATCGCGTTCCTTCGCTGCCTGCGCACTGCGGTCGAGCACCGAGAACAGCCAGATGCCGATGAAGCCGATGGCCATCGAGAACAATGCGGGCGAGGTGTAGGGGAACCAGGCCGAGCCCTTGGGATTGCCCAGCGTGGCTTCCCATACCGAGGGCGAGACCACCGTCAGACCCACCGAGGAGATCAGCCCGAGGAAGCCGCCGATCACCGCGCCGCGCGTGGTGCAGTCCTTCCACAGCACCGACATGAACAGCACCGGGAAGTTGGCCGAGGCCGCGATGGCGAAAGCCAGGCTCACCATGAAGGCGATGTTCTGCTTCTCGAACGCGATGCCCAGCGCCACCGCGACGATGCCCAGCGCGATGGTCGTCAGGCGCGAGACCTTCAGCTCGGTGGCGCTGTCGGCCTTGCCCTGCTTGAACACCGTGGCATACAGGTCGTGCGACACCGCCGAGGCGCCCGACAGCGTGAGGCCGGCCACCACCGCCAGGATGGTGGCGAAGGCCACCGCCGAGATGAAGCCGAAGAACACGTCGCCGCCGACCGACTTGGCCACCAGCACCGCGGCCATGTTGGCCGTGCCGGCGCCGCCCTTGATGACGCCCTTGGCGACGTCGGCGAACTCGGGGTTGGTCAGCACCAGCGTGATGGCGCCGAAGCCGATGATGAAGATCAGTACGTAGAAGTAGCCGATCCAGGTGGTGGCCCAGAACACCGACTTGCGCGCTTCCTTGGCATCCGGCACGGTGAAGAAGCGCATCAGGATGTGCGGCAGGCCCGCGGTGCCGAACATCAGTGCCATGCCGAAGCTGATGGCCGAGATCGGGTCCTTCACGAAGCCGCCCGGTCGCATGATCGAGCCGCCGATCTTCGCCGCTTCCTCCGGGCTCTTGCCCGCGGCGCTGGCGATGCTGCTCTTCACCTCCACGCCCTTGGCGAACAGCGCCTCCAGGCTGAAGCCGAACTGCGCCATCACCATGAAGGCCATGAAGCTCACGCCGGCCAGCAGCAGGCAGGCCTTGATGATCTGCACCCAGGTGGTGGCCGTCATGCCGCCGAACAGCACGTACACCATCATCAGCGCGCCCACCAGCACCACCGCGATCCAGTAGTCCAGCCCGAACAGCAGCTTGATCAGCTGGCCCGCGCCCACCATCTGCGCGATCAGGTAGAAGGCCACCACCACCAGCGTGCCCGCGGCCGCGAAGGCGCGGATCGGCGTCTGCTTGAAGCGGTAGCCGGCCACGTCGGCAAAGGTGAACTTGCCCAGGTTGCGCAGCCGCTCGGCCATCAGGAAGGTGATGACCGGCCAGCCGACCAGGAAACCGATCGAGTAGATCAGTCCGTCGTAGCCGGTGGCCATCACCGCGGCCGAGATGCCCAGGAACGAGGCGGCCGACATGTAGTCGCCGGCAATCGCCAGGCCGTTCTGGAAGCCGGTGATGCCGCCGCCGGCGGTGTAGAAGTCGGCCGCCGAGCGCGTGCGCGCCGCGGCCCACTTGGTGATCCACAGCGTGCCCGCGACGAAGGTGGCGAACATGCCGATGGCCGTCCAGTTGGTGGCCTGCTTGGCGGCCTGGCCCACGTCGCCGCCCGCGGCGACCGCCGCTGCGCAAGTGCCGAGCGCGAGCAGCGCGGCGATGAGATGGCGGGCGCGGGTCATTGCACTTCCTTCTCGAGGATCTGGCGCGTCAGCGCATCGAATTCGCTGTTGGCCCGGCGCACGTAGAGGCCGGTGATGAGGATGGTGAACACGATCACGCCCATGCCGATGGGCACGCCGATGGTGGTGACGCCACCGCCCAGCGGCAGCGACAGGAACTCCTTGTTGAACGCGATCAGCGCGATGTAGCCGTAGTACACGAGCAGCATGCACACGGCCAGCGTCCAGCCGAAGCGGTTGCGCTTGCGCTTGAGTTCCTGGTACTTCGGATTGGCGCGGATGCGCGCGGTCACGGGGTCGGTCATGCGGTCTCCTGGTTCGGTCGCGGCGGAGTGTGTCGTTGCGGGCTGACCATCTCCTGACCCCGGGCTTAACGCAGGCTGACAGCGGCCACGGCCCTGGCTTGATGAAGCTCAAGCCTGCCGCTCAGCCCCGCGTCAGCGGGCGCGCCGAAGATCGGGTGTGCCCAACGCCTTCAACTTCGCCGCCTCGCCCTTCGACTGCCTCAATGCCGCCGAACGGCAACTGGTGCGCGACAGCGTGGACATCGGCTACTTCCGCGAAGGCGAGGCCATCCTCGAGCCGGGCATCGAGCCGACGCACCTTTTCGTCGTTATCAAGGGCCACGTGCGCCAGTTCGACGGCGAGGAACTCGCCGGCCTCTACGGCCCGGACGACTGCTTCGACGGCCGCGCGCTGGTGGCCGGCCAGGTGGGCAGCCGCTTCGTGGCCGCCGAGGAGGTGCTGGCCTACCAGCTGGCGCGCGAGACGGTGAACACGCTGATCCTGCGCAACGCCACCTTCGGCGCGCTGCTGTTCGCCGACCTGTCGAAGAAGCTCAGCGCGATGGTCGAGCGCGGCCAGCAGCACGAGCTGCAGACGCTGAGCCTGGCGCGGGTGGAGCAGGTGGCGCTGCGGCCGGCCCCGGTGGTCGACGGCGAGACCGACATCGTCGCGGTCGCCCGGCTGTTCCAGGCCCAGCGCAGCAGCAGCGTGCTGGTGCGCGACAGCCGCAGCGATCCGCCGCGCCTGGGCATCTTCACCACCACCGGGCTGCAGCGGGCCATCCTGCACGGCACGCCGCTGCACGCGCTGCCGGTGCGCGAGCTGGCCAGCTTCACGCTGGTGCGGGTGCACCCGCGCGACCACCTGTTCGAAGCCCAGGCGCTGATGATCCGGCACCAGGTGCACCGCGTCGTGGTCGCCGACGGCGAGCACATCGTCGGCCTGCTCGAAGAGCTGGACCTGCTGAGCTTCCTGTCGAACCACTCGTACCTGATCACGCGCCGCATCCTCGAGGCCGACAGCATCGCCGCGCTGGCCGAGGCGGCCGGCCAGATCACGCGGCTGATCGGCCTGCTGCACCGCGGCGGCACCATCGTGAGCCTGATCGCGCGGCTGGTGCAGGAGCTGAACGCCAAGCTGTTCGAGCGCGCCTGGCAATTGATCGCGCCGCCCGCGCTGGTGGCCAACAGCTGCCTGTTCGTGATGGGCAGCGAAGGGCGCGGCGAGCAGCTGCTGAAGACCGACCAGGACAACGGCCTGGTGCTGCGCGACGGCTACGAGGGCCCGCCAGACCTGGGCGCGATCTGCCAGCGCTTCAGCGAGGCGCTGGCGGCCTTCGGCTACCCGCCGTGCCCGGGCGGCATCATGCTCAGCAACCCGGCCTGGCGCCAGCCGGCCAGCGCCTTCAGCCAGACGGCGCGGCGCTGGCTGCTGATGCCCGATGCCGAGAGCCTGATGGCGCTGGCGATCTTCGTCGACGCCCACGCCGTGTGCGGTGACGCGGCGCTGCTGGAGCAGGTGCGCGCCGCCGTGTTCAGCCTGACCACCGACAACGACGCGCTGCTGGCGCGCTTTGCCGCGGCCATCGACGCGTTCGAGAACCCGGCCGGCTGGTGGAACCGACTGTTCACCGTCGGCGGGGCGGAGCACGAGCGGCTCGACCTGAAGAAGGCCGGCATGTTCCCGCTGGTGCACGGCGTGCGCAGCCTGGCGCTGGAGATGCGGCTGCCGCAGACCGGCACGGCCGCGCGCATCGCGGCGCTGGCGGCGGCCGGCAAGCTGCCGGCGGACCTGGCCACCGATCTGGTCGACAGCCTGCACTTCTTCATGGGGCTGAAACTGAAGGTCGGGCTCGACGCGCTCGAGCTCGGCCGCAGCGACGGCCGTCAGATCGACGTGGCCCGGCTCAGCAGCCTGGACCGCGACCTGCTGAAGGACACGCTGGGCGTCGTCAAGCGCTTCAAGGCGCTGCTGCGCCAGCGCTACCGGCTCGACCTGTTGTGATCGCCGGCCCGTCGAGCGCCTGGCAGGCACTGAAGCGCGCCTGGCTGCTGTACCACCTGGGCGACGAGCGCTTCCGCTTCATGTGGGACCCGCCGCCGCCCGACGAGTGGGTGGCGCTGGACTGCGAGACCACCGGCCTGAACGTGCACAGCGACCAGATCATCTCGGTGGGCGCCGTGCGCATCGTGGGCCGCCGCATCCTGGCCAGCCAGCGGCTGGAGCTGCTGGTGCGTCCGAGCCGGCCGATCTCGCCCGAGAGCGTGCGCGTGCACGGCCTGCGCGAGCGCGACGTGGCCCAGGGCCTGGACAGCGACGATGCGATGATGCGGCTGATGCGCTTCATCGGCAGCCGGACGCTGGTGGGCTACTACCTCGAATTCGACGTGGCCATGATCGACCGCGCCATCTTCCCGCTGTTGGGCATGGGCCTGCCGCAGCCGAAGATCGAGGTCTCGGCGATGTACTACGACTGGAAGAGCCGCCAGCTGCCGCCGTACCTGCACGGCGCCAGCATCGACCTGCGCTTCGCCACCATGATGCGCGAACTGGACCTGCCGCTGCGCAACGGGCACGACGCGCTGAACGACGCGGTGATGGCGGCGCTGGCCTTCATCAAGCTGCGCGAGTTGCTGGGGCGGGCCTGAACGCGCCCGGGTCGGGGGCTTCGGCCCCGCGGCTTGTCGAAGTACGCTCCCGTCATTCGTCGTGCAAGGTCCATGACCTCCAGGAGACTGCCATGCCCCGTTACATGATCCAGGTTCGCGCCACCGCGATGAGCGAAGCGGGCGACTTCCCTGACGACCCGACGCTGGTGTCGCGCATGATGGCGTTCCACGACGAGATGGCCAAGGCCGGCGTGCTGGTCGATGGTGCCGGCCTGCAGCCCAGCAGCCAGGGATTTCGCGTGAACTACGACGCCGCCGGCCGGACCCGCGTGACCGATGGCCCCTTCGCCGAGACCAAGGAACTGATTGCCGGCTACACGCTGATCGACGTGCCTTCGCACGACGAGGCGCTGGCCTGGGCCCAGCGCTTCCCGGCGCCGTTCCCGGGCCAGCCCTGCTGCATCGAGGTGCGGCCACTGATGGGCGGCGTCGACCTGCCGCCGGAGGATGCGGAGCGCATCATCCGGGAGCAGCTGGCGGCGATCAAGCAGCGCGGGTGAGGCGGGCCGCTGGCCGCCGACCCATCACCCGGTCGTGACCCGCCTGACCTTCAGCTGCGCCGCCGGTGCCTTCAGCGAAGGCAGCTTGCGGCGAGAGCTGAGCACCGCCTCGATGTCTTCCTCCGCACCGTCGATCAGCACCAGCGCGGCCTTCTCGGCGCGGGCCGGGTTGCGGGCGATCAGCGCGTCGAGCACGGCGCGGTGCAGCGGCAGCGACAGGGCGGGGCCGTTGGGCTTGGTGGTGGAGATCTCGAAGCTGGTGCGCAGCAGCGCGCCGAGCGCCTTGCCCATCTGCACCATCATGCGGTTGTGGCAGGCGCGCAGCAGGCCCTGGTGGAAGCGCAGGTCGTTGGTGACGTAGTCGCCGCCCTGCTCGATGGCCGCCTTCATGCCCTGGTAGGCGGATTCGATCTCGGCAATGTCCTCGGGCGTGGCGCGCTCGGCGGCCAGGCGCACCGCGGCGGGCTCGACCACGCGGCGCAGTTCCTGCAGGTCGCGCAGGAACTCGCGGGTCAGGCCGATGCGAGACTTCCACACCACCACCTCGGGGTCGAACCAGTTCCAGTTCGCCTCGGGCATCACCTTGGTGCCCACCTTCGGCCCGGTGGTCAGCAGGCCCTTGGCCACCAGCGACTTCACCGCCTCGCGCACCACGGTGCGGCTGACCTTCAGCTCCTCGCACAGCATCGGCTCGGGCGGGATCACGCTGCCTTGCGCATAACGCCCGGAGACGATGGCCTCGCCCAGCCAGTCCAGCGTGTTGCCGTGGACGTTCTTGATGGTGGGACGGTTGGGCATGGCGGACTGCGATCAGCCCCGCACGAACACCGTGACCAGCGGCTCGGGGCCGAGCTGCCGGCTGCAATGGCCGTGCAGCCGCGGGTCGAACGTGGCGCCTGCGGGCAGCAGGTCGGCCGAGTAGAAATGCTGGCCCGGATGGAACACGCGCTTGCTGCCGTCCTGCAGGCCGATTTCCATCTGCCCGCCCAGGATGAACACCCACTGCGGGTTCTCGGTGCAGTGGAAATCGCTGGCAAAGCCCACCGGGCTCATACGCAGCTGGTAGCCGCCGCTGGCCATCAGCGGCGACAGGCGCGACATCGGCTTGCCCTCGGTCAGCGGGATGGCTTCCTCCTGCCACACCGCGCGGCCATCGGCGCCGGTGGCGAGGATCACTTTGGTGAAGGTACTGCTCAAGGCGCGGGGCTCCTACAGCGTGGCGGTCACGCCGCCGTCGACGTAGAGGATATGGCCATTCACGAAGCGTGCCGCGTCGCTGGCCAGGAAGACGGCGGCGGGCGCGAGTTCCTCCACGTCGCCCCAGCGCCGGCTGGGCGTGCGGTTGATCAGCCAGGCGGTGAACTGCGGGTCGTTCACCAGCGCCTCGGTCAGCTCGGTGCGGAAGTAGCCCGGCCCCAGGCCGTTGACGGTGATGCCATGCGGCCCCATGTCGATGGCCATGCCCTTGGTGAGCATCTTCACCGCGCCCTTGCTGGCGGCATAGGGCGCGATCGACGGGCGGCCCAGTTCGCTTTGCACCGAGCAGATGTTGATGATGCGGCCGGCCTGGCGGCCGATCATGCGGCGGGCCACCGCCTGGCCGACGTGGAACACGCTGTCGACGTTGGTGCGCATCAGCGTCTCCCAGTCGGCGACGGAGAAGTCGGCAAAGGGCGCGCGGCGCTGCAGCCCGGCGTTGTTGACCAGGATGTGGATCGGCCCGATGCGCGACTCGATGTCGTCGACCGCGGCATCGACCGCGGCGCGCTGCGTCACGTCGAAGGCCAGCGCATCGGCTACGGGCAGGCCTTCGCTGCGCAGCCGGGCGGCGGCCGCCTGCAGCCTGGCCGCGTCGCGGCCGTTCAGCACCAGCCGCGCCCCGGCCTGGCCCAGGCCCCGCGCCAGCGCGAGGCCGATGCCGGCCGACGACCCGGTGACCAGCGCCAGCCGGCCATCGAGCCGGAAGGTCGAGGCGTCGATCATGGTCGCACCTCGTGGCTGCCGAAGCGCTGGGCGGCGGCCTGGACGATGACTTCGGGTGCCAGCGCGATGTCCAGCACCAGCGCGTCCTCGTCGGGCTGCGTGGGCTCCAGCGTGGCCAGCTGGCTGGGCAGCAGCGAGGCCGGCATGTAGTGGCCGCTGCGCTGCGCCAGCCGGCGCTCGAGCTCGGCCGGGCTGCCGTGCAGGTGCAGCAACTGCAACCCGGGCTCGGCCTCGCGCAGGCGGTCGCGGTAGCGTCGCTTCAGCGCCGAGCAGCTCATCACCACCGGTTCGCGGCTGCGGCGCGCGGTGTCCAGGCGCGCGGCCAGCGCGTCCAGCCAGCCGGCGCGGTCGGCGTCGGTCAGCGGCACGCCGGCGGCCATGCGCGCCACGTTCTCGGGCGGATGCAGGGCATCGCCTTCGACGAAGGGCCGGCCCAGCACCTCGGCCAGCGCACTGCCGATGGTGGATTTGCCGCAGCCACTGACGCCCATCACCACGATGCTGGCCTGTCGATCAGACATCGGTCATGACAGGCGCCGGCCGCTGGCGCCGTCGAACACGTGGGCCTTGGCCGAGTCAATCGCGAGATAGACCGTGTCGTCGGGCCGGGCCGTGGTGCGGCCGTGCATCACCAGCGTCATCGGCGTGTCGCCCACCTGCAGCAGCAGCTCGGTCTCGGCGCCGGTGGGTTCCACCACCACCACCTTGGCGGGAATGCCCTGCTCGGCCAGCACCATGTCGCTGGGGCGGATGCCGTAGTGCACCGCGGTGCCGGCCGGCTGGTCCAGCGGCGCCGGTACCGGCCAGCGCGCACCGAGCGCCGAGACCGCCTGGCCCGCAGCGTCCTGCACCAGCGTGCCGCCGATCACGTTCATCGCCGGCGAGCCGATGAACTGGGCGACGAACAGGTTGCCCGGGCGGTCGAACAGTTCCAGCGGGGTGCCGATCTGCTCGATGATGCCGTCGTGCATCACGACGATGCGGTCGGCCATCGTCATCGCCTCGATCTGGTCGTGCGTGACGTAGACGGTGGTCGTCTTCAGCCGCTGGTGCAGGGCCTTGATCTCGGCCCGCATCGCGACGCGCAGCTTGGCGTCCAGGTTGGACAGCGGTTCGTCGAACAGGAAGACCTTGGGGTCGCGCACGATGGCGCGGCCCATCGCCACGCGCTGGCGCTGGCCGCCGGAGAGTTCGCGCGGGTAGCGGTCGAGCAGCGCGTCGAGATTCAGGATCTTCGCGGCCTGGTTCACCCGCTCGGCCGTCAGCCTGGCATCGGCCTTGCGCAGCTTCAGGCTGAAGCCCATGTTGTCGCGCACCGTCATGTGCGGGTAGAGCGCGTAGCTCTGGAACACCATCGCGATGTCGCGGTCCTTGGACTCGAGGTCGTTGACGACCTTGCCGTCGATCACGATCTGGCCGCCGGAAATCTCCTCCAGCCCGGCCAGCATGCGCAGCAGCGTGGACTTGCCGCAGCCCGAGGGGCCGACCAGCACGACGAACTCGCCATCGGTGATGTCAAACGAGACGCCGTGCAGCACCTCGACCTTGCCGTAGGCCTTCTTGACGCTCTGGAACGAGACAGCTGCCATGTTTTTGGGAAGTTAGGACTTGACGGCGCCGGCCGTCAGGCCGGACACCATGTAGCGCTTGAAGGCGTAGTAGATCGCGGCCGGCGGCAGCGCGTAGATCAGGCCGGTGGTCATCAGCAGTTCCCAGGGCGAATCGTCGGCCGCCAGGAAGTTGCCCAGCGCCACCGAGAGCGTCACGCTCTTGTCGTTGGACAGCAGCAGGAAGGCGTACAGGTACTCGTTCCAGGCCAGCAGCAGCGAGTAGGTGCCCACCGCCACCAGCGAGGGCACCATCAGCGGCAGGTAGACCAGCCGGAACAGCTGCAGCGGCGAAGCGCCGTCGATGCGCGCGGCCTCGTCCAGTTCCCACGGCAGCTTGTCGGACGCCTGCTTCAGCACCCAGATGCAGTAGGGCGAGGCGATGGTCACCATCGCCAGGATCAGCGACCACTGGTTGTTCAGCAGGCCGTAGTTGCCCATGGTCTTGTACATCGGCACCGCCAGGAACGCGGCGGGGATGAAGTAGGTGAACAGCGCCAGGTTCAGCACCCAGCGGCCGCCGGCCAGCTTGAGCCGGCTGATCGCGAAGGCGGCCGAGGTGGCGACGAACAGCGTGAGCGCCGCCACGGCCACCGCGATGACCAGCGAGTTCCACATCTGCAGCCAGAAATGGTCCAGGTAGAAATGCTTCTGGTGGAACACGAAGTCGAAGTTCTGCAGCGTCGGCTCCTTCGGCCAGAGCCGGCCGGAGGTGGCCGAGTCCTTGCTGGAGATCGCGAACAGGAACAGGTGGTAGACCGGGATCAGGGTCCACAGCAGCAGCGGAATGCCGATCAGCAGCAGCCGCGCTTCGTTGGTGACGTTGCGCCAGGTGAGCTTCATCGTGCGTTCACTTCGAGAGCCGCTTCATCATGAAGAACACCAGCGGCAGCACCAGCGGCAGCGCGACGACGATCGAGGCCATCGCCAGGTCGACCTGGTCCAGCCGCAGGTAGCGGATGCCCAGCGTGGCCAGCACGTGCGTCAGGTCGGCGGGGCCGCCGCCGGTGAGCAGGTACACCGAGTTGAAGTCGCCCAGCGTCCAGATCATCGACAGGATGGTCGAGGTGAGGTAGAGCGTGCGCATCGAAGGCCAGGTGATGAAGCGGAACTTCTGCCAGCGCGTGGCGCCGTCCACCGAGGCGGCCTCGTACTGCTCGCTGGGAATGGCCAGCCGGCCGGCGATCAGGATCAGGGTCCAGAACGGCAACGACTTCCAGACATGCATCACCATCGAGAAGCTCAGCGCCAGCGTCGGGTCGTTGAGCCAGTTGGGGCCGTCCTGCCCGGTGAGGCGGAAGATCAGCGTGTTGATCACGCCCCACTCGGGGTTGAGCATGAAGCGCACCGAGAGGATGGTGGGAATCGACGGCACCGCCCAGGGCAGGATGAACAGCACCGACAGCACCTTGATCCACCATCGGGTCTCGACGAAGAAGCCCGACAGCAGCAGCGCGATCATCATCTTGATGTTGATCGCCACCACCAGGAAGATCACCGTGTTGACCACGGTGCGGAAGAAGATCGGGTCTTCGAACAGCTTGACGTAGCTGGCCGGGTGCCGCGCCAGCCACAGCCCGTAGCCCACCGGGTACAGCACGAACACCAGGAACACCAGCAGGTAGGGCAGCACCAGCACGCGGCCCCAGAACTGCCAGGGGCTCAGGCGTGCGGGGGCTGCCGCGCCCAGCGGCAGGCCGGAAGAAGCAACCGCGCTCATCGGCGTGCTCGCTGCGTTGAACGGCGTTGCCGTATCAGTTGGAGGCGACCTGCTTGATACGGGCGATCATCTCGTCGACCGCCTTGTCCACCGGCACCTTCTCGTTGAGGATGCGGTTCATCGCCTTGGCCCAGACGTTCTCGTTGTTCAGCACCGTGAACTTGTAGTTCTTGGTGAACTCGAACGGCGTGGTGCCGGCCATGAACTGGTTGTAGACCGCCAGCCGATGCGGGTCGGCCTTCCAGAACGGGCTTTGCTGCGAAGCCTTCAGCACCGGGAACCAGCGGCCGAGCGAGCCTTCCACGTAGGGTTGCAGGTTGGCTTCCTCGAGCAGGAAGGCGACGAACTTCTTGGCCGCGGCCTTGTTCTTCGCGTCCTTGAAGATCACGCCGGTCTTCACCGCGGCGCGGTAGATCATCTTGCTGCCGTCGGGCTTGCTCGGGAAGCCGGCGGTGGCGATCAGTTCGGTGTAGTTCTTCTTCGCGGTGGCGCGCTGGGCTTCGGTGAGCGCGGTGTTGTCCATGTCGTCGAGCCACTTCGCAGCGATGGAGATCGTGGCGTTGTGGGTCATCACCGTGGTCTTGTTGTGGAAGGCCACGTTGTTGTCGGGATCCTTCCAGCTGGTGGACGAGGGCGGCGTGCAGCCCTTGCCGTAGACCGCGGTGTAGTCGGTCATCGCGCCGATCAGGCCCTGGCGCACGGCCGGGTCGTCGACCAGCAGCTTGCCCGAATCGTTGACCAGCTTGACGTTGTAGGCGTCGGCGAAGGTCAGGAACGAGTAGAACGAATCGCTGGAGTCCACCCCCATCGGGAAACCGGTGCCGTAGGCGCGATTGCCGGTCTTCTGGCGGTAGGCGGGCTGGACCTTGTCGCACCAGAAGCTCCAGTACTCCTTCCAGGTCTTCGGGATGTCGCTTTCCTTGAAGCCGGCGTCGGCGAGCATGTCCTTCCAGTACTGGATATGCATCGTCTGCTGCTTGATCGGGAACGCGTAGTACGCACGCGACTGGGTGGCGTTGTTGTACAGGAAGGTGGTGGACAGCGCCGCCGGCTCGAACTTGCTGCGCAGCGGGTCGATGACGCTGGAGATGTCTTCCAGCTTGCCGTCGTAGGCCCACTTGGCGGTGACCTGGAAGTCGTAGACGTCCGAGTACGCGACATCGGGCGGGCTGCC
This sequence comes from Aquabacterium sp., assembly GCF_044226965.1. Classification (GTDB taxonomy): domain Bacteria; phylum Pseudomonadota; class Gammaproteobacteria; order Burkholderiales; family Burkholderiaceae_C; genus Pseudaquabacterium. Next base: position 4,349 of record NZ_JBGAGA010000081.1, on the reverse strand, counting down.
CGAATCCAGCGCCGAGACGGTCTTCGGGATCGTGTCCTGCACCGGGTATTGCGACAGTTCGACCTTGATGCCCTTGTTCTTTTCCTCGAACTTCTTGATGGCCGCGAACAGCGCGTCGTCCTCGGCCTTGTAGAAGCCCTTCACCCACCAGACGGTGAGCTTTTCCTGTGCCAGCGCGGGACCGGCGGCGAGCAGGCTGCTGGCCAGTGCGCAGGCGAGCCAGGTTGTCCTCTTCAGCTTCATGCGAGTGTCTCCAGGGGGTGGTGCGGTCTGCCCGCTTGTGGTGTTATCGTATGATGATTGAATGTCAAGCAGCTGCGGGCTTTCCCGCACCCGGGTTGGCGCGTAAGGCGCCGTCCTCGGGCGGCGGGTGCCGGCTCACTGGCACTCCGGCACCGGTGTCGGCAGCGGCTGGCCGGCGAAGTGCGCGCGCAGGTTGCCGAAGGCCAGGTCGGCCATCGCCTGGCGCGTGCTGTGCGTGGCGCTGCCGATGTGCGGCGTGAGCACCACCTGCGGCAGCGCGCGCAGCCGTTCGGGCACGTGGGGCTCGTTCTCGAACACGTCCAGCCCGGCGCCGGCGATGGTGCCGTTCTCCAGCGCCTCGATCAGTGCCTGCTCGTCCACCACCGAGCCGCGGGCCACGTTCACCAGCAGCCCGGTCGGGCCCAGCGCCCGCAGCACGTCGGCGTTGATCAGCTTGCGCGTGGCCGCGCCGCCGGGGGTGATGACCACCAGCACCTCGCTGGCCTCGGCCAGCAGCGTGGCGTTCGGGTAGTAGGTGTAGGGCAGTTCGGGCCGGGGCGAGCGGCTGGTGTAGGCGATGGGCATGTCGAAGCCGGCGGCGCGCCGGGCGATGGCCTGGCCGATGCGGCCCATGCCGACGATGCCCAGCCGCGCGCCCGAGAGCTTGCGCGCCAGCGGCATCGGGCCGTCGACCCAGCGGCCCTGGCGCACGTACTGGTCGGCCGCGGCCAGGTTGCGCGCGGCGGCCAGCATCAGCCCCAGTGCCAGGTCGGCCACGTCGTCGTTCAGCACGTTGGGCGTGTGCGTCACCATCACGCCACGGGCCTTGGCGGCGGCCACGTCGATGCCGTCGTAGCCCACGCCCATCACCGAGATGATCTTCAGCGACGGCAGCTGCGCGATCAGCTCGGCGCCGACCTTCGATTCGCCGCTGGCGGCAATGCCCTGGATGCGCGGCGCCACGGCCACGAAGGCGGCAGGGTCTTGCTGGTGCAACCGGTCGTGCAGCGTGAAGGCGGCTTCCAGCTGCGGCACCAGCAGGGGCGAGAGCCTGGCCACGGCCAGCACGTCGGGTCGGTTCAATCGGGGCTCCTTGGGGTTCTACCGCAGTCCGGCTTCAATCGTCATACCATAATATGCTGGCAGGCCACGAACACCCACCCCGGGAAAGCCAGCACACGATGAGCGACAAGCCGAGAAAGAAGCCGGAAGACCTGCGCAGCCAGCAGTGGTTCGGCCGCCAGGACCGCGACGGGTTCGCGTACCGCAGCTGGGTCAAGGGCAAGGGCGTGCCGCACGACCAGTTCGATGGCCGGCCGGTCATCGGCATCTGCAACACCTTCAGCGAGCTCACGCCCTGCAACTCGCACTTCCGCACCTTGGCCGAGCAGGTCAAGATCGGTGTGTACGAGGCGGGCGGCTTCCCGCTCGAGTTTCCGGTGATGTCGCTCGGCGAGACCCTGCTGCGGCCCACGGCCATGCTGTACCGCAACCTCGCCAGCATGGACGTCGAGGAAAGCATCCGCGGCAACCCGATCGACGGGGTGGTGCTGCTGATGGGCTGCGACAAGACCACGCCCAGCCTGCTGATGGGCGCTTCCAGCGCCAACCTGCCGACCATCGGCGTTTCCGGCGGGCCGATGCTGAACGGCAAATGGCGCGGCCAGGAACTGGGCTCCGGCACCGGTGTGTGGAGCATGAGCGAGCAGGTGCGCGCCGGCACGCTGAAGCTGCAGGACTTCTTCGAGGCCGAGAGCTGCATGCACCGCAGCCACGGCCATTGCATGACGATGGGCACCGCCAGCACCATGGCCAGCATGGTCGAGGCGCTGGGCATCGGCCTGCCGGGCAACGCGGCCTACCCGGCGGTGGACGGCCGCCGCAACGTGCTGGCGCGCATGGCGGGCCGGCGCATCGTCGAGATGGTGCATGCCGACCAGACCATCGGCGACGTGCTGACGCGCGAGGCTTTCGAGAACGCGATCCGCACGCTGGCGGCCATCGGCGGCAGCACGAACGCAGTGATCCATCTGATCGCGATTGCCGGTCGCCTGGGCGTGCCGCTGAGCATCGACGACTTCGACCGCCTGGGCAGTGAACTGCCGTGCCTGGTGAACCTGCAGCCCTCGGGCGAGCACCTGATGGAAGACTTCTGCTACGCCGGTGGCCTGCCGGTGGTGATGAAGCAGATCGAATCGCTGCTGCACCGCGACATCGTCACGGTGAGCGGCAAGACCGTGGCCGAGAACATCGCCGACGCGCAGAACTTCGACCCGCGCGTGATCAAGACGCTGGCCGAGCCATTCAAGCCCAAGGCCGGCATCGCGGTGCTGCGCGGCAACCTGGCGCCGCGCGGTGCGGTGATCAAGCCCAGCGCCGCCACGCCGGCGCTGATGCAGCACACCGGCCGCGCGGTGGTGTTCGAGGACAGCGACGATTTCCATCGCCGCATCGACGACGAATCGCTCGATGTCGACGAGACCTGCGTGCTGGTGCTGAAGAACTGCGGCCCCAAGGGCTACCCCGGCATGGCCGAGGTCGGCAACATGCCGCTGCCGCCCAAGGTGCTGCGCAAGGGCATCACCGACATGGTCCGCATCAGTGACGCGCGCATGAGCGGCACCGCCTATGGCACCGTGGTGCTGCACACCGCGCCCGAGGCCGCGGCCGGCGGGCCGCTGGCGCTGGTGAAGAACGGCGACCTGATCACGCTGGACGTGGCCGGCCGCCGCCTGCACCTGCATGTGGATGACGCCGAACTGGCGCGGCGGCGTGCCGCCTGGCAGCCACCGGTGCCGCGCCTGGACAGCGGCTACTGGAAGCTCTACATCGACCATGTGCTGCAGGCCGATGAAGGCTGCGACCTCGATTTCCTGCGCGGCCAGCGCGGCGCCTTCGTCCCCAAGGACAACCACTGACCCCTTCTTCCTCGCGAGGCCTTCCCGCATGAGTTCGCAGAATCGAATTGCCGTCGTCACCGGCGCCGGCTCCGGCATCGGCCAGACCTGTGCCACCGCCTTGCTGAAGGAGGGCTGGCAGGTGGTGTTCGTGGGCCGCCGCGCCGACGCGCTGCAGGCCGCGATCGCCGCCGCCGGTGCCGATGGCGTGCGTGCGGTCGCGATGCCATGCGATGTCGGCGACGAGGCGGCAGTGAACGCGCTGTTCGACAGCGTGCAGCAGCGCTTCGGCCGGCTCGACCTGCTGTTCAACAACGCCGGCATGGGCCTGCCGCCGAAGACGCCCGATGAAGTGGGCGGCGCGGCCTGGCGCGAGGTGGTGAACGTCAACCTCAACGGCGCGTTCTACTGCCTGGCGGCCGCCTTCCGGCTGATGAAGGCGCAGTCGCCGATGGGCGGACGCATCATCAACAACGGCTCGATCTCGGCCCATGCGCCGCGGCCGGGCTCGATCGCCTACACCGCCACCAAGCATGCGGTGTCGGGTCTCACCAAGACCGCCGCGCTGGACGGCCGGCCCTGGGACATCGCGGTCGGCCAGATCGACATCGGCAATGCCGCCAGCGAGATGACCGCGCGCATGGTGCAGGGCGTGCCGCAGGCCGATGGCAGCGTCAAGCCCGAGCCGCGCATGGACCTGTCGGCAGTGGCCGAGACCTTCATGGCGATGGTGCGGCTGCCGCTGTCCGCCAACGTGCTGTTCACCACGGTGATGGCGACCAAGATGCCCTACGTCGGCCGGGGCTGAGGCGATGAGTTCACGCTGGACGCTCGCCTGCAGGATCCACGGCAAGCTGGACCTGCGGCTGCAGCCGGAAGAGGCCCCGCCGCTCGGTGAGCACGATGTGCTGCTGCGGCTGGGCGCGGGTGGCATCTGCGGCTCGGACATGCACTACTACGAGCACGGCCGCGTCGGGGCCTTCGAGGTGCGCGAGCCCTTGGTGCCGGGGCACGAGGCCTCGGGCATCGTGGTCGCCGTGGGCGCCTCGGTCACCCGCGTGCGCCCCGGCCAAAAGGTGGCCATCAACCCCTCGCACCCCTGCGGCCACTGCGACTACTGCCGTTCGGGCCGCGGCAACCTGTGCCGCAGCATGTTCTTCCTCGGCAGCGCCAGCGTGTTCCCGCATGCGCAGGGCATGTTCCGCGAGC
>NZ_JBGAGA010000080.1:0-27721 GCF_044226965.1 Aquabacterium sp. | reverse complement strand
TCCAGCAGCACGAAGCCGATCATGCGTTCGCCGATCAGCATCGGCACGTTCATCAGGCTGCGCGCGCGGTCGGTGCCGGGTCGCACCGCGATGCCGAGTGCCAGCTGCTCGTCGACCGAGCCGACCACCTGGGCCTGGCGGGCCGCGATGAACCTGGCCAGCGGGCCATCGGGCGGCGGCACGAAGGTGTGGAACGGCAGGCGCACGCCGTGCTCGTAGCCGTACATCAGCTGCACCGCCCCGGTGGCTTCGTCGATCCAGCGGATGCTCAGGTCGTCGGTGCGGAACACCTCGCGCAGCTTGTCGCCGACGGCGTCGACGATGCCCTGGAAATCGAGCGACCCGGCCAGGCCCTGCTGCACGCTGTTGATCACGGCCAGTTCGGCATTGCGCTGCCCGGTCTCCCTCTGCAGGCGCTGGGTCTGGTCGAAGCGCTGCGCGCTCTGCAGCGCGACGCCGAGCGCCGCCGCCACCGTGGTGAGCAGGCGCAGCTCGGCCTCGCCGAAGGCGTCGCGGCGGGTGTGGTCCTCGATCGTCAGCAGGCCCAGCACCTCGTCGCTGCCGATGATGGGCACGAACAGGTCGTCCAGCGCCAGCTCGGTGCCGGGCAAGGGCAAGGTGCCCGACACCCGCAGCGGCTGGCGGCTGGCCACGATGCGCTCCCAGGGGCCGCCCGGCGTGGGCGGCTGCGGGGCCACCTCGATGCGTCGGCCATGTTCGATGACGTAGGGGAACTCGATCAGCCCCGTGGCCGGGTCGAACCAGCGGATCGAGATGTCGTCGGAGCGCAGCACCTCGCGCAGCCGCTCGCCCACCAGTTCGACGATGCCGTTGAAGTCCAGGCTGGCGGCGATGCCCTGCTGGATGCGTTCCAGCACCGCCAGCTGCGCCGCGCGGGTCGCCAGCACCTCGCGTTCGCGCTGGGAGGCCAGCGCGCGTGCGGCCTGTTGCGCCAGCAGCGCCAGCCTCTCGGTGTGGCGATGGTCGAAGCGGCCGCGGCGGCCGTCGAGGTCGGCATACAGCCAGCCGAGCAGCGCACCATCGGCCAGCAGCGGCGCCACCAGGCAGCTGCGCTGCTGGCGCGGCGCGGCGCCTGCGGGGCCGTGGCGCAGCGTGGGCGCCCGCGTCCGGCGCGCGGCCTGCAGCCAGGGGCCGATGGCGCGCAGCATCGCGGCCGGCGTGTCCTGCCTTGGCAGCCAGGCCGCGGCCACCACCGGGCCGGAGGCTTCGTCCAGCACCAGCAGCACCCGCTGGGCGCCCAGCAGGCTGCGGGTTTCCCCGAGCAGTGCCTGGTGCAGCGCGGCCGTGCCGGTGCAGGCCTGCAGGCGAAGGCAGGCGTCGAACAGCAGGCCCCAGGCGCTGGTCTCCTCGATGCGCGTGCCGGGGCGTCCGGCCGCGGGGGGTCGCTCGCTCATGGTTGGTTCCTGCCCTCGACTGCGGGCGCCGCGATGTTCTCCCGGCGCCCGCGGGCCGGCAAGTGAACCATGCCGCTCGTCGCGCGGACGATGCGAAGGCCCAACGCCCGGGCGCCGCCGGGCCCTTGCGCAGCCGCCGGCTGGCGCCCCGTACACTACTCGTCTAGACAGGTGCAGGCCAGTTGGCGCAGGACTTGCTGGTCATCGCTGCGGGCTTGCCCGCGTTGTGCAACCCCACCCGCCGACGCACCATCGCGGGTTCCCATGATCGACAGGAGATCGAACGCATGAAGTCGCTGATCGCGCTGGCCGCCGTGGCCTTGCTGAGCACGCCGGCCCTGGCCGAAGACACCAAGGTGGCCATCGGCCTGTCGGGCTGGACCGGCTTCGCGCCGCTGACGCTGGCCAAGGAAGCGGGCCTCTTCAAGAAGCACGGCCTGGATGTCTCGCTGAAGAAGATTCCGCAGAAGGACCGCCACCTGGCGATTGCCTCCGGCGACGTGCAGTGCGCCGCCACCACCGTGGAAACCTGGGTGGTGTGGAATGCCAACGGCGTGGCCACCACGCAGATCTTCCAGCTCGACAAGAGCTACGGTGCCGACGGCATGGTGGTCAAGCCTTCCATCGCCAAGATCAGCGACCTGAAGGGCAAGACGGTGGCCGCCAGCGCGCCCGGCACCGCCCCGTACTTCACGCTGGCCTGGATGCTGAAGAAGAACGGCCTGTCGGTGAAGGACGTGAAGGTGGTGAACCTGGAGCCGCAGGCCGCCGCCAACGCGATGATCGCCGGCACCGAGGGCATCGACGCCGGCATGACCTACGAGCCCTACCTGAGCGCGGTGCGCGCCAAGCCCGAGGCCGGCAAGATCATCGCGACGACGCTGGACTACCCGATGGTGATGGACACCTTCGGCTGCACGCCCAAGTTCCTGGCCGAGAACCCCAAGGCCGCCAAGGCGCTGGCCGACGGCTACTTCGACGCGGTGGCGATGATCAAGGCCGACCCGAAGAAGAGCTTCGAGATCATGGGCGCCGACGTCAAGCAGACCGCCGAACAGTTCGAGGCCAGCCAGAAGTTCCTGCGCTGGCAGGACCGCGAGGCGAACCAGAAGTTCTTCGCCGGCGAGCATGCGGCCTTCAGCAAGGAAGCGGCCGACCTGCTGCTGGAGATCGGCATCATCAAGGCCGCGCCGGACATGTCCAAGCTGGCCGACACCAAGTTCCTGAAGTGATCGCGGCATGAAGCCGCTGCAGCCCGTGACGCCGGGCGCGCGCACCGCGCTCGGCGTGGCCTTCTTCGTGCTGTTCGTCGCTGCCTGGGGCGTGGCCACCTTCGGCGGCTTCGTGCAGAAGACCTTCCTGGCCGATCCGCTGATGATGCTGCGCTCGGGCTGGCGCCTGCTGGTCGAGATGGGCTTCGCGCTCGACATCGGCATGACGGTGTGGCGCGTGCTCGGCGGCTTCGTCATCGCCGCGCTGCTGGCGCTGCCACTGGGCGTGGCGATGGGGGCCTACAAGCCGATCGAGGCCTTCTTCGAGCCCTTCATCTCCTTTGCGCGCTACCTGCCGGCCTCGGCCTTCATCCCGCTGCTGATTTTGTGGGTCGGCATCGGCGAGGCGCAGAAGCTCTCGGTCATCTTCCTCGGCAGCTTCTTCAACCTGGTGCTGATGATCGCGGTGGCGGTGGGCAACACCCGGCGCGACCTGGTGGAGGCGGCGTACACCTTGGGCGTGACCGACCGCAGCCTGATTCGGCGCGTGCTGATGCCCGGCGCGGCACCGGAAATCGCCGAGATCCTGCGCATGGTGCTGGGCTGGGCCTGGACCTACGTGATCGTGGCCGAGCTGATCGGCGCCTCCAGCGGCATCGGCCACATGATCACCGACAGCCAGGCGCTGCTGGCCACCGACCAGATCATCTTCGGCATCATCGTGATCGGCCTGATCGGCCTGGCCAGCGACCTGCTGTTCAAGACCGTCAACCGCAGACTCTATCCTTGGGCTCAGCTGGGCAAATGACTTCCGAAGTGAGCGTCCCATGACTGGCCACGGCAAGCCCCTGCTGCAGGTGCGCGGCGTCTCGCGCCGATTCCAGTCGACCCACGGCGAGACGCTGGCCTTGCAGGCCACCGACCTCGACGTGGCCGAGAACGACTTCATCACCATCCTCGGCCCCAGCGGCTGTGGCAAGAGCACCCTGCTGCGCATCGTGGCCGGGCTCGATGTGCAGAGCAGCGGCGAGGTGCTGCTGGACGGCCAGCGCATCCACGGCCCCGGCGCCGACCGCGGCATGGTGTTCCAGAGCTACACGCTGTTCCCCTGGCTCACGGTGCAGGACAACGTGTGCTTCGGCCTGCGCGAACGCGGCCTGCCGCGCGAGCAGCAACTGGCGATGGCGCAGGACTACATCGTCAAGGTGGGGCTCAAGGGCTTCGAGCGCCACTTCCCCAAGCAGCTTTCGGGCGGCATGCAGCAGCGCACCGCGCTGGCCCGCGCGCTGGCCAACAAGCCGCGCATGCTGCTGATGGACGAGCCCTTCGGCGCGCTCGACCACCAGACCCGCGAGCTGATGCAGGAGCTGCTGCTCGGCATCTGGGAGGCCGAGCGCACCACGGTGCTGTTCGTCACCCACGACATCGACGAAGCCGTGTTCATGGGCAGCCGCGTGGTGGTGATGAGTGCGCGCCCGGGCCGCATCAAGCTCGACCACGAGGTGCCGCTGCCGCACCCGCGGCACTACTCGGTGAAGACCAGCATCGAGTTCGCCGAACTGAAGGCCGCGCTGACCGAGAGCGTGCGCACCGAGGTGCTGGCCGCGCAGGCGGCGATGGCCTGAGGGCGCGGGACGCCGGCTGCATTGCGCTTGCGCAATGCAGCGCCCCTCTGCCCGCGCGAAGCTCCCTCGCAGCCCGGCGGCCGAGGCGGCCGCGGTGCGCAACGCTCGCGGAGGTCCCATGCGCGATGGTCGCTCGTTCGTCACGGCTGCTGCGCTGCTGCTCGGCGCCGCCCTCAGCCCCCTGTCCTGGGCCGCCTACGTCACCGGCTCGGAATTCGTCAACTACCAGCGCAGCACGGCACAGTACACCTCCGGCGGCACCACCTACGGGCCCTACGCCTGGAACGTGCGCTACACGCGCAGCTTCGACGGCACGCGCTTCTCGAAGGACGTGCAGATCGGCTTCGACTTCGACGCCGGGCTGGGCTTCACCGATGCGCAGAAGCAGGACTACCGCCATGCGGCGGAGCGCCAGATCGAGGACATGTGGAACGGCCGGTACTACCTCGAAGACCTGACGACGATGACCTTCTTCCCGCTGGACGTGGACGTCACGCTGGTCGGCCCGCTCGACCAGACCGTGCTGGTGAAGGCCACGCAGGGCGCGGGCGATCCGGGCTACGACATGCTGCACTGGTACACCGACCAGGACACGCCCTCGTTCCAGTCGCACGAGTTCGGGCACATGCTGGGGCTGTTCGACGAGTACATCGGTGGCGCCGTCAATCAGTTTCCCGATCCGCTGCTCAGCGCCGACGGGCTGATGGGCCTGGGCGCGCGCAATGCCGCGCCGGTGATGTACGAGCGCTACTACCAGCAGTACCTGGACTACATGAACCTGCTGAACCCCGGCGGCCGCTTTGCGCTGGTGCCGGTGCCCGAGCCGGCTTCGCTGGCGCTGGTGGCCGTGGCGCTGCTGGCCTTGCTGTGGCAGCGCCGCGGCGGCCGCGCCGCTGGCCTGGCAGGGTCCACTCGATGAGGCCTGGCGCTCAAGCCTGCAGCAAACCGAGCGGGCTGGCCTCGAAGCGCGACAGCCGCTGAAACACCTGCGGCAGCCGCTCGGCCTCCAGCCCCATCCAGCGCATCAGCGCGGCGCCGACCTGGTCGGTGGCCAGCGTCGGGACCAGGCGGCCCGCTGCGCCGGGGTCGGCATCGTCCGGCCCACCCAGCACCAGCTGCGGGAAACGCCCGATCGCCTGGCGGCCGGCCACCGGCCCGCCGAAGGCCCACCAGTGGTTGCCCCAGCCGTGGTCGGAGCCGCCGGCCGTGGGCCGCAGCGTGCGGCCGAAATCGCTGATCACCAGCGTGGCCACCTGGGCATCGAGGCCGGCCGCGAGGGTGGCTGCATCGAAGCCGGCCAGCGCCCGGGCCATCAGGTCGAGCTGCGTGTCCTGGCTGCGGAGGGCGCTGCCGCGTTGCGCCGCGTGGGTGTCGAAGCCGCCCACCGACACCAGGAACACCTGCCGCCGGTAGCCCAGCGTGGCAAAGGCCGGCAGCAGCCGGGCCAGCGTGCGCAGGGGGCCGGCCAGCGCGCCCGGCCCGAAATCGGTGCCCGGCACCGGCCCCAGGGCCACGGCCCGCGCCAGCTCCGCAGCGTCGGCCATCTGGCGCTGCAGCGTGCGTGCGTACTCTGCGCGGTAGGCGTTCTCGTCACCGGGCCGGGCCCATTCCTGCAGCACCTGCGTCATCACCTGCCCGGGCCGTGACAGGTCCGCGCGGCCCCAGGTGTTGAGCGCCCCGGGGTCCTCGCCGATCCACGACACCGGCGTGTTCCGCCCCAGCACCAGCGTGCGCTGGCTGTCGAAGCTGGCGCCGGCCAATCCATGGCGCAGCGGGGCAGGCAGCAATTCCAGCGCGCGACCGGCCCAGCCGCTGGGGTCCTCGCCGCCCTCCCAGCCCTGCTGGATGGCCTGCTGGTCGACATGCGACATCAGCATCGGCGGCACGGCCACCGAGCCTTCGATCACCTGCCGCGCCGTGGCCGGCTCTTCCAGCGGGCCGGCATTGAGCAGCCAGGCCAGCCGGCCGCGGGCATACAGGGGTGCCAGCGGCGCCAGCGCCGGATGCAGGCCGAGCCGGTGGTCGCCGGTCGGGCCGTCCAGCGCCAGCAGGCTGTCGCGCGGCAGCGCCAGCTCGCCGCGCGCCCGTGCGTAGTCGGCGTAGGCGGCGTCGGTGGGCACCAGGCAATTGCTGCCGTCGTTGCCGCCCACCAGGTGCACCACCACCAGGGCCCGGTAGTCGCCGGCCAGGCCCACGGCCGGTCCGCTCAGCAGCCCACCGGCCAGGCCCAGCAGCGGCCAGCGGCCGGCACGACGCAGGTATTCGCGACGGTTCATCACAGCTGCACGCCGAATTCGGGGCTCAACAGCAAGGCCGGCAGCACCCAGGCCAGGCGCTCGACGTCATTGCGGGCGTCGGTGTCGGCCCACAGGCGGGGCAGGGCGGCCCGCAGGCGCGGCGGCATCGCGCCACGGAACCAGCGCCTGCCGATCTCGTCGGCCAGCGCATCGAGCGAGACGGCCGCCAGCGCGGCCAGCGCGGGCAGGTCGCAACCGGCCTCCACCAGGGCCGTGCCCCAGGTGGATTGCGCCCGGCCGAGCGCCGCCATGCGCTGGCTGAACTCCTGCCCGTCCAGCAGGCGCTGTTCGGGCGCGAGCAGGCCGCTGACCGGTGCGGTGTCGCCGGGCTGGTAGAAGCTGAACACGGATGGCGCGTTGAACGGCTCCTGCCGCACCGGCACCAGCCGCGTGCCGTCCGCGGACCGCGGCAGGCGGCGGCAACCCAGGCCGCGCAGCAAGGCCATGTGATGCAGCATCGGCTCGCGCAGCTTGCCGAAGCTGGTCGGGGCCGTGGTCCCGGCATCGCCCCGGCGGGCCTCGCGGTCCAGCAGCACCGCGCGCACCACGGCGCCCAGGTCACCGCGCTGGCCGGCGCCGTTGTCGCGGAACACCCGGGCCACCCGTTCCACGTAGGCCGGCGTGGGCTGGCTGGTGACCAGGTGCTGGATCAGCCGCCGGCTGACGAACGGCGCGGTGTTCGGGTGCGCCACCAGCAGCGCGACGACCGCGTCCAGGTCCTGCGCCGCGTTCTGCCCCGCGGGCAGCACCGTGCCCAGCACCCGCTTCTCGCCCCGGTCGTGCAGCTCGGGTTGATCGGCCACCATGGTGTGCCCCCAGTTGCCCGGGTTCGAAGGCGCGAGGCCCGGCTCTTCGACGAAGGCCCAGCCCGTCAACGCGCGCGCCAGCTCGGACACGTCCTGCTGTCCGTAGGCCGGCAACACGCGGCCCTGGGCGTCGCGCATCGGTGTGCCGTCGAGTTGCAGCCGCTGCGTGCCGATGGAGAACAGCTGCAGCAGCTCGCGCGCGAAGTTCTCGTTCGGCGTGCAGCCCAGGCAGGCGGTGGCGGCACGGTTGCGGCCGTTGTCGAGGTACCAGCCCATCGTGGGGTGCACGGTCATCGCGCGCAGCAGGTCGCCATAGCGGCCGAAGGCATGGCGCTGCAGCAGGTTGGCGTACTCCAGCAGGCCGTAGGGCGCGGCCTTCTGCGCCGAGACCACGAGGATCTGCGACAGCGACCAGGTGACGCGCAGCCGCAGCTGGTCGGGCGCCATGAGGAAGGCCGCGAACAGCCGGTCCTGCATGCCGCGGTAGGCGGTGGCCAGCGAACCGGGTTGCGCGACCTCGTCGAAGTCCCGCAGCGGCAGGCCGTCGAACAGGGTCGGCGGCAGGCCCTGCTGCTGCGAGATCCAGGCGGCGAGGCCTTGCCCGCGCACCGCTGCCACCGACTCGGCGGTGGGGCCGAACGAGGCCTGCTCCAGGGCCCTCGCGGCGGCCAGCGGGCTGCTCGATGCCGCCGCCGCAGCCGGCGCGGCCGCAGCAGTGTGGGTGGGCGGCGCACAGCCGGCCAGCAGCAGCCCGGCGCACAGGCCGAAGAGAGGGGCCAGTGGCCCGCGCTGTGTCAAGAAAGCTCCTCCGTCGCGACCCGGTCGTCCAGGCCCACCGAGGCCGTCTCTTCCTGGTCTGCGAATTGTCCCTGCTTTCCCACGCCCACTGCCGTCGGCCGTCTCGGCCATGGTGGCTTCGTCGGTGTGCGTGGCGCGCATGGTGCCGCGGGCGACCGGGCTTGCCCAGGCGATTGAAGCGCCTGGAACGAATGCGGCGCCGTCCAGCTGCAACCCGAGTCCAGCACCGTGGCCAGCGGTCCCAGGCCTCGGGCCGGGCTACACGACCTGGTCGGGATAGTCGGACGCGTACGCGTCGGGATAGTCGGCCAGCATCACCTCGTCCAGCGAGATGTCGACATAGCTGGCCGTGACGATCGACGGGGTGTAGCCCACGTACCCGACCGGGTCGATGTCCGCGCCCAGCACGCGCCGGTAGAAGTCGGCGCCGTGGTCCTGCCAGAAGGTGGGGCTCACGCGCCACCAGCGGTTCCTGGCGGCGGGCGGCCACGTGTCGGCATAGGGCGCGTTCGGCTTCGGCAGGTGCGGGTTGGTGCCCCATCCCAGCGGCGCCGCGTACACGCGCATGCCGAGGGCCTTGCACAGCGCGTATTGGTAGGTCGACTGCTCGATGAAGGCCTGGTAGGCCGCCTTGATGCGCTTCTTCTTCTGGGCGTCGCGGGTGCCGAAGTACTGGTGCTTGACCATGCCGCGGTACTTCTCGAGGTGCGTGCAGCCCCACAGCTTGATCAGCGCATCGCCGGCGAAGGCGCGCTTGAAGCGCTGGCCGTTGGCGCCGCCCAGCACGGTGTCGATGCCGAAGTCCTTGATGCGCGGGTCCAGGTCATTGGGGTCGCGGCTGTTCGGGTCGCCGAGCCGGTCCTCGGTGTTCACCAGCACCGGCCCGCCTTCGTAGCCATGGGTGAAGAAGTGCAGCTCGCCGATGCTGCCCGGCTGGGTGTCGCCGCTGGTCTTGATGTAGTCGTAGAGGTCCTCGACGCCGGTGATCGGCAGGCTGAGCCCGGGCGCCGTCGTCGGCGGCAGGGTACCGGTCCAGTTGAACCAGTGGCGGCGCAGACCGAGCACGTAGTCGAAGTGCGTCAGCAGCGTCGGCGCGCGCACCCCGCGCGGGTGCGCGAAGCACCAGGCGGCCTCCGCCGCGATGGGGCGGTACGTCGGCCCGCCGCGCACGTAGATCACCTCGCGCACGGCCGTACCCTTCAGGGGTTAGATCCCTGCACGGCGACCTGCGTCGCGGTCTTGGGCACCTGCACGTCGACGTTGACCGTGGCCTGGCCGGTGGGCGTCTGCACCACGAGCGAGGGCACCGGCGTGCCCTGCGCCGCGAGCTGGTTCTCGAGCTTGAGCTTTTCCAGCTCCAGGTGCAGGCGCTGGATCTCGGCCTGCTTCAGTTCCAGGTCGAACTGGCGCTGCACCTCGTAGTAGTCCTCGGCGCCCGAGCAGATGCCCAGCGAGAGGTCGGAGTACACGCTCTGCGTGGGCAGCACCGCGGTCCAGCTGTCGACGGCGCCGGCGGCGATGGCCTGCCGCACCCGGGCCAGCTCCGACAGGATCGCGTTGTCGATCCAGGCGCGCAGCATCTGGCCGAACTCCGCGATCGTCTTGCCCAGGAAGGGCCCGCGCACCATGATCTTGCTGTTCTCGGCCACATGCAGCTGCGAGCCGGTGGCCAGCGCGAGGCGGTTGATGCGATCGGACGACTTCAGCGTGGCCACCCGCGCCATCGCCTGCGTGAAGCTCGGCACCACCGCCTTGGCATACGCGGCGGCAATGGCATCGTAGGCAATGGCCGGCTCCATCTTCGCCGCCAGGGCCCTGGCCTTCACCTGCTGCACGCTGTACGGCAGGAACGGGTACAGGTACTGCAGCAGCGCCTGCTCCTGGCCGATGACGACCTCGTAGCCCCAGCGCAGCGCGCCCTTGTCGTCCGGCGCGATCCAGCCCGGGCAGGGCCGCACATGCTGCAGCACCGCCGAGCGGAAGGCCTCGCGATCGTCGTCGTCGATGGTCTGCCCGGCATTGGTCCAGTCGGCCTTGTGCGGGGCGGCGTAGAACAGCGGCGCGGCCCACATCTCGCGCAGCAGCTTGATCGGGCTCACGCCGTAGCGGTCGGTGAATTCCTGCAGCCAGCTGGCGTCGCCCGACAGCCGGATCATCTCGCCGAGCCGGATGTCCGTCGGCGTGAAGACCAGGTTGCCCTGGCTGTCGCGCTGGACCACCGCGCCGGGCATGCCTGGCCACTTCGGGTAGCTCAGCCGCTTGGTGCCCAGCCGCGTCTCCAGCAGGTCGGGCTCCTGGCCCAGCACCACCAGCACGGCCTCGTACAGCTTCTGGCTCACGGTGTATTCGCGCAGCACCTCGAAGTAGTTGACGTTCAGCGTGTGCGCCTGGTTGATGTTCTTGATCTTGCGCGTGGTCTTGGCCTCGGAGCCGGTCTCGCGCGAGACGGCGATCTTGACCTTGCGCGAGGCCCGCGTCTCGTTGGTCGCCTGCTCCGAGCGCTCCTGGGTCTGCTTGGCGAAGTCCTTGTGCATGTCGCTGACGTCCTGCGACCAGCCGGCCTTGACCGACACGTCGAAGCCGAAGCCGCTGTAGCCGGCCTTGGCGTCGACGTACTCGTGGGTCTTGGTCTGGTCCTCGGCGGTGGCTTCCTTGGCGCTGGAGCTCGTGTTCTTGATGTCGCTGACATGCTTCTCGTCGAGGCTGACCTCCTCGTCCTGCTGGGTCTTGGAGGTCTCCCAGGTCTTCAGCTCCAGCGTCAGCTCCTCGTTGGGCATCAGCGACACGGTGTGCAGCAGCTCGCCCAGGCCGTAGCCGGTGGCGCGCCAGTCCTGGCGGTACTTCAGCATCAGGAACAGGTCCCACGAGACCACGCCCATCACCATCTGCTCGATCGAGTCGTAGAGGATGGCATCGGGCAGCGAGGCATCCTTCAGCTCGACCAGGATCCGGGTGTAGACCGTCTCGGTCGTGTCCACGTCCTTGAGCGCGAGCTGCGCGACCGAAGGCTGCGGCTTGCAGATGCGGTCGATCTGGAACGGGGCCACCACCATGTCATTGCTGCCGTCGGCCATGTCGGTCTTCCTTGAAGTGCAGGGCCAGTGTGATGAACCGCTGCGGTCGTGCATTGCGTTCACGCAATGCGCGCCGTGCGTGGCGACTCCCGCCGACAATCCGGGCATGACCCGCGACACCTCCTTCTCCAGCCTGCCGCTGCCCCCGCCGATGCAGGCCAACCTGCAGCAGCTGGGCTACCTCACGATGACCCCGATCCAGGCCGCCAGCCTGCCGCTGGCGCTGGCCGGCCAGGACTTGATCGCCCAGGCCAAGACCGGCAGCGGCAAGACGGCGGCGTTCACGCTGCCGCTGCTGATGAACCTGAACCCGCGCCGCTTCGCGGTGCAGGCGCTGGTGCTGTGCCCCACGCGCGAGCTGGCCGAGCAGGTGACGCAGGAGGTCCGCCGCCTGGCGCGCGCCGAGGACAACATCAAGACGCTGACGCTGTGCGGCGGCGCGCCCATCCGCAACCAGCTGGCCAGCCTGGCGCATGGTGCGCACATCGTGGTCGGCACGCCGGGCCGCATCCTCGACCACCTGGAACGCGAAACGCTGGTGCTGGACGCGCTGAACACGCTGGTGCTCGACGAGGCCGACCGCATGCTGGACATGGGCTTCGCCGAGGACATGGCGAAGGTGATCGAGGCCTGCCCGAAGGCGCGCCAGACCCTGCTGTTCTCGGCCACCTACCCCGAGGGCGTGGCCAAGCTCGCCGCGCGCTTCATGCGCGAGCCGAAGGAGGTGAAGCTCACCGAGCGCCATGCCGCCAGCAAGATCCGCCAGCGCTTCTACGAAGTGACCGACAGCACGCGCCTGCACGCCGTGGGCCAGCTGCTGAACCACTACCGCCCGGTCAGCACGCTGGCCTTCTGCAACACCAAGCAGCAGTGCCGCGACCTGGTGGCGGTGCTGCAGGCCCAGGGCATCGTGGCGCTGGAGCTGCACGGCGACCTGGACCAGCGCGAGCGCGACCAGGTGCTGGTGCAGTTCGCCAACCGCAGCTGCAGCGTGCTGGTGGCCACCGACGTGGCCGCCCGCGGGCTGGACATCGCGCAGCTCGAGGCGGTGATCAACGTCGACATCACGCCCGACCCCGAGGTGCACACCCACCGCGTCGGCCGCACCGGCCGCGCCGACGAAGCCGGCTGGGCCTTCAGCCTGGCCAGCATGGACGAGATGGGCAGCGTCGGCCGCATCGATGAGATGCAGGGCGTGGCCAGCGAATGGCACCGCTTGAGCGAACTGACCTCGCCGCCTAACGCCGAACCGTTGCGGCCACCGATGGTGACCTTGCAGATCCTGGGCGGCCGCAAGGAGAAGATCCGCCCCGGCGACGTGCTGGGCGCGCTGACCAAGGACATGGGCTTCGAGGGCGCGCAGATCGGCAAGATCAACGTCAACGAGTTCTCGACCTACGTGGCGGTGGAACGCGGCGTGGCGGACAAGGTGCTGCGGGCGCTGAATGCGGGCAAGGTGAAGGGGCGGTCGGTGAAGGTGCGGCGGCTCTGAGATTGCGGGCTGCGCGGGTTGGCCGCGCCGCTCACGCCCGAGCGCAACGGGCTCGTTCTGCCCGTCGCCACTCGATGCAGGCGGCGTGGTCCGCGTCAGTTGGTGCCGCCGGGCGGGCAGTTCTTCGCGAAGCCGTTGAAGCTGCCGTTGCTCGAATACTTGCCGCCGGCGCCCTGGAATGCGACGTCGCCCAGGAACCAGCTGAAGAAGGCGTTCTCCTGCATGAAGTAGGTGACGCCGTTGGGCATCGTCAGCCCCGGATGAACACTGCCCGACAAGGGGTCGCCGGTCTCGAGGTTGTTCTGGCCCGCGTCGCTGCCCGTGCCCGTTGTCTGGCACCCGCCGACCTGGCCGATGTTGCCCCATTGCGGCACGAGGTTGTTGCCGCTGGGATCGTTGGCCCATTCGAGGATTTCATGCGTCAGCGTCGCGACGTCGGTGACGCCGCTGCCGAACAGGCCGGCCGCCGTTGAATTCGGGAAGTAGTTGGCGATGCCGTAGGTCTGCCCTGGATTGGCGATGTTGCCGGTGGTGCTGTTGTGGTACCCCAGGATGCAGCAATTGCCGCTCAGATTGCCGGGCGCGCCGATCGTCATGAACATGCCGTAGGACACGAACAGCGGGAACTGCGAGGAGTTCAGGCCCAGGTTGGCGATGATGGTCTGCAACTGCGCGTCGATGAAATCGATGTTCATCGCGGCATAGCGGGCTGCCGGGTTCACTGCACTGGCCGCATTCGTGCCGCAGGCGCCGCTGAAGCCGTAGCTCGCGCCATTGCCCGCTGTGTTGTTGGCCGTGGTGATGGTCTGCACCGGCTTCACGGTGATCGGCGAAAAGCCCAGGTGGTACGCGGGCTTGGTCTGCACCAGCGGCGCGGCACCGAAGGCCGTGCGCCAGAACTGCGCGCGCTGGAAGCCGTCGATGAAGTTGACGTTGCCGATGTTCTGGCCATTGAGCGTCAGGTTGTTCACCGCGTTCACCAGCGGCGATTCCAGGAACTGGGTCAGGGCGCTCTTGGCACCACCGCCTTGGGGCAGGCAGCCGGGGTCTGCCACGGTGGCGTCCCAGGTCCGCACGGTCCCCGTGAGCGCAATCCGCAGCGGGATCACGACGAGTTCGATGTTGGTCGTCCGCGCGCCGTTGTTGCGCGGATCGGCACCGACGATCGTGCCGGCATACGACTGGCCGTCGCGCGGGGAGGTGACGGTGTACGGGAAGGTCTTCAGCGGTGCCGCCAGCGCCGCACTGACGTCCGCCGTGGCGCCGAGCCGTCTGGCCTTGGCCGCCGCCGTGGCATTCATCGCCTTGACCACCGGTGCCGGGCTGACGATGCGCAGCTGGCCGGGGTCGATCGTTGGCTCGTCCTGTGCCGCGGCCGACGCCAGCGCTCCCAGGAACGCGCCGGCCAGCAGGGCCGTCTTGAACATCGCATTCATGCCGATTCCTCCGTGTTCGCAGCCAAGGGACGGGCCTGGCGCCGGCGAGCCAGCGGCAGGGCCATCAGGGGAAGGACCACCAGCGCCAGGCTGGCGGGCTCGGGAACGCCGTGGGTCGTTGCCTCGGTGAGCAACAGCGAGTTCACCGCGAAGTCGCAGCTGGCGCCACGGCAGCCCTGCAAGGTCACCGTGATGTTGGTGATGTCGGCCACCGAATCCAGCACGCCGATGAAGAGCCCGCTGCCGTTGGCGTCTGAAGATTCCGTGAAGGTCGAGCTGCTGCCCTGACCATAGAGCACGTTGATCTGGGCCGTGAATGGACTGGCGGCATTGGCCTGCAGCCACAGCCCGGCGCCGAGCACCGAGCTGAAGCTCAGGGACAGGGGGCCACTGCCGTTGCCCTGGTCGTCCTCTGCCCACAGCACCGTGTCGCCGGCGGCGAAGCCGGGCCCGGCGGTCCATCCGCAGGTGCTGCCGTCGACCACGGTAACGCAGCCATTGTTGCCGGCCAGGCTGCCCGACACCGTGATGGCGTTCGTCGAGTTGGCGCTGAAGTTCGGGCCGAAGATCGTGCCATCGGATCCCAGCTGCGCCCAATTCACCGAGTCGTTCGCGCCCAGCGCGATCTCGCTGGTGACCAGCACTGGAGCGGCCTGTGCGCTGCCCACGAGCGCAAGAGCCGCCAGGCTCCATAGTTTCCTCAGCTTTGCCATACCGTGACCTTTCAATCGTCAAGGTTCGTACGTTGAAGTCAGAGAGACCCGCCCCCCCAATTGCGGCCGATGGGGAGGCGCCACTCAGTACGGCAGTCAATCCATCTCACCCGTACCCTCGGCCGACGAGAGTCGAGCAGCGAGAAGCGTGCCAATGTCAGGGACGCCGGGCGAATGGCGGATATCTCTCTTCTTTCTCGACGGCATGCCTGTTCGCATGTCAATTCCGTCGACATGTGCATCGCGATGCATGCCGAATGCGCCATCGTCCGCCGATGCGAAGGCTCTCGCGATGCTGGCGCAGCGGGATGAACCCGTGCCTGGCGCCTGCCGGACTCGGGAATACCAGAACGCTATTCGCCGGTCATTGCCAATGCTCTGGCATTCATGTGTCAAATAGATCGACATGCCACGGGAGTGTGCCGAAGGCGTTCTGTCGACTCGATGTCGGCACTGTCTCGAATCTGTCTCTCATCCGTTATTGAATCTGTTTCGAATCTGTATTGATGATGATTGAATGGTGATTCGAAATCAGTCTCCAATCTGTCTTTGGCGTGTGCTCGAATCCGTCCTGTAGAAGCGCGCGCTGCTGCCGTCCAGCACCAGCAGCTTGCCGGCGGGATCGAACACCGTCGCTACTGGATGCAGGCCCGCCCGCCCGGCGCCTGCTCGTCGCAGGCCAGCAGGCCCTTCAACTCGAAGATGTAGAAGCGGGGCCGTTCGCTGCACGAGACCGTGCTGGTCTTGCCGCTCGCCAAGTGGCGCACCTGCACGCCGGCGCCCAGCTCACGATGGCCGCGTGCCTCGGTGAAGACCGTGTAGCTGAAATCGCCCTGCACGAAGCGCACGGACTGGGTGTAGACGCCGGCGCGGGTGTAGGTGGCACCGACGAAGCGCTTCAGCGAGCCCTGGCGCTGCGCCGGGAACTCGAGCTCGGCCTTGGCTTCCCGGCCTTCGGCATTCAGCGCGCCGAAGCGGTACTGCAGGTAGGCCTCCGGCCCCTGCAGGTCGGCGGCCGCGCACAGCTCGATGAACTTGCGGCCCTGGGCCGTTTCGCATGCGAAGACAGCGGTGGCGTCGGTGTCGCAGGCCAGCGCGGCATGGCCTGCCGCGAAGACAACGAGGCCCAGCAGGGCGCGGCGCCTGATGCGCAGGTCAGCACATCGGGTCATACATGAACTCGCGCAGTTCCTGGTCGCAGCGGCAGGCCGCGGCGATCTTCGCGGCCCAGTGCTCGGCCGCCTGGCGCGAGGGCAGCTCGAGGATCGTGTAGCCGCCCTGGATCCGGCGCGTCTCGGGGTAGGTGCCGGGCGTGACCGTGCCGTCGGCCGAGACTCTGACGGGCGCCACGTCTTCATTGATGCCGCCGCCGAACACGTAGACGCCGGCGGCCTGTGCTTCGGCGATCACGGCACGCGCGGCGTCGGCCACGGCCGGCAGCTCTGCCGCCGTGACGACCATGGCCGCGCTGGGGAACGAGATCAGGTACTTGGTCATGGCTGGGCTCGAGGTGGGGCTGGTGGCAGGGGTGGGGATGTGCAGTGCCAAGGTCAGCGCCCGTCGGGCGGTCGTGGGTGCAGCGTCGGCGGGTCTTCGAAGCTCGATTCCAGCACCACCGCCCGGCCGTTGTCCGCCCACACGAAGCGGTAGCGCAGGCGCATGATTGCGTCGCAGGGCACGGTGGCGCGATCGGTCTTGCGATCGAAGCCCATGCCGGTGATGCGGACCGTGGCCGTGCCTTCGATCGGGTACAGCGGCCGCCATGACAGCACGCGGGCCTTCGGCAGCCCCAGCAGCGGCGACTCGGTCTCGGCCGAGCCGACCAGGTCGGTGGGCACGCCGCAGGCATCGCTGGCCATGCGGGCGCTGTTGTACGGGCCGCTGGCGGCCAGCTGCTCGATGTCGCCGGCGAGCACGTAGGGCATGCTCTTGCGCACCAGCACCGCGGCGAAGTACACGATCACCAGCGCGACGAGGGCCAGCAGCGAGAGCCCGATGATCTTGGCGATGAGCAGCACGGTGCGCACGGTGCGTCTGTCGGCCGTTCAGGCCTGGGCGGCCGGGCCCTGCAGCAGCGCCATCTGCACGCCGTCGTGGAACACGCCGTCGAAGCGCAGCGCGCAGCGGGCCAGCGCCTCGTGGCGGAAGCCGAGCTTTTCGTACAGGCGGATCGCGTGCAGGTTGTCGGCACGCGCCTCGAGGGTGACGCGGAAGATGCCGTTCTTCAGCGCATGCGCCAGCGTGGCGCGCAGCAGGCGTTCGCCGATGCCGCGGCCGCGCCGGTCGGCGCGCACGCCCATGCCCAGCGTGCCCACGTGCTGCACCGCATGGGCCCAGTGCGGGAACACGTCGCACCAGCCGACGATCACGCCGTCAGCCACCGCCACGTACTGCGCCGCGTCGTCGGCCACCGATTGCGCGACGAAGCCTTCGATGCGCTCGAGCGGCAGCGCCTCGACCTGGGCCAGATAACGCCGTTCGCGAGCGACCGCGTCGAGGCAGGCGCGGAAGCCGGCGGCATCGGCCGGCTGGATGGGGCGGATCTCGACCGCGGGGTCGGCGGTGTCAGTCATCGCAGCGGATTTCCAGCAGGTGCTGGTGAGGGTCGTTGGAGTACAGCGTCGGCCCGACGCGCAGCACGGTGAACGGCCCGTCGGTGCCCTCGGCGCCGAAGCCCGGCACCTCGATGTAGAAGGCGACGCTGGCGGCGAGGTCGTTGACCTTCAGGATCAGGTGGTCGAGGCTGGGCATGGCGTGGAGCGGGTCAGGGGCGGCGCGCGCCCGAGGCCGCGGGCGGCGACGAGGCCGCGGCGGAAGCCGGCGCATCGAACAGCGAGCCGATGGGCTGGGACGCATGCGTCACCAGCCGGCGCGGATTGCTGGTGCGCCGATCGCCGATGCCGAGGTAGGACACGGCGACGACCATCAGGATGGCGCCGAGCAGGATGCCGATCAGGATCTGGGGGCGGAACATGGTGGGCGAATGGCTCATGGGCCGATGAGCGGCCAGCACAGGCGGCCGAGTATGCATGCCCTCATCGCGGCGGCTTCTGCGCCACCAGCTGCCAGGCCAGCTTCGGATGCTCGTAGCGGTCGATCGTCACTTCGTCGAGCGCGAGCCAGTGCCAGCCCGCGTGCCCGAACAGTCGCTGCACGTCGGCTTCGTCGAAGAAGCGCTTGGGCGCGCCGTCGACACGGTAGTAGTGCGGTGCGATCTCCGGGTGCCCGGTGGCGCCGTAGTGCGTGTCGCGCGTGGAGTTCAGGCGGCACAGCAGCAGGCCGCCGGGGGCCAGGCTGTCGTGCACGCGCTGGGCCAGTGCCTCCGTCTCCGGCCATGGGAAGTAGTGCAGCGACAGGCTCGCGATCACCGCGCCATAGGCCGGCGCGTCGCCCGGCGGCGCGGGCCAGGGCGCGCGCAGGTCCTGGCACAGCAGGCGGGCGGCCGGCGCGCGGTCGCGGGCCTGCGCCACGGCCGCGGCATCCAGGTCCAGCGCCGTCACGGCATGGCCGGCCTGCAGCAGCGTGGCGGTGTCCAGGCCGCTGCCGCAGCCCAGTTCGAGCAGGGGCCGTCCAGCCGCCTGTTGCGCCAGCAGGGGCAGCCAGGGGTCGAGCCAGTGCAGGTCGTTCATGGGCGTGGGCAGGGGTCGCTTCGCGGCCAGGGTTGCGGGGAGGCCGATGCTGCCATGGCGCGGCCGATGCCTGGCGCCAGCCGCTAGCATCAGACCTGTTGGCGCGGAGGGCTCGGCGATGCAAGCATGGATTCGGCTCGGTGTGCTCGGGGTCGTGATCGGATGGAGCCTGGCGGCGCGCGCCGATCCGCTGGTCGAGCAGGAAACGAAATCGGCCCAGGCCCGCGCGGCCGAGAAGGTGACGGGCAGGAACGTCGCGGTGGCGATCCTCGACCGCGGCATCGACTGGACGCATCCCGACTTCCGCAACGCCGACGGCAGCACGCGCATCGCGTACATCTTCGACATGACCGACGACAGCGGCAAGGCCGCGGCCGGCAACCCCTACGGCGTGGGCACGATCTACACGCGGGCGCAGATCGATGCGGCGCTGGCCGGCGGACCGACGCTGGCCACGCGCGACGCGGTGGGCCACGGCACCGCCACCGCCGGCAACTGCTGCGGCAACGGCCGCGCCAGCAACGGCCAGTACACCGGCGTGGCGCCGGAGGCCACGCTGATCATCGTGAAGTTCACGTCCGACGGCGCGCCGGCGCACGACGGCCAGCCGGCCGAGCCCGCGTTCTACAAGGCCGATCTGTTCCCGAAGGCGGTGGACTTCGCCATCGACAAGGCGCGCGTGCTGGGCCTGCCGCTGGTGATGCTGGCCAACTTCGGCAGCATCGGCGGCCGCGCCGATGGCGGCGACCCCATCGCGCAGAAGATCGACGCGGTGGTCGGCCCGGGCAAGCCCGGCCTGGTGTTCGTCACCGGCGCGGGCGACGACGGCGGGCGCGACAACCATGCCTTTGGCACCGTGGCCGCCGGCAAGAGCGTGGCGCTGCAATTCCAGAAGGGCCAGGCCGGCACGGTCTACCTGCAGCTCTGGTACGACGCGGCGGACCGCTTCACCGTGTCAGTCACCAGCCCGGGCGGCAGCTTCGGCCCCTATGCCGCGCCTGCCAACAACAGCTTCGACACCAAGACCACGGCCGACTTCGTCTACGGCCACAACGGCAGCGTGTACTACGGCGGCAGCAAGCGCTTCATCTACCTCACGCTGAACGGCCCGGTGGGCGGCTACACGCTGACGCTGACCGGCGCCAGCATCGGCAGTGGCGCCAGCGCCGGCCAGTTCGAGGCCTACCTGAGCCCCGCCAGCTACGGCGCCAACAACGCCAACCGCTTCACCAGCCAGCTGCAGGCCGGCAAGACCATCTGGGCCGGCGCCACGGCGCAGAACAACATCGCACCGAACTCCTACGTGTTCCGCACCCGCTGGGACGGGCTGGACGGCGCCAGTCACTCGGTGACGACCGAGGGTGCGGTCGGCGACCTGTGGGCCGGCAGCAGCATCGGGCCGACCTGGGACGGCCGCGTCGGCGTGGACTTCAGCGCGCCGGGCGAGCGGACCATCACCACCTACTCGCCGACCTCGTACTGGGCCACCTTCAAGTTCAACCAGGTGGCCGACGGCGGCGGGCTCTACGGCGTGGCCAGCGCGGTCAGCGCTGCGGCGCCGGTGGCCACCGGCATCGTGGCGCTGATGCTGCAGAAGAACCCGGGGCTCGATGCGGCCGCGATCCGCGCCGCGCTGCGCAGCAGCGCCCGCAGCGATGCCTTCACCGGGGCGGTGCCGAACCCGCGCTTCGGCTACGGCAAGGTCGATGCGCTGGCGGCGCTGGCCGCCATCCCGCGGCAGGTGATCGCCGCGTCGGCCAAGGATTGCCTGTTCAACTGGGCCGAAGTCACCTTCCCCGACCTGTTCAAGCCGGCGCATGCCGTCTCCGGCACCCTGGCCCCGTACTATTACCGTTATTACGCGGCCACGGGAAACTACGTCGGCGTGTCGGCCGACGACAACCACATCTACCTGCTGGGCCCGGCCAGCGGCGGCGCCATCCTGGATGTCGGTGCGTTCGCCGACTACGCGGGCCTGGCGGGTTGCAGCACCAGCCCGGCGCCGGGGCGTTGAGGCCCTTGCTTCAGCGCTTGCGCGCCAGGGTCAGGCCATCGCCTAACGCTTGCGCGCCAGCGTCAAGCCATCGCCGATCGCCAGCAGCGACAGGTCGATGCGCTCGTCGCCGTGCAGCTGCTCGTTCAGCCGCTGCAGCGCACGCGTGTCGTCGGTGGTGGCCGGGCGCGCCACGCTGCCGCCCCACAGCGTGTTGTCGATCGCGATCAGCCCGCCCGGTCGCAGGAGCTGCAGGCAACGCTCGCAGTAGGCCGCATAGCTGGTCTTGTCGGCATCGATGAAGGCGAAGTCGACCGTGCCGGCCCGTCCCGCGGCGAGCTCGGCGTCCAGCGTCTGCACCGCCGGCGCCAGGCGCAGCTCGATCTTGTGCGCCACGCCGGCCTGCTGCCAGAACGGCTGGCCGATCGCGGTGTAAGCGTCGTTGATGTCGCAGGCCAGCAGGCGGCCGTCGTCCGGCAGCGCCAGCGCCACGCTCAAGGCGCTGTAGCCGGTGAACACGCCGATCTCGATGCAGCGCCGCGCGCCGACCAGCTTCACCAGCAGCGCCATCAGCTGGCCCTGGTCGGGGCCGATCTGCATGCCGGCATGCGGGTGCGCCGCGGTGGCGGCACGCAGCGCGGCCTGGGCCGGGTGCTCGCGCACCGAATGCCGCACGACATAGTCGTACAGCGTGTCGTCCATCGCGAGGTGGCGGCTCATGGTCTGCTGCTCCTACCACTTGTTGCGCAGCTCGCGCAGCTTCGTGAACACCGTCTGCGGATCGGGCTGCGCGGGCAGGTCGGGGAAGGCTTCCCGCAGCTGGGCGATCACGCTCGGGCTGGTCAGGCGCAGGAAGGTGTTGAAGGTCCGCTCCTGGCCCATCGTCGTGACGATGGCGTTGGCCGCGTCATGGCCGGTCACTTCGGGCAATAGCGCTTTCGCGGCCGCGTTGTCGGGTTCTCGCGCCAGCGTGAAACGCAGGTTGTTCTCGATGTAGTCGTGGCCGGGGTAGATGCGGGTGTTGTCCGGCAGCTTGGCCAGCTGCTGCGCGAAGCTGGTGTAAAGGTCCTGCACATTGCCGCCGTTGTGCACATTGCCGGCGCCGGCATTGAACAAGGTGTCGCCCGAGAACAGCGCCGGGTGGTCGCCATGCGCGCGCAGGCAGATGTGGCACATCGTGTGCCCGGGCGTGTCCAGGCATTCGAGCTCGACGGTCTTGCCGACCTTGATCACGTCGCCGGCCTGCACGCCGCGGTCCATGCCCGCGATCTTGCCGCCGGCGCGGTGGTGCGCGATCACCTTCGCGCCGGTGGCGGCCACCACCGCGGCATTGCCGCCGGTGTGGTCGTGGTGCTCGTGGGTGTTCAGGATCTGCGTGATCTGCCAGCCCTTCAGGCGGGCATGCTGCAGGCACTTCTCGCTGTCCAGCGGGTCGATGGCCAGCGCCTCGCCGGTCTCGGGGCAGGCGATCAGGTAGTTGTAGTTGCGGTAGCTGTTGGCGGTCCAGATGCGTTCGACGATCATCGCGGGGGCTCCTTGCGGCAGATCGGCCGATCATGTCGCAAAACGCCCGTCAGTCCCACGCAGGGGCCTGTTCGGCGTCGAGCCCGTAGCGCGCGATGGCTGCGCTGCAGGCCGCGGCATCGACGAGGCCCTGCGCGCGCAGCGCCGTCAGCGCGGCCAGCACGATGTGGTGGCGGTCGACCTCGAAGAAGCGGCGCAGCGCGGCGCGGGTGTCGCTGCGGCCGAAGCCGTCGGTGCCCAGCGCGGTGAAGGGCGCATCGACGTAGCCGGCCACCAGCTGCGGCCAGGCGCGCACGTAGTCGCTGGCGGCGACGATGGGCGCCGTCCCCGGCAGGCACTGCTGCAGATGGCTCAAGCGTGGCGTGGCCGCGGGATGCAGCCGGTTCCAGCGCTCGACCTCGCGCGCCTCGCGGGCCAGCTCGCTGAAGCTGGTGGCGCTCCAGACCTCGGCTTCGACCTGCCACTCGCCGGCCAGCAGCTCGGCCGCCGCGATCACCTCGCGCAGGATGGCGCCGGCGCCCAGCAGCCGCACGGTGCCGCGCGGGCCTTGCGTCGGGGCGTGCGTGGCGTAGCGGTACAGGCCCTTGACGATGTCGCTCGCCACGCCCTCCGGCAGCGTCGGCTGCGGGTAGTTCTCGTTCATCAGCGTGACGTAGTAGAAGACGTCCTGCTGCTGTTCCAGCATCTGCCGCATGCCGTGGTCCAGGATGACCGCGAACTCGCCTGCAAAGCAGGGGTCGTAGGCGCGGCAGTTGGGCACCATCGCGGCCTGCAGCAGGCTGCTGCCGTCCTGGTGCTGCAGCCCTTCGCCGCCCAGCGTGGTGCGGCCCGCGGTGGCGCCGAGCAGGAAGCCGCGCGCACGCTGGTCGGCCGCGGCCCAGATCAGGTCGCCCACGCGCTGGAAGCCGAACATCGCGTAATAGATGTAGAACGGCAGCATCGCCAGGCCATGCACCGAATAGCTGGTGGCCGCTGCGGTCCAGCTGCTGAGGGCGCCGGCCTCGCTGATGCCTTCCTCGAGGATCTGGCCATCGGTGGCCTCGCGGTAGCTCAGCACCGAGCCGATGTCCTCGGGCTCGTAGACCTGGCCGGCGCTGGAGTAGATGCCGATCTGCTTGAACAGGTTCGCCATGCCGAAGGTGCGCGCCTCGTCGGCGACGATGGGCACCACGCGCGGGCCCAGCGCCCCATCCTTCAGCAGCGCGGTGAGCATGCGCACGAAGGCCATCGTGGTGCTCATCTCCTTGCCCTCGGCCTGCGTCGCGAAGCGGCCGTAGCCTTCAAGCGCCGGCACCGGCACCGGCGCGGCCTGCGTGCGGCGCGCCGGCAGCGCACCGCCCAGCGCGGCGCGGCGCGCGTGCAGGTAGCGCATCTCGGGGCTGTCGTCGGCAGGCTTGTAGAAGGCCAGCGTCGCGGCCTGCTCGTCGCTCAACGGCAGGTCGAAGCGGTTGCGGAAGGCGATCAGGTCCTCGCGCTCGAGCTTCTTCTGCTGGTGCGTGGTCATGCGGCCCTGGCCGGCATCGCCCATGCCGTAGCCCTTCTTGGTCTGCGCCAGGATCACGGTGGGCTGGCCCACCGTGTGCGCCGCCGCGTGGTAGGCGGCGTGGATCTTCACCAGGTCGTGGCCGCCGCGCTTCAGGCGGTCGATCTGCTCGTCGGTCAGGCCCTGCGCCAGCGCGGCGAGCTGCGGGTTCTGGCCGAAGAAGTGGTCGCGGTTGTAGCGGCCATCCTTGGCCGCGAAGGTCTGGAACTGGCCGTCGACCGTGTGCGCGAAGGCGCGGGCCAGCGCGCCGTCGCGGTCGCGCGCGAACAGGCCGTCCCAGTCCGAACCCCACACCAGCTTGATGACGCGCCAGCCGGCGCCTTCGAACAGGGCTTCCAGCTCGTCGATGATGCGGCCGTTGCCGCGCACCGGGCCGTCCAGGCGCTGCAGGTTGCAGTTCACCACCCACACCAGGTTGTCCAGCCGCTCGCGCGCGGCCAGGGTCAGCGCGCTCATGCTCTCGGGCTCGTCCATCTCGCCGTCGCCGAACACGCCCCAGACCTTGCGGCCCTGCGTATCCTGCAGGCCGCGATGCTGCAGATAACGCATGAAGCGAGCGTGGTAGATCGCGCTGATCGGGCCGATCCCCATCGAGCCGGTGGGGAACTGCCAGAACTGCGGCATCAGCCAGGGGTGCGGGTAGCTGCTCAGGCCCTGTGCGCCGGCTGCGCGGGCGGCGATCTCCTGCCGGTAGTGGGCCAGGTCGTGCTCGGTGAGCCGGCCTTCGAGGAAGGCGCGGGCGTACACGCCGGGGGCCGAATGCGGCTGGAAGAACACCAGGTCGCCGCCGCCGGATGCGCTGCCGGCGCGGAAGAAGTGGTTGAAGCCGACCTCGAACAGGTCGGCCGCGCTGGCATAGCTGGCGATGTGGCCGCCCAGCTCGCCATGGGCCTGGTTGGCCCGCACCACCATCGCCAGCGCGTTCCAGCGCATCCAGGACGCCAGGCGCTCCTCGACGCCCAAGTCGCCGGGGAAGGGCGGCTGCTGCTCGACCGCGATGGTGTTGACGTAGGGCGTGCCGCGCGCCGGCTGCCAGCCGATGGCGGGGTCGCGCGCCAGCCGCGACAGCCTGTCCATCAGCTCGCGCACGCGCTGCGGGCCGGCGGCCTGCAGCACCGCCTGCAGCGCGTCCTGCCACTCGGCGGTTTCCTGCGGGTCGGTGTCGGCGGCCATGTCGGCGGCCAGATGGGCCTGGATCTGGTGGTTGCTCATCGGGAACTCCTTGCTGCCGCACTGTAGGCAGCAGTCCGCGGCATTTGTGGCTGAAATTGCTGGTGCACGGGCCAGTCTGCGGCACAAAATGCTGCAAACCGGCTCGAGGGCGGCAACCGATGGAACTGGACGCGGTGGACCTGCGCATCCTGCGCGAACTGCAGGCCGATGGCAGCCTGCCTAACGTGGAATTGGCGCGGCGGGTGCATCTGTCGCCCTCGCCCTGCCTGGCGCGGGTGAAGGCGCTGCAGGCGGCCGGCGTGATCCGGCAGTACGTGGCGCTGCTGGATGCGCAGAGCCTGGGCCTGCACCTGAACGTGTTCATCTCGATCAGCCTGAAGCGCCAGACGCGCGCCGCGCTGGCCAGCTTCGAGGCCAAGATCGCCGCGCGCGACGAGGTGATGGAGTGCTACCTGATGTCCGGCAACGAGGACTACCTGATCCGCGTGGCGGTGCCCGACATCGCGGCGCTGGAGCGCTTCATCCTCGAGCAGCTGTCGCCGATGGACGAGGTGGAGAAGATCCGCTCGAGCTTCGCGCTCAAGCAGGTGCGCTACAAGACGGCGTTGCCGCTGCGCGGCGGCCTATAGTGCCGGCATGCCCGGCCCCGACCCCCACCGCATTGCGCAGTACGCCCTGCGGCGCCAGGTCGGCAGCGGCGCTATCGGCTTGGTGCACGAGGCGCACGACGTCGACCGGTCGGTGGCCATCAAGCTGATGCATCCCGCTGCGTCGGCGAGCGCGCGCCGCGTCGAGCGCTTCCTGCGCGAGGCACGCTCGGCCGCGCAGCCGATCCATCCGCATGTCGCGCTGATCCTCCAGGTCATCCGGCATGAGGGCTCGACCTTCATTGCCAAGGAGTGGCTGGAAGGCGGCGATCTTCGCAGCGCCGCCTGGGCCGCCTCGCTGGAGACACATGCCGATCTGCATGCCCAGCAGGACCTCACCCTGCTGGCACGCAGCGCGAACCAGGGTCTGCGGCCCGTCACCACGGCGTGCGTTCGTCCATCCAGGCCCCTGTCACGGCTTTGCCGCGGGGGCCTGGACATCCTCAGGAGCTGGCCGGCGCGCTGTCGGCGGTGACAACCACGCCATCCTTCACCGGCAGCGTGGCGCCCGGCCGCACCGCAGTGCGCACGACGCCTTCCTGGCTGCCGAGTCGGTAGGTGACGTCGTAGCCGACCAGTCGCTGGGACTTGAGTTGGACCGTGTGACAGCGGCGTTCGGTCGTGGTCACGACATCGCGCTCCTGCATGCCCTTTTGCACCTGGTTGCCAGCGTACCCACCCGCCGCTGCACCGGCCACCGTGGCCAGCGTCTTGCCGTTGCCACCACCCACCGTGCTGCCCAAGAGGCCTCCCGCGATGGCCCCGACCACGCTGCCGGCCACGCGCTTTTCGTCCCGCACCGGCGCGCGATGCTGAACGGCCACCTTCTCGCACTGCTCCTGCGGTGTGGAGACCGTCTCGAACACGTCCTTGACCGCCACGACCTGTGCCTGCTTCGGCGCTGCCAGCGTCTTGTAGCCGCCGACCGCACCGGCACCCAGCACCACCATGGCGATGCCGCCCACCGCCACACCCTTCATCATCGAGGCGTTCATCGCGAGCTGTCCTTCAAAGTTTCGACTGCCGCTAGTTTTCCAAGCGCGCCCGATCCGCGGTATCGGACAGAACGCTCCGGGCTCGTAGGCTGCGGGCGGAGGCTCAAGTAGGGAAGCCCTGACAGTTCGGCCACGGCCGCAGGCCACACGGTGGCAGGGCCAGCTTGACACCGTCGGCCCGCCACAACCCGGTCTTGCCGCCAAGGCTGAAGCCCCGGCTGGACGTGTCGTCCGCCGAACTGCGCGACCACGTGATGCCGGCCTGGCTTTTCAGGCCCCGTCCGCAGTCAAGGGCCAGGCCATGCGCATGCCCCGGGGCGCCCCTGATGCGCTGCTGTTGGGTAGCGCCCTCGATCTCGCAGGCGCTGGCATCCAGGACCCCCGGCGTCTTCGGCTTGCTGGAGGCGCTCAGACGAAGGCGTCGATCTCGGCTTGCGTCCCGGCGGCGTGCTCACGCAGCCACGCCATGAAGCCTTGCACCACTGGCAGTGCTGCGCTGTCGTTGCGCACCACGCACAGGTTGGCGCGCGGCGATGGCGTCAACAGCGCGTGGGCCTGCACCAGCCGCCCGGCGCGCAGCAGCGGCAGGGCCAGTGACAGGCGCGCCACGGTCACGCCCAGGCCTGCCTCGGCCGCGTCCAGCGCCACACCGGCATCGTTGAAGCTGGGGCCTTCGGGCTTCACCGCCAGGCCGGCCGCCGCCAGCCAGAGGGGCGCATCGTCGCCCTGGTGTGTCAGCCATTGCGTGGCCGGCCAACGCGCCGGGTCAGCGCCCAGTCGGCGCTGCAGCGCCGGCGTGGCCAGTGCGATCAGGCGGTCGCTGAACAGCACTTCGCCGCCGTCGCCCGGTGCGCTGTGGCGCAGCGCAACGACGGCCACGCGCGGTGGCGGTCGCACCAGGGCGTAGTCGGTGTGGACGACCAGGCGTGTCTGCGGTGCGCGGGCGATGTAGCCGGCGAGCCTCGGCACCAGCCAGGCGCGCGCCAGCGAACCCAGGGTTGCGACCTGCAGCGTCGGCCGCTGCTCGGCCGGCTGCGGGTACACCGCCTCATGCAGCGCTGCCAGCGGCCCGTCGAGCCTTGACTGCAGGGCCCGGCCCTCGGCCGTGAGGCGCAGTCCGCTGCCGTGGCGCTCGAAGAGGGTCTGGCCGCACCAGTCTTCGAGCTGGCGTACCTGGCGACTCACTGCGCCAGGGGTGAGGTGCAGCTCGGCCGCGGCGCGGCTGAAGTTGCCCAGGCGCGAGGCCGCCTCGAAGGCTTGCAGGCAGAACAACGGGGGCAGGCGGTCTCGCATCGTGCGCAATCGGCAAAGGGGGTGTGCCAAGGCCTCGCTGGCGCCACGGGCGCGCGG
>NZ_JBGAGA010000079.1:0-28605 GCF_044226965.1 Aquabacterium sp. | reverse complement strand
AACCTCCAGGTCTACCGGGGCAACGAGGACGTCAACTTCTCGCACGACGGCAAGCTGCTGGCCGTGAGCGAGGAGGACAACTACGACGTCCACATCGTCGACTACGAGCAGCGCGCGATCCGATGGACCTTCGGCATGCCCGACACGCGCGGCAAGGGCGATCTGCTGAACTACCCCGACGACGCGCACCTGCTGGAAGACGGCCAGTTCCTGACCGCCGACATCCGCAACTGCCGCGTGCTGATCGTCGACCCGAAAGACAGCCGCATCACCACGCAATGGGGTCAAACCGGCCAATGCCGGCACAACCCACCACACCAGCTGGCCTATCCCAATGGCGCCACGCCGATGGACAACGGCGACATCCTGGTCAGCGAGATCAGCGGTTCGCGCATCTCGCGCATCACGCGCGCCGGTCGGATGCTGTGGAGCCGACAGGCACCCGACGTCCGCTATCCATCAGACGCCTTTCCCACCGTGGACGGCCGGCAGGTCATCGTGGCCGACTTCAGCAAACCCGGGCGCGTGGTGATCTTCGACCCGGCCTCGGGCAAGAAGACCTGGGAGTATTTCGTCAAGGACGGCGAGGGCGCGCTGGACCACCCGTCGCTGGCGCGCGAGCTGCCCGACACCGGCGACATCATCGTGGCCGACGACCTGCACGACCGCGTGGTCGTCATCGACCGCCAGACCAAGGCCATCATCTGGCAGTACGGCATGAAGGGCGTCAAGGGCCATCAGCCCGGCTTCCTCAACTATCCTGACGGCTTTGACTTGGACGTCTACCGGAACTGGCGCGACGCGCTGAAATAGCGCGCCGGGTGGCGTGCTCGTCAGGGGGGATCAGTCCGCCGTCAGTCCGCCGTCAGTCGGCCAACAGGGCCCAGCGCTCGTGGTCGCGCCAGCGGCCGCGGATCTTCAGGTAGCGGGCCGAATAACCTTCCTTCACGAAGCCGCAGCTTCGCACCAGCGCGATCGAGGCCTGGTTCTCGGGCTGGATGTTGGCTTCCAGCCGGTGCAGCTTCATCGCGCCGAAGGCGTGGCGCGCCACCAGGCGCAAGGCCTCGCGCATCAGGCCCTGGCGTTCGTGGCCGGCAAACGCGAAGTAGCCGAGGTAGGCTTCATCGCGCCGAAGGCTGCGCGACCAGGCGCAAGGCCGCGCATCAGGCCCTGGCGTTCGTGGCCGGCACGATGTTGCGGAAGGCCGCGCACGATGTTGGTGATCTCGTAGACGCCCACCAGCGCCTGCGTGTCGGTGCGCCGCACCAGGAAGCCGGCGTTGGCCGGGCCCGCGAGGTACTTCATCAGCGTGCGGTAGCGCTCGGGCGTGGCCGGCGGCGCCACCCACGGCCCGTGCAGCCGGCGGCTGGCGGCCACGGCCTGCAGGAAGTCGGCCTCGTCGGCCGGGGTCAGCGGCGCCAGGGTCACGCGCGCGCGCGTCGCCGTGGGCTTCGCGGACGGGCGCGGCGGGCGCTCCGGCGGCGCGCTCATGTGGTGAGGCCGAGGAAGTGGTCCAGCATGTGGAAGTGGTCGTCGTGGAACTGGTCTTCCATCGAGGTCAGGCGCTCGATCGGCACCCATTCCACGCGGGCGGCATCGTCGCCGGCGCGCACCTCGGGCAGCTCGCGCTCGCCCAGGTCGAAGTAGAAGGCGTGCGTGATGGTGCGGCCGCGCTGGCTGCGGTCGGGGTGGTCGAACACGCCGCTGCCCTGCAGGCTCAGTTTCATCGTGCTGTCCAGCAGGCTCAGCGCGGTTTCTTCCTGCAGCTCGCGCAGCGCGCTCTGGTAGGCGGTTTCGCGCTGCTCGATGAAGCCGCCGGGCAGCGCATACAGGCCCTGGCCGGGGGCTTCGGCGCGGCGGATCAGCAGCACGCGGCCGGCGCAGCGCACCAGCGCGTCGACGGTGACGAACACCGGCGGGTAGGGCGCCGCGGCCCAGGCCTCGCGGTAGGCCTTGATGAAGCGCCATTCGCGCGCGATGGTGGCGAACTGCGGCAGCGCGCTCCACGCCCGCAGCATCGCCAGCGTGCTGGGCGGGGCCTGGTCCACCAGCGCGGCCAGCGTGGCGTCCAGCGCATCGGCCGCACAGCCAAAGTAAGCGTCCCGCAAGGAGGTGGCATCGATCGGTCCGCTGCGCTCCACGCTCTTGAGCGTCCAGCCCGGGAAGGCGCGCAGGTAGTCGCTGGTGGCGTCCTTGAAGTGGCCGACCAGCGCGATGCGCGGCGAAGCCACGCCGGCCTCGGCCAGCAGCCGCGCCACGCCGGCCAGCACCACCTCGGTCCAGCGGGCTTCGTTGTAGTAGTCGCGCACCGGCAGGAACAGCAGGCGTTCGCGCTGGTCGGCGGGCAGCGCCAGCCGGAACATCTCGGCCCGCTCCTGCCACGACCAGGGGTTCTTCGGTGAGCGGGCCTGGAAGGCCGAGCCGATGACCACCACGCAGCGCGGCGCGATGGTCAGCGCCTGCTGCAGCAGCGCCGCATGGCCTTGGTGGAAGGGCTGGAAGCGGCCGATGAAGACGGCGGCGTCGTGGGCGTGGGTGTCGCTCATGGGCCGGGATTGTGGTGGGTCTGCGGAGGATCAGACGTACTTTGCTGCTATTGGCATCTGCCGGCCACTGCCGAAGGCGCGGGCGCGCACGCGGATGATCGGCGGCGCCTGGCGACGCTTGTACTCGTTGCGGGCGATCATGCCGCGCACGCGTTCGATCAGCGCGCTGCCGTCCGGCGTGGCGCGCAGCCGGTCGACGAAGGCCAGGGCCTCGCGGTATTCCCAGCCGGCCAGGCGCTCGCCCTCGATCAGCAGCTTCAGCACTTCGTCCAGCACTTCGTAGGGCGGCAGGCTGTCGGTGTCGCGCTGGTCGGGCGCCAGTTCGGCCGAGGGCGGCTTGTCGATGATGGCGGCGGGAATCAGCTCGCGGCCCGCGGCTTCGTTGACGTGGCGCGACAGTGCGAACACCTCGGTCTTGTACAGGTCGCCGATGAGGCCCAGGCCGCCGTTGGTGTCGCCGTACAGCGTGCAGTAGCCGACCGAGATCTCGCTCTTGTTGCCGGTGGTCAGCAGCAGGTGGCCGAAGCGGTTGGAGTAGGCCATCAGCACCGTGCCACGGATGCGCGCCTGCAGGTTCTCGGCCGACAGGCCCTGCAGCGGCGCGCCGAAGCTGGCTTCGAACTGCGTGCCGTAGGCCTGCACGAGGTCCTTGATCGGATGGGTGTGCAGCGCAATGCCGAGATGGCGGCACAGCACGGCCGAGTCGTCGACCGAGCCGCTGGACGAGTAGCGCGAGGGCATGGTCACGCCGACCACGTTGTCCGGGCCCAGGGCCTGCGCGGCCAGCGCCAATGTCAGCGCGCTGTCGATGCCGCCGGAGGAGCCCACCACCACGCGCTGGAAGCCGCAGCGGCGCGCGTAGTCGCGCAGGCCCAGCACGATCTGCGCCTGGTAGAAGGCCATCGTCGACAGGCCGGCTTTCGAGACGGCCGGCAGCGCGCTGCCGTCGGCCGCGGTGAAGTGGCCCTGCTCGAAACGCAGCGTGCACACGTCCTCGACGAAGCGCTGGGCCTCGAACACCACGCCGCCTTCGGGCTCCACCGCGAACGAGGCACCGTCGTACACCAGCTGGTCGTGCCCACCGATCTGGTTGACGTACAGGATGGGCAGGCCGTGGCGCCGTGCGGCGTTGCCGAACACCTGGTGGCGCTGCTCGCGCTTGCCGATGTTCGAGGGGCTGGCGTTGATCGACACCACCACGTCGGGCGCCGCATCGGCCATGCGCTGGAACGGGTTCACCGCATAGTCGGCGCCCTCGTCGTTCCAGCCGTCCTCGCAGATCAGCAGGCCCACCTGCGTGTGGCCGACGCGCAGCACCTTGGCCACGTCAGGGCCGGGCTCGAAGTGGCGCCGCTCATCGAAGATGTTGTAGGTGGGCAGCAGCTGCTTGGCGTAGCGCAGCACGATCTCGCCGGCATGCAGCACCAGCAGGGTGTTGTGCAGCCGCTTGCCGGGGCCCTGCGCGGGCATTGGCGCGCCGACCACCCAGTGCAGGTCGCGGATCTGCCGCGAGGCCTGGCGCAGCGTCTCGAGCCCCTGCTCGACGCGCGCCATGAAGCCGGGCTCTTCCAGCATGTCGGCCGGGTAGTAGCCGGTCAGGCTGAGCTCGGGGCACACCAGCAGCTGCGCCCCGTGCTCGCGCGCGGTGCGGGCGGCCGCGACGATGCGCGCGGCATTGCCTTCGATGTCGCCGATGGTGGGGTTGAGTTGGGCGAGGGTGATTTTCATGGGTGAGTTCTTAGGCGTGCGATGGTTGGCGCGGCAAAGCCGGTGGCCGGTGCGCTGGCCGGGCGGAGACCGCTCCCATCCGCACGCCACCACTGGTTCTGCAAAGCCGGGCGCGGGCTGTGCGGCCAGGGCATGAAGACATCAGCGCCGAGCAGCGCAGCGGGCGCGGGTCGGGGAGCGAAGCGACCTGGGGACACGTGTCTGAGGGCCTGTACCGGGACACGTGTCTGAGGGCCTGTACCCAGGCCCGAGTTGTGTCCCCATCCCGCGTCCGCGAGCAGCGCAGGGCAGTCGGCTCGCCAGAGCCGACCGCGATGTCGCCCTGGCCGCGCAGCCCGCGCCCGGCTTTGCCGCTCGGTCTGCGCAGGCAGTCAACGAAACGCTCACCGCACCACCCCAAACACCTGCCGCAAGTACGCCAGGAAGGTCTGGTCCTCGCACAGCGTCTTGCCCGGGCTGTCCGACAGCTTGGCCACCGGCTGGCCGTTGCAGTGGGTGAGCTTCATCACGATGTTCAGCGGCGTCAGGCCGACATCATTGCTCAGCTGGGTGCCGATGCCGAAGCCGCATTGCGTGCGGTCGGCGAAGTGGCGGTAGAGGTCCAGCGCGCGCGGCACGTCCAGGCCGTCGGAGAACACCAGCCGCTTGGTATGCGGGTCGATGCGCAGCTTCGCGTAATGCGCCAGCGCCTTCTCGCCCCATTGCACCGGGTCGCCGGAATCGTGGCGCAGGCCGTCGAAGAGCTTGGCGAAGTACAGGTCGAAGTCGGCCAGGAAGGCGTCCATGCCCACCACGTCGGTCAGCGCCACGCCCAGGTCGCCGCGGTATTCCTGCACCCAGTCTTCCAGCGCGGCCTTCTGGTGGTCGCGCAGCCGCACGCCCAGGGCTTGATAACTCTGCAGGTACTCGTGCGCCATGGTGCCGATGGGCACCAGGTTCAGGTCGCGCGCCAGCAGCACGTTCGAGCTGCCCTTGAAGTATTCGGGCACCTCGCGCTGCAGCGTGGCCACCACCTCGCGCTGCCAGGGGCCGCTGAAGCGCCGGCGCACGCCGAAGTCGAAGAACTCGAAGGGGTGGCGGCGCGGCGGCTCGGTGCCGAAGGCCTTGAGCTGCGCGATCTTCGCGGCCAGGCGCGCGCGGCCTTCAGCCAGCGCGGCGGTGGGGTTGAAGCGGCGGAAGTACAGCTCGTTGACGATGGCCAGCACGTGGATCTCGAAGCCCATCACGTGCACTTGCGGACCTTCGGCCTCGATGGTCAGCCGGTCGCCTTCGACGCCGGCGCGGATGAAGTCGCGCTGGAACTGGAAGATGCGCAGGAAGTCGACGAAGTCGCTCTTGATGAAGCGCAGGCCCTTCAGGTAGGCCAGCTCGTCGGGGCGGAAGCGCAGCGCGCACAGCGTGTCGAGCGCGGCGTTCACCTCGGGCAGCAGCTCGGCCAGCGGGTAGGCCGGTGTGTTGCGGCAGACGAAGCGGTAGCGCGCCTGCGTCTCGGGGTGGCGGTGCAGCATGGTCTGCCACATCGTGAACTTGTAGAGGTCGGTTTCCAGCAGGCTGGTGATCGGGGCGTCCATCGGGGGCCTTGGTGGGTGTGGGCAGGGTGAGCGCGGTCCGCGGCAGCCGCAGGTGTAGCGGGCTGCCGTATCAGCGCCGTATCGCGGTGGGGTGGGCTACTGCTTCAACAGTTGCAGCGCTTCGGCGCTGGTGGCGGTGCGCACGCCCTTCGCGCGCATCGTGGCCAGGAACCCAGTGGCCTGCGCCTCGAAGCCGCCGACCGGGCTCATGCAGTCGGTCAGCAGCAGCAGGCGCTCGGGCCGGCCGCCGGGCAGGTGCTGCACGATGTGCTCGGTGCTGGCCTTCACGCAGTGGCTGCTGGCTTCGCCGGCGATCAGCAGCAGGTCGCTGCGGTCCAGCGCCTCGATCAGCGCGCGGTTCAGCTGCGTGT
This sequence comes from Aquabacterium sp., assembly GCF_044226965.1. Taxonomy (GTDB): domain Bacteria; phylum Pseudomonadota; class Gammaproteobacteria; order Burkholderiales; family Burkholderiaceae_C; genus Pseudaquabacterium. Next base: position 22,389 of record NZ_JBGAGA010000079.1, on the reverse strand, counting down.
CGGCATCGGTCGCGTCGGGCACTTCGGCCTGCACGGCGCTGTAGTGCTCGGTCCAGGGGTTCGATCCCTTGTTCACCTTGCGCACGATGGCCTGGCGCCGCTCTTCCCAGCGGTTGTAGGCCTGGCGCACCGCGGTGTGCACGTTGTGGCCCCAGCTGCCGATTTCGCAGTGCACCGGCCACACCATCAGCGTGTAGCGGCCGCGGGCTTCCAGCGCATTCAGGTAGGCCAGCGCGCGCGGCAGCGCGGCGGGCTGGCGCGGCGCGTACTCGCCGGCGCGCACCTGGGCCGCGGTGATGGGGGTGAACGGGCTCACCGCGCCGCCGTCACGTGTCTGCCAGAAGGTGGGGTGGGCGATGTCCAGCCGGTGGTGCGAATCGAGCGTGACGGTGATCTCGTCGAGCGCATCGCCCGCCTGGTCGATGAATGCGGCCAGGCGCTGCATGTCGGCATCGGCGCCGGCCACCGGCAGCGCGGGCGTGCCTTGCGGGCCGGCGGGCAGGTCGCAGAAGTCGTTCTGCGGGTCGATGATCAGCAACTGCACGGTGCGGGGCATGGTGGCGGGTCCTTTCGGGTCCTGGGCATTCGATGAGGCTATTCTAAGTCTGTTAGATCAATATTGCAACTAACATGGCGTGATCTTGGTCAACAGACAATGGGCCGCGTATAGTCGGCTTTGTTTCAAGACTGTCGCAAGAGCTTTGATGCGCGAGACCGCCGATCCGCTGATCTGCACCGTCGACGTGGTGCTGCTGACCCTGCGCGACGACGCGCTGGCCGTGCTGCTGCAGCGGCGCGAGCGCGAGCCCTTCAAGGGTGCGCTGGCGCTGCCCGGCGGCTACGTGCATGCGCAGGAGGATGCCGATGCGGCGCAGGCGGCCGAGCGGGTGCTGCGCCAGAAGCTGGGGCTGGTGAGCCCCTACCTGGAGCAGCTGGCCACCTTCAGCGGTGCGGCGCGCGATCCGCGCGGCTGGTCGGTGTCCATCGTCTACTGTGCCTTGCTGCCGCTGGCGGCCCTGGCGTCCGACACCAAGGCCATGGCGGAGGCCACGCTGGCGCCGGTGGACCGGCTGCCGCCGCTGCCCTTCGACCACCGCGACATCGTGGCCACCGCGGTGCAGCGCGTGCGCACCAAGAGCCAGTATTCGTCGCTGCCGGTCTACCTGTGCGGCGACCGGTTCACGCTGCCGCAGCTGCAGGCGGTGTACGAGGCGGTGCTGGGCGAGCCCATCAACAAGGTGAGCTTCCGCCGCAAGATGGACGAGCTGGGCATGCTGGAGCCGATCGCCGGCGAGATGAGCAGCGGCGGCGCGCACCGGCCGGCGCAGCTGTACCGGCTGCGCAAGGCGTTCCGGCAGGCGCTGTCGCTGTCCGAGCGCGGGTTGAACGGGCGGGGCTGAGCCGCCACAGTTGCCTGAAACGCACACCCGGGCTCGCCAGTCTTGCGCGAGGCGCGACACGCCGCGACAGTCTGTCACAGCACCGTCACCCACAAGAGACGGCCGACAAGTTCGAGGAGTGTCTTGCCATGGAACTGAAGCACATCGTCCGTGCCATCCTGCTGCTGTGCACCGCGGCATCGGCATCGGCCCAGCAGAGCGGCGCCGCCCAGCGCGTCGAGATCACCGGCTCCAGCATCAAGCGGGTGCAGACCGAGGGCGCGCTGCCGCTGCAGGTGATCTCGCGCCAGGACATCGACCGCGCCGGCATCGTCAGTGCCGAGCAGCTGGTGGCGCGCATCACCGCCAACGGCACCGGGGCCGACAACCTGTCGTCCAACGCCGGCATCCAGCTCGGCACGACGGACCGCAACAACAACGGCAACTCCAGCGCCAACCTGCGCGGCCTGGGCTCGGCCAGCACGCTGGTGCTGCTGAACGGCCGGCGCGTGCCGGCGCACGGCGCCAAGGGCAACTCGGTCGACCTGAACTGGATTCCGCTGGCCGCGGTGGAACGGGTGGAGGTGCTGAAAGACGGCGCCTCGGCCATCTACGGCACCGATGCGATCGGCGGCGTCATCAATTTCATCCTGCGGCGCGACTACAAGGGCCTGGAAGCTACCGCCTTCGTCGACAGCACGCAGCATGGCGGCGGCGACATCTACCGCGGCGCCATCACCGGCGGCTGGGGCGACATCGGCACCGACCGCTTCCACGTGATGGCCAACCTGACGTTCGACAAGCAGCAGAAGCTGGCCGGCGAGCAGCGCTCGTTCGCCAACGGCTTCCAGCCCGAGCGCGGCCTCTCGCCCGACACCGCCGGCGCGCCCTTCGCCAGCCAGACGGGCCTGGCCGGCACCGCCATCGGCGCCACCTTCAAGACGCCCGAAGGCGGCACGCAGACCTTCAACCGCGCCAACCTGCTGAGCTTCCAGGGCAAGTGCGATTCGGTGCCGACGATGTCGCAGTACCAGTACCAGCTGTGGGCCTCGCCCGGCGCGCGCTATGCCTGCGCCTACGACTACGGCGGCGCCGAGGTGCTGATCCAGCCGATAGAGCGCACCAACTTCGTCGGCCGCGGCGAGTTCGCGGTGGCGCCCAACCACACCGCCTTCGTCGAGGCGGTGGCCTCGCGCTCGAAGGCCACCAAGCAGTTCGAGCCGTACCAGATCACCACCTCGCTGGCCACCGCCTACCCGGTGGGCGGGCCGTACTACCAGGACCTCTCGGCCTACATCCCGAGCTTCGACAAGACCAAGCCGATCGCCTACCGCTGGCGCTGCAACGACTGCGGCAAGCGCACCATCGAGACCACGACGGATGGCTTCCGCTTCCTGGCCGGGCTGGAAGGCAGCTTCGGCGGCTGGGACTACAAGACCGGCCTGTCGCAGGCCGAGAGCAAGGCCACCTCGCTGCTGGTGGGCGGCTACTACTTCACCAACCCGCTGAACGCGGCGCTGGCCAGCGGCCAGATCAACCCATGGCTGCTGCCCGGCCAATCGCAGACCGATGCGGCGAAGCAGCTGCTCGCCAACGCGGACGCGAGCGGCACGCGGCTGTTCGGCGGCAAGTCCACCACCACCGAGTTCGACGGCTCGGTCTCGGGCGAGCTGATGAAGCTGCCGGCCGGGCCGCTGTCGCTGGCGGTGGGCTTCGACCTGCGGCGCGAGAGCTACCAGTTCGACGACGGCTCGCGCGCCTCGCAGCCGGTGTTCCTGGCGCCCTTCGACCCGCAGTTCCCGAAGGTCTCGCGCGACATCAAGGCGGTGTTCGCCGAGGTGGCGGTGCCGGTGTTCAAGCAGCTCGAAGCCTCGGTCGCGGTGCGGCACGACGAGTACAGCGACTTCGGCGGCACCACCAACCCGAAGGTCAGCTTCAAGTACACGCCGGTGCAGCAGTTCGCGCTGCGCGGCTCGTACAACACCGGCTTCCGTGCGCCCAGTTTCTTCCAGCTCTTCACCGCCACCACCGAATCGCAGGTGCCGGGCAACATCGCCGACCCGGTGCTGTGCCCCAACGGCCCGGTGGCCGGCTCCGACCTCACGGTGTGCGCGATCCGGCCCAACGGCCGCAACGGCGGCAACCCCGACCTGAAGCCCGAGGAATCGAAGCAGTGGACGCTGGGCTTCATCGTCTCGCCGGCCGACTGGCTCTCGGCCAGCGTCGACCTGTGGGAGATCAAGCGCACCAACCTGATCTACGAGCTGACGCCGCAGCAGGTGATCGCCAACTACAGCACCTTCCCCGAGAACCTGGTGCGCGGCAGCAATGGCCGGTTGGACGGGCCGGGCGGCTACATCCGGGCCGGCTTCGTCAATGCCGACGGCGACATCACCCGCGGCGTGGACATCAGCGTGGCGGCCAACGGCAAGTTCGCCGCCGGGGCCCAATGGGCCGTCACGCTGGACGGCACCTACATGGACAGCCACCGCTCGCGCATCTTCTCGAACCAGCCCTACGTCGAGACGGTCGGCCAGTGGAACGACCGCGACCTGTTCGTGCGCTGGAAGCACCAGCTCGGCTTCACCTACACCCGCGGCCCGTGGAGCGCGACCTTCTCGCAGAGCTACACCGCCGGCTACAAGGACCGCAAGCCCGCGGGCACCATCCCGCCCGGCTTCGTCGAGGACGTGGACAGCTACACCGTCTACAACGCCTCGGTCACCTACACCGGCCTGAAGGACCTGACGCTGAGCTTCGGCATCAAGAACCTGTTCGACACCGATCCGCCGTTCACCGCGCACAACCTGGACTTCGCCGCCGGCGCCGGCTGGGACCCGCGCGTGGCCGATCCGCGCGGCCGTGCGTTCACGCTGCGCGCCACGTACAAGTTCTTCTGATGGCGGAGCCGATACGCGTCGAAGACGTTGCCAGCCACCCGGACTTCCGGCCGCTGGCAGGGCTGCGCGGTGTCGCTCACGATCTGCGTTATGCCGGCGAGAACAACTTTGCCGGCCGCGTGCTGTACCGCGGGCTGGACTGCGCCTGGCTGCGCCGCGAAGCCGCTGAAGGCATCGAAGCCTCAGCCGCCTGGCTGGCGCGCGAGCGGCCCGGCTTCGGCCTGCGGGTGCTGGACGCGCTGCGCCCGCAGCGGGTGCAGCAGGCGATCTGGGTCGACGTGGTCGGCACGCCGCTGCAGGACTACTTTGCCGATCCGGCCATCGGCTCCATCCATTCCTGGGGCATGGCGGTGGACGTGGTGCTGCTCGACGCCCAAGGGCGCGAGTGCGACATGGGCAGCGGCTACGACGAGGCCAGCCTGCGTTCGCATCCGGCGCTGGAAGACGAGCACCTGGCGCAAGGCGTGCTGACGCCCGCGCAGGTGGAGGCGCGCCGCTGGCTCTATGCCGCGATGGCGCAGGGCGGCTTCCGCGGCATTGCCACCGAGTGGTGGCACTTCGAGCATGGCGAGCGCGACCGCGTGCGCCGGGAGCTGCCGCGTGTCGACTGACGCGCACGGCGCGCGGCGTCGGACCTTGCTGCGCGGCGCCGCCGGCCTGGCGCTGGGCGCGGGCCTGGCCGGGCGCAGCGCCTTCGCCGCCGAGCGCCTGCCGCTGGTGAAGCCGCCCCGCCTGAAGCCGGGCGACACCATCGGCCTGATCAACCCCTCGTCGGCGATCTACGAGCGCGGGCCCTACGAACTGGCCACCGAGACGCTGCAGGCCATGGGCTTCCGCGTGCGCGAAGGCGCGCACCTGCGCGCGCGCCACGGCCAGTTCGCCGGCACCGATGCGCAGCGCGCCGCCGACGTCAACGCGATGTTCGCCGACCCGGGCGTGAACGGCATCCTGGCGCTCACCGGTGGCTCGGGCGGCAACCGCATCCTGCCGCTGCTGGACTACGCGCAGATGCGCCGCAACCCGAAGGTGCTGGCCGGCTTCTCGGACATCACCGCGCTGATCAACGCGGTGCATGCGCGCAGCGGGCTGGTCACCTTCCACGCGCCGGTGGGCGTGTCGGAGTGGAACGAGTTCAGCCTGCGCCACTTCCGTGGCGTGCTGGTGGACGCGCAGCCCATCACCATGCGCAACCCGCAGGACAAGGGCGATCTGCCCGCGCCGAAGGAGGACCGCATCCAGACGATCCGCCCCGGCGTGGCGCGCGGCCGCCTGCTGGGCGGCAACCTGGCGGTGCTGAGCGCGCTGTGCGGATCGGCCTACCTGCCGGCCTTCGACGGCGCGATCCTGTTCCTCGAGGAGATCAACGAGTACATCTACCGCGTCGATCGCATGCTGTCGACGCTGAAGCTCGCCGGCGTGTTCGACCGCCTGGCCGGCGTGGTGCTGGGCGCCTTCACGAACTGCACGCCGGGCGATGGCAACTACGGCACGCTGACGCTCGACGAGGTGTTCGACGACTACTTCGGCACGCTGAACGTGCCGGTGTACCGCGGCGCGATGATCGGCCACATCCGCCGCAAGTTCACGCTGCCGCTGGGCATCGAGGCCGAGGTCGATGCCACGGCCGGCACGATCCGCCTGCTCGAAGCGGCGGTGGCCTGAAGCGATCGGTCGGGAGCCCGCTGCGATGAGTGATGCCGAACTGCTGGACGGCTCGGCCTGCGCGCTGGCGCGGGCGCTGCAGGCCCGCGTGGTCTCGTGCCGCGAACTGATGCAGGCCACGCTGGCACGCATCGACGAAGTGAACCCGCGCGTCAATGCCATCGTCCACCGGGTCGACGGCGATGCCCTGCTGGCCCAGGCCGACGAGCGCGACCGCCAGCTCGCGCGCGGCGAGCGCATGGGCTGGCTGCACGGCCTGCCGCAGGCCTTCAAGGACACCACCGCGGTGGCCGGCATGGTCACCACGCAGGGCAGCCCGCTGCTGAAGGATTTCAAGCCAGCGCAGGACAGCCTGATGGTGGCCCGCATGAAGGCGGCCGGCTGCATCGTGATCGGCCGCACCAACGTGCCCGAGTTCGCGCTGGGCTCGCATACCTACAACCCGGTGTACGGCGCCACCGGCAATGCCTACGATCCCTCGCTGTCGGCCGGCGGCAGCTCGGGCGGCGCCGCGGTGGCACTGGCCACCGGCCTGCTGGCGGTGGCCGATGGCAGCGACTTCATGGGCAGCCTGCGCAACCCCGCCGGCTGGAACAACGTGTTCGGCCTGCGCCCGAGCCAGGGTCGCGTGCCGCAGGCGCCGGTGCAGGATGCCTGGATCAACCAGCTCGCCACCGAAGGGCCGATGGCGCGCCATGTCGATGACCTGGCGCAGCTGCTGGCCATCCAGGCCGGCCACGATCCGCGCGCGCCACTGGCGCTGGACGGCGACGGTCAGGTCTTCACGCAGCGCCTGAAGCGCGATGTCAGCGGCCACCGCATCGGCTGGCTCGGCGACCTGCAGGGCCACCTGCCGATGGAAGACGGTGTGCTGGACGCCTGCGGCCAGGCGCTGCAGCGGCTGCAGGCCATCGGCTGCACGGTGGACGAAGCGCGGCTGCCCTTGCCGCCCGCGCAGCTGTGGGACTGCTGGCTGGTGTGGCGCCAGGTGCTGGTGGGCGCGCGGCTGGCCGTCTACCTGAGCGACGAGCGCAAGCGCGCGCAGATGAAGCCCGAGGCGCTGTGGGAATACGACGAGAGCCGCCAGCACAGCGCCGCCGCGCTGATGGCCGCCAGCGCCACCCGCACGCTGCTGTACCAGAAGCTGGCCGCGCTTTTCGAGCGCTATGACGCGCTGGCGCTGCCGGCCGCGCAGGTCTGGCCCTTCGACATCGCCGCGCACTGGCCGCGCCAGATCGCCGGCCGCGCGATGGACACCTACCACCGCTGGATGGAGGTGGTGATCATGCCCACGCTGGCCGGGCTGCCCGCCATCAGCGTGCCGGCCGGCTTCAATGCCCAGGGCCTGCCGATGGGACTGCAACTGATCGGCCGCCCGCGCGACGACTTCGGCCTGCTGCAGCTGGCCTGGGCCTACGAGCAGGCGATTGGGGACTGGCTGGCCATCCGGCCCGCCATGGGCGACCGGCTCACGCGCCGCCCGCCAACCGCTGCCTGAAGAAACCCAGGATCTCGTCGCGCGCCGCGCGCGTGGGCTGGCCGGCCTCGTCGATCAGGTGCGCGGTCACGACGCTGTGCGGGCTGGCCACCACCTGCGCGAAGAAGGGCGGCGGGTTCGGGTGTGCGGCGCTGTCGGGCAGCACGCGGGCGACGAAGCGATCGCCCAGCGCCGCCTGATAGGCCGCAAAGCGCTCGGCCCGGCAATGCTTGTCCCCTTCGAAGCGGTAGGCCAGCACGCTCAGGTCCTCGCGCCGCAGCCGCTCGGCCACCGCGGCCAGTTCGTCCGGCGCGATCTCCAGTCCGGCGGGGTCGTTCATCGGCAGCGAGGGCTGCGACAGCACCGGCGCCAGCATCGCGGGCTCCAGCATCATCGTCAGCGCGAAGTTGCCGGTGAAGCACATGCCGATGGCGCCGACACCCGGCCCGCCGCATTCGCCATGCGCGAAGCGGGCCAGCGCACGCAACCACTGCGTGACCGGGCTCGACTGGTTGGCCGCCAGCGCCCGGAACTCGGCGCTGACGCAGGCGCGCCTGAACACCGCGATGCCTTCTTCCACCTGCGGCACCGCGCCGTCGCGGCCGAACAGCGAGGGCATCCAGACGGTGAACCCGGCCTCGCGCACCCAACGCGCAAACCGAGCGACATGCGGGCTGATGCCCGGCATCTCGGTCATCACGATCACCGCCGGCCCGCGGCCCGCCACATGCACCCGCCGCGTGACGCCGTCGAGCGTGACCTCGCGTGGGCTGAAGTCTTCGAGCGCGTCGTCGGACAGAGGCGGGGTGGCGTGCAAGGCGGGCTCCGGTTCGGTGGACGGCTTGCATTGGAGCGCCCGGCCGCCCAGAATCGAAGTGTCGTGAATGACAGTTTCAAGGCGAATTCAGACATGTGGGACTTCACCGTCGTCGTGCTCGCGGGCGCCTATCCCAGCAGCGTGGCGGTCACGCTGGACATGCTGGCCGCGGCGGCCGCGCTGGCGCCGCGCGCGGGCGTGGCGGTGCCACGCTGGCGCGTGTGCTCGGTGGCCGGCGGCCTGCTGCCGTTGCAGGGCGGCATGGCGGTGCAGACCACCGTGCTGCCGCAGCGTGCCCGCAACGACCGCTCCACCTGGCTGCTGCCCGGACTGGGCTGGCAGACGCCTGGCAGCGTGCAGCAGGGCCTGGCCACGCTGGAAGCCGAACAGGTGGTGGCCGCCCTGGCGCGCCATGCGCGGGGCGGCGGCGCGGTGGCGGCTTCCTGCTCGGCGGTGTTCCTGCTGCAGGCCGCGGGCCTGCTCGCTGGCCGCCGCGCCACCACCACCTGGTGGCTGGCGCCCTTGCTGCAGCGGCTGGCGCCCACGGCCCGTGTCGATGCCGACCGCATGGTCTGCGAAGACGGCCCGGTGCTCAGCGCCGGCGCTGCCTTCGCGCAGACCGACCTGATGCTGCACCTGCTCCGCGCCCGCTGCGGCAGTGCGCTGGCCGATGCGGTGTCGCGCATGCTGCTGGTCGACGCGCGCCAGGCCCAGGCGCCGTTCATCGTGCCCGAGGTGCTGGCCAGCGGCAACGACCTGGTCGCGCGGCTGGCCGCGCGGGTGGAGGCCGCGCTGCCGCACCCGCCCGGCATCGCCGCGCTGGCGCAGGAGTTCTGTATGTCCGAGCGCACGCTGGCGCGTCATGTGCGCCGCGCCACCGGCAAGAGCCCGCTGGCGCTGGTGCAAAGCGTCAAGCTGCGCCGCGCGCGGGCGTTGCTGGAAGGCAGCCGCATGACGGTCGACCAGGTGGCCGAAGCGGTGGGCTACCAGGACGCCACCGCGCTGCGGCGGCTGATGAAGCGGGTGGCCGGGGCGAACCCGAGCCGCTTCCGCGCGGCCACCAACCTGGCGTCCTCGCTGTCGCCCTAGCCGGCGCGCTGCGGCAGCTGGCGCAGCGCGGCCAGCGTCGGCAGCGCCGTCCAGGCCATCAGCGCCTGCTCGGTGGCCGGACCGTTCTGTGCGAGCCACTGGCTCATCTGCGGGCCCACGGCCTGGCCGTAGACCCGGTGCGAGACCACCACGATCAGGCCGCGGCCTTCATGCATCAGGCAGCGCGCGAACACCGCCTCCAGCAGCTGCGGCGTGCCCAGCACCGCGACGATCAGGTGCTCGGCCGGCCGCTCGGGCGTGCGCGGTGTCGAGCGCGTCTGCAGGATCTTGCCGCCGTGCTGCTGGTAGTTGCCCAGCACCTGGTTGGCCACCGCGGCCAGCTGCTCGCCGGTGCTCACCTGCTCGTGCAGGTTCAGCGTCAGCATGTCGCGCCAGCGGTCCAGGTCTTCGTCGCCGGCGGGCGTGAATTCGTGCTGGCCGGCGCGCGACCAGCGGTGCAGGAAGGCGCGGCCGCGCCAATCGATCGTCAGCATCGGCGCACTCCCGGCGGGTGACGGAGAAGGGGCCGCGGCCCGGGCCATCCATGGCACCAGGGCCCCGGCGCAAAAGCATCGGCGTTTCATGCTGCGCATCGTGTGCGCCGGCCGATTCAGTCGCATGTCAGGGCCCGCGTCGGCGGGATTTCCTTTGTTTCGATCGTCGCGTGGCTTGTCGATATCCTGCCGGTTCGTTCGTCGTGCGGATGTAGCCACAAGGAGAGTGACATGCGATTCATGGTGATGGTCAAGGCCGATGCCCACAGCGAGGCCGGCGAGATGCCGGGGGAGGCCTTGATCGCGGCGATGGGCCGCTACAACGAAGAGCTGGTGAAGGCCGGCGTGATGCTGGGCGGCGAAGGCCTGCACCCCAGCGCGCGCGGCGTGCGGGTGCGCTTCTCGGGCAAGGACCGCACGGTGATCGACGGCCCCTTCACCGAGACCAAGGAGCTGGTGGCCGGCTACTGGCTCTGGCAATGCGCCTCGATGGCCGAGGCGGTGGAATGGGTCAAGCGCTGCCCGAACCCGATGCTGTCCGATTCCGAGATCGAGATCCGGCCCATCCTCGAGGCCGAGGACTTTGGCGAAGCCTTCACGCCCGAGCTGCGCGAGCAGGAGGAGCGGCTGCGCCAGCAGATCGCCGCGCAGGGCCGGGCGGGCTGAGGCTCAGCCGCCGCGCGGGCCGAAGCGCGCGATCGAGCGCTCGTGCGCCTTGGCCGCTTCCACCTCGCGGTTGCGCGGCGGCGCGCTGGTGTGCATCGACGCGATCAGCGTGCGCGCCGAGGCGGCCACTTCCGCCACCGCGCGCTCGAACGCTGCCTCGTTGGCCTGCGAAGGCACCGTGAACCCGCTGAGCTTGCGCACGAACTGCAGCGCGGCATCGCGGATCTCCAGCTCGGTGGCCGGCGGCGCGAAGTTGAACAGGGTCTTGATGTTGCGGCACATGGGCGTCGGCGCACGGGGCGGGTGAGGGCGGGCCCGCGGTCCGCCCGGTGTCGAATGCGCTGCCGATGATAGGCCGTGGCGGGCGGCGCCGTGGGCGCGGACGGGCGGGCCGCTCAGCGCGCGCCCTGCAGCGCAGCCAGCAGCCAGGCGCGGAAGGCCAGCATCGCCGGCCGCGGCTCGCGCGTCAGGCTGCGCGTCAGCCAATAGCGTCCGACATCCACGGCCACGTCGAAGGGCTGCACCAGGCGGCCCTGCTGCAGTTCGCGGCGGAACATCGCCGGCGGCGCCAGCGCGATGCCGGTGCCCAGCTGCGCGGCCTGGGCCATCAGCACCGAGCTGTCGAACTGCGGGCCGCGCGCTACCAGCGGTCGCAGCCCGGCGGCCTGCGACCACGCGGGCCAGTCCTCGCTGCGGTACGAGCGCAGCAGCACGCAGCGGCGCAGGTCTTCGGGGCGGCGCAGGCTGGCGGCCTGCGCCGGGCTGCACAGCGGCGCCAGCGGTGCGTCCAGCAGCGGCTCGGCCTCCACGCTGCGCCAGGCGCCGTCGCCGAAGCGGATGGCGTAGTCCAGCGCTTCGGTGGCCAGGTCGACCTTGTTGTTGTGGGTCTGCAGCCTGAGCTCGACGCTGGGGTGCAGTGCCTGGAACGCGGGCAGCCGCTCGAGCAGCACGCCGTGCGCGAAGGTGCCGACCACGCCGACGGTCAGGCGCTCGGCCGGCGCCTGCGGCTCCAGCAGCAGCAGCGCGGCGTCGATCTGGTCGAAAGCCGCTTGCAGCGGCGCGGCCAGCAGCGCGCCTTCGTCGCTGAGCTGCAGGCCGCGCGCGGTGCGCACGAACAGCGGCCGGCCCAGCTGTGCTTCGAGCAGCTTGATCTGGTGGCTGACCGCGGCCTGCGTGACGCACAGCGTCTCGGCCGCGCGGGTGAAGTTCAGGTGCCGGGCGGCGGCGGCAAAGACATGCAGCGTGTTGAGCGAGTAGCGCGCCAGTGCCATGAGCAAACCTTGTGGCTGTGTCGAGCAGGATTCGTTGGCGAAGCGGTCGCCTGCCTCGAAGAATGGCGGCATTCTTTCACCACGCCATGAGCCCGCCTATGACCAACATCGCCCGCCGCCAGTGCCTGAAGACGCTGGCCGTTGCCGCCGCCACCCCCTTGGCCAGCCTGCCGCTGGCGGCGTGCGCCAGCGCCGGCGGCGAGCGCCTGGCCGAGTGCCTGGCCGAGCTGGAACGCCGCTCGGGCGGCCGGCTGGGCGTGGCGGTGTTCGACGCGGGCAGCGGCCGCCTGGCCGGCCATCGCGTCGACGAACGCTTTGCGCTGTGCTCGACCTTCAAGCTGCCGCTCGCGGCGGCGGTGCTGCAGCGTGTCGGCCGCGGCGAGTGGTCGCCCGAACGCTGGGTGCCCTTCGGCGCGGCCGACCGCGTGCCGCACATGCCGGTCACCGGCCGGCACATCGCCGCCGGTGGCATGCGCTTGATCGACCTGGTCGAGGCCGCGCAGACCGAGAGCGACAACCTCGCGGCCAACCTGCTGCTGCGCCTGCTGGGCGGGCCGGCCGGCTTCACCGCCTGGCTGCGCACGCAGGGCGACGCGCTGACGCGGCTGGATCGCACCGAGCCCGCGCTGAACCATGTGCCGCCCGGCAGCCTGGCCGACACCACGACGCCGGCGGCGATGGCACGCACCGTCGCGCGGCAGTTCAGCGCCGACGGGCTGGACGCTGCCAGCCAGGCGCGGCTGCGCGGCTGGATGCAGGCCACCCGCACCGGCGGGCGCCGGCTGCGTGCCGGCCTGCCGCCCGGCTGGCGCAGCGGCGACAAGACCGGCACCGGCTTGCACGACGACCTGCCCGACCAGCTGAACGACGTGGCCGTGGTGTGGCCGGACGGGGGCCGAGCACCGTGGCTCGTGGCCGCGTACTTTGAAAGTCATCACCGCGGCAGCCCCGCCCCCCGCGCCGAGGACGAGGCGGTGCTGGCCGAGGTGGGGCGGCTGGCCACCGAATGGCTGGCAGCAGGGCCGGCCAATGGGCCGAGGCCGGCCTTGCTGGCTTGAGGGATGCTCAGGCAGGCGCCTGCAGCAGATGCGCTGCGCCGGCGATGACCTGGCATGTCATCGCGTGGCGGTGGCGCGCGTGTCGGGCGCGTGGTCGCCCCACTGTCGCGCCAACGATGCCGCCTGCGTGCTGCCCCAGGCCGCGAGCAGCAGCAGCATCACGCTGGGCAGCGTATGCAGCCAGCCGACCAGCACGGCGCGGCGCCCGCGCCGGATCGGCGTGCGCCGGAACACCCGCTCGCCCGGCGGCGGGACCTGGCCTGTCGCCATGATCCGGTAGCCCCGCCAGCACAGCAGCAGCGTCGGCAGGCAGGCCAACAGCGGCAGGCCGACGAACAGGCCGTAGGCCAGGAAGGTCCCCGCCGGCAGGCCGAACGGGCCGGTGGCCCGTGGCGCCGCTGCCAGGTGCTGCAGCCACGGCACCAGGACCTGCGCCTTGAACCACAGGGCCAGTCCGCCCAGCGCGACGCCCAGCAGCACCAGCGCGAACTTCTCCTTCGGGCTGCGTTCGGGTGCGTACTCGGCCGGCGGCTGCGGTCGCGGGTTCATGGGAGGTTCAGAACCACAGGTCGCGGATGCAGCGCCCGTCGCGCGGCAGGTCGTCCCAGGTGTCGAGCCCGTCGAAATGGTCGATCGGCAGGTGCGCGATCGGCCCGGGCTCGGTCAGCCGCAGGTTGACCGCGATGCGCCGCCGGCCCTGCTCGTCGACCGAGAGCCCGCGCCAGTAGGCCATGCAGCCGCACTCGGGGCAGAAGTGGAAGCCCAGCGCCTGGCCGCGCACGTAGGCCTTGGTGGCACCGGACACCTCGATGCCCTCGCCCTCATGGTCGTAGGCCCACAGCGTGCCGTAGCGGCGGCAGGCGCTGCAGTTGCAGGCGGTCGCTGATTCCGGCAGGCCCTTGAATCGCCAGCGCACCGCACCGCAGAGGCATGAACCTTCGAGCATCTCGCATCTCCTGGGGATGGGGCACGACTCTAGCGCCGCTCGGGCCGCTGCAGCCGCTGCGGCACGCCGCACGGCGTGGCGCCGGTGCGACAGGTCACGCCACTGTCATGCGCGCTGACCACCATCGCGCCCCGACGCATCTTCCGCTCCCACGAGAACCCCATGAAGAACCTGTTGACGCCGCTGGCCTGCGCGGCTGCCCTGACCCTGGTCGCCTGCGGCGGCGGCGACGGTGCCGAGAACACCGCCAGCAAGCTGACGCTGGCGCTGATCGGCGACGTGCCCTACGGCGCCAGCGCCACCGACACCACGCAGACCAATGCCTTGCCGGCGTTCCTGAAGGCCATCGACGCCGATGCCGACGTGGCCGCGGTGCTGCATGTGGGCGACATCCATTCCGGCTCGCAGGTCTGCACGCAGGCCTACGACCAGACCGTGGCCAGCGCCTTCAATGCAATGAAGCACCCGATGGTCTACGTGCCCGGCGACAACGAATGGGCCGACTGCCACAAGGCCAAGCAGGGCGGCGGCGCGTACAACGCCAGCACCGGCCAGGTCGAGTACAAGACCGATGCCGCCGGTGCGCTGCTGAGCTATGCCGGCGGCGACCCGCTGGCCAACCTGGCGCTGGTGCGCTCGATGTTCTTCGCCCGCCCCGGCAAGACCCTGGGCACGGCGATGGACGTGCACAGCCAGGCGCTGGAATACGACAGCGCCAACCCGACCGACAGCGCCTACGCCGAGCATGTGTGGTTCGAGAAGTCCGGCGTGCTGGTGGCGACGCTGAACGTGCCCGGCGGCTCGAACAACGACACCGACCCCTGGTACGGCACGCCGGCGATGAGCCCGGCCCAGGCCCAGGAGGTGGCCAACCGCTCGGCCGCCGTCAAGCGCTGGATCGACACCGCGTTCAACCGCGCCGTGGCCGGCAACGACATCGCGGTGGTGATCCAGGTGCAGGCCGACATGTGGGACCTGGACGGCAAGCCGGCCGCTCACATCGCGCAATATCGGTCGTTCATCGACCAGATCGCCGCGCGCGCCAAGGCCTTCGGCAAGCCGGTGCTGCTGGTCAACGGCGACTCGCATGTCTACCGCTCCGACAACCCGCTGGTGCCCGGCGCGGCCTGCCTGGCCGAGCCCAGTTCCGGCGCCACGGCGGTGGCCTGCAGCGACGACGCCTACGCCAACCAGCCGGGCGGCTACAACGTGCCGAACTTCCACCGCCTGGTCGTGCACGGCAGCACCACGCCGCTGGAATGGCTGAAGCTCACGGTCAACCCGGGCGACGACAGCAAGGCCGCTGCCACCGCCACCAGCTTCGGGCCCTTCAGCTGGCAGCGCGTGCAGCCGGCGCTGTAGGCGCTACGCACATCGACCGGATGTGGCGGAACTCCGCCTCGGTGACATGCCGCGAGCCTTCGGGCCGGTGGGTGCTGGTGACCTGAGGCGACCATGAACCGATCGGCTGTGATCGGCAGTATGTGCGCATTGCGTATACTTGCGGCTCATGATCCAAGCCCAGCAAGCCTTCCTGCGCGACGCGATGCGCCGCCTGAACCTCACCCGCGAGGCCTTCGCCGAGCGCATCGGCAGCCGCAAGCGGGCGCTCGATGCCTGGCTGCTGCCGGACGAGTCGGCCGAGTTCCGGGCCATGCCGGAGGTGGTGCGGCGCTTCGTGGCCGAGATCCTGTCGCGCGAGCTGGGTGCATCAATGAGTACGCAGAGCGTACATGGCGCAGCGCCGCAGGCTGACTGGCCCGGCACCGTGCACCTGCTGTCGGTCTCGCAGTTCAACCGCGACGCGGTGGAGGCGCTGTTCGCACTGGCCGACGTGATGCAGCCGATCGCGCGGCGCCGCAAGGTGACGCGGGTGCTCGAAGGCGCGGTGCTGGGCAACCTGTTCTTCGAGGCCAGCACGCGCACGCGGGTCAGCTTCGGCGCGGCCTTCTGCCGGCTGGGCGGCGCGGTGTGCGACACCACCGGCTTCACCTTCTCGTCGATGGCCAAGGGCGAGTCGATCTACGACACCAGCCGCGTCATCAGCGGCTATGTCGACGTGCTGGTGGTGCGCCACCCCGAGCAGGGCGCGGTGGCCGAGTTCGCGCGCGCCACGCACATCCCGGTGATCAATGGCGGCGACGGGCCGGGCGAGCACCCGACGCAGGCGCTGCTGGACCTGTACACGCTGCAGCGCGAGTTCTCGCGCATCGGCAAGCTGGTGGACGGCGCGCACATCGCACTGGTCGGCGACCTCAAGTACGGTCGCACGGTGCATTCGCTGGTCAAGCTGCTGGCGCTGTACCGCGGGCTGAAGATCAGCCTGATCGCGCCGCCGGCGCTGGCGCTGCCGGCCGAGCTGGTGGCGCTGGCGGCAAGCGCTGGCCATGTGATCGAGCAGACGTCCGCGCTGCGCGAAGGCGTGCGCGGCGCCGACGTGGTCTACGCCACCCGCATCCAGAAGGAGCGCTTCGGCACCGACGAGACGCTGGATGGCCACGGCGCCGACTTCGAGGTGAACCCGGCGGTGCTGGCGGCCACCGGCAAGCCCGACACGGTGGTGATGCACCCGCTGCCGCGCGACAGCCGGCCCGGCAGCTTCGACCTGAGCGTCGACCTCAACACCGATGCGCGGCTGGCCATCTTCCGCCAGACCGACAACGGCGTGCCGGTGCGCATGGCGCTGTTCGCGCAGATGCTGGGCGTGGACGCTCTGGTGCAGCGCTCGATGCGCGACGCCACCTGGCGCTCGCCGGCGCAGGTGGGGGTGGATGATGCGTTGCTGGCGGACGAGGCCTGAGGTCACGGCGACAGACCCGGCATGACGCCCGGGGCGGTCTGGACGGCCGGCAGGACCCGCGCCTACAGCGACAGCTGGGTCGTGCTCCAGACCACCACGATCAGCTGCACCAGGTTCACCAGCAGCGCCGAGCCGTGGATGCGCCGGAAGCGGCGGATCGCGTCGTCGTCATTGGCCTGGATCTGCAGGTCCAGGAACTGCATCGCCGGGATCAGGCGCTGGCGCAGCAGCAGTGCAATGCCCGCCAGGCCCGCCGCGCCCACCGCGAAGCCGAAGCGCCCCCACAGCGCATAGCTGATCGCCGCGCCGAGTGCCGTGACCATCGCGGCCTTGTAGTAGACGTTGAAGAAGCCGCGCACGAAGCGCGCGTCGAGCGGCGTGTCGTGCTTCAGGACCAGCAGCGGCAGCCCACCCATCAGGAAGTAGGCGGTGGTGACGAGCAGCGCCACCGTGAAGAAGAGGGCGCCGTAGATGGCCGAGTGCATGGCGAGGGTTCAGTACGGGTCGAAGCTGATCTGGTGCCGGGCCAGCTGCTCGACGATCAGGCGGCGCCAGGGCCCGCGCGGCGACCACACGCGGGCCACGGCCTCGTAGGCTGCGGCCGGCGCTTCGTGCAGCTCGATCACCCGGTACAGGAACACCATCGACGAGGCCCGCATGTTGATCTCGCAATGCACCAGCACCTTGCGGCCCTGCAGCCGGTGCAGGGCCGCCGCGACGGCTTCGACGTGCGAGGCCTCCGGCGTGCCGAAATTGATCGGGATGTGCACGAACTCGATGCCCTGGCGCGCCAGCAGCTCGCCCTCGTTCGCCACGGCATTGGGCACCGTGCCGGGGGCCAGGTAGACCACCGCCTGGAAGCCCTGCGCGGCCAGCGACTGCAGGGCTTCGGCGCTGGGCTGGCCCGAGGTGGCCAGCGTCGGGCTGATCTCGATGTAGTTCGGTGCGTCGACCGCAGCGGGCGCGGCGCGGGTGATGCACGGCGGCAGCAGCACGCCGGCGCTGGCAGCCAGCAGGTGACGACGGGGGAGGGGCATGGCGGAGCGAGAAGGGCGGAACGGACGCTACATGTTCGCAGGAATCGGCAGGCACTCCATGATCTCGACGCTGGTGCCCGGAAAGATCGTGAAGTGCGGGTGGCCTTCGAACAGCCGCGCCGCGGCGTCATGCGATTCGGCGCGCACGATCACGTAGCCGGTCATCGCGTTGCGCACGTCGGCAATGCCGGCGGGCGAGGCGGACTTGGTCTTGCCCAGCGGCCCGCCGCCGTCGACGATCACCGCCTGGTGCTGTGCCTGCCACGCGTGCCAGGCCTGCATGCCCTGGCCGATGCGCTGGTTGCGCTCGGCTTCGGGCAGTGCGTTCCAGTCGGACATCATGTCCGGCGTGCCGAGGTAGATGGCGAGGAAGTTCTTCATCGCGGGCTCCTGCAAGAGAGGGAAAGGACGATGCCGCCGCGGCCCGATGCCGGGCGGTCACTGCCACGACGAACGAGCGGCGGCGGTTTCGACACCCGGCGACTCACGCACGCAGCCGGCTGCGGATGTCGGCATGGGCCGCGGTGATCAGGGCCGCCAGCGCCGCCTCGTCGACGGCCTCGCCGGGTCGCAGCTTCACATGCCGCATGAAGCGGCCGCTGCCCTGCAGCAGGCCGGCCGGGTCGGCCAGCGCATGGCCGTGGAAGAAGCCGACGTTGACATGCGCGCGGTAGACGTTCACGTAGCCGAAGGCCGCGTCGCCGACACAGGCGGTGGGGGCGCCGTCGTGCATCAGCTCGCGCACCTGGCCATCGCTGTCGCCGCAGGCCCGCATGCGCGCGAACCAGGCGCGAGCGATGGCGCCCAGCGCGGGCGGCCGGCTGTCCAGCCAGCGGTCGATGGCCGGCTCGTGCCGCACGGCGCCATCGAAGCGCAGGAAGGCGCCGGGTTCAGGCACGCCGGTTCACCGCGATGGCGGCGCGGATCAGCTGCTGCAGCGCCTGGGCATCGGGCTGCGCGCCTTCCGGGAAATCGATCGCGCGCCGCGTGTTGCCGTCCAGGCTCGAGTTGAACAGCTTCGCCGGGTCCGGCAACTGCGCGCCCTTCGCGAAGGTGAGCTTCACCGCCTTCTTGTAGGTCTCGCCGGTGCACAGGATGCCCTGGCAGGACCAGACCGGCACGTTCCACTTCCACTCTTCGACGACGCCGGCATCGGCCGCGAGGATCAGGCCGCGCAGGCGGGCCAGCAGTGCGCCGCGCCAGTCGGCCAGTTCGGCAATGCGGTGGTCGATCAGCGCGGCCGGCGGCTTGCCGGCATCCGCCTCGGGTGTGCGCTTGGGCAGACGGCTGGCCACGCGCTTGGCGGCCAGGGGAGGTTGGGGTTTGGCGGTGGGCACGGAGGGGCTCCAGTCAGGCGGGCTAACGATTGCACCATTGCTTCTGGCAGGGGACGCCGTCGTGGTTGCCGTCCATCTGCACATTCGGACAGTGCGCGAGGAAGTACTTCGCCTCGGCGCAGGAATGCATCTGCGAGCAGCGCGTGCGGCCGTCGCACTTGAATGCGGACGCGGCCGGTGCGCCGGCATCGGTGCTGGCGGCCGGCGCCACGGGGCGCGGGCCTCCCTCCGATGCCGCCGCACTGGCAGCCTGTTGCAGCTTCTTCTGCCGGTCGGCGTTCAGCTGCTGCACGGTCGGCGTGGGCGCGCGTTCGCCGGTGGCGCAGGGCACGTGCTGGTACGTGACCGCGCCGCCCACCGTGCACTTGAAGACCTGCGGCGCTGCGGCTGAGGGCAAGGCGGCCAGCAGCACCAGGGCGGCGGCGTTCAGCAGGACCAGGCCCCGCAAGAGGATGCGTGTGTTCGTCATGGCGATGCGGGCGGCTGCAGGGGCGCGGCCGCCTGATTCGCCCAGCGGGCCTGCTGGATCACGACACGGTAGCCGTCGGGGTCCTGGAAGCTGCGACCCTGGCGCGACCAGTAGGGATTGAACGGCGCCACTTCCGCGAACCCGGCCTCCAGCATCTTCGCGCAGCGCGCCGCCCAGGCCTCGGCCTGCGGTTCATAGAAGACGAACAGGTCTTCCGGCGTCGGCGCCGGCGCCACCGGGTGGTGGCGGCAGCGGGTGAACTCGAAGTGGAACTGGCCGCCGGGATCGCCCAGCATCACGCCGTCGAAGCCTTCGTGGTCCTCGAACGATCCGAGCAGCGCCAGCGACAGGCCGTCTTGGTACATGCGCACGGCCGGCGCCAGCGCGGACACCGGGCGCGCCACGCGCAGGTGGCGCGCGGCGGCCATGGGCGGCGGCTCTTCGCGGCCCGCGTTCTCGCGATCGCGCGCGTAGCGCCGCGCCACCGGAAACGCCGGCAGCCACGATTCGCGCCGCACGGTCCAGAGCTCGTAGCTGGGTTGCAGCTGGTCCGGCGCATCCAGCGCGCCCAGGTTCACATTGATCTCGTCGGCGCTGTGCGAGAACACCGGCGAGCCACACTGCGGGCAGAAATGCCGGCCGGCATGCTGCTGCGTCGGGCCGCTGACCTGGACCGCGGCCTGCGGGAACACGGCCGACGCATGGAACAGCGCGCCATGGTGCTTGCGGCAATCCAGGCAGTGGCAGATGCCCACCCGGTAGGGCGGCCCCGAGGCCTGGAAGCGCACGCTGCCGCACAGGCAGCCGCCGCTGAACGAACTCATTCCCTGCCTCCCGTGGCGGTGCTGCGCACCCATTGGCGGCGGGCCGCGCTGGCCCTAGCCATGCTCGGCGATCGCCCGCAAGGCCGCCACGGTCTCGGCCGGCCGGTTGCTGGCCAGCATGTGGTTGCCGGCAATCTCGACATAGCGCCATTGGTCCGGCAGGCTTTGCGCATGGCGCGCCGCGCGCCAGAAGGCCTCGGCCCCCGGCTCGCCTTCGGCCACCACCGTGGCCTTGATGTAGCTGCGGCTGAACGCATAGTCCTCCAGCGGCTTTGGCAGGTAGACCGGTTCGGTGAAGCACGCGCGCGGGTGCGGGGTGCGGCGCAGCGTGACCCACTCGCCTTCGGCCGCATCGTCGAACGCGCGCGGCGCGGGCTGGGTCACCCAGTCTTCGCCGATCGTGATGGCGCGCTGCGCCGGCGCGCCGAGGTGGCTGTAGACCGACTGGCCGTCCTGCGGCACGAAGGCGTCCAGGTAGACCAGGTGGCGCACGCGCTCGGCGATGTGCGCCAGCGTGCCGGTGACCACGAAGCCGCCGTACGAGAAGCCGACCAGCACGATGTCGCGCAGGTCTTCGTACAGCACCTGGTTCACCACGTCGCGGACATGGGTGCCCAGGTTCACCTGCGGGCTCAGCAGGTGCACGCGTTCGCCCAGGCCGGTGAGGCTGGGCGTGAACACCTCGTGGCCGGCGGCCTGCAGGCCGCGGCGAAGATGGCGGAAGCCATGGGCGCCGGACCAGGCGCCGTGGACGAGGACGAAGGTGCTCATCAGCGGGGACTTTCTGCAGTGTCGGGCGGGGACGCCGGGCCGCGCCAGGCCATCAGCAAGTGTTCAGGCGCCTCGGCCACCAGCCAGAAACCATGCCGCAGGTACCGCCGCCGCGCGCCGGTGTTAACCCGCAGCACGCGCGGCCGCGGTGCCCGTGCCCAGCAGGTGCCGCAGCGGCCCGGCCAGGTGCCGCTGCCAATCGGTCTCGTTGTGGCCGCTGCCTTCGTGCACCAGGGTCCTGAAGCGCGGCGCTCCGAAGCCGAGTTCGCGCAGCAGCGCGTCCACGCGCGGCTGGGCTTCGTCGTACAGCGCGTCGAGTTCGCGCGTGCCGCGGTCCATCCACAGCGTGACGCTGGCCGGGTCGGGCAGGTGGCGGCGCAGGTACTGCAGGGCTGCGTCGGGCACTGCGCTGTTGCGCTCGAACAGGCCGATCCAGTGCGAGCTGATGCAGGCGGCGCCGCTGAACACCTGCGGGTACTCGCACAGCGCGTACAGGCTGATCAGGCCGCCCATGCTGGAGCCCATCACGAAGGTGTCTTCGCGGCCCGTGCGCGTGGCATAGCGGGCGTCGATGGCGGGCTTGAGCTCCTGCACCAGGAAGCGCAGGTAGGCGTCGCTGCGCGGCGGGCCGTTCAGCGCGCGCTCGGTCAGTCGCGCGCGCCAGGGTTCCCCGACCAGCGGCAGCCAGGCCTGCGGAAAGTATTCGGCAAAGCGCAGCGGCCCGTTGTTCCACGGGCCCACGACGATGAAGTCGCGCAGCGCACCCTGCGCCAGCAGCGGGGCGGCCACCTGGTCCACCGCCCAGGCCTGGCGGTTCCAGGTGCTGCCGGCGTCGAACAGCATCTGGCCGTCGTGCATGTAAAGCACCGCATGCGGCTTGCGGCCGTCGTAGCCCGGCGGCAGCCAGACCTCCACCGGGCGCGGATCCACCTGGCGCGACGGGAAGGGGGTCCAGCGTTCGAGGCGGCCCCACTTCACCTGCGGCGGCGGCAGTTCCGAGGCCGTGACCTTGCGGACCGCGGCCGCTGCGCCCAGCAGGGGCAGCAGGCCGTGCAGCAGGCGGCGGCGGTGGTTGTTCATGCGCAGTCGCGTCTCGGGCTGGCCGGGACGATAGCCCATCCGCGGGTCGGCCGCGGCCGCGCGCACCGGCCTGCTGCGCCGGGCTTCATCGGCCCGCCGCGCCCTGGCGCGCCACCCAGTTCACCAGCGCGTCCAGCGCCGCGCTGCCGCGCCGGGCTTCTTCGTGGTTGACCATCGCCGCCACCGCCCACAGCCGGCCGCGCGCATCCGGCACGTAGCCGGCGATGGCGTTGACGTTGCGCAGCGAGCCGGTCTTCAGCCGCGCGCGGCCGGTGGCCGGGCCGGTCTTCAGGCGGTTGCGCAGGGTGCCGT
>NZ_JBGAGA010000126.1:0-3503 GCF_044226965.1 Aquabacterium sp. | reverse complement strand
CACGGCGGCAAGCGCCTCTCCCACCAGGGGATGGTCATCGACGATCAGGAATCTCATCGAGCAGGATCGATTGGTCGGCGAACGATAGCAGCTCCGCTGCGTGCTGGCCCCGGCCTCGTACCAGCCGGCACGCCTTACTGGGGACCTTTTGATTTCAGTGCAAAAAGTGACGGTTCCGATCGCCAGCAACGGCGCGGGTGCTCGGCGGTAAGTCGTTGATTCGACAGCATTTGCTGTTCGGTCTGGGCAGAGGTATCTTTGGCTGCCTTTCGACTCGTGGGGAGCGGCGGCGATGCAGGGCTGGCACACACCGTACCTGGGCCTGCGTGACCTGCCGCGTGAGCTCAGCCAGTTCGAGCTGCAGGCCTTCTTCACCTTCAGCCGTGCCGAGCGGGAGCTGATCGAACGCCGCCGGGGAGACCACCACAAGCTGGGCCTGGCGCTGCACATCGGCTTCGTGCGCATGAGCGGGCGGCCGTTGAACAGCGTGCGCGCCGTGCCGGTGGCCTTGCTGCGTCACCTGGGCCAGATGCTGGACATTGCCACGCCCGATCTGGCGTCGGTGCGGGCGTTATATGCGCGGGGCCGCACCCTGTTCGATCACCAGCAGCAGGCCTGCGAGGTCCTGGGCTTTGCCTGGATGAGCGAGCACCAGCGCCGCGCATTGGTACGCATCCTGCGCGATGAGGTGGCCCACACCGCCGACCGCGAGCGGCTGTTGCTGCGAGCCCGACACTGGCTCTACGAGCACCGGCTGATCATCGTGCATGAGCGCGCCATCCGAGCGCTGGTGGCGGCCGCACTGGCGGAGCTCGAAGACGCCACGGCCGCGTCCATCCGGGCCACGGTGCCTGCCACCGCCTTGAAGCGGTGGGCAGCTGCCGTGGCCGCGAGCCGGCCGGACGGCCAGCACTGCCAGAGCTGGCTGAGGAGCGCGCCGGCCAAGCACTCCACGCGCCAGATCGCCGAAGCGCTCGAGCGCATCACCTTCCTCAACGGCCTGGGCCTGGACCGGTACCTGGGCGAGCTCAACGACGCGCTCGTGCGCCGCTACGCCCGGCGCATGGCCACACGGCCACCTTCGATCAGCGAGCGCATCAAGGAGCCGGCACGGACCGTCGAGATGGCCTGCTTCCTGCGCTACTGCCTGCTGACGGCCACCGACCAGTTCATTCTCATGTTCCAGCGCCGCGCGGCCGATCTCTGGCGCCAATGCGCCGACGATGCGGTGGCTGCCATCGACTGGTCGCGGCAATACCAGATGCTGCTGCAAGAGTTGGCTGACCTGGCCCTGGACGAAGCCGGGGCGGCCGAACTGCGCACGCGGCTGCTCGAACTCATCGCGGCCAAGCGTGCCCAACGCTCACCGAGCCGGGCCTCGGGCATCCGCCGGCAGTTGATCGCCGGCATCGCACCGGTACGTTCGCTGTTGGTGGCCGTCAGCAGCCTGGCGTGGAGGGCCACGGGTGATCATCCGGCGCTGCAGGCCCTGGACACCCTGCGGGTGCAGTACGCGTCCGGCGACAAGACCTTGCCGGTCGATGTCACCGCCGTACGGTTGGGCGCCGCGTGGCGCCAGGACATCGCCGATGCCGATCGCGAACGGGCGTTCCGGGCGCTGGAGGTGGCCACACTGTTCGCGCTGCGCCGCGCCGTTCGCAACGGCTCGATCTGGATCGAGCACTCGCTGAGCTTCCGAGGCCGCGAGCGGCTGTTCATCCCGGATGAACGCTGGCAGTCCGAGGCCCGGCGCCACTACGCACGGCTGCAGATGCCGGCCAAGGCCGCGAACTTCCTCGCGCCGCTGCTCGAGCGCGTGCGCACTGGCGTCGACGCCGTGGTCGCGGCCGTGCGTGCCGGCACGCTGCGCGTGGACGACGAGCTTCACCTGGCGCCCCTGCCAGCCGACGACGAGGATCCCGAAGTCAGCAAGCTGCGCAGCCGGCTCGATCAACGCATCGGCGAGGTGCAGCTGCCCGAGGTCATCCTGGCCGTGGACGCCCAGGTGCGCTTCAGCTGGATCATGCTCGGCCGCGAGCCTCGATCGGGCCAGGAACTGCTGATGGCCTATGCCGGCATCCTGGCCCACGGCACCAGCCTGACAGCAGCCGAGTGCGCGCGCATGATCCCGCAGCTGTCGGCCGCCAGCATCCGCCAGGCCATGCGCTGGGCCGGCGACGAGCGGCGGCTGGCCTTGGCCTGCCAGGCGGTGCTGGAGTTCATGCAGGGCCACGCCATCGCGGCCACATGGGGCCGAGCAGACCTGGCCTCCTCGGACATGATGAGCCTGGAGACCAGCCGCAGGGTCTGGCAAGCCCGGCAGGATCCAAGGCGACAGACCGCCTCCATCGGCATCTACAGCCACGTCAAGGACCGCTGGGGGATCTTCCACGCCCAGCCGATCGTGCTCAACGAGCGCCAGGCCGGCGCGGCCATCGAAGGCGTGGTGCGACAAGAGCGGGTCGAGACGACCCAGCTTGCTGTGGACACGCACGGGTATACCGACTTCGCCATGGCCTTGGCTCGGCTGCTGGGCTTCGACCTGTGCCCCAGGCTCAGGGAGCTCAAGCAGCGGCACCTGTTCGTGCCGCGCGGCATGAAGGTGCCCGAGGAGATCGCCGTGGTGTGCGAGGCTGGCATCGACACGACGCTGATCGAGGCTCACTGGGATAGCCTGGTGCACCTGGCGGCGTCGGTGTCCAGTGGGCATGCCAGCGCGGTGACGGCGCTGGCCCGATTCGGCAGTGCGGCACGGGGAGATCCGATCTACGACGCCGGCGTGCAGCTGGGCAAGCTGCTGCGCACCGCATTCCTGGCCGACTACTTCGTCAACGCCGGCTTCCGCCGCGAGCTGCGCCGGGTGCTCAACCGTGGCGAGGCGGTCAACGCGCTCAAACGCGCCATCTACACCGGACGTGTCGGGCCCGCGCAGGCTCGGCGTGCCGACGAGATGCAGGCGGTGGCCGACGCGCTGAGCCTGCTGGCCAACATCGTGATGGCGTGGAACACGGCGCAGATGCAGGCCGTGCTGGACCGCTGGGCCAACCGCCGCCAGGTGGTTCCGCCGGAGCTCATCGGGCGGGTGGCGCCGACGCGGCTGGAGGGCATCAACCTGCGCGGCGTCTTCCGCTTCCCGTTGGAGCGCTACTCCCAGCAGATCCTGCCGTCACTGCCGACAGCGAGAACAAGTGCCACCGGCTGAGATCGACCACGCAAACAGGGCTTCAGCAGCCGATCCGAGGACCAACAGAAACTCGTTGCCTGACAAGCACTTGGCGGCGGCCGGAAAACGAACCTCGCGTCAATGCTGGCTCTGCGGGCAGGCACGAACCGTCACTTTTTGCACTGAAATCAAAAGGTCCCCGAGGAAGGCGACGATCAACGGAGCGTCGATCTGATCGAGCGCGAGTCCCGACGGCGCCTTGCGAAGCCGCTGCTGAGCGAACTGCAGTAGCAGACGGAAGGTATCGCGGTACGAGGCGATCGTGTGCGGGCTGGCCTGG
>NZ_JBGAGA010000078.1:0-28706 GCF_044226965.1 Aquabacterium sp. | reverse complement strand
ATGGACACCATCATCGTCGACGCCTGCGCGATGAAGCTGGTGCTGAACCCCTGGCAGTTCGACGTGCTGGTCACGACCAACCTGTTCGGCGACATCCTGTCCGACCTGGTGGCGGGGCTGGTGGGCGGGCTGGGCATGGCGCCGGGCGCCAACATCGGCGCCGATGCGGCCATCTTCGAAGCCGTGCACGGCTCGGCACCGGACATCGCGGGCCAGGGCAAGGCCAACCCCACCGCGCTGCTGCTGGCCGCGGCGCTGATGCTCGACCACGTGAAGCGCCAGGACCTGGGCGACCGCCTGCGCCGAGCGGTCGACCAGACGCTCAACCTCGACCAGGTGCGCACCGGCGACCTCGGCGGCAAGGCCAGCAACAGCGAGTTCACGCGCGCGCTGGTGGCCCGCATCCAGGCCGGTGGCTAACGCCCCAGTTCAGCGGCCAGGCGCTGCGCGAGCCGCACCAGCCCATCGTTGAGCGCCTGGGCCTGCGGCAGCAGGCCGGTCGGGTCGCCACCGCCGAACAGCGTCTGCTCGAGCGCCTGCAGGCCCTGGTGCAGCTCATGCGCACCGATGGTGGCGCAGGCGCCGCGCAGCGAATGGGTGGCGTTGCGTGCCGCTTCGCGCTGGGCCGGATCCGCCAGCTGCAGCATCGCCGGCTCCCCGGACCGGTAGCGCTTGACGAAGCTCTGCAGCACGCGCTCCAGCGTGTGCACCTGCCCGCCCACGTTGCGCAGCGCACGCACCAGGTCGAAGCCCGCCACTTCGGCCAGCCGCTCCTGCAGCGGCCGCGGCGCAGCCGGGGCTGCGGCCGCCGGCGCCGCGAGGGCCTCGGCCGGTGCCGCGTCGCGCAAGGGCAGCCAGCGCAGCAAGGTGGCATACAGCAGCTCGGGATCCACCGGCTTGGCCACATGGTCGTTCATGCCGGCGGCCAGGCAGGCGGCGCGGTCCTCGCCGAAGGCATTGGCGGTCATCGCGACGATCGGCGTGCCGCGCCCGGCCTGCTCGCGGATGCGGCGCGCAGCGGCCAGGCCGTCCAGCTCCGGCATCTGCAGGTCCATCAGGATCAGGTCGTAGGGCCGGGACAGCGCCAGCTCCACCGCGCGCGCACCGTCGCCGGCGATCTCCACCACCAGCCCGGCCGAGCGCAGCAGCTCGTGCGCCACTTCCTGGTTGATCGGGTTGTCCTCGGCCAGCAGCACACGCTGGCCGCGGTGCTGGCGCTGCAGCAGTTCCTCCCCCTGGCCGGGCGCCGGCGGCTCGGCCTGCGGCACGGCGCCGTGCCGCCGCAGCACGCGCACCAGCGCATCGTGCAGCGCCGAAGCGGTGATCGGCTTCACCAGCACCGCATCGCACGGCAGCTCGCGCGCCTGGCGCCACATCACCGGCTCGTCCTGCGAGGTGACGAGGATGTTCGGCGGCATGCCGTCGCCCAGCAGCTGGCGCAGCTGGCGCAGGGTGTCGAAGCCGTCGGGCGGGGGCATGCGCCAGTCGATCAGCATCACGTCGTACGGCCTGCCCGCGGCGATCTCGTCCTGCA
The DNA here is from genome assembly GCF_044226965.1 of Aquabacterium sp. Lineage (GTDB taxonomy): Bacteria > Pseudomonadota > Gammaproteobacteria > Burkholderiales > Burkholderiaceae_C > Pseudaquabacterium. The sequence goes on along the minus strand of NZ_JBGAGA010000078.1, from coordinate 27,172 downwards.
CCCGGCGCAGGGCGGCGCCGCCGCTGTCGCAGGCATCGACCCGCAGGCCCAGCATCTGCAGCTGGTCGGCCAGCGCCTGCAGGGCCTCGGGCAGGTCGTCGACCAGCAGCGCGCGCAGGCCGCGCAGCGGGATCGGTGCGGCCGCCTCGCCGGCCTCGGCCGCGCGGCCGAGCCAGGCGGTGAACCAGAACCGGCTGCCCACGCCGGGCTGGCTGCTGACGCCGACCTCGCCGCCCATCATGTCGGCCAGGCGCCGCGTCAGCGCCAGGCCCAGGCCGGTGCCGCCGTGGCGCCGCGTCATCGAGCTGTCGGCCTGCTCGAAGGCGTTGAACAGCTCGGCCTGGCGCTCCGGTGCAATGCCCTCGCCGGTGTCCTGTACCTCGAAGCGCACCTGCAGCCGGCGCGCGTCCTCGGCCAGCAGCTCGCAGCGCAGGCGCACCCAGCCCTGGTGCGTGAACTTGACCGCATTGCTCAGCAGGTTGATCAGCGCCTGCGCCAGGCGCGTCGGGTCGCCGCGCAGGCGCGGCGGCAGGTGGTCGGTGTCCAGCACCAGTTCCACGCCCTTCTCTTGCGCGCGCTCGCCCACCATCTCGAACGCGCGGGCCAGCAGCGCGTCGAGCGGGAACTCGGTGTCTTCCAGCACCATCTTGCCGGCCTCGATCTTCGACAGGTCGAGGATCGCGTTGATGACCTCGAGCAGATGCTGCGCGGCGTTGTCGATCTTCAGCAGCCGCTCGCGCTGCAGCGCGTCGCGCGTGTCGCGCGCCATCAGGTGGGTGAGGCCGATGATCGCGTTCATCGGGGTGCGGATCTCGTGGCTCATGTTGGCCAGGAACGCGCTCTTGGCGCGGTTGGCCGCCTCGGCCTGGTCGCGCGAGCGTTCAAGCTCGGTGTTCAGGTGCTTCAGCAACGTGATGTCGAAGGCCATCACGTACACGCCCTGCGCACCCTCGGGGCCGGGCTGGTCGGGGATGTAGTGCACCTGGTGCACGAAGCGCCGGCCATCGTCGCGCAGCGTCTCGCGCTCGAAGTGCTGCGCCTCGCCGCGCAAGGCGGCCTGCAGGCGCGGCTGCACGCTGTGCAGGTAGTCCTCGCCGAAGATCTCGGCCACCGTGCGGTTCAGCACCTGCGCGGGCGTCTTGCCGAACCACTCGAAGTAGCTGCGGTTCGCAAAGCGGCACACGCCCTCGGCATCCCAGTAGGCCACGCGGCCGGGCAGGTGGTCGGTGATGGTCTGGTTGAAGCGCGCGGCCGCCTGCAGCGCGGCATTGGCGACCTCCAGCTCGCGCGTGCGCTCGGCCACCAGTTCCTGCAGCCGGTGACGGTGCAGCGCGAGCTCGTCGTCGAGCTGCTTGCGCTGCGTGACTTCGGAGAACGAGGTCACCACCGCCATCAATTGGCCACTGTCCGGGCTCAGCACCGGCGTGGCGCCGACCTCGAACCAGTTCACCGCGCCATCGCGGTTGCGGGCCCGCAGCAGCACGCCATGCTCGGCCGGACCGCCGGCCAGCACGCGACCCGGCGGGGTTTCCTCGGGCGGCACGACACTGCCGTCGTCGCGCAGCACGCTCCAGCCCGGCGCAATGACCGAACGGCCCTGCCAGTCCTTCTGCGGCACGCCGACGATGCGTTCTCCGGCCGGGTTGCAGCTCAGCACGTGGCCCTGCGGATCGCAGACCAGGATGCCCTCGTTCAGCACCGACACCACGGTGCGGAAGTGGGCCTCGCTCTCGCGCAGCGCGCGCTCGGCACGCCGCATCTCGGTGATGTCGCGCGAGACGCCGAACACGCCGATGCGCCGGCCCTCTCCGTCGAACAGGGGCCCCTTGGCGCACAGGTGGATGTGTTCGCCATCTTGGCTGGGAATGGCCTCCTCGAAGGTCTGCGTGCTGTTGGCCGCCAGCGCCTCCTGGTCATTGCGCACCAGCCGCTGCGCCAGGGCCGGCGGGAACAGTTCGCTGTCGGTGCGGCCGATCACTGCCTCGCGCGGGCGGCCGATCTCCTCGCTCGCCGCGCGGTTGTAGAACACGTAGCGGCCCTGCAGGTCCTTGGCGAAGATCGCGTCGTTCGAGCTGTGGGCGATGGCTTCGAGCAGGCGCAGTGCGTGCAACTGCTCGGCCTGCTCGCGGCGCGCCTGCTGTGAGCGCGCCAGCACGCCCCGCTGCCGCCACAGCCGGCTGGCCAGCCCCACGCCCAGCAGCGCCAGCACCACCGCGGCCAGCATGTAGCCGGTGCTGTGCCAGGCCGGCGCATCGGCCTCCGCCAGGTCGATCTTCGACACCAGCCACCAGTCGGTGCCCTGCACCGGCCGCAGCGTGGCCAGCACCGGCTCGCCCCGGTAGTCCTGCGCCTCGATCGACTCGCCCGGCCGCGCCTGCCGCCGCAGCAGCCGTGCCAGCGGCAGCTGGGACGTGGCCAGCGGCTCGGCATAGCGCAAAGCGCTGTCGGGCCGGTGGCGCAGCGCGCTCAGGCTGACCAGCTGGTCGCCCGCCTGCCGCCACAGCACCGATTCGCCGCTGACACTGACACCGGCCCAGCCGGCCAGCAGCGGGAACAGGCTGCGCTGCGCGTCGATGCGCAGCACGATCACGCCGCGCGGCGGCGTGCCGCTTTGCAGCAGCGGCACGGCGATGTCCAGGCGCAGCGGCAGGGCCGCGTCTTTCACGCGATAGAGGCCGCTGTGCACCGGCTTGCCGCCGGCCACCGCGGCCTGCACCGTGCGGCGCAGCAGCGGCTCGTCTTCGGCGACCAGCGCGTGCTCGCGGGCCAGCGGCTGGCCCTGGGCGTCCAGCAGCAGCGCGCTGTCGCTGTCGTTGGCCTGGCGGAAGTCGACCACGCGCGACAGCAGGCGCTCGCCCGCCACGGCGTCGCCCTGGTCGCGCCAGCGGCCGTACAGCTCGCCAAAGACGGCACTGCCGCCCAGGAACTCGGCCAGCGCCATATGGCGGGCGATCCAGCCCTCGACCTGCGTGGTGCGCAGTTCGTTCAGCGCGGCCACGCGCTGGCGCGCCTGCTCGCGCTGGAGCTGGAATTCATGCCGGATGCTCCAGCCCGCCAGCAGCGCGACGGCCAGGACCACCACCACCATCGGCGGCCACCCTGCGTGGGTGGCCTGCCCCTGCTGCGCGACACCCTTGTCCAGGCTGTTCATCGGCGCGCCACTCCCCGAGGGCCATGCGAATGTTCAGCATAACGTGCTGTGGCCCCGCGCCGTGTGCAAGCCCCGGGACTTCCCGGGGCTGATCGCCATCAAGCCACGCGTGGCTCGCCGTCGCGGTTGACGATGAGCGTCGGGCCCGGCGGCACGGTCATCTGCACATGGTGCTCGATGCCACGGAAGCGGTAGGTCACGTCCCAATACTCGGGGCGGGCCTGCGCCGGCACGCTCTCGCAGCGCCGCACGTCCTGCACCACCGGCTGGCCCTGGGCATCGCGCGCGATGCGCGAGCCCAGCGCAGCGCCCGCCACGGCACCGCCCACGGTGGCCAGGTCGCGCCCCGTGCCGCCACCGACCTGGTGGCCCAGGATCCCGCCGATCACCGCGCCGGCGATGCCGGCGCCTACCGTGTCCGAACGCACCGAGCCGACCTGCTCGCGCTCGACCCAGCAGCGCCGCTCCGGCTGGGCCAGCACCGCGCGCACCGAGGTCACCTCGGCCTGGTACAGGCGCTCGTTGTGGCGACGGTGGAAGTCCTCGCGCACTGGCGGCGGCAGCGGCGCATAACGCGCATCGGCCACGTACTCGTCACGTTCCAGGCGGCGCACCGAGGACAGCCGGTCATTCAGGCCGATCGCGCGCAGCGACGGGTAGCTGCCGGGCCGCAGCACGCGGCAACGGCCGCTGAAGCCGGCGTCCTCGCACACCTCCCAGCGGTCGCTGCTCACCACCACCGAAGAGGCCAGGTCGTTGAAGCCCACCCGCGCCAGGTTGCCGATGCGGTGGTCGGTGCTGTAGGCGCGGCCCTGGAATCCGTCGTGCTCGTAGAACGTGACCTGCGCGCCGGCCTGGGCCGCGGCCAAGGCTGCCGCCACGGCGAGTGCCGCACGGACCAGTCTGCGGGTCGGGAGAAACTTCGGGCTTGTCATCGCAGGCCTCCATCAGGGCTTGAAGAGGACCCCAGTCTCGCGGCCGCCCGGCCCGCCCGCCAGCGGCCGATGCCGCCAGGCGCTGTAGGCATCGGCTGGCAGCGCCCGCCTACACGCGTGACAGCCATGCGCCGATGGCCAGGCGCCGCAGCGCGGCCCAGACTGGCCCCGATCCCGTCACCCACCAGGAGCCCGCCATGCTGCACTACGCCGTCGTCTTCTTCATCATCGCGCTGGTCGCCGCGCTGTTCGGCTTCGGCGGCATTGCCGCTGGCGCGGTCGGCATCGCGAAGATGCTGTTCTTCATCTTCGTGATCCTGGCCGTGGTCAGCTTCGTCTACGGGCTGATCCGGCGCTCCTGAAGCGGGTTCACTGCGGACCCAGCATGCGCCGCGCATCGACCCATGCGTCGAACTGCTGCGCATCGACCGCGCCCGAGGCCAGCGCCGCCTCGCGCAGCGTGATGCCCTGCGCATGCGCCTGCTTGGCGATCTGCGCGGCGCGGTCGTAGCCGATGTGCGGCGCCAGCGCCGTCACCAGCATCAAGGAACCCTGCACCAGCTGGGCCACGCGCGCCTCGTTCACCACGATGCCGTCCACGCAATGCCGGGCGAAGCTGCGCATGGCATCGGCCAGCAGGCGCATGCTGTCGAGCACGTTGGAGGCGATCAGCGGCTTGTAGACGTTCAGCTCGAACTGGCCTTGCGCGGCGGCAAAGCCCAGCGCCGCGTCATGGCCCATCACCTGGGCGCAGACCATGGTCAACGCCTCCACCTGGGTCGGGTTCACCTTGCCCGGCATGATGGAGCTGCCGGGCTCGTTCTCGGGCAGCTGCAGCTCGCCCAGGCCCGCGCGTGGCCCGCTGCCCATCAGCCGGATGTCGTTAGCGATCTTGGTCAGCGCTATCGCCAGCATCTTCAGGCCGCCATGCCAGGCCACCAGCGCCTCGTGCCCGGCCATCGCGGCGAACAGGTTGTCGGCCTGGCGGAAGGGCTGGCCCAGGCGCTGCGACAGCAGCGCGGCCACACGCGCGCCGAACTCGGGGTGGGTGTTGAGGCCGGTGCCCACCGCGGTGCCCCCGATGGCCAGCGCCCGCACCGCCGGCAGCGCCGACGCCAGCTGCGCACGGCACAGCGCCAGCTGCGCGGCATAGCCGCCGAACTCCTGGCCCAGCGTGACCGGCGTGGCGTCCTGCCAGTGCGTGCGGCCGATCTTCACGATGCCGGCAAAGGCCTCGGCCTTGGCCGCCAGCGCCGCCTGCAGCCCGGCCAGCGCCGGCAGCAGCGCGGCTTCGGCCTGCAGCGCCACCGCCACATGCATCGCGGTGGGGAACACGTCGTTGGACGACTGGCCGAGATTCACCTCGTCGTTCGGGTGCACCCGGGCGGCCTGCGCATCGCTAACACGCAATTGGCGCGTCGCCAGCTGGGCCACGACCTCGTTCACGTTCATGTTGCTCTGCGTGCCCGAGCCGGTCTGCCAGGTCGAGAGCGGGAACTCGGCATCGAACTCGCCCGCGGTCACAGGCAGCGCGGCCTCGGCAATGGCCTGCGCGCGCCCGGCCGGCAGCCGGCCCAGCGTGGCATTGACCTGGGCCGCAGCCCATTTCACCCAGGCCAGCGCATGCACCACCGGCAAGGGCATGCGCTGCTCGCCGATGGCGAAGAAGTGCAGGCTGCGCGCGGTCTGCGCGCCCCACAGCGCATCGGCCGGCACCTCGATCGGGCCGAAGCTGTCGGTTTCGGTACGGGTCTTCATGCGCTCAGCCTAGCACGCGAATAGCACGCGAAGCCGCGTGTAGGCGGTGCCCCACAGCCGCTTGCGCCATCGGACGATGGCCCGGCCGCGGCCCGCGCGCGACGATGCAGGCGTCCCACAACAGGAGCATTCGCATGAACACCCGACACGCTTTCGCCGCTTCGCTGCTCGCCCTGGGCTTGGCCGCCGTCTCCGGTTGCGCCGTGACGCGCAACCAGGAAACCGTGGGCGCCTACATCGACGACACCGCGATCACCACGGCGGTCAAGGCGCGCTTCGCCGACAACAAGCTGGTGGACGCCACCAGCATCCGTGTCGAGACGCTCAACGGCACCGTGATGCTCTCGGGCTTCGCGAAGAACGCCACCGAGAAGTCCACCGCCGAGCAGCTGACCTGGAAGGTGGCCGGCGTGAAGCAGGTGAAGAACGAGATCGCAGTGCGCCCGTGAGGCTGGCACCCGGGAAATGCAAACGGCCCCGAGGGGCCGTTTGTTCGTGCTTGGTGGGCGGTGCAGGGTTCGAACCTGCGACCCCTGCCGTGTGAAGGCAGTGCTCTACCGCTGAGCTAACCGCCCGGTATTCCGGGTGCGCTGCGGGACTGCAGCGAAGCGAGCATTATGCCATAGCATTTCGCCAGATCGTCTTGCCGCCACAGGCCTTGTCCAGATCGGCCAGCACCGCCTCGTGCGCGGCGAGCTCTTCTTCGGTGGCATCGATCACCGGCAGCTCGAAGCCGCTCAGGTCCTGCGCCAGGTCGGCCAGCGGCGAGGCGGGGTCTTCCTCATGGTGAATGACCAGTGAGTCCTGGCCGCGGGTCAGGCGGATGTAGACCTCGGCCAGCAGTCCGGCGTCGAGCAAGGCGCCGTGCAGGGTGCGGTGCGCGTTGTCCACCTCGAGCCGCTTGCACAGGGCATCGAGCGAGTTGGCCTTGCCGGGGAACATCTCGCGCGCCATCAACAAGGTGTCGGTGACCTTGGCCGCCACGGTATGGAAAGGCTGGCGCCCGAGGCGCTTCAGTTCGGCGTTGAGAAAACCGACGTCGAAGGCGGCGTTGTGGATGATGACCTCGGCGCCCTGCAGGAAGTCCAGCAGCTCCGCCGCGACCTCGCCGAACTTCGGCTTGTCGGCCAGGAACTCGTCGGTCAGGCCGTGGATCTTGATCGCCTCTTCGCTGCCCTTGCGCTCCGGGTTCAGGTAGAAATGCTTGTCGTTGCCGCTGAGGCGCCGGCTGACCATCTCGACGCAGCCGATCTCGACGATGCGATCGCCGCTCTCGGGGTTCAGGCCGGTGGTCTCGGTGTCGAGGAAGATCTGGCGCATGGCGGCTACTGTACTGTCCGGCGCGAGGCCCAGGCCCACATCGCCGCGCCGATCACGATCATCGGCACACACAGCCACTGGCCCATGCTCATGCCCAGCGCCAGCAGGCCGAGGTGCGCATCCGGCTCGCGGAAGTACTCCGCCGTGAAGCGGAACACGCCGTAGCCGAACAGGAAGGCCCAGGATACCTGCCCCAGCTTGCGCGGCTGCCGCGCATACAGCCATAGCAGCACGAACAGCAGCAGCCCTTCCATGCCGAACTGGTACAGCTGCGAAGGGTGCCGCGCCACTTGGTCGTTAGCCTGCGGGAAGATCATCGCCCACGGCAGGCTGGGATCGGCCGGCCGGCCCCACAGCTCGCCGTTGATGAAGTTGCCGATCCGCCCCGAGGCCAGCCCGGTGGGCACGCAGGGCGCGATCAGGTCGGTCACCTGCAGCCAGGGACGCTGGTGCCGGCGCGCGTACAGGATCATCGCGACGATCACGCCCAGCATGCCGCCATGGAAGGACATGCCGCCGCTCCAGACCGCGATGATCTCGGCCGGATGGGCCAGGTAGTAGAGCGGCTTGTAGAACAGCACATAGCCGATGCGCCCGCCAAGGATGACCCCGAGAACGCCCCAGAACAGCAGGTCTTCCACCTCGCGGCGGCCCCAGCCCGCGGCCGCGTTCCAGGGTTGCCTTGCGCGCGCCAGCGCCAGCGCGTAGAACAGCGCGAACGCCACCAGGTAGGTGATGCCGTACCAGTGCACCTGCACCACGCCCAGATCGAGGGCAATCGGGTTGAACTTCGGATGCACCAGCATCAGGACACTCTCTTTCGCTTCGCCACAGGCCTGGCGGCGGATTGTCGCCGCAGGGCCTGCACGTGGCCGACGAAGCGTTCGACCACCGGCAGCGCGGGTTCGCGCCACAGCAGGCTGGTCTCGCACTGCAGCGGCATGCCGCCAACGCGCCGGTAGACGACGCCGGGCCGCTGCAGCCGCGTCACCGACTCGGGCACCCAGGCCACGCCCATGCCGGCCGATACGAGGTTGACGATGGTCTGCATCTGGATGGCCTCCTGCGCGATGCGTGGCGTCGCGCCCTGGGCACGGTAGGCCGACAGCACGGCGTCGTACAGCGACGGCGCGATCTCGCGCGGGAAGATCACCAGCGGCTCGGTCGCGACCGCGGCAAAGCGCAGGCTGCGCGGCGAGGCCGCCGCATGCGATTCGGGCAGCGCCATCACCAGCGGTTCCTGTTGCGCCGACCAGGCGGCGAAACCGGCCGGCGCGGCGGCCGGCGCATGCAGCACGAAGCCGGCGTCGATCTCGTCGGCATCGAAGGCCGCGAGCTGCACGTCCAGCGTCGCCTCACGCAGCTGCAGCGCCACCTCCGGGTGCGCCTGGCGAAAGCTGCGCAGCCATTCCGGCAGCGGTCCGTAGGCAATGCTCGAGACGAAGGCCAGCCGCAGCTGCCCCGAGAGGCCGGCCGCCGCCGCCTGCGCGACGCGCGCCAGCGACTCGGCCCCCGCCAGCAGGCGCTGCGCATGCGGCAGCACGGCAGCGCCCGCCGGCGTCAGCTGCACCGAGCGGCGCGTGCGCTCGAAGAGCGCCGTGCCGAACGCCCGTTCCAGTGCCTGGATCGCCAGCGTCAGCGGCGGCTGGGTGATGTGCAGCCGTGCGGCGGCTCGGCCGAAGTGCAGCTCCTCGGCCAGCACGACGAACTGGCGCAGCTGTCGCAGCTCGGTCATTGATACGTCCGGCAAATCGGTAGAAGGCGATAAATATATTGGACGGCGGCCCAGGGCGCCACCGATACTGCCGCCTCCCCCGCTGAACGACCCTTGCAAGGAGACCGACATGGCCTACAACCGCCGCTCGAAGAACATCACCGAAGGCGTGGCCCGCGCGCCGAACCGCTCGATGTACTACGGCATGGGCTACACCGAAGGGGACTTCGGCAAGCCGATGATCGGCGTGGCCAACGGGCACTCCACGATCACGCCGTGCAACTCCGGCCTGCAGCGACTGGCCGACGCCGCGGTGGAAGGCCTGAAGGCGGCCGGCGCCAACCCGCAGATCTTCGGCACGCCCACCATCAGCGACGGCATGGCCATGGGCACCGAAGGCATGAAGTACAGCCTGGTCTCGCGCGAGGTGATTTCCGATTGCGTGGAAACCTGCGTCGGCGGCCAGTGGATGGACGGCGTGCTGGTGATCGGCGGGTGCGACAAGAACATGCCCGGCGGCATGATGGGCATGCTGCGCGCGAACGTGCCGGCCCTCTATGTCTATGGCGGCACCATCCTGCCGGGCAGGTACAAGGGCCAGGACCTGAACATCGTCAGCGTCTTCGAGGCGGTCGGCCAGTTCTCGGCCGGCAAGATGAGCGAGGAAGACTTCTGCCAGATCGAGCGCCGCGCCATTCCCGGCAGCGGCTCCTGCGGCGGCATGTACACCGCCAACACGATGAGCTCGGCCTTCGAGGCGCTGGGCATGAGCCTGCCCTATGCCTCCACCCAGGCCAACGTCGAGGACGAGATCGTCGAGACGGTGAAGCAGGCCGCCGCGGCGCTGGTCGAGGCCGTCAAGAAGGACCTGAAGCCGCGCGACATCGTCACGAAGAAGGCGATCGAGAACGCCGTGGCGGTGATCATGGCCACCGGCGGCTCCACCAACGCGGTGCTGCACTTCCTGGCCATCGCCCATGCGGCCGAGGTCGAATGGACGATCGACGACTTCGAGCGCATGCGCAAGAAGATCCCGGTGCTGTGTGACCTGAAGCCCAGCGGCAAGTACCTCGCGATCGACCTGCACCGCGCCGGCGGCATTCCGCAGGTGATGAAGATCCTGCTGAAGGCCGGCCTGCTGCACGGCGACTGCATGACGATGACCGGCAAGACGGTGGCCGAAAACCTGGCCGATGTGCCGGACACGCCGCGCGCCGACCAGGACGTGATCCGCACGATCGACAACCCGATGTATGCCGAGGGCCACCTGGCCATCCTGCGCGGCAACCTGGCCACCGAAGGCTGTGTGGCCAAGATCACGGGCCTGAAGAACCCGGTGATCACCGGGCCGGCGCGCGTGTTCGATGACGAGCAGTCGGCGCTGGCCGCCATCATGGCCGGGAAGATCAAGGCAGGCGACGTGATGGTGCTGCGCTACCTCGGACCCAAGGGCGGTCCGGGCATGCCCGAGATGCTGGCCCCCACCGGCGCACTCATCGGCCAGGGGCTGGGCGAATCGGTGGGCCTCATCACCGATGGCCGCTTCTCCGGCGGCACCTGGGGCATGGTGGTCGGCCACGTGTCGCCCGAAGCCTACGAAGGCGGCACGATCGCGTTGGTGCACGAGGGCGACTCGATCACGATCGACGCCCACAGGCTGCTGTTGCAGCTGAATGTGGACGATGCCGAACTCGCGCGCCGCCGTGCCGCCTGGCAGCAACCCGGCCCGCGCTACACCCGCGGCGTGCTGGCGAAGTTCGCGAAGAACGCTTCGAGCGCGAGCTTCGGCGCAGTGCTGGACAAGTTCGAGTAGTGCGGCGGCCGCCAGGCGGCCGGGGCCTTAGCGTTCGTCGGTCGGCACGCGGGGCTTGCCCGGCGTGCTGCCACGGCGCTTGTTCTTGAAGCTCAGGCCCATGTTTTCGAGGTGGCGTTCACGGCGCGCGGCGACACGTTCGCGCTCCTTGTCGGCCTCGCGCTGCTTGGTCAGGCCGATGGCGTCCGCGATCAACCACCAGATTGCCGCGACGGCGAACGGCGACAGCACCCACAGCCAGCCCCAATCGGCCACGCGCGTCAGCCCCGCCAGCTTCAGCAGCGACAGCAGGCAGCCCAGCACCACGAACCACATCGGAACCCGTCCCTTCCCGTCCGAAGCCCTGCCGCGCCAGCGCCGCGTCAACCTGGGCCACTAGAATCCGTTGAAAGCAAACCACTTTACTCCAGCCAGCGGCCGCTTGGCCTCGCCCAGAAAGGACCCCATGAAGAAAGCTCCTGCCCTTGTCGTCGCGTTGTGTGCCGTGATCGCCGGTCCGGCCTTCGCCAATGCCGAACTCGCACAGAAGAAGAACTGCATGGCCTGCCATGCGCTCGACAAGAAGATCGTCGGCCCGGCCTACAAGGACGTCGCGGCCAAGTACGCCGGCCAGAAGGACGCCGTTGCCAAGCTGGCCGAGAAGATCCAGAAGGGTGGCTCGGGCGTCTGGGGCGCTGTGCCGATGCCGCCGAACACCATCGTCAATGCCGACGAAGCCAAGCAGCTGGCCACCTGGGTGCTGACGATCAAGTAAGCCCCGGCAGTCGCCCACGAAAAAGCCCCGCAGTGCGGGGCTTTTTTCATGGGCCCGCGGCCCGAAAGCCGCGGAGCACGACAGACCCGGTCAGTTGTTCTCGGCCAGCTGAGCCAGGATGGCCGGGTTCTCCAGCGTCGAGGTGTCCTGCGTGATCTGCTCACCCTTGGCAATGGAGCGCAGCAGCCGGCGCATGATCTTGCCGGAGCGGGTCTTGGGCAGGTTGTCGCCGAAGCGGATGTCCTTGGGCTTGGCGATCGGGCCGATCTCCTTGCCGACCCAGTCACGCAGCTCCTTGGCGATCTTCTTGGCTTCCTCGCCCGTGGGGCGCGAGCGCTTGAGCACGACGAAGGCACAGATGGCCTCGCCGGTGGTGTCGTCGGGCCGGCCCACCACCGCGGCCTCGGCCACCAGCTCGGTGTGGGAGACCAGCGCCGATTCGATCTCCATCGTGCCCATGCGGTGGCCGGAGACGTTCAGCACGTCGTCGATGCGGCCGGTGATCGTGAAGTAGCCGGTCTTCGCGTCGCGGATCGCGCCGTCGCCGGCCAGGTAGTAGCCCTTCAGCTCCGGCGGGTAGTAGCTCTTCTTGAAGCGCTCGGGGTCGCCCCAGATGGTGCGGATCATGCTGGGCCAGGGCTTGCGCACGACCAGGATGCCGCCCTGCCCGTTCGGCACCTCGTTGCCGGTTTCATCGACCACCGCGGCATCGATGCCGGGGAACGGCAAGGTGCACGAACCCGGCACCAGCGGCGTGGCGCCCGGCAGCGGCGTGATCATGTGGCCGCCCGTCTCGGTCTGCCAGAAGGTGTCGACGATCGGGCAGCGGCCGCCGCCGACGTTCGCGTGGTACCACTCCCAGGCCGCCGGGTTGATCGGCTCGCCCACCGAGCCCAGGATGCGCAGGCTGTCGAGCTTGTAGTTGCGCGGGTGCACCGCGGCATGGGTCTCGGCCGCCTTGATCAGCGAGCGGATCGCCGTCGGCGCGGTGTAGAAGATGCTGACCTTGTGGTCCTGGATCATCTTCCAGAAGCGACCGGCGTCCGGGTAGGTCGGCACGCCTTCGAACACGATCTCGGTGCCGCCCAGCGCCAGCGGGCCGTAGGTGATGTAGGTGTGGCCGGTGACCCAGCCGATGTCGGCCGTGCACCAGAACACATCCTCGGGCTTCAGGTCGAAGGTCCACTTGGTCGTCAGCGCAGCATGCAGCAGGTAGCCGCCGGTGGAATGTTGCACGCCCTTGGGCTTGCCGGTGGAGCCCGAGGTGTACAGCAGGAACAGCGGATGCTCCGCGCCCACCCACTCGGGCTCGCAGGTGGTCGGCTGGCCGGCGAGCGCATCGTGCAGCCAGACGTCGCGGCTGGCGTCCCAGGCGATCTGCCCGCCGGTGCGCTGGTAGACGATCACGCTCTTCAGGCTCTCGCAGCCACCCAGCGCCACGGCTTCGTCCACGATGGCCTTCAGCGGCAGCTGCTTGCCGCCGCGCAGCTGCTCGTCGGCGGTGATCACCATCACCGCGCCGGCGTCCTGCACCCGGTCGCGCAGGCTCTGCGCCGAGAAGCCGCCGAACACCACCGAATGCGTGGCGCCAATGCGCGCGCAGGCCTGCATCGCGACCACGCCCTCGATGCTCATCGACATGTAGATGACGACACGGTCGCCCTTCTTCACGCCGCGCGCCTTCAGCGCATTGGCCATCTGGCAGGTGCGCGTCAGCAGGTCGCGGTAGGTGGCGCGGGTGACCTTGCCATCGTCGGCCTCGAAGATGATGGCCACCTTGTCGCCGCGACCCTGCTCGACATGGCGGTCCAGGCAGTTGTACGAGACGTTCAGCGTGCCGTCCTCGAACCACTTGTAGAACGGCGCCTCGCCATCGTTGAGCGCCTTGGTGAAGGGCGTCTTCCAGCTCAGCAGCTCGCGCGCCAGGCGGCTCCAGTAGGCCTGGTGATCGGCGGCGGCCTCCTTTACCAGCGCTTCGTATGCGGCCATGCCGGACACGTGGGCACCCTGCACGGCGGCAGCCGGTGGGTTGTAGACCTTCACTTCGTGGGAACCTTCTGCTGCGCTCATTGCTTGTCTCCGGCAAGGTGGCAAAAACGACAGTCGCGACCCTATCCAGGGGCTCTTACGAACCCCTTACTCGCCCTTGCTTGTGGTCGCGGCCCGACGCTCTCGAACGTCAACGATGGTCGCACGGACGCCACCTAGAATCCAGCGCGTCCCGTATTGACACCTTGCCGATGGCCGCCGACTCGAAGAAGCCCGCTGCTGCAGTGCCGCGCCTGCGCCCGCTGCCCAACCTGATTTTCATGAGCCGCTGGCTGCAGCTGCCGCTGTACCTGGGGCTCATCGTGGCCCAGGGCGTCTACGTCTTTCACTTCTGGGTCGAGCTGTTCCACCTGGTCGAGGCCGCCTTCGGCAACGATGCCGCGCTGGACGCGCTGATCAAGAGCGCCGGCTACGTGCCCACCGCGGGCCACCCGATCGTGCTGAACGAGACGGTGATCATGCTCGTGGTGCTGGGCCTGATCGACGTGGTGATGATCAGCAACCTGCTGATCATGGTGATCGTCGGCGGCTACGAGACCTTCGTCTCGCGGCTCGACCTCGAAGGCCACCCGGACCAGCCCGAATGGCTGAGCCACGTGAACGCTTCGGTGCTGAAGGTCAAGCTCGGCACGGCCATCATCGGCATCAGCTCGATCCACCTGCTGAAGACCTTCATCAACGCGCCCAACCTCAGCGACAAGACGCTGATGTGGCAGACCATCATCCACCTTGCCTTCCTGCTCTCGGCCATGGCCATTGCCGCGGCCGACCGCATCCTCGGTGCCGGCCACAACGGCAAGCACTGAACCTCCCGCCCGCCCCGAAAGTCCGTCATGAGCACCACCATCCGCCAGGCCGATCTGATCGACAGCGTTGCCGCCGCATTGCAGTACATCAGCTACTACCACCCGGCCGACTTCATCGCCCACCTGGCCCGCGCGTACGAGCGCGAGCAGAGCCCGGCCGCGAAGGACGCCATCGCGCAGATCCTCACCAACTCGAAGATGTGCGCCGAGGGCAAGCGCCCGATCTGCCAGGACACCGGCATCGTCAACGTGTTCCTGAAGATCGGCATGGACGTGAAGTGGGAGGGCTTCACCGGCTCGATCACCGACGCGGTGAACGCCGGCGTGCGCCAGGGCTACCTGAACCCCGACAACGTGCTGCGCGCCTCGGTGCTGGCCGACCCGATCTTCGAGCGCAAGAACACCAAGGACAACACGCCGGCCGTGGTGCACATGGAACTGGTGCCGGGCAACACGGTGGACGTGACGGTCGCGGCCAAGGGCGGCGGCAGCGAGAACAAGAGCAAGATGCAGATGCTCAACCCCAGCGATTCCATCGTCGACTGGGTGCTCAAGACGGTGCCGACCATGGGCGCCGGCTGGTGCCCGCCCGGCATGCTGGGCATCGGCGTCGGCGGCACCGCCGAGAAGGCCGTGCTGCTGGCCAAGGAAGCGTTGATGGACGACATCGACATGTACGAGCTGCTGCAGCGCGGCCCCTCGAACAAGCTCGAGGAACTGCGCATCGAGCTGTACGAGAAGGTCAATGCGCTGGGCATCGGCGCGCAGGGCCTGGGCGGCCTGACCACGGTGCTGGACGTGAAGATCAAGACCTACCCGACCCACGCCGCGAGCAAGCCGATCGCGATGATCCCGAACTGCGCGGCCACGCGCCATGCGCACTTCGTGCTCGACGGCTCGGGCCCGGCCTACATCGACCCGCCAAGCCTGGACCTGTGGCCCGACGTGAAGTGGGCACCGGACTACAACAAGAGCCGCAGCGTCAACCTCGACACGCTGACGCGCGAGGAAGTGGCCAGCTGGAAGCCGGGCGAAACCCTGCTGCTGAGCGGCAAGATGCTCACCGGCCGCGATGCCGCGCACAAGCGCATCCAGGACATGCTCGCCAAGGGCGAGCCGCTGCCGGTGGACTTCACCAACCGCGTCATCTACTACGTCGGCCCGGTCGACCCGGTGCGCGACGAAGTCGTCGGCCCGGCCGGCCCGACCACCGCCACGCGCATGGACAAGTTCACCGAGATGATGCTGGCCCAGACCGGCCTGATCTCGATGATCGGCAAGAGCGAGCGTGGTCCCGTCGCGATCGACGCCATCCGCAAGCACAAGGTGGCCTACCTGATGGCGGTGGGCGGCGCCGCCTACCTAGTGGCCAAGGCGATCAAGAGCGCCAAGGTGCTGGGCTTTGCCGACCTCGGCATGGAAGCGATCTACGAGTTCGACGTGAAGGACATGCCGGTGACCGTGGCGGTGGATTCGCACGGCACCAGCGTGCACACCACCGGGCCGCAGGAGTGGCAGGCCAAGATCGGCAAGATTCCGGTCGCGGTGGCCTGAAGCCAGCGCTGCAGGCGCCCGGCCGCAGCCGGGCGCGCCTTCGCTTCAGCCGTCGCCCATCGTCGCGTTCGGGTAGAACGGCAGGCTGCGCACGCGCTGGCCGGTCAGCCGGGCCCAGGCATTGGCCAGCGCCGGCGCGAAGGTGGGGACGCCCAACTCACCCACGCCGCCGAGCGGCACCGCCCGGTCGGCCGCGGCCGGCGGCGGCATGATCGTGACCTTCACCGCCGGCATCTCGTTCAGGCGGATCATCCGGCTGTTGTTGAAGTTCTTCACCTGCGCCGCGCCGTTGCTGAAGGTCTGGCGGCCATACAGCGCCGCGTTCATCGCGTGCACCACGCCGCCGACGATCTGCGCCTCCACCTGGCCCGGGCTGACGGCGAGATAGCAGTCAATCGCCACGGCCACCTTGTTGACCCTGACCTGGCCGGTGCTCGTCTTCGAGACTTCCACCACCTCGGCCACGATGGAGTTGAACGCGGTGCCGATGGCAATGCCGCGCGCCGTGTTGCGTGCCAGCGGCGCACTCCAGCCGCCCAGCGTGGCCGCGGCGGTGAGCACCGCGAGCCAGCGCGGGTCGGTCAGGCGCGCCAGCCGGTACTGGTACGGGTCCTGTCCGGCCGCGGCGGCCAGCTCGTCGATCATCGATTCCACCGCGAAGGTGTTGATCGAAGCGCCGACCGACCGCCAGAAACCCACCGGGATCGGCGACGGATGCGTCACGTACTCGGTGAGCCGCGCGCCGAAGTTGTACGGCAGGGCCTGCGAGCCCTCGTAGCCCTGGCTGTCGCCGGTGGCGCCCAGCACCACGCCGCGCTGCGCCAGGATCGAGGGCGACACGTTGCGGTAGGTCCAGCCGGCCACGTAGCCGCTGCTGTCGATGCCGGCGCGCGCGTGCACCAGCGCCATCGGTCGGTACTGGTCGTGCGTGAAGTCTTCTTCGCGCGGCCACATCAGCTTCACCGGGCGCTGCAGCGCCATCGCCACCTGCACCGCCTGGCTGATGAAGTCCAGCTCGGCCTTGCGCCCGAGACCGCCGCCCAGGTACGTGGTGTGAACGACGACCTTGTCGGCCGTGAGCCCGGTCAGCGTGAGCACCAGGCTCAGCGCCGACTTGGCCGACTGCGTCGGCGCCCAGACTTCGCAGCGCTGGCCGGCGACGTAGTCCACCGTGCAGTTCAGCACCTCCATGCAGGCATGGGCCACGTAGGGCAGCTGGTAGGTGGCGTCGACCACCTTCGCGGCGCGCGCGATCGCATCGTTGGCGTCGCCGGTGCTGCGCTCCACCGTGTACAGCGTGCCCGGCGGGTTGGCGCCGCCGGCCACATAGGGCGTGGCCTGCGTCATCAGCGCCTGCGCATCGGCGACGAACTGCGCGCTGTTCAGCGCCGCCGCATTGGCCGGCAGGGTCCACTTCAGGCTCAATCGCCTGGCGGCCTGCCAGGCGTCCCAGGTGTTGGTGCCGACCACCGCCACCGCATTGACGTTGCCCACCGCTTCCAGCCCCCGGTTGGTGCCGCTCTTCACCTGCGTGGGCACCACGGCCACCATGCCGGCCGGCACCGCCGGCGTCGCCGCCAGGGTGCCGCCCATCGCCGGGCAATGGCGGATCACCGCGTACAGCATGTTGGGCACCCGCACGTCCAGGCCATAGACCGCACTGCCGTCCACCTTGAACGGAATGTCCTGGCGCTGGAAGGTCTTGCCGATGCAGGCGAACTGGGTGTCCGGCACCAGCGGCGCCGAGGCCGGCGGTGGCAGCAGCGCCGCCGCGGCCGCCACCTGGCCATAGCTGCGGGTGGCGCCGCTCGGGACATGGCGGATCGTGCCGTTGCTGACGCTGTAGTTCGCGCGCGCGCCATCGCCGATCTGCGCCATCGCCGCGGCCACCAGCAGCTCGCGGGCGATCGCACCGGCGTCGCGCAGCTTCCAGAAGTTGTTGCGCGTGACGCCGGAGCCGACGGTATTGATCGCGGTGCCGATCGGGGCCGGGTTGGCCATCGTCGGGCCGCCTTGCACCAGCTGCACCCGCGCGGGGTCCACCATCAGGTCTTCGCACAGCACCTGGGCCAGGCCCTGGAAGGAGCCCTGGCCCATGTCCGAAGAACCGATGGTCAGGCGGATGCTCTCGTCGCTGCCGATCGTGAGCCAGCTGGTCACGGCGCTGCTGGTGCCGGCGGCCGCTTCCAGTCGGCTCGCGGCGGGCAGCAGCACGGCCAGCGTCAGGCCGGCGCCGGCGCCCAGGAAGGCGCGGCGCGGCAGCAGGGGTGTGTCGATGCTCATCGTGTGCCCCCTCTCGTCACAGCCCGGCGCAGGCCTGCTTGATGCGCTGGTAGGTGCCGCACACGCAGACGTTGCTGATCTCGTTGGCGATCTCGCTGCCGCGATGGCCGGCGTTCATCGCCCCGGCCACGGCCATCAGCATGCCGGACTGGCAGTAGCCGCACTGCGGCACCTGGTTGGCGATCCAGGCCTTCTGGGCCGGATGGCTGCGGTCAGGCGACAGGCCTTCGATCGTGGTGATGCGCTTGCCGACGGCCGACGACACATCCATGTCGCAGGACTTCTGCGGCTCGCCGTTCACCAGCACCGTGCAGGCACCGCAGACCTCGATGCCGCAACCGTACTTGGTGCCGGTCAGGCCGAGCAGATCGCGCAGCACCCACAACAGCGGCATCTCCGCGCTGTTGACGGTGACCGTACGGGCCGTTCCATTGACGTTCAGGGTATAGCTGGGCATGACGTCCCTCGTCTCCTTGACGTGCCGACAATTGGCACCGGAGGGATCGTTTGCGCCGATTCTTAAGCTTCGCTGAAGGCGGCCGGTAGCAGGGGCAACGCTTTGTAGCCGGCTCTTGAGCCCCGATCAATCCGCGGCCGGCCCCAGGCTGCGCACCACGCGCTGCGGGAACGGGATTTCCACCCCCAGGCGGTTCAGCGTGGCCAGCAGCGCCAGGTTCACGTCGCTGCGCACGTTGCCCTGGCCGTTGTGCAGGTCCGCGATCCAGAACGCGATCGTCAGGTCCATGCCGTCGCTGGCGAAGTTGCTCAGCTGCACCGACGGCGCCGGCTCGGCCAGCACACGCGGCACCGCCGCGACGGCCGCGGCCAGCTGCGGGAAAAGCGCCGCGAGGTCGGTGCCGTAGGCCACCTGCACCGTGGTGGACAGCGCCACGTTGGGGTCGGCGAACGAGTAGTTCTCGACCCGCTGCGTGATCAGCATCTCGTTCGGCACGATCGACTCGCGGCCGTTGGCCGCTCTGATCACGGTATAGCGGGTGGTGATATCGGTGATGCGACCCTCGAAGTTGTCGACCTTCACCGTGTCGCCGATGCGCAGCGAACGCTCGGCGAGGATCACGAAGCCCGAGACATAGTTGGCCGCCAGCTTCTGCAGCCCGAAGCCGATGCCCACGCCCACCGCGCCGCCGATGACCGACAGCGCCCCCAGCGGGATGCCGGCCACCGACAGCGCGATCAGCACCCCCACCAGCAGCAGCCCGGCACGCGTGGCGTTGGCCGCGATCTTGCGCACCGACATGTTCACCGAACGCGCCGCCAGCAGCCGCGCCTCGATGGTGGCCGACAGCCACAGCACGAGCACCAGCACCACGGCAGCGCTCAAGGTGCCTTCGAACAGGCCGCGCAGCGTCACCTCGCTGCCGGCGATCTTCCAGTGCACGTCCTCCATGCCGGCCAAAGATGCGGATGATGGCCAGGCTGGCCAGCACCGGCAGGGCCAGCTTCAGCAAGGCCAGCGGCACCAGGCCCTTGAGCACCCAGCGCGCGATCGCGGCCAGGCCCAGCGCCAGCAGCGGGAACAGCACGCCGTCGAAACCGCGGTCGCCGAGCAGGATGTGGCCCGAACCGGGCCCGGCCTCGGCCTGCGTCGCGTCGGCCAGCCGGCTCTTGCGCAGCAGCGACACCAGGCCCCAGGCCAGCAGAAGCGCCAATCCGATCACCGCCAGCTCCACCAGCACGGTGGGCTTGAGCAGCGGCTCCATCCAGGGGGGCAGCAAGTTCGGCAATCCGCTCATCCGATCGACAGCAACAGGGGGCAAAGACCCCGCCGGCCCCGCGGCCGACGGCGGGGCAGGTTAGCACGCTGACCCGCGGGATCTACAGGCGGTAGCTGGCCTGCAGGAAGACCGAGCGCCCCGGCAGCGGAAAGTCGAACGGCAGCTGGCCGGGCGCGAAGCTGGGGTCGCGCGCGTCCCGGTTGAACAGGTTGCGCACCGACGCCGCGAAGTCCCAGCCGCTGCGCCCACCCTGCGTGCGCACGGTGAGGTCGACCAGCGTGTAGTCGGCCACCGGCGGACGCGCATCGCCCGGCTCGCGGCGCCGATCGGCCACGTGGTTGAGCTGCAGGTTGGCCACCCAGCCCGGCTGGAAGCGCCAGTCGCCGCGCAGATAGAGGTGCTGGTGCGGCGCGATGCCCGCGTCGAGCCCGGTGGCCTTGTCCGTCGATCGCTGACCGCCATAGTGAGCGGCCAGGCGGATGTCGCGCGTGGCATCCCACTGCGCTTCGAGCTCCAGGCCCCGGCCCACCTGACGCCCGCTGTTGCTGGAGGTGGAGCCGGTGGTCGGGTCCGCGTTCGGCACCTGGCGCAGGATGTCGCGCATCTGGTAGCGGAACACGTTCAGCGCCAGGCTCCAGTTGCCGGCCGGTTGCCAGGCCAGCGCTGCCTCGGTGGTTTCGATGCGCTCGGGCCGCAGGTCCAGATTGCCCAGCGTCACTGGGTTGTTGATGGCGTACAGCTCGACAAATGATGGCGCCCGAAAGGCGCGGCCATACAGCAGCTTGGCGGTGACGTTGTAGGCCACGTCCCACACCAGCGCCAGGCGCGGGTTGGTGGTGGAGCCGAAGTCGGAGTAGCGGTCGTGCCGCAGGCCCGCGGTCAGCGCCCAGTCGCGCGCGAGCTGCCATTCGTCCTGCAGGTACACATGCGCCAGGGTGCGCTCATGCGGGTTCATGAACGGGGTGGTGCCGGAGACGTCCACCATCTCCCCGAGCGGCGCCGGGATGTTGCCGATGCCCGGCACGTAGACGAAGGTGAAGTTCTTCGACTCGCGCACGCGGTAGACCTCTTCCGAGGCCAGCCCCGCCCCCAGCCGCAGCCGGTGGTCGCGGATGCCGGTGTACACGCCCGCCACCGTGACGCGCACATGGCGCTCCCACTTCTCGGGATCGCCTTGCATGCCATCCGGGAAGGGCCCGAGCAACACCGTGCCCGGCGGCAGCAGCACCAGCTGCGACGCGGTGTGCATGTCGAAGTAGCTGGCCTGCCCCGTGACCTGCCAGTCGCGCGCCAGCGCGCGCGATTCGTAGGTGAGGTCGGCCGTGAAACGCTCGGTCTGGCTGCGGCCGGTCGGGTCGAGCGCACCGGCCACGCCGGATCCGCTGCCCACGTCGTCGCGCTGCTTGTAGCCCAGGCGCAGGCGCCAGTCGCCGCGGGCCACATCCAGCGCCGCATCCAGCCCCTTGCGCCCCAGGCTCGGGGGTCCCGGGGCATGCGATGCATGGGTGCCGAAGATCGCGTCGGTGGCCGTCTGTGCATCGGCCTCGATGGTGCGCTTGTGCCCGTCGGTACGGCCGACGCCCAGGTACGCGGCGACCTCGAAGTCGCCGACCCGGCCGCCGTAGTGGAACCAGCCATCCGCACTCTGGAACGAGCCGACGCGACCGCCCAGTTGAAGGCCCGCCACATCGGCGGCGTTCTTCGTGACGATGTTGATCACGCCCGAGAACGCATCGGCGCCGTACAGCGCCGAGCCCGGGCCGCGGATCACCTCGATGCGCGCGATGTTCTCCACCGGCATGCCGCCCCACACATCGCCCCGGTTGCCGAGGTAGATGCTGGTGATCGGCACGCCGTTGACCAGCATCAGCACCTGCTGGTTGTACTGCGTGGCGATGCCGCGAATGATGTAGATCGGCTTGTTGTCGTAGGGCAGCAGGTGGGTCACCGTCAGGCCCGGCACGGCCTGCAGCACGTCGTCCAGGTCGGTCGCGCCGGTGGCCTGGATGTCGGCCGCGGTGATGACGGTGGCCACCGCCGGCGCACGCGAGAGCGAGGTACGCGAACCGGTGGCGATGGTCACGAAGCTCTTGTCGCCATAGGCCTGGGCCAGGTCTTCTTCGTCGCCGTTTGCCGGCGGCGCGTTTGGCGCGGCCTGGGCCGCCATCGCCACCAAGAGGAGCCCGCCGCCCCACCACCACCTTCGCTGCGCTGCGCCGCACTGAGTCCGCACCATGTCCCCTGTTACTGCCGAGGTGGCGCGCATCCTGTCACAGGGGTTTCGCGCGGTCAACGCGCGCAGCGCGTCAACGGGCGCGCTCGTCCCAGGATCTCGTCGACTGTCCCTCGTACGCGACATCGCTGCAGGCCACCGGGAACAGCGTCCCGGCCGGCCGCTGCGCGGCCTCCGCGTAGCAGGGCACCATGCCTGCCAAAAAGCACGGGAACAGGAACAGGGTGTACTGCTCGCGTGTCATGCCCAGATCGGCGCAGATCGCAGCGCTCATGCCACCGTAGTTGAGCTTGAGCCGGTAGCGCTTCATGCGCGGCAGCGCTTCGACCGCCAGCGCCAGTTGCAGGTGGGGCAGTTGGTCGAACTTCAGTTCGCGCAGCAACGCCATCATCGGCGGCATGCGCTCGTCCACCGAGGTCAACGGACGGCCGTAGCCCGGCACACCCCGCAGGCGCTCGATCTCGTCTGCAACGCAGGTATCCAGCGGCACACCACCGGCGACGTGCTGCCCGGCCCGCAGGAAGAAGTCGATCGACTTCGTCAGGATGCCGCTGCCGTAGATGCCGGCCTCCGATACCGCGAGCGCCGCCGACAGGCCCAGCGCGCCCGTCGAGCGGGTGCTGCCGGCCAGGGCCGCCTCGCGGTTGTTCCAAAGGCGCGGATCGGGGAAGCTGGTGTAGGCCCAGATCGCATGCAGCAACCTCACCTGCGCAGGCGAATAGCGCCGGCCGGTGATGCCATGGACGTAAAGCTCCATCCAGTCCAGATCCGCCAGATCAGCATGCAGATCCTGCCCGCGGAACACCGCCCGCTCGCCAGGAATGAAGCCGCCGCTGCTGCGCACGCGGCCCACGGCGTCACGCAGCCGCTGCGGGCCGCTCTTCAGGGATCTCATGCGCTCAGCTCCATGTCGATCGGCGTTCGCACGCCAGGGTCGTTCTCGATTTCGTTGGCGTAGAACGGGAATCGCTTGTGGCCGTAGTCGGCCTGCTCCAGTGCATGCGCCGCGGCACCCGGCAGGCGCAGCAGCAGGTACAGCATCTCGCCTTGCTCGGGCGTGAAACCCAGATCGCAGAAGGCCGCCGCGGCCACGCCGGTGAAGGCCAGCGGGGCCTGCGCGATGTCTTCCAGCGCAATCCGATGCTCGCGCAGCCAGCCCAGCACGGCGCCTGGGCTGCCGGCGGCCAGGTGGTCCAGCAACTGGCGCACCGGCGTCGGCGTGGTCGCACCGTGCGGGTCGAAGCCCGGTGCGTGCGAAGTGGCAGGCCAGGTCGAGACCGGCAGCGTCGCCTCGCGACGCTCAGCCAGCCAGGCCGACCAACGGTCGCCGCGCAGATCGCTGGCCGCCCAGCCCTGCATCGCGTGCAGCACTTCGCGCGCCCCGCCCTGCTGACCGGCCCCGACGCCCAGCGCCGCGATCAAGCTGGCTGCCGCATTGGAGCCGCAGACGCCGCCACACATCGCGGCATGTACCGAGGCCTCGCGCGGGCCGGGGTTGGCCAGCGCCACGGCCAGCGCCTCCAGCAGCGCGGCCTGCGTCGCCGAGGGCGCCTGCCCACGCAACAGCAGGTACAGCATCTCGATCCAGCTGGCGCGGCCCACGAGTTCGCCGAACACGTCATAACCGTGGCAGTACGCGGCCCGCGCTGAGAACGGGTTGACGGCCTCGGGCTCCTCGCGCCAGATGCGGGTATGGATGGGTTGTGAGGGTCCGCTCATTGCCCGCCCCTCACAACAGGCTCATGCCGCCGTCGACCACGATCTCCTCGCCCAGCACGTACGAAGAATCGTCGCTGGCCAGGAACAGTGCCACGCGGGCCACCTCGTCGGGGCGACCAAAGCGCTGCATCGGCGACTTGGCTGTCATCTGCGCCTGCACGGCCTGCGCGACCTCCGGCGGCAGGCCGAAGCGGCCGAACATCGGCGTCGCGATCGGACCCGGGCTGACGGCGTTGATGCGAATGCCGCGACCGGCCAGCTCCAGTGCCAGCGTCTGGACCAGCGACCGCAGCGCGGCCTTGGTCGCGCCGTAGACGCTCATCAGCGGCGTGCCCAGCTGGTTGGCGATCGAGGTCGTCACGATGATCGACGCGCCGGGCCGCAGCAATGGCAGTGCCTTCTGGATCGTGAAGAACGCACCCTTGAGGTTGACCGACAACATCTCGTCGAATTGCGCCTCGCCCACCTGCTCGAACGGCACGGCCGACGCGATGCCGGCATTCACCAGCAGCACGTCGACCTGGCCGCAGCGCTGGCCGACATCGGCCATCAACGCCTCGATCGCCGGCACGCTGCCGGCGTCGCTGCGCAGGGCGATGACCTGTTCGCCAAGATCGTGCCGGGCCTGCGCCAGGCTGGCCTCGTCGCGCCCGGTGATGATCAGGTGCGCACCGTGTTCGAGAAACAGCTTCGCCGTTGCGAGGCCGATGCCGCTGTTGCCGCCGGTGATCAGGGCGGTCTTGCCAGCCAGTCGTTTCATGACAACTCCAGAGAAGTGGAAAGGGAAATTCGGATCGCGGGCGCGCAGGTCGCCCTGCGAAGGAGAAGGCCGGGTCGCGCTGGCGTCAGCCCGCGGGCCGCAGCGCGCGCATGCGCACGCTCATGGGCGGCACCTCGTCGGGATCGACGCACACGTCCAGCAAGGTCGGCCCCTGGCGGGCCAGCATGGCCTCGAAGTCCAGCGCTTCGAGCTCTGCGGGCGATGTGATGCGGTGTCCCGGAATGCCCATCGCCTCGGCCATGCGGCGGAAATCGACGCCTGGCAACGCGTAGCCGATCGACTCGGCACCGGCCAGGCGCTGGCCATGGCGGACCATGCCCAGTGCGCCGTCGTTGAGCACGACGAACACCACTGGCAGACCTTCCTCGGCGGCCACGGTGATCTCCTGCCCGTTCATCAGGTAACTGCCGTCGCCGGTGATGCACACCACAGGACCGTTCGGCCGCGCGCGGGCGATGCCGATCGCCGCCCCGATCGCCCAGCCCATGGGCGCGAAGTCCATCGTCACACGCAGCCAGCTCGCGGTGCCCGAGCGCCGCTCGTTGGCTGCCGTGCGCCGGATGCCCAGGCCCTGGCGCAGCAGACGGCGATCGTTGGGTTGCAGGTAGTGCACGGCCCAGGTCGTGCTGTTCCCAGTGTCTGCGACAAAGCGCGTCGACGGCGGGCAGCGTTCCGACAGGGCCTTCATCAGGCGCTGCGGCTTGACCGGCGAGGCTTCGCTGGCAAAGGCGTCCGCGGCATGCAGGAAGGCCACCGGATCGGTCTGTCCGACCCGCAACGGGACCGCGGCTGGCGGCTCCGCCTGCAGCACCGTCAACAGCCGCTCGCACACCGCCTTCAGCCGGCCGCGCACATGCATGCGGGCCATCGGCGACTGCATCAGGTTCTCGTCGTTGCTGTCGATGTGCACCATGCGGCTGTTCAGCACCGCGTCGCACCAGCCGGCGCTGTTCCACTCGCCCAGGCTGGTGCCGAAGGCCAGCACCAGATCCGGCGCGCTGCGCAGCAATTCCTCGGCCGCGGCGTGGCCGCCAAAGCCGAACACACCGCGGTAGCGCCGGTGACGCGGATTGACGTAGCCCTTGCCATCCGGCGTGCAGACAAACAGCGCGTCAGTGGTCTCGGCCAGGGCCAGCACCTCTTCGATGGCATCGCCGGCCCCGGCGCCGATCAGAAACACCACCCGACCGGCCTGCGACAGTTCGTCGGCCAGGCGCAGCACGGCGCCCTCGTCGACCAGATCGGCCTTGCGCATCAGCAGCGCTTCCAGGTCGTAGGCGCGGCGGCCCATCGCGACCGGACTGCGCAACACGTCCAACGGAATCGACAGGTGCGCGGGACCCTGCGGTGCCTGGTAGGCGTGCATCAGCGCGCTGACCAGTTTCTGCTCCAGTTGCTCGGGATGCGAGACCAGCGAGTTGTAGCGGGTGCAGTGGCGGAACATCCCGACCGTGTTGATGCCGGTGCACGCCGACTCCTGCAGCGCACCCTTGCCAAACGACGGCAGCGAAGGCTGACCGCTGATCACCAGCATGGGCACGCCGTTGTCGTAGGCGCAGGCCACGCCAGTGATCATGTTGGTGGCCCCCGGACCGGAGGTCGAGATGCAGACGCCCAGTCGCCCGGTCTCGCGGGCATAGCCGTCGGCCATGAACGCAGCACCGGACTCGTGACGCGCGAGGATGTGTCGCAGGCCGCCCCGGCGCTCGCTGCGCGCCAGCGCGTCGTACAGCGGCTCGACCGCTCCGCCCGGGATGCCGAACACATGTTCGACACCGATCTGTTCGAGATAGGCAACGACCAGGTCGGCGGCATTGCGCACGACGTCATGATCTTGGCGACGCTCTGCGCCGCTGGCGTGTGGCCCTACCAGGGCCGGCACCGTGCTCAAGGCTTCCACTGCTTTTTTGATCCCAACGACTTCTGGCGAACAGACATGCGGCGGCGACGCTCGTGAGCAGAGCCGACGCGAAGAATGTGACTGCGGCACATCGGACGGTGCGGGTTCTGGTGCCCGGGCTGCAGATCGTCCGATCTTTGGACGCGCGCCAGGCGCGGCCCTGTCACGAGGCCGACCGTTCGCGTTGCCGCGAGCGACCCACCCGAATACCGCCATCCCCTGGATTCGTGACATCCAAGCGGTTTGCCATTCACCGTCGCCCGCTTGTTGGTCGAGGCCGTGCCGTGAACTCACGACAGGCCGCGGGAGGGCGTCCGATGCAAATGCAGTATAGGGTGGACCCCGATGGCGTGGGATGCCCGCCCCCTGGGATCGGGGAGTGAAAAGTGACCAAATTCCCTTGACCCGGGGACTGCGGCAAGACCCGCATTCAAGGGGGTTGTCTAACCCCCATTGGACGCGTCATCCGGGGCCGGCCCACCGCTGCGATCAGGGGCGATAGGTGACCTGCAGCAGCACCCCCCGCCGCGCCAGCGGCAGGTCGTTCGGCAGGCTGGTGCCCGGCGCCAGGCTGGGCTCGCGCGCATCGGCGTCGAACAGGTTCAGCACGCTGGCCGAGAACTCCCAGCCGCTGCGCGTGCGGGCGCTGCGCAGCGTGAGGTCGAG
>NZ_JBGAGA010000077.1:0-29910 GCF_044226965.1 Aquabacterium sp. | reverse complement strand
GCCGCGCACGAGGCCGGCATGCGCCGCATCGGCGCGGGCGAGCCGGCCCGGCTGATCGGCAAGCGCGTCGAGATGCAGGCCCTGCGCGCCGACGGCGTCGAGTTCCCCGTCGAGATGCTGCTGTGGCGTGCCGAAGTGGCCGGCGAGGCGCATTTCACCGCCTCGCTGGTCGACCTGTCGGAGCGCCGCAGCGCGCAGCTCGAAATCGAGCGCCAGCGCGAGGCGCTGCGCCAGAGCGAGAAGCTGAGCGCAATGGGCAGCCTGCTGGCCGGCGTGGCGCACGAGCTGAACAATCCGCTGGCCATCGTGCTCGGCCGCGCCAGCCTGCTGGAAGAGAAGTGCGATTCGCTGGGCCTGAGCCGCGAGCAGCAGGCGGGCCTGCGCGCCGACGCGCAGCGCATCCGCGAGGCGGCCGACCGCTGCGGCCGCATCGTGCGCACCTTCCTGAACATGGCGCGCAGCAAGCCCACGCAGCGCACGCCGGTGGCCTTCAACGAGATGGTGCAGGCCGCCACCGAAATGCTGGCCTACACCTGGCGCAGCCACGGCATCAGCCTGGAACTGCAACTGGCCGAAGGCCTGCCCAAGGTCAATGCCGACGCCGACCAGATCGGCCAGGTGGTGCTGAACCTGCTGGTCAATGCCCAACAGGCCTTGTCCTCGTCCAGCGGCCCGCGCCGCGTGCGGGTGAGCACCGGCCTGGAGCGCCCGCGGGCCGACCGCGAGCCGCGCGTGTGGCTGCGGGTGGCCGATTCCGGCCCCGGCATCGCGCCCGAGCTGGCCGAGAAGATCTTCGAGCCCTTCTTCACCACCAAGGCCGAAGGCATCGGCACCGGGCTGGGCCTGGCCGTCTCGCGCACGCTGGCGCGCGAGCACGGCGGCAACCTGATGCTGGAGCCTGCCGCGCCGGGCGCCACGGGCGTCAACCTCGGCGGCGCCTGCTTCCGCCTGAGCCTGCCGCTGTCCGGCGAGGCCGGGCCCGAGACCGCCTCGACACCGCTGGACGACACCGCCAGCCTGCAGCGCTCGCGCGTGCTGGTGGTCGACGACGAGGCGGAGGTGGCCGAGCTGATCCGCGACATGCTCGAATCGGCCGGCCACGAGGTGGCGGTGGCCGAGTCCGGCGCGGTGGCGCTGGAGCTGCTGGACACCGCGCGCTTCGACGCCATCGTCAGCGACCTGCGCATGCCCGACATGGACGGCGCCGCGCTGCGCAGCGAAATCCTGCGCCTGCATCCCGGCCTGGGGGCGCGGCTGATGTTCATCACCGGCGACACGCTGTCGCCGGGTGCGCGCGAGTTCCTCGACGCCACCGGCTGCGCCCGGCTCGAGAAGCCCTTCGGCAAGGCCGACCTGCTGGCCGCGGTGGCCACCTTGCTGGCATGAGGCGCCTGCGATGACCGACACGGCGCCTCCGGATGTTCCGCCCGACCAGGCCGTGCTGGCCGCCACGCGGCGGCTGATCTGGTCGCTGGGCCTGCCGGTGCTGGGCCTGCTGGCGGTGCTGACCGCGCTGCAGTACCGCCAGCGCATGGAAGAGGCCGAGCAGTCGCTGCAGCTGCGGCTGGCGCAGCATGCGCTGGACCTGGAGCAGCTGGTGCGCCCGGCGATCAACCACGTGCACGACCTGCGTGCGCTGCTGGTCGAGCGCTGGAACGACCCGCCCGACCCCGGGCCCGAGGTGCGGCAGGCGCTGGGCGCGCGCCTGCAGCAGGGCCGACCCGACGGCGTGACGATGGACCGCGCCACGGCCGCTCAACGTCAGCGCTATGGCCAGATCTGGTGGGCCGCGCCGGACGGCTCCGGTCCGCCCGAGGACTGGCTGCGCCGCGCAGTGAGCTTCGTCGAACAGGCCCGCGTCGCCCACGAGCGCGCGCCCGGCTTCGAGGCAACCTGGTTCGCCGGCACCGACACCAACGGTTCCTTCGGCTACCCGTGGATCGCTTCCGAGCGCATCGTCGCCGCGATGGGCACCGACGGCCTGGTCGCGATGGCGCCGGTGCGGGCCGAGGCCACCGAGGTCAGCCGGCGCAAGCTGGCCGAGAAGCCGCCGCGCACCACCTGGTGGGGCGCGCCCGACATCAGCCAGCTGCAGGGGCACCTGGTCATCTCGCACGGTGCGATGGTCATCGTCAACGGCGCCTACGTCGGCGAGGTGTCGGTGGACTTCCGCATCGACGACCTGCAGCAGCGCGTGGCGGCCTGGGCTGGCGCGGCGCCCGGCCGCTACTGGATCGTCAACGACCGCCAGAACGTGCTGGCCGATTCGGCGCAGCCGCTGCTGCCGGCGGCCGGCGCGCGCTGGACACCCAGCGCGCAGGACAAGCTCCAGCTCGCGCTGGCCGAACACCTGCCGCGCGAGCTGGCACCGGCCACCGTGCAGCGCGTGCTGCAGCAGCCCGGCCGCCTGCTGCACGAGCAGGGCTGGCTGCTGTCCGCGGCCCGGCGCGAGGCCGTGCCCTGGACCACGCTGGTGGCCGTGCCCGAATCGGCGCTGCGCGCGGCGGTGCTGTCCAGCCTGGTGCCCAATGCGCTGATCGCGCTGGCGCTGCTGCTGATGTTCGTCGCCGGGCAATGGATGCTGTCGCGCCACTTCGTCGCGCCGGCATTGCGCATCCTGGCCTACCTGCGGGCGCTGTCGGTCGACCCGCGCGTTGAGCCGCCGCGGCTGGAGCCGCGCTGGCGCGTGTGGGTCGACGCGGTGACCGACGTGTTCCGCTCACAGCGCGAACTGCAGCAGCGCGAGCACCTGCTGCGCCAGCAGCAGCACCAGCGCGAGGCCTTCAACGCGGCCATCGTGCAATGGGCGCTGGCGGCGATCGTGGCCACCGATGCGCGCGGCAACATCGTCGAGTTCAACCCGGCCGCGGAGGCGATGTTCGGCCGCCCCCGGGCGCAGATGCTGGGCCAGCGCATCGCCCAGCTGTTCCCCGAGCGCTACCGCCAGCGTCACATCGACGGCCTGGCCCAGTTGGTGGCCGGCGAGCGCAGCGACTTCCTCGGCCGCCGCGTCGAGATGGTGGCCTGCCGGGGCGATGGCAGCGAGTTCCCGGTCGAGCTGCTGCTGTGGCGCACCGAACACGACGGCGAGATCCATTTCACCGCCTCGATGGTCGACCTGACCGAGCGCCGCCAGGCCCAGCACGAGATCGAGCGCCAGCGCGAAGCGCTGCGCCAGAGCGAGAAGATCGGCGCGATGGGCGGCCTGCTGGCCGGCGTGGCGCACGAGCTGAACAACCCGCTGGCGGTGGTGATGGGCCGCGCCGGCCTGCTGGAAGAGAAGCTCGACGACCCCGCGCTGCGCGCCGACGCCGCGCGCATCCGCGAAGCGGCAGAGCGCTGCGGTCGCATCGTGCGCACCTTCCTGAACATGGCGCGCAGCAAGCCCGCGCAACGCGGCGCGGTGATGCTCAACGACCTCGTCCGCGCGGCCGCTGACATGCTGGGTTATGTCTGGCGCAGCCATGGCATCGAGCTGCGGCTGGAGCTGGCCGACGGCCTGCCGCCGGTGGACGCCGATGGCGACCAGATCGGCCAGGTGGTGCTGAACCTGCTGGTCAATGCGCAGCAGGCGCTGGCCGGCGTCGAGGGGCCGCGCTGCGTCACCGTGCGCAGCGGGCTGCAGCCGGCGCGCGAGGGGCGCGCCGCGCAGTGCTGGCTGCAGGTGCAGGACAACGGCCCCGGTGTGCCGGCCGCGGCGCGGGCGCAGATCTTCGAGCCCTTCTTCACCACCAAGGCCGAGGGCATGGGCACCGGGCTGGGCCTGGCGGTGTCGCGCTCGCTGGCGCGCGCGCATGGCGGCGAACTGCTGCTGGAGGACTCATCGGACGGCGGCGCCTCGTTCCGCCTGCAGCTGCCGGTGGCGGGCAGCCCGGCCGCGGCGGCGGCGGAGCCCGACCCGGCCCCCGACACGCCGGCGCTGGCCCGCGTGCTGGTAGTCGACGACGAAGCCGACATCGCGAACCTGGTGCGCGAGATGCTGGAGTCGGCCGGCTACGAAGTGGCCACCGCCGAATCGGGCGCGGTGGCGCTGGAGCTGCTGGACGCGGCGCGCTTCGACGCCATCGTCAGCGACCTGCGCATGCCGGACATGGATGGCGCGGCGCTCTGGCGCGAGGTCAGGCGCCGGCATCCGGCGCTGGCGCGCAAGATGCTGTTCGTCACCGGCGACACCTTGTCGGTGGATGCGCGGCAGTTCCTCGACGAGGCGCGCTGCGCGAGCCTCGACAAGCCTTTCACCAAGCCGGCGCTGCTGCGCGGCGTGGCCGCGCTGCTGCAGGATTCCGGCGAGGCTCAGGCCGCCAGCGAAGCCGGCGATTCGGTGTAGAGCATCTCGCGCTTGACGATCGCGAACAGCGCGGCCCAGGCCTCGCGCTGTGCCGCGCCGAAGGCATCGCCGAGCAGCGCCCCCAGCGTGTCCATCAGCGCCTGGCCCACCGTGTCGTAGTGACCGGGCTGCACGCCATAGCCGACGTGGCGCGCGCCCAGCGCATGCAGCACCGGGAACAGCGTCTCGGGCCGGCCCAGCAGGCCGACGGCGGCGCCGATCATCTGCATCAGCTTCTCGCCCTGCTGCGCCATGTTGCCGTGGAACAGGCCGCGCACGCTGGGGTCCAGCTCGAACAGCCGGCGGTAGAAGGCTTCGGCCGCGGCGGTGGCCTCGGGCTTCACGCGGGCGAAGCTGGCTTGCACGAGGCGGATCTGGTCGGGGGTCATCGCGTTGTCTTTCGGGTCGTGATGGCAGCAGTCTGCGCAGCGCGCGCATCGACGGCGTTTCGCGGCCGGCCCACGCGGGTTTCGTTTGTTGCGCGCGGGGTCGACGAAACACGGGTGAAACCGCGCCTGCCCAGCATCCGGCCCCGCTCGCCCGCGGTGTGGGTGGAAGGACTGGGATGCTTGGCAACCTGCTGGCCGGAATCGGCCTCGTCGTCGCGTTGATCGCCGGCGGCATGCTGTTCTTCATGGGCCTGTCCAGCGACAGCGGGCGCGACGGCGGCCGGGCGATGGGCGCGGCCATCGGCTGCCTGCCCTTCCTGGCCGGGCTGGCGCTGGCCTTCACGGTGGCCTGCTGGCGCGGCGGCTTCGATTGGCTGGGGCTGTCGCGCTTCGCCAGCGGGCTGGTGGTGCTGGCCGTGCTGGTGTGCGCGGTGCTCGTCACCGGCCTGAGCGTGGCCACCCGCCTGGAGCCGGCCTCGCAGGTCCCTTGGGCGATGCTGCCGCTGCGCAGTTGGCTGCACCTGGTGTGGCCGCCTGTGCTGTGGCTGGTGGCGGTGCAGGCACTGTGGCCGCAGGCGTTCGAGGCCTGGGCCTTGCCATGGCAGCGCGCGCTGGTGCTGCTGCCGGCCGGCGTCTCCTTGCTGGCCTGTGCGCTGATGCTGGTGCAGCTGGTCGTCTCGCAGCAGCAGGACGCCGTGCGGCGCGCCGAGCAGCAGGTTGCCGACGACCAGGAACGCGACCGCTGGATTCGCGAGCAGGTGATCGCCGCCGATCCGGTGAAGGACCTGGTGTCACTGATGAACCAGACCTCGCAGGACGAAACGCCCGACATCCGCGCGCTTGCCCTGGCGAAGGTGCGCTCGCATCCCGACCTGACGCGGGCGCTGGCCGAGATGCTGCGCAGCCGCTTCTGCGACCACGCGTTCACCTTCCTCGCCAGCAACGACCCGCCCGATGCCGCCGCCCTGGCCGAGCCGGTGCGCGAGGGCATCCATGCGATGGCCGAAGAGTTCCGCGACAGCATGCGCAACACCCACACGCTGCGCAGCGATGAGTTCGACTTCAAGACCGACCGCGTGCTGCGCACGGCCGAGCGCTTTGCAGGTCAGGGCGTGGACTACACACCGGCGGTGCGCGAGCTGCGGCAGGCGCTCGACGAGAGCCGCGCGCACTGGCACACCGGCACGCCGGATCTGCACGCCAGGCGCCTGCTCGACAGTTGGCTGGCGCGCCACGGCGGAACAAACGAAACACGCGCCCGCAAGGGCTGAAGCGCGCCTGATGCCCGCGCTGCAGAGACTGCCCTCATCGCGCCACACCGCAGGAGCCCGCCCCATGTCCAGCCGCCCCACCGCCGCCGCCACCACCGCCGTCGCCACCCGTGCCCCCGTGCCTGCCGCCGCCCGGGCCCGCCCGGCGCAGGGGCTGGAAACCCAGCAGCGCGAGGCCGATGCGCACCGGGCGCTGATCGAGCTCTTCCCTCACCTGCGCCATGAGGCGTATAACGCGCTGCGGGAGCTGTTCCCGACCCCCGCGAGCGCGCAATGAACCCTGCTTCCGAAGCCGCGGCGCTGCCGATGCGCCACTTCCCGTCGCGCGTGGCCAGCCTGGGCTTCGCGATGCGCCTGCCCGACGACTGGGTGGTGCATGACCTGCCGGAAGAGCAGCCCGACTTCGAGGACCCTTCGCGCCTGGTGGCGCTGGCCGCGGTGACCGCGCCGCACGCGGCCATCGTCTGGGCCGTGGCCGCGCGCCCGGCCTATGGTGATGGCACGCAAAGTGACTGGGCGCGCTTCCTGCTGGCCCAGCATGGCCTGCAGGCGCGCAGCTTCGGCGAAGGGCGCCTGGGCCCGTTGCCGGCGGTCATCGGCGAGGCCGAGCAGCCCAGCGAGCTGGGTCCGATGCGCGTGCGCTTCGTGTTCGCCGAAGACGGCGGGCGGCTGATCAACCTGTCGCTCACGGCGCCGGCGCTGCTGGCCGATGCGGTGCAGCCGCTGTGGTCGGCGGCGATCGAATCGTTCACGCTCGAACAGGGCATCGGCAGCACCGTGCCCTTGTGGCCTGCGGCCCAGGCCGCGGCGGTGCCGGCTGCCGAGGTCGAGCCGCAGGCCGAGGCCGGAGCGCAGACCGAGGCCATGACGCCGGTGCCCGCCGATGTCGACCTCGAGGTCGGCACGGTGGCGATGCAGCGTCCGGCGGCGACCATGGGCGACCATGCCCTGGCCGACAACGCCGACGCGCTCGACCCCGAGCAGGCGATGAACCGCCGCCTGCGCGATGGCGGCGTCGGCCTGGTGCCGCGGCTGGTGACGATCGACAGCGCCGCGCGCTGCGCCACCGTGGCCTGCGGCGCGGTGAGCGCCCAGCTCGACCTGCCGCTGGGCTGGCATGTCATCGACGACGGCCGGCGCGTGCTGATGTTCGAGCCCGAGGGCGACGTGCAGATCCACCTCGACCTGCTGCCGATCGAGAACGACGACCGGCAGCAGGTGCTGGACCAGATCGAAGCCCAGGTGCGCCAGGACTACCCGGCACCGCAGTGCCTGCGCCTGGCCGAGGGCCGCATCACCGCGCTGGGCGTGCGAAACATCCACGATGGCGACCAGCCGATCGAGCAGTGCCACCTGCTGGTCGACGGCCCCGACGCCCGGCACGTGCTGCGCGCGCGGGTCACCGCGGTGCCGGACAAGGCCACCGCCGCGGTGAATCTCGGCGAACTGGTGCTGAACTCGGCGGTGTTCGGCAGCTTCGCGATCCCCGCCGCGGCCGGCGAAACCGGGCCGGACTGGTGGATGGCCGCGTTGCTGCTCGAACGGGCGAACCGGCTGCGCGAAGCCGAGGAGTGCATCAACCACGCTGTCGACCACATCGGTGCCTCGCTGCAGGTGGCCGAGCTGTACCGCCAGCGCATGCTGCGGCTGCTGCGCGAGGGCGACAACGCCGGCGCCGACCAGTCCCGCGCGATGGCCGTGCGTTGGGTGCACCACTACGCCGCCAGCGCCACCAGCGGCGGCGAGGGCGCGGCGCTCAGCCGCGAGCGCGACGCATTTCTCGCCCGGCTGTAGCTACTTCACCCACTGGTTGAGCTGGATGATCGGCAGCAGCACCGCCAGCACGATCATCATCACCACGCCGCCCATCGCGACGATCAGCAGCGGCTCCAGGATCGTCGCCAAGGCCATCGCGCGGCGCTGCACCTCGCTGCCGAGCTGGCGCGCGGCGCGGTCCAGCATCTGCGGCAGCTGGCCGGTCTGCTCGCCCAGGCGCGAGAACATCGCCAGCAGGCCGGGGAAGCGCGCCTTGGCGGCCAGCGCAGAAGCCAGCGGCGCGCCTTCGCGCACCTGCACCAGCGCGTCCATCGCGTCGGCGCGCATCGCGCGGTTGCCCAAGGTCTCGGCAGCGGCCTGCAGCGCCTTGAGAATCGGCACGCCGGCATTGGCCAGCATCGCCAGCGTGCCGGCAAAGCGCGCCGCGTTGTAGCCGCGGGCCAGCCGGCCCAGCAGCGGCAGGCGCAGCCAGCCGGCGTCGAAGCGGCGGCGGAAGGCCTCGTTGCGCAGCGCCAGCTGCAGGCCCGTGAAGGCGCCGGCCAGGGCCAGCAGCACCAGCCAGCCCCAGCTGCGCACGAAGCTGCTGATGGCCAGCATCACCACCGTGATGGTCGGCAGCGCGCGCTTGCTGCTGGCGAACACGCTGGCCACCTGCGGCACCACGTAGCTCACCAGGAAGATCACGATCACCACCGCGATCAGCGAGACGATCATCGGGTACAGCGCGGCGCCGATCAGCTTGCCGCGCAGCGCCTGGCGCTCTTCCAGGTCGTCGGCCAGGCGTTCGAGCACCGCGCCCAGCGCGCCGCTCTGCTCGCCGGCGGCCACCACCGCGCGGTAGACATCATCGAACTCGCGCGGCGTGGTGCCCAGCGCCCGGGCGAAGGGCGAGCCGGCATTGACCTCGGCGCGCAGGTGGGCCACCAGCTCGCGCTGGCGCGGGTCGTCGGCCTCGTCGGACAGCGCGGTCAGCGCACGCTCCAGCGGCAGCCCGGCACCGACCAGCCCGGCGAGCTGGCGCGTCCACACCGCCAGCGTGGTGCTGCTGAAGACCTTGCGGCTGAGGCTGAAGCCGCCCGCGGCCGCACCCGGGCCGCCCGCGGCCGACACCGGCTCCACCGCCAGCGGCACCAGGCCCTGGCCGCGCAGCTGCGCGCGCGCGGCCTTGGCGTTCTCGGCCTCGACCAGGCCGCCGCGGGATTTGCCGGCGGCGTCGAGCGCGTCGTACTTGTAGGCGGGCATGACGCGTCTTTTGAATGTTAGTCGCGCGTCACGCGCAGGACTTCCTCGAGCGAGGTGATGCCTTCGGCGACCAGGCGCTCGCCGTCCTCGCGCATCGGGCGGAAGCCTTCGGCGCGGGCGGTGTCGAGCAGCTCGCTCTCGGGTGCGCGGTTGTGGATCAGCGCGCGGATCGCATCGCTGGCCACCATCAGCTCGTAGACGCCGGTGCGGCCCTTGTAGCCGCTCATGCCGCACTCGGGGCAGCCCACCGGGTGCCAGCGGCCGTCGCCGTCCTGGCGGCGGCACGCGGGGCAGAGCTTGCGCACCAGGCGCTGCGCCTGCACGCCCAGCAGCGAGCTCGACAGCAGGAAGGGCTCGACGCCCATGTCGATCAGCCGCGTCACCGCGCTGGGCGCGTCGTTGGTGTGCAGGGTGGCCAGCACCAGGTGGCCGGTCAGCGAGGCCTGGATCGCGATCTGCGCGGTCTCGAAGTCGCGGATCTCGCCGATCATGATCACGTCCGGGTCCTGGCGCAGGATGGCGCGCAGTGCCTTCGCGAAGGTCAGGTCGATCTTCGGGTTGACCTGGGTCTGGCCGATGCCGGGCAGCTCGTACTCCACCGGGTCTTCCACCGTCAGGATGTTGGTGGTGCTGGTGTCGATGCGGCCGAGCGAGGCGTACAGCGTGGTCGTCTTGCCCGAGCCGGTGGGCCCGGTCACCAGCACGATGCCGTGCGGCTGGTGCACCAGGTGGTCGAAGGCCGTCAGCACCTCGCCGCTCATGCCCAGTGCTTCGAGCGTGAACTTCGATTCGGTCTTGTCCAGCAGGCGCAGCACCGCGCGCTCGCCATGCGCCGAGGGCAGGGTCGAGACGCGCACGTCGATCGCCCGGCCGCCGATGCGCAAAGAGATGCGGCCGTCCTGCGGCAGGCGCTTCTCGGCGATGTCGAGCTCGGCCATGATCTTCAGCCGCGAGATCAGCGCGGCATGCAGCGCCTTGTTCGGCTGCACCACCTCGCGCAGCGTGCCGTCGACGCGGAAGCGCACCGAGGAGCTGCGCTCGTAGGGCTCGATGTGGATGTCGCTGGCCGCGTCCTTCGCCGCCTGGGTCAGCAGCGCGTTGAGCATGCGGATGATCGGCGCGTCGTTCGCGGCTTCGAGCAGGTCTTCCACCGCCGGCAGGTCCTGCAGCAGGCGCGACAGGTCGACCGCGCTCTCGACCTCGCCCACCACCGCGGCGGCACTGGATTCGCCGCCCGCATACACCGCGGCGATGCGCTGGCCCAGCGTGGCAGCGGCCTCGGCCTCGAAGCGGGTGACGTCGTGCACCCGCACGACTTCGCTGATGGCGCTGGCCGGCGTGGTCTCGGCGGCCCACAGCACGCGCTGGCTGCCGTCGTCCTCCAGCAGCAGCGTGTGGGCCTTCGCAAAGCCGTAGGGCAGGGGATGGCGGCTGGCCATGGCCGCTTACTTCGCGGGTTGTGACGCCGTGGCCGGCGCGGCCGGCGCCGAGGCGGCGGATGCGGGCAGCGGCGGCAGGATGGCCGACTCGTTGATCGGCAGCATGCGGCTGGGCGCCGGCTGCACGCTCTGCTGCACCGCGCGGATCTGCTCGTAGCGGTCCAGGGTCAGCGAGGTCGAGGCCTGCTGGTCGCGCAGCACCACCGGGCGCAGGAACACCAGCAGGTTGGTCTTGCGCCGCGTGCGGTTCTCGCTGCGGAACAGGTTGCCCACCACCGGCAGGTCACCCAGCACCGGCACCTTGTTGTCGGCCCCGTCGTACTGGTCCTTCAGCTGGCCGCCCAGCACCATGATGGCGCCATCGTCGACCACCACGGTGGTCTCGATCGAGCTCTTTGTGGTGGAGGGGCCGTTGGCGTTGTTGGCCGAGCTGGCGACAACGGCGGAGTTCTCCTGGTAGATCGTCATGCGCACGACGCCGCCTTCGCCGATCTGCGGTTTCACCCGCAGCGTCAGGCCCACGTCCTTGCGTTCGATGGTCTGGAACGGGTTGACGCTGGCCGTGCTGGCGCCGGTGCTGGTGAAGCTGCCGGTGACGAAGGGCACGTTGGCGCCGACGACGATCTTGGCTTCCTCGTTGTCCAGCGCCACCAGGTTCGGCGTCGACAGGATGTTGGTGCCCGACACGGTTTCGAGGAAGCGTGCCAACCCGGCCAGCGTGTAGACGCCGTTGATCTTCTGGATCAGCCCGAGGTTCAGGCCGTTGACCGAGGGACCGACGCTCAGGTTCTGCAGCGCACTGGACTGCACGGAGGACAGGTTGATGATGTTGCCGCTGCCACTGCCGAAATTGGTGCCCAGCGCGAGGCCGGTGCTGTCGCCGCTGCGGCCGAGCAGCCCCTGCCACTGGAAGCCGAAGTCAGCGGCCTTCTGCGCGTCCATCTCGACGATCATCGACTCGACGAACACCTGCGCGCGGCGGCCGTCGAGCTGCTCGATCACCTGGCGCATCTGGCGGTACAGCGGCTCGGGCGCCGAGATGATCAGCGAGTTGGTGGCCGGGTCGGCCTGGATGAAGCCGCCGGTCGAAGGCTGCGCCGAGGCCGACACCGGCGTGGTGGCGGCGGTGGAGGCGCCCCCCGTGGCGGTGGTGCCGGTGGTCGTGGCCGGTGACATCGGCGTGGCGCTGGTGGCCGAACTGGCCAGGCCGCCCAGGCCGCTGCTGCTGCCACCGCCGCTGCTGCCGCCCCCGCCGAAGGCCGCGCGCAACAGCGTGGCGAGCTTGGTGGCGTCGGCGTTCTTCAGCGGGACGACGCGGATGCTGCCGGCCGGGCCGTCCGCGCCGGGCACGTCCAGCCGGGCGATCAGCGCGCGCATCGAGACCAGCCGCGCCGGATTGGCGGCGCGGATGATCAGCGAGTTGCTGCGCGGGTCGGCCATCACGGTGGTGGCGGCGGTGGCGCCGGGCAGCACGGCGCCGGGTGTCGCGCTGCCCTCGCCGAGCTTCTGCACCAGCACGGCCATGTCCGCGGCCACCGCGTGCTGCAGCGGCACCACCTCGATCTCGGTCGCGGCCGGCTGGTCCAGCGCCGCGATGATGCGGCCGATGCGCGCCAGGTTGTCGGCGTAGTCGGTGATCACCAGCGAGCTGTTGCCCGGGTTGGCATTGATCGTGTTGTTCGGGCTGATCAGCGGCCGCAGCACCGCGACCAGGTTGTTCGGGTTCTCGTGGCTGAGACGGAACACCTGCGTGATGACCTGGTCGCCGCGCTGCTGCACCGGGCCGATCGAGACGGTGCCCGCCTGCAGCTTGGCCTCGGCCTCGGGCACCACCTTCAGCAGGCCGTTGTTGTCCACCAGCGCGAAGCCCAGGCCGCGCAGCGCGGCCAGGTAGTTCAGCCAGGCTTCGCGCACCGGGATCGGCTGCTCGCTGTAGACGGTGATGTTGCCCTTCACGCGCGGGTCGACCAGGATCACCTGGTCCATCATCGCGGCCATCGCGCGGGTGACGCCTTCGATGTCGGCATTGACGAAGTTCAGCGTCACCGGCGCGCTGGACTTCAGCCGGGCGCCGCCGCTGCGCGGGGCCGGCGCGCCGGCGTCCGCAGCGGGGCTTTGCGCCACCGTCGGCAGGGTCGGCAGGACCAGGCTCGCCAGACAGGCCAGTTGCACGGCGGTGCGGGCCACGCGATGGGCCGGGCGGTGAAGGGGAGGGCGCAGCAACATGGTCATCCAATCGAAATGACGGCCAGCGCGCCCTGGCGCCGGCCGAGAAGGTTCAGCAGGTTGGCCAGCGCCGATTCCTGGCCCGCAGCCGCTTCGGCCTGGCCGCGAAAGCGCAGCCGTGAGCCGCTCCACTGTCCGGTGCCGCTCAGGCGCAGCGCGCCGTCCAGCGTGTCCAGGGTCAGCTGCGCCGTCTGCCCGGCGGCCGGATCGGCAGCGATGGCCAGGCGGTAGCTGCCCAGCGTGTCCAGCGGCGACAGGCGCGAGGACAGGCCCAGCACCTGCAGGCTCAGCGCGCCTTCGATGCGGGTGCGGCCGGCCACCTGCTCGAGGCTGAAGCCGGGGCTGCTGAGCTGCAGGCTGCCACCCAGCTGCAGCGTGTTCCAGGGCGTGCCCAGGCCGCTGAGCCAGCGCGCCGGCCAGTGGCCGATGGCCTGGTTCTGCGGCGGCAGCTCCAGCCGGAAGCCGGACCAGGCGGGCTGCAGCTTCAGCATCAGCTTGCCGTTGATGCAGCACGGGTGTTCGAGCCGCAGCTTCAGGCCGCGCCAGTCGGGCCGCAGGCGCCAGTACATCCGGCCCGGCAGCGCCGAGGCGTCGCGGCTGCCGGGGCCGCCCGTCAGCACCAGCAGCGCATTGCCCTGCCAGACGCTGCCGCGCGCATCGGCCAGCAGCAACCTCTCGCCGCTGGCCTGCTGCACGACGGAGGCCAGCCAGCTGGCCGGCGCGGCCAGCAGCAGCCCCAGGGCCAGACCGACCGCAGCACCCCACAGGGCCCAGCGCCGCGTGGCATGCCGCGCCCGCTGCCAGGCGCGGTCGGCCGGCGCCGCGGCGGCCAGGCGCCGGATCACAGGCTGCCCCCCACGGCCAGCACCAGGCTGCCGGCGTACAGGCCCTGCGGCGTGCGGTTCAGGTTGGCCTCGATCACGCGGGCACGCGCGCCGCCGCGCACCTCGGCCAGCCAGGCGGCAAGCTCGTCGCCGGCCAGTCCGCTGATCGCCAGGGTCGCGCGGCTGCCCTGCACCGTGAGCCGGGCCTTGTCGCCCAGGCGTGCTGCCGAGGCGCTGAGCGCGGCCTGCGCCTGCTCGGGCGGCAGTGGCGGCGTTGCGCGCAGCTCCTGCACCTCGGCGGCCAGGCGCTGCATCTGCTGCAGCTGCCCTTCGAGTTGTTCGAGCTTGGCCGGTGCCGCGCGCAGCGTGCGCCAGGCCGGCAGGATGGCCGCGGCCCACAGCAGGTACAGGCCGAGCACCGCGGCGGCCAGGGTCACCATGGCCCGCTCGCGCGGGCTGCGGGCGGCCCAGGCGGCGGCCAGGGCCTGGCGGCGCTGCTGCAGCGGGCTGGCGGCGGCCGCTGCGGTGCCGGTCGTCGGTGCGTCCATCACGCGCCCTTGCCGCGCGCGGCGTTGCCGCGGCTCAGCACCAGGCGGCCTTCTGCGCTGTCCAGCGTGGCGCCGGCGGCCATCACGCGGCTGCGGAACTGCTCCACCTGCGGCGGTGCCCAGCCGGTGGCCGGCAAGGTCAGCTTGCCGG
This sequence comes from Aquabacterium sp., assembly GCF_044226965.1. Lineage (GTDB taxonomy): Bacteria > Pseudomonadota > Gammaproteobacteria > Burkholderiales > Burkholderiaceae_C > Pseudaquabacterium. The sequence continues at coordinate 15,717 of NZ_JBGAGA010000077.1, read as the reverse complement.
CCTCGAAGCGCAGGGTCTGCGCCGGCGGCTGGCCCAGCGGCCAGGCCTGCGCCGCCAGCGCCAGCAGCGGCTCGAGGTCGGCATCGCCGGCGCGGCCGGCGGCGGCGCGCATCAGTTCGGTCTCGCGTTGCATCTGTGCCGGCGCATCGAGCACCGAGCGCACCTGCGGATGGCTGCTGCGCAGCAGCTCGGTCATGGCCTGCTGGCGGGCCGCCACGCTGCGCTGCTGCTGCCAGGCCAGGAGGTTCAGGCCGACCAGCTGCAGTACCGCCAGCGTGGCCAGGCCCCAGCGGATGGGCCGCCAGCCCGGGCTCATGAACTTCTTGCTCAGCTCGCGCAGCGCGCGCAGGCCGCGGTGGTGCGAGACCAGCGTGAACTGGCGCAGGTTCCAGGGCGAGCGGGCGGCGGCCAGCAGCGTCTCGGCTTCGCCCTGCACCGGGACCGGGGCCTCGAGCCAGTGCTCGGCAGCAGCGGCCACCGCCGGTTCGCTGCCCCAGCGGATGTTGCGTTCCTTCAGCGCCGGCAGCAGCCGGCGGCCGAGGCCGCCGCCCAGGCGCAGGGTGGTGACGCCGTCCTGATCGGCCAGCGCGAGCCAGGGTTGGGCCGGGTCGCCGCCGGTGTGGGCATCGGCGTCGGCCGCGCCGAAGAACTGGCCGCGCGCCGCGGCATCGGGCCACAAGGCCGGCACGACGCGATCGACCACCAGGCCGGCCTGTTCGAGCGCGGCGATCTGCCCGGCCAGCCAGGGCCGGTGGACCGCGGCCACCCAGGTCGGCTGGCCGGCGCGCGCATTCGGCGCCAGCGCCAGGTGCACCTGGTCTTCGTCGTCCAGCAGCTGTTCCTCGAGCAGGCCGACCAGCGCGGCGCGCAGGCGGTTGGCCGGTGCGCGCGGCAGCGTGATGCGATGCCAGCCGACCTCGGTGGCCGGCAGCACCGCCACCACGGTGTCGGCCTTGGGCAGCGCGGCGGCCGCTGCGCGGCCCTGCGTGCCGGTGGTCATGCCGTCGGCGCTCAGCACATGGCTGTAGTCGGCAGCGGCCTGCGGCGCGGCGGCACCGCCGCGGCTTCGGGCCGGCAGCTGGATCACGAGCATCGACATGGGAGGGGGCTCAGGCTAGCTCAGTTCGCGTGAAGAAGGATGTGCGCGGCCGCTCGCTGCGGACACAGGCCCGGCATGCGCCGCGGCGGCCCGCATTGTGGCAAAGGCTGTGCACCGCATCGGCCACTGGTCCACGGTGGGTGCATCAAGGCGTTCGCGGCAGCACGCTGTTCACGCGCTGGCGCTGCACCGCGACCACTTCCAGCCCGCGCCGCTGCACCAGCGAGACCTCCTCGAGCACGCGGTCGTCCAGGCGCATCCGGCCGCGCACCTCGAAGAAGTCGGACGTCGTTCCGACGTCGGCATCCGTGAGCGTCACGCCGCCGGGCATCAGCGGCTGCGCCTCCTGCCAGGTCTTGAACGGCGTGCGGTCGCGCGCCTGCACCAGCTTCTCGGCAGTGCCGAGGTCGATGCCCTTGATCACCGCGGCCAGCACTTCGCGCGAAGCGGTGTTGAGGTTCACCTTGGTGGGCGCCACCGGCAGGATCGTCACCAGCGGCCGCAGCCGCTCCACCGCGTCCGGCGGCAGCCCCAGCCACACCAGGTCGTCGACCCGCATCGGCGAAAGCGACGCGTTCAGGTCGGTGCCCATCTGCGAGGCCAGCAGGCCGTCGGCCAGCAGCTGGGCGGTGTCGTCCGACAGCCCGGCGATCTGGCAGATGCGTTTGAGCAGCGCCAGCTCGTCCTCGCTGACCTTGCCGTCGGCCGCGATGTTGCGCAGGTTGTACCGGGCCTGCGCATCGGTGATGGCCCCGCCGAGGAAGGCTTCGGGACCGGCGTCGGGACTCGCCTCGCGATCGGCGGACAGGAAGGTCGACAGGCGCGCCTCGGCCAGCGGCGTGGCCCAGGGCTCGTGCAGGTTGGTCGGGATGCCGCGGCGCGCCGTGTTGTTGGCGTCCTCGCGCAGGATCAGGCGCGCCCAGTCCAGCGCACCGTTCATCACCCAGACGATCTGCGCGCGACCACGCTCGGCCGTCTCGACCTCGACCGAGCGCCACTGCTGCCACACCATGCCCGCGGCCAGCGTGGCCACCAGCGTCAGCAGCAGCATCGCCAGCAGCAGCGCGGCGCCGCGTTGCGTCTGCCGAGGCCGCGTCTTTTGGATGATAGATGCGCGATGACTCATAGCGCCTGCGGTCCCAGCGCGACGTCACGCGTCAGCTTGCCCTCGGGCAGTTCGATCACCAGGCGCACGCCTTGCGGCAGGCGCTCACGCTGCACCGGCGTGCCGGGCGGGGTGCCTGGCGGGGAGCCGCTGGCCGCAGCCGCCGGCGTGGTGGCCACGTCGCCGGTCGATTGCGCATTGGTCCAGGCGCCATCGCGGAAGAAGTAGATCTGCCAGCCCGCGGCGCCTTCGAGCAGCGGGATCTGCTGCGGCTCGTTGCCGACCAGCTGCTGGCTCTGCAGCCAGGACTCCTGCAGGCCGGCAACGCGTGTGGCCGGCGTGCCGGCCCAGCGCCGCCACACGCCTTCGCGCAGCGACCACACCACCACCTGCAGGCCGCCGTTGGCACGCCGGGTCATGCGCAGCGAGGCCCCGTCGAAGGCCAGGCCAGGCACGGTGGAAGTGTCGGCCACCGCCTGCAGGTCCTGCTCGAATTGCGCGACGATGGTGGCCAGGCGCAGCGTGCGCTCGGACGCGCTCTGCGCCACTTCGCGCGAGCGCGCCATGCTGTCGATGCCGCGCCAGCCGAGCACCGCGATCACGGCCATGATCAGCAGCGCGACCAGCACCTCGACCAGCGTGAAGCCGCGACCCTGGCGAATCGGCCCCGGCATCAATAGCGCCCCATCACGGTGGACAGCGTGACCAGCACGTGGTCGCTGGCGTCGAACACCACTGCATCGACCCGGCGGAAGTTCGGGTTCTCGGTGCGTGAGGAGCGGATCTGGCCGCGGTACTCGCGGCCCAGTTCGTCGCACTGGAAGTCGCTGTCGCCGCCGGGGAACTGGCGCGACAGGCGCAGGTTCGTCAGCATGTTGTCGGCGCACCATTGCGCCGCGGTGACGTCCGACAGCCGCTGCGCGTTGTTGGTCAGCGCGCCCGCGGCCTTCAGCCCGGCACCGAGCGCGATCGCGACGATGGCCAGCGCCACCAGCACCTCGACCAGCGTGAAGCCTGCGGTGGGTGCCCGGCGCGTCATGGCGGGCTGGTGGCCTCGGTGGGCAGTGGCGCGAACGGGCCCAGCCCGTCGGTGGCCAGCAGCAGCTGCCGCTCGCCCAGCCGCAGCGCGATGCGCTGCGGGCCGATGATGGGCTCGGGACCCAGCTGCAACGCGCGCGCGCCGACGATCTCGGCCTGGGTCTCCTCGTTGAGCCAGCGCTGCGGCAGCTTCAGCTGCGGCGGCAGGCCGACGAAGCGGAAGCCGTCGCCCGGCACCGTGCTGCCGAGTTCGAAGCGCACCGGCAGTCCCAGCGCGCGGGCTTCGGCGCGGCCGGCTTCGAGCAGCGCGGCCAGGCGCGTGCCTTCCTGCTCCAGCCGGGACTCCGACGGGTCGCGCAGCGCCAGGCTGATCAGCCCGGCCGAGATGCCGATCAGCACCAGCACCACCAGCAGCTCCACCAGCGTGAAGCCGCGCGGCATGGCGAACCCGGGCCTACTGCCAGGAGCCGATGTCGGCGTTCTTGCCTTCGCCGCCGGGCTGGCCGTCGGCGCCGAAGCTGAACACATCGATCTCGCCCTTCACACCGGGGTTGAGGTACTGGTAGGGCTGGCCCCAGGGGTCGTTCGGCAGCTTGTCCAGGTACGGCCGCCAGTTCGGCGGAATGGCGCCGGTGCTGGGCTTGGTCACCAGTGCCTGCAGGCCCTGCTCACCGGTGGGATAGCGCTGGTTGTCCAGCTTGTAGAGCTTGAGCGCCTGCATCAGGTTGTTGACGTCGGTGCGCGCGGCGGTGGCGCGCGCGTCGTCGGTGCGGTCCAGCAGGTTCGGCACGATCAGCGCCGCCAGCACGCCGATGATCACCAGCACCACCAGCAGTTCGATCAGCGTGAAACCGCGGCGGGCCGCCCGGCCGGCGGATCGGGTGAGCGGGGCAATCGGCAAGGGCATGGCGGGCAGGGGTGATGGGACAGCGGCGAATGATAATGGTGGCATGACTTCGCGCCTGTTGTCGTTCCTGATCTGGGCGGCCGTCGCCGCCAGCGCGGCGTTCTGGGGCCTGCGCCTGGTCGTTCGTCCGGCGCCATTGCCGCCGCAGGCCGTGTTGGCGACGCAACCGCTGCCCCAGGGTGGGGACCTCACCCGGCTGTTTGGCGCGCCGCCGCCGGTGCAGGCCGCCGCGCCCGAGCCGGTGGCCGACAACCGCTTCAAGCTGCTGGGCGTGGTGGCGCCGGCCGCGGGCCAGCACAAGGGGCTGGCGCTGATCTCGGTCGAGGGCAAGACCGCGCGCGCCATCGCGATCGGCGAGCGCGTCGACGGCGATCTGGTGCTGCGCTCGATCACGCACCGCCGGGTGGAACTGGCCAACGGTAACGGCGGCCCGGTGGTGGCGCTGGAACTGCCGCCGCTGGCCGAGGCCGCGCGCGGCACGCTGCCGGCGGCCGTGGGCGAGGGCGGCACGGCGCCGACGATTCCTGTGATGCCCGCGCCATCGGTGGTGACCCAGCAGCCCGGTGCGTTGCGGGGGCCCGGCTTTCCACCGCTGCGTCCGGGCGTGCCGGTGCCGACGATCAGCCCGACGACGCCGCAACCCGGCGTGCCGGTGCAATCGGCGCCGCAACCGGCGCCCTTTGGCGTGACGCCGGTCGCGCCGCTTCAGCCGCCCAACGACCTGCCGGCTTCGCGCTGATCAGGCGGGCGGCAGGACTTTCGCGCCGCCGTCGAGCACCGTTTCCTCGACCGCCACCGGTATCGGCGTCGGCTGCGAGGGGCCGGGATCTTCGCCATCGGCCACTTCGGTCAACAGGGCCGAGGCACTGCGCACGAGTGGCCAGGACAGGCAGGCGCCGGTGCCGTCGATGCTGTCCAGCCCCAGCTCCAGCAGCGCCGTGGCATTGAACAGGTTCAGCGCCTGGTCCAGCCCCCGGTGGCTGTGGCTGCGGCAGAACACGCAGTAGTCGGTGACGGCCGAGGCGATGCGCGAGGCCACCAGCAGCGCCGCGCAGGCCGCCATGCCGTCGACCATGATCAGGTGGCGCTTGCTGGCGGCCACCAGCATCACGCCGACCATCACCGCGGTCTCGAAGCCGCCGAAAGCGGCCAGCACCTCGACGGCGTCGGTCACGTCGCGGTGCCGGCCTTGCGCGGCCTGGGCAATGGCCAGCAGGTGCGCCAGGGCCTCGGCATTCATCTGCGGGCCGCTGACCAGGAGGTCGCGCACCGGGCTCTGCGTCAGGCGCGACAGCACCAGCGCAGCCGCCTCGTGCGAGCCCACGCCAATGCCGGCGCAGGCCACCATGTTGCCGCGCAGCGCGTCACCGATCTCCATGCCGGCGCGGATGGCCGCATGGGCCTGTTCCAGCGCCATGGCCTGGCCGACGCGCGCGTTGCGGGTGCCGTGGGCGATCTTGCGGGGCATCAGCCGCTCGTGCGGCGCCAGCTCGGCGGCCAGGCCGCAGTCGATCACCGACAGCTCGAGACCCTGGATGCGGGCGAACACCGACACCGGCAGCTGGCCGGTCAGCAGCTGGTGCACCTGTTCGTGCGACTGGCGCTTCAGCGGCAGCTCGATGCCGTCGACCGCCAAGCCATGGTCGGCGGCGAACACCACCAGCTGCGGCTCGCGAAAGCGCGGCTTCAGCGTGTTCTGCATCAGCCCCAGGCGCACGGCCACCGGCTCCAGCTCGCCCAGGCCGCCCACCGCCTCGCAGCGGCGCGCCAGCTTTTCCGCCAGCGCACGCTCCAGCAGCGGGCTCGAGGTCGGCGAGATCAGCGAGCGGTTCAGCGACATGGGCGCAGTGTAAGGAGATCCCCGTCAGCGCAGGAACAGGCGATACACCGGGTTGTCGGTCTCCTCGATGCAGGGATAGGCCAGCGCGTCGAGGAAGGCCGCGAAGGCCTTGGCATCGCCGCGCGGCACCTGGATGCCGACCAGGATGCGTCCATAGTCGGCGCCCTGGTTGCGGTAGTGGAACAGGCTGATGTTCCAGTCCGGGTGCAAGGACGAGAGAAAGCGCATCAGCGCGCCGGGGCGCTCCGGGAAGATGAAGCGGAACAGCCGCTCGTCCAGCGCCAGATCGGAGCGGCCACCGACCATGTGGCGCACATGCTCCTTGGCCAGTTCGTCGTCGGTGAGGTTGACGGTGGGAAAGCCGTGGCGCTGGAAGTTGCGCGCGATCTTGTCGGCCTCGTCGCGCCGCCCGATGGCGATGCCGACGAAGACATGGGCCTCGTTGGCGTCCGAGATGCGGTAGTTGAATTCGGTCACCGCGCGTGGGCCGATCAGTTCGCAGAAGCGCTTGAACGAGCCGCGCTCCTCGGGAATCGTCACCGCGAACAGCGCCTCGCGCTGCTCGCCGAACTCGGCCCGCTCGGCGACGAAGCGCAGCCGGTCGAAGTTCATGTTCGCGCCGCAGGTGATCGCGATCAGCGTCTGGCCCTTGCACTTGTGCGTGGCGGTGTACTGCTTGATGGCGGCGACGCCCAGGGCGCCGGCCGGCTCGAGGATGCTGCGGGTGTCCTGGAACACGTCCTTGATCGCGGCGCAGACTTCGTCGGTGTCGACCACCACGAAGTCGTCGACCAGCTTGCGTGTCAGGCGGAAGGTTTCCTCGCCGACCAGCTTCACCGCGGTGCCGTCGGAGAACAGGCCGACGTCGTTGAGCTGCACGCGGCGGCCGGCCTGCACCGAGCGCACCATTGCGTCGGAGTCGCGCGTCTGCACGCCGATCACCTTGATCTCCGGCCGCACCGCCTTGATGTACGAGGCGACGCCCGAGATCAGGCCGCCGCCGCCTATGGCGACGAAGATCGCATCGATCGGGCCTTCGTGCTGGCGCAGGACCTCCATCGCAATGGTGCCCTGCCCGGCGATCACGTCCGGATCGTCGAACGGGTGCACGAAGGTCAGGTCCTCGGCCTGCTGCAGCGTCAAGGCGTGCTGGTAGGCATCGGAATAGCTGTCGCCCTGCAGCACGACCTCGCCGCCCAGCGCGGCCACCGCGTCGATCTTCAGCTTGGGCGTCGTGACCGGCATCACGACCACCGCGCGGCAGCCGAGGCGGCGTGCGCTCAGTGCCACGCCCTGGGCGTGGTTGCCGGCGGAGGCGCAGATCACGCCGCGTGCCAGCTGCTCCTTCGACAGGTGGGCCATCTTGTTGTAGGCGCCACGCAGCTTGAAGCTGAACACCGGCTGCTGGTCCTCGCGCTTGAGCAGCACATGGTTGCCGATGCGCCGCGACAGGCTGCGCGCAGGCTCCAGCGGGGACTCGATGGCCACGTCGTAGACGCGGGCAGTGAGGATCTTCTTCAGGTAGTCGGGATGCGCGGCGCGGGCCATCGGGCGGTACGAAGGTGCAGGCGGACTGCCAGTGGCAGCGCCAGGGGTTTCAGCGGCGCGGCATCATAAATCCGCGGCCCAAGAAAAAAGCCCGAGGCGGTAAGGCCCCGGGCTGAATCCACCATTGGAGGAGGTGGAGGAGACAATCGGTGGAAACGTCGTCAGGCCCCGGCTGGCCGGGCAGCCAACGTTTCGATGCGTGGCAGTCTAGCGTGGCCGATGCTGCGCTGCAATAAGATCTTGGACATCTGTTCTAGGGTGTGCGCTCCAGGCGCTGGTGCGTGCCGCCCGCTTCGGGTGCAGGTGCGCCCGACCTTGGAGTTCGACCGATATGGAATGCACGATCCACTGGGTGCCGGCAAGCGGCATGGGCATGGTCGCGGAAACCGGCAGCGGCCATCTGCTGACGATGGACGGCGCGCCCGATGGTGGCGGCCGCAACCTGGCACCGCGGCCGATGGAAACCCTGCTCGTGGGGGCCGGCGGCTGCACCGCCTATGACGTGGTGCTGATCCTGCGGCGCGGCCGGCATGAGGTGACCGATTGCCGCGTGAAGATCGAGGCCGATCGCGCGGAGACCGACCCGAAGGTCTTCACGCGCATCCACATGCACTTCGTCGTGAGCGGGCGCAACCTGCCCGAGGCCGCCGTGGCGCGCGCCATTGCGCTGTCGCACGAGAAGTATTGTTCGGCGACCATCATGCTCGGCAAGACGGCAGACATCAGCACCAGCCACGAAATCGTCGCGGCCTGACGCGGCTGGCCGCGCGCTCAGATGTAGTGCGCCGTGCCTGTCATCACGCTCGCCGCGGCCCGCATCATCCAGCGCAGCGGGGCGGGCATGGGCGCCGCGCCGGCCTGCTGGGCGGCCTCGGCGTGGCGCGATTCGTCGTCCTTCATCTGGGCGACGATGGCGCGTGACGCTTCGTCCGCCGCCGGCAGGCGGTCGAGATGGCTGGCGAGGTGCTGCTCGACCTGGCGCTCGGTTTCGACGACGAAGCCCAGGCTCTGGCGGTCGCCAATGCGCCCTGCGGCCAAGCCGATCGCAAAGGCGCCGGCAAACCACAACGGGTTCAGCAGGCTGGGGCGGTCGCCGAGTTCTGCGAGGCGCCTTTCGGTCCAGGCCAGGTGGTCGGTTTCCTCGCGCGCCGCGCTGCGCATCTGCGCCCGCATGGCGGGCTCGCGCGCGGTGAGCGCCTGTGCCGTATAGAGCGCCTGCGCGCAGACCTCACCGACATGGTTGACCCGCATCAGCGCGCCCGAGAGGCGGCGCTCGGCAGGCGTCAGGGGCAGGCCTTCGCCGCCTGTCGCGGCGGGTTGCGGCATTGGCCGCGCCGATCGCGCGCTGCCGCTGAGTGTGCGCAAGGCCATCTCCGCGCTCTCGATCAGAGCGTCTGTCGCGGTCACCGAACGGGGCATGCTCAAAGCATAGCGCAAGGCCATTGCACCTCTGGAGCGTGGGCCCTGTCGCCTCGAAGGCAGGGTACGGCTTCCCGTTGTTGGGAGGCAACAAGTGGCGGGCTTTTTGGGTCCAATTCTTTGCAAGCGGTGCATCGCTCTGGTGGAATAGCCGCAACTTCCGATGAGGAGGTTGGCCTGACCGGCCCGCGCCCTTCCCGGTGGGCGGGTTCTCTACGGGATCGGGACCTCTTGTTCAACCTAGGAGATAGCTGCAATGAAAAAGTCTCTGCTCGCCCTCGCCGCATTCGGCCTGTTCGCGGGTGCTGCGTCGGCCCAGTCGACGGTCACGCTGTTCGGCATCGTTGACGCCGGCTATGCCCGCCTGTCGGCCAAGACCACCGCTGGCAGCAAGACGGTGCAAGGCATCACGAACTCCGGCCTGAATAGCAGCCGCCTGGGCTTCCGTGGCGTCGAAGATCTGGGTGGCGGCCTGAAGGCTGGCTTCTGGCTGGAAGGTCAGCTGACCAACGACGATGGCAATGCCGCCGGCCTGAATTTCCAGCGCCGTTCGACCGTCAGCCTGATGGGCAACTTCGGTGAAGTGCGCCTGGGCCGCGACTTCACCGCGTCGTTCTGGAACCTCACGGTTTATGACCCGTTCGGCACGAACGGCGTCGGCACGAACCTCTCGATCGGCATGCTGGGTGCTGCGGGTAACGGCACCAACGCCGTGCGCTCGAACAACACCCTGGGCTACTTCCTGCCGGGCGATCTGGGTGGCTTCTCCGGCCAGGTGCAGATCGGCTTCGGTGAGCAGCTGAGCGGCGTGAAGACCAACAACTACTTCGGCTTCCGCTTCGGCTACGCCGCTGGCCCGATCAGCGCGCACCTGGCCTACGGCAAGACCGAAGGCGCCACCGATTCCCTCGATGCCAAGTACACCAACTTCGGTGCGTCGTACGACTTCGGCATGGTCAAGCCGATGCTCCTGATCGCCCAGGAGAAGTCGGGCAGCGGCCTGAAGGTCGCCGCGGTTGAAATCGGTGCTGTCGCGCCGGTGGGCCAAGGTGAAATCCGCGCCGCCTACAGCCGCTACAACCAGTCGAACGGCACCGCCGCCTGGAATTCGGCCGACTACAACAAGTTTGCTGTGGGTTACGGCTACAACCTGTCGAAGCGCACCCAGCTGTACGGCACCTACGCCCGCGTCAGCAACAAGGGCAGCCAGTCCAAGGTCGTTGCCAACAACGGCTTGGCCTTCACTGGCGCCACCATCCTCGGTGGCAAGAACGCCAGCGGCGTCGAGTTCGGCATCCGCCACATCTTCTGATCTGGCTGCGAAGAATCCCTGCGGGGATTCATCGCAACGAAGCCGCCCCTCGGGGCGGCTTTTTTTCGTTCGCGGAACGGGTGTTTCCCCTTTTGCGCCCGGCATGGCATTTGCGGATCATGTCGCCCTTGCCTGATGTCGCGCCGCCATGGTCGTGCGCCGGGCCGTCGGGCCACGAGCCGGCGGGCCTGGTCGCACCGGGTGCCTGATCCAATACATGCTCGCCTTCATTCTTCGCCGGCTGATCCAGGCGCTGGTCGTGATGCTCACGGTCGCCTTCATCGCCTTCATGCTGTTCCAGTACGTCGGCGATCCGGTGACCAACCTGCTGGGACAGGACGCGACGCCGCAGCAGCGGCAGCAGTTGCGCGTCGATCTGGGGCTCGATCAGCCCTTCCCTGTGCAGTTCGCGCGCTTTGTCGTCAATGCGGTGCAGGGCGAGTTCGGCCTCAGCCTGCGGCAGGGGCGCAAGGTGTCGTCGCTGATCCTTGAGCGCTTTCCTGCCACGCTGGAGCTTGCGCTGGTGGCCGCGGTGCTGGGCATGCTGCTCGGCGTGCCGCTGGGTGTGTATGCCGCGCTGCGCCGCGGCCGCGTGGGCTCGCAACTGGTGATGACCGGTTCGCTGCTCGGCGTGTCGCTGCCCAACTTCTTCATCGGCATCTTGCTGATCCTGCTGTTCGCGGTGACCTTGAAGTGGCTGCCAAGCTTTGGTCGCGGCGAGGTGGTCACGCTGGGGGTGCTGACGACGGGTCTGCTGACCACCGATGGGCTGAAGCACCTGCTGCTGCCGGCCTTCACGCTGTCGCTGTTCCCGATGACGCTGGTGCTGCGCCTGGTGCGGGCCGAGATGCTGGAGGTGCTGCGCACCGACTACATCAAGTTCGCGCGGGCCCGCGGCCTGCCCGACCGGCGCGTGTACTTCGGCCATGCGCTGAAGAACACGCTGGTGCCGGTGATCACGATCGCCGGCCTGCAGCTGGGCAACATCATCGCGTTCGCGATCGTCACCGAGACGGTCTTCCAGTGGCCCGGCATGGGCCTGCTGTTCATCCAGGCGGTGCAGTTCGTCGACATCCCGGTGATGGCGGCCTACCTGTGCCTGATCGCCCTGGTCTTCGTCACCATCAACCTGGTGGTGGACCTGCTGTACTTTGTCGTGGACCCGCGGCTGCGCCTGGAGCGCGGCGCCGGCGGCCACTGATCCCCATGAGCACCTCCCTTGACGCGCAGGCCGCTGCGCCCGGCGCACTGGCGCGCTTCTTCGACGGCGATGTCTGGCACAGCTTCAAGAATTCGCCGGTGGCCATCGTCGCGGCCGTCATCGCGCTGGTGTGCGTGGTCTGCGCGCTGTTCGCGAACTGGCTCGCGCCCCACAACCCGCTGGACCTGGCGACACTGGAACTGATGGACGCGCGGTTGCCGCCCGCCTGGATGGCCGAGGGCAGCCGCAAGTACCTGCTGGGCACCGACGACCAGGGCCGCGACATCCTGTCGGCGCTGATGTACGGCTCGCGCATCTCGCTGTTCGTCGGCCTGGCCTCGGTGCTGGTGTCGTTGGTGGTGGGGGTCAGCCTGGGCCTGCTCTCGGGCTTCGTCGGCGGCCGGGTCGATGCCTTCATCATGCGCGTGTGCGACGTGATGCTGTCGTTCCCGTCCATCCTGATCGCGCTGCTGATCGACGGCGTCGGCAAGGCGCTGTTTCCTAACGCACACGATACGCTGGCCTTCGCGGTGCTGATCGTCGCGATCTCGCTGACCGGCTGGGTGCAGTACGCGCGCACCGTGCGCGGCTCCACGCTGGTCGAGCGGCAGAAGGAGTACGTGCAGGCCGCCCGGGTGATCGGCGTGTCGCCGGTGCGCATCATGCGCCGGCACGTGCTGCCCAACGTGCTGGGGCCGGTGCTGGTGCTGGCGACGATCCACATCGCCACCGCCATCATCACCGAGGCCACGCTGTCCTTCCTGGGTGTCGGCGTGCCGCCCACCTCGCCGTCGCTCGGGACCCTGATCCGTGTCGGCCAGGACTTCCTGTTCTCCGGCGAATGGTGGATCACGATCTTCCCGGGCGTGGTGCTGATCATGATCGCGTTGTCGGTCAATCTGCTCGGCGACTGGCTGCGCGATGCGCTGAACCCGCGGCTGCGCTGAAAGAGCTTCGATGGCTGCCCCCTTGCTTGAAGTGAGCCACCTGCAGGTGGAGTTCCCGACCCGGCGCGGCACCCTGCGCGCGCTGGACGACGTGTCCTTCGACATCGCACCCGGCGAGATCCTTGGCGTGGTCGGTGAGTCCGGTGCCGGCAAGTCGCTGACCGGTGCCGCGATCATCGGCCTGCTCGAGCCGCCGGGCCGCGTGGCCGGCGGCGAGATCCGCCTGAACGGCCAGCGCATCGATAACCTGCCGCATGAGCGCATGCGCGAGATCCGCGGCCGCCAGATCGGCGCGATCTTCCAGGACCCGCTGACCTCGCTGAACCCGCTGGTGACGATCGGCCGCCAGCTGATCGAGACGATCCAGGTGCACCTGAAGGTGGACCACGAGCAGGCGCGTCAGCGTGCGATCCGCCTGCTGCAGGAAACCGGCATTCCGGCGGCTGAGCAGCGCATCGACCAGTACCCGCACCAGTTCTCCGGCGGCATGCGCCAGCGGGTGGTGATCGCGCTGGCGCTGGCGGCCGAACCCAAGCTGATCGTGGCCGACGAGCCGACCACCGCGCTCGATGTCTCGATCCAGGCGCAGATCATCGGCCTGCTGAAGCGGCTGACCCGGCAGCACGGCGCGGCGGTGATGCTGGTGACGCACGACATGGGCGTGATCGCCGAGTCCTGCGACCGCGTGGCGGTGATGTATGCCGGGCGCATCGTCGAGATCGGGCCGGTGGCCGACGTGATCCACCGGCCGGCTCATCCCTACACGGTGGGGCTGATGGGCTCGATTCCCTCGATGGATGGCAACCGTGATCGCCTGATGCAGATCGATGGCGCGATGCCGCGGCTCAATGCCATTCCCACCGGCTGCGCCTTCAATCCGCGCTGCCCGCAGGCGTTCGAGCGTTGCCGGCGCGAGCGGCCCGAACTGCTGGATGCCGGTGCCACGCGCGCGGCTTGCTGGCTGCGCGCCGACGACGGCAAGGTGGCCGCATGAACCCGCTGGTGCAGGTGCAGGATCTGGCCAAGGTGTTCGATGTGTCGGCGCCGTGGCTGAACCGGGTGATCGAGCGCAAGCCGCGCCAGTTCGTGCATGCCGTGGACGGCGTGAGCTTCTCGATCGAGCGGGGCAAGACCCTGGCGCTGGTTGGCGAATCGGGCTGTGGCAAGAGCACCGTGGCGCGTCTGCTGGTGGGCCTGTATGGCCCCACGCGCGGCAGCGTGCGTTTCGATGGCCAGGATACCCAGACAGCCCTGACGGGACCGGCGGCGCGTGCCCTGCACCGGCGCATGCAGATGATCTTCCAGGATCCCTATGCCAGCCTGAACCCGCGCTGGAAGGTGCGCGACATCGTCGGCGAGCCGCTGCGCGAGCACGGTCTGGTCAGCGACGAGGCGGCGCTGAAGCGACAGGTCGGGGAACTGCTGGCGTCGGTGGGTCTTGCGCCCGCGGACATGGAGAAGTTCCCGCACCAGTTCTCCGGCGGCCAGCGCCAGCGCATCTCTATCGCGCGCGCGCTGGCGACGCAGCCTGAATTCCTGGTCTGTGACGAGCCCACTTCGGCGCTCGATGTCTCGGTCCAGGCCCAGGTGCTGAACATCATGAAGGACCTGCAGCGCGAGCGGGGCCTGACCTACCTCTTCATCTCGCACAACCTCGCGGTGGTGCGACATGTCAGCGACCAGGTCGGCGTGATGTACCTGGGCCGGCTGGTCGAACTGGCCGACCGCGATGCGCTGTTCTCGACGCCGCGGCATCCATACACGCGGATGCTGCTGGACGCCATTCCGGACATCGGCATGACCGGCCGCGCGCGCACGCCGGTGCAGGGCGAGGTGCCGAACCCGCTGAACCCGCCGAGCGGATGCGCCTTCCACCCGCGCTGCCCGCATGCCAATGCGCGCTGCTCGGCCGAGCGGCCGGCGCTGGCGAACTTCCAGGGCATCCAGGTGGCCTGCCACGCGGTGGCCGAGGGCCGGCTGGCGGCCACCGCGGTGGTGGCTGCGGCAGGGGCCTAACGCCCGACAGGTGCGGAGGCGCCACTGGCCGGCGCCGAGGCAGCGCCCGGCAGGGCCAGTGGCCCCTTCTGCCCGCAGCCGGCCATGGTGGCGGTGAGGGCAGCCGCGAGGGCGCTCGCGACGATCAGCGTGCTCGTTAAACTGCCAAGCCGTTTCATCCGCCGGATTCTAGTCACCATGAGCACAGCCACTTCGGCGCTGACCGACAGCGAATTCCACCGCCTGTCCGATGCCGTGCTGGCCGGCATCGAGGCCACCATCGACCGCTGGCTGCAGGACGACGTGATCGACATCGACGTGCATCGCACCGGCGGACTGCTCGAACTGAGCTTCCCCGACGGGAGCAAGATCATCATCAACACCCAGCCACCGCTGCATGAACTGTGGCTGGCGGCGCGTGCGGGCGGCCACCACTATCGGCATGAGGCGGGCCGCTGGCTTGACACCCGCGACGGCAGTGAGTTCTTTGCGGCGCTGTCCGCCTTCGCGACGCAGCAGGGCGGCAAGGCGCTGACGTTCGGCGTCTGAGCGGCCGGCCGCCCCGCCGTCGCCCTCAGCGCCGGAACAGGTCGAGGATGCTGCGGCGCTCCTCGTCGCTGGGCGGATGGGGCAACTTGTCTTCGGTGCCCAGGCTGCTGACCCCGGCGCCACTGGCATATTCGTCGTAGATCCAGTCGCCGCCGCGCTGCGTGACACCTTCGGGCACGCTGGGCTCCTGCACCGGCAGCCGCTTCAATGCGTGGGTCATGTACTCGATCCAGACCGGCAGCGACAGGCCACCACCCGTCTCGCGGTCGCCCAGCTTGCGCGGGTTGTCATAGCCGATCCACACCACCGCAGCCAGCCTGGGCTGGAAACCCGCGAACCAGGCGTCCAACGAATCGTTGGTGGTGCCGGTCTTGCCGTACAGGTCCGGGCGCTTGAAGGTCTGGTACACGGAGGCAGCCGTCCCGGCGCGGGTCACCTCGCCCATCAACTGCTCCATCACGAAGGCATTGCGCGCATCGATCACCCGCATCGATTCATCGATGGCCGGCGGATGGGCGTCGAGCAGTACCTTGCCCTTGCTGTCGGTGATGCGGGTGATCAGCATCGGGTTGACGCGGTAGCCGCCATTGGCAAACACCGAATAGGCGCTGACCATCTGCATCGGTGTCACCGAACCGGCGCCCAGCGCCATCGTCAGATAGGCCGGATGCTTGTCGGCCTCGAAGCCGAATCGCGTGATCCACTCCTGCGCGTAGTGCACGCCCACCGACTGCAGCACGCGGATCGAGACCATGTT
>NZ_JBGAGA010000076.1:0-30633 GCF_044226965.1 Aquabacterium sp. | reverse complement strand
ACGATCTGCTCGAAGCTCCAGTGGCCGAGGCAGCAGTTGGCCACCAGCAGCAGCTTGGGGTCGGCCACCAGCGAGCGTTCCTGCGCCAGCGTCAGCGTGTCGGCGCGCGGCGTCAGGTCGGCCGACTGGCGCAGCACGTCTTCCATCGAGACGCCCACCGCCTGGCAGATCTGTGCCAGCCGCGACAAGGCCATGTCGCGCTGGCCGAACAGGCGCTTGATGCTCGATTCGCTCATGCCGATGCGCTGCGCCAGCTGCCGGTAGGTGACGCCGGCCGCGCGCATCTCGGCACGCAGCACCTGCAGCACCAGCTCGGGTGAACTCATCGCTGTCTCCTGTTTTCGCGGGCCGACCGAGGTACTGAAATCCAGTACCTTCTGTGTCGATCGCCGGCACCTCGTTCAGGAAGATGGTACGTCAGGCCAGGCTCGTCAACACTGCGCCCCGTCGCCTCGGCGTTTCCGGCGCGGCGAATCCGTCAAACCCTGCTGAAAAACTCGACGAAAGTCTCCATGTCCAAGCTCTCTTCCTCCATCGTCCTGCTCTCCATCTCGCTGCTCGGCACGGCTGCCACGCTGCCGGCGCAGGCCGCCGACAAGCAGACCGGCTACATCGGCGGCGCCATCGGCCGCAGCAGCTTCAACGCACACGACCTGAACCTGCCGAACACCGGTGGCGACGAGCGCGACACCGCCGGCAAGCTCTACGGCGGCTACCAGTTCAACGAGACCTTCGGCATCGAAGGCGGCTATGTGCGCCTGGGCAAGTTCAGCGAACGCGTCACGCTGGGCAGCGGCAACACCGTCACGCAGGAAGGGCGCGCACGCAGCCTCTACCTGGCCGGCACCGCGCGCCTGCCGCTGAACGAGCAGTTCTCGCTGAACGGGCGGCTCGGCCTCTCGGCCGGGCGGGTCAGCGGCAGCAACATCCTGCCCACCGGCTCGCAGATGACCGGCTCGACCTATTCGACGATGCTCGGCGTCGGCGCCGAGTACAAGGTCTCGCAGTACGTCGCGCTGACGCTGGACTTCGACCACTACGGCCGGCTGTCCGACAAGATCAGCGGCAACCTGGTCAGCGCGGGCGTGCGCTTCAGCTTCTGACCGCGCTCAGGCCACTTCGAGGCTGCGGTTGAGCAAGTCCTCGATGTGCGCGATCAGCGCCTCTTCCTCGTAGGGCTTGCCCAGCAGCACGCTGACGCCCGCCTCGGCGGCCACCGCGCGGTGCTTGTCGTCCGACGAGGTGATCATGATGATCGGCACATGGCGGCTGGCCGGGTTGCCGCGCACATGGCGCGTCAGCTCGAAGCCGTCCATGCCGGGCATCTCGACATCGGTGATCAGCACATGCGGCATCTCGTCGGCGATGCGCTTCATCGCCTCGAAGCCGTCCTCGGCCAGCACCACGCGGTACTGGAACTTGGCCAGCGCGCGGCTGGTCTTGACCCGCACGACCTTGGAGTCGTCGGCCACCATCACCAGGGTCTCGGCCGGGGTGCGCGGCACCGCCGGCGCGGCGGGGGCCGCCGCTGCAGCCTGCGCGGCGGGCTGTTCCGCCGCCACGCGGGCCTGCTCGGCCGCCGCACGCTCGGCCTCGGCCCGCGCGGCAGCCTCCCGTTCGGCTTGCTGGCGTGCCGCTTCGGCGGCAGCCTGCTCGGCCGCCGCATGTTCGGCGGCCTGCCGTGCGGCTTCGATGCGCTCGGCTTCCAGGCGCTCGGCTTCCAGCCGCGCGGCCGCCTCGGCGGCGGCACGCTCAGCGGCGGCCCGTTCGTCCGCGATGCGCTGGGCTTCGGCCTGCTCGACCGCCAGGCGCGCGGCTTCGATCCGGGCGGCCTCGGCGCGCTCGGCTTCCGCACGTTCGGCCTCTACACGCTCTGCCTCGGCGCGTTCAGCCGCCACGCGCTCCGCTTCGGCGCGTTCAGCGGCCAGCCGCTCAGCCTCGGCACGTTCGGCCTCGACACGTTCAGCCGCGATCCGTTCAGCTTCGGCACGCTCGGCGGCCAGGCGCTCGGCCTCCGCCGCCGCGCGGGCGTCTGCTGCCGCGCGCTCGGCCGCGGCCTTCAGCGCCGCCGCGGCGGCCTCGGCGGCAGCCTGTTCGGCTGCGGCACGCTCGGCCGCGGCCAATTCGGCGGCACGGCGCTCGAGCTCCTGGCGCTGCTGCTCGGCGAGCACGTCCTCCGGGCCGGGCAGCGAGGAGATCTGCACGCTGGCCTGCGACTCGGCCCTGGCCTTCTGCCGGCGGCGACGACCGCGCAGCAGTTCGACCACCAGCCAGACCAGCAGCGCGGCGACCACGGTCCACATCAGATATTCGTTCATTGGGCAAGGGGCCCGGCGCGCGCAGGCGGGCGGCGCGCAGGGCAAGGGTCCATGTCCTGCAAAGGATAGCGGCGAAGTTCGACACCAATGCGGCGATTTGTGACCGTTCTGCCGCGCTTTCCTGCCGCAGCCAGCGGCGCTGCAGGCGCTGCGGCATCATCCCGGACATGGACACCCCCCACCCGATCCAGGCGTTGGTCTTCGACATCTTCGGCACCGTGGTCGACTGGCGCGGCTCGATCATCCGCGAGGGCCAGGCGCTGCAGGCGCGCCTGGGGCTGGCGGCCGATTGGCCTGCGCTGGCCGACGCCTGGCGCGCCGGCTACGCGCCGGCGATGGCCCGCGCCAATGCCGGCCAGGACCCCTGGACCAACATCGACGGCATCCATCGCCGCATCCTCGACAGCCTGATCCCGCGCTTCGGCCTCGAGGCACTGCCCGAAGGCGAGCGCGATGCGCTGAACCGCGCCTGGCACCGCCTCGGCCCCTGGCCGGACGCCGTGCCCGGCCTGACGCGGCTGCGCCGCCGCTTCGTGCTGTCGACGCTGTCGAACGGCAATGTCGCGCTGCTGGTCAACATGGCCAAGCGCGCCGGCCTGCCCTGGGACTGCGTGCTGTCGGCCGAACTGATCGGTCGCTACAAGCCCGACCTGGAGGTCTACCGCCGCGCCGCGGCGCTGCTGGGCTTCGGCGTCGAGCAGGTGCTGATGGTCGCGGCCCACCCGTCGGACCTGATGGCGGCACAGCGCGCCGGGCTGAAGACGGCCTACATCCCGCGGCCTCAGGAGCGCGGCCCGGGCGGCTGGATGGAATCGACCGAAGGCTGCCGCTTCGACTGGCAGGCGCCCAGCCTGGAAGCGCTGGCCGACCAGCTCGGCGCCTGAGCGCTTCGCAGGCGGCCTGGCCTTAGCCGGACATCCGCAGCAGCGCGGACACCAGGTCGGTCTGCGTGACGATGCCCACCAGCCGGCCGCCGCCGTCGATGATCGGGATGTGGTGGTGGCCGGTCGACGAGAAGATCGGCACCAGCTCCGCCAGGCTGCGCTCGGCGCTGGCCACGCGCACCTGGCGCGTCATGATCTGGCCCACCGCCTCGGGCTTGTCGGACCGCACGCCCGGCGTCGCGCGGATCAGCCTGCGCAGCTTGGCGTCGAAGCCCTCGTGCACATCGAGCTCGGCCGCGCGCAGGAAGTCGGCCAGCGTCAGGATGCCGACGATGCGGCGCTGGCGGTCGATCACCGGCAGTGCCTTGATGCGGTGCTCGCGCAGCAGCGTCCAGGCTTCCTGCAGCGGGCTGCCGAACTCCACGGTGATCGGGTCCGGCGTCATGATGTCGCGGCAGTGCAGCTCGGCCAGGCGGCGGGCATGCGACTGCACCTCGGCCTGCTCCAGCAGGCGCTGCAGGTCGTCGCGTGGCACGTCCAGCACCTGGTTGTAGCGCTTGAGCACCGCGTCCAGGTCCGCGTCGCTGAAGCGCGCGGTCGCGGCCGGGCCGGGCGGCGCCTCGCGGTTGACGTGCGGGTAGCGTCGGCCGGTGGCCTGGTTGTAGGCGATGCCGGCGGCCACCAGCAGCAGCGAATTCAGCGCCACCGGGAAGAATGCGAAATGCCAGTCGCCCACCGCGCCCAGCACCGTGAGCAGCGCGGCAGCACCGCCGGGCGGATGCAGGCAGCGCAGCGCCAGCATCAATGCCACCGCCAGCGCGGTGGCCACCGCGGCAGCCAGCACCGGCGCCGGCAGCCAGTGCACGCAGGCAATGCCCACCAGCGCCGACAGGGTGTTGCCGCCCAGCACCGACCAGGGCTGCGCCAGCGGGCTGGCGGGCACGCCGAACACCAGCACCGCGCTCGCCCCCAGCGGGGCCACCAGCCAGGGCAGGCCGCCAGGGCCGGCCAGCGCATGGCACAGCATCCCGGTGATCAGCAGGCCCATGCCGACACCGGCCACCACGCGCAGCCGTTCGCGCCCGTCGATCGGCATGCGCGCCGGCCACAGCGCCTGCAGCCGCGTGCGCCAGCGCGGGTGCCGGCCGGCCGGACCCGACAGCCAAGCCTCACGCATGGATGTCTCCTAACGTCTTAAAAGTGCGTCATCTGTCGTGTCGGCGCTTCCGGGCACCGGGCCGGGGGTCGATTCTGCCGGAACGCGCCGGCGGCGCTAAGCTGCGCGGCTGTTCAAACCCTGCCCTTTCGAAAGGCTGCCCCGCATGAGCGTTCAGCACCGCGTCCGCGTGCGCGAGGTCCGGCTGTTGTCGGACAACTGGTACACGCTGAAGACCACCACCTTCGACTGGCAGCGCAGCGACGGCCGCTGGCAGGAATGCAAACGCGAGACCTACGACCGCGGCAACGGCGCGGTGCTGCTGCTGTACAACCGCGCGCGGCGCACGGTGGTGCTGACACGGCAGTTCCGCTACCCGGCCTTCGTCAACGGCCACGACGGCCTGCTGGTGGAAGCGCCGGCCGGCCTGCTGGACGACGCCACGCCCGAGGAATGCATCCGCGCCGAGGCCGAGCAGGAAGTGGGCTTCCGCGTGCGCGCGCCGCACAAGGTGTTCGACGCCTTCATGAGCCCGGGCTCGGTGACCGAGCGGCTGCACTTCTTCGTCGCCGAGTACGACCCCGACGACCGCATCGGCAGCGGCGGCGGCCTGGAGGCCGAGGGCGAGGACATCGAGGTGCTCGAGCTGACGCTGGACGAGGCGCTGGCCCAGGTGGCCGACGGCCGCATCCGCGACGGCAAGACGATCATGCTGCTGCAGCATGCGGCGCTGCACCTGATGCCACGCTGAACCGCCCATCACCTGGAGCGCCCCGATGAAGAGTTTCCTGCCGGCCTGTCGCCTCGCGCTGGCCACCCTGATGCTGGGCCTGCTCGCGGGCCCCGCCCGCAGCGCCGCGACGGTGGACGTGATGGTGCTGGGCACCTACCACTTCGCCAACCCCGGGCTCGACCTGCAGAACGCACAGATCGACGACGTGCTGGTGCCCCGGCGCCAGGAAGAACTGCAGGCCGTGGCCGACGGGCTGGCCCGCTTCAAGCCGACGCGCATCGCGGTGGAGGCGCAGGCCGACACGCTGCCCGGCCGTGCGCTGCCGCGCTACCGCCAGTTCCGTGACGGCACGCTCGCGCCGGACCGCAACGAGATCGTGCAGATCGGCTACCGCCTCGCCCGCCAGCTCGGCCACGCCGATGTGATAGGCGTCGATGCCGAAGGCGAGTTCCCGTTCGAGGGCCTGGAGAAGTTCGCCCAGGCCAACGGGCGCGGCGGCGATCTGCAGCAGATGGTGGACGCCATCGGCGCGCGCACCCGCGCCTTCGAGCAGCGTGCGCGCGACGGCAGCGTGGGCCAGCTGCTGCGCAGCCTGAACGAGCCGGCGGCGATCGCCGAGGACCACGGCTGGTACATGCAGACGCTCAGCTACGGCCGCGGCAGCGAGCAGCCCGGCGCGCACCTGCTGGCCAGCTGGCTGTCGCGCAACGTGGCGATCTGCGCGCGGCTGGTGCAGTCGGTCAAGCCGGGCGACCGCGTGCTGCTGCTGTACGGCGCCGGCCACCTGCAGCCGCTGCGGCAGTGCGTGCGCGACATGCCCGGCTGGCGCCTGGTCGAGCCGAACGACTTCCTGCCACGCTGAGCACGCGCAAGACGCGGCAGGCGCGCGTCAGCGCTGGGCCAGCTGGCCCAGCACCCGCAGCACCTGCTGCGTGGCGCCCTCGTGGTCGCCGCTGCGGTGTGCCAGCCCGAGCGGTCGCCACAGCGCCGGCTGCAGCGGCAGCATGCGGATGCGCGGCTCCGGCGCCGGCGCGCTGGCCTCCTGCGGCAGCAGCGCGGCGCCGTAGCCGGCGGCCACCAGGCTCTTGATCGCGTCGTTGTAGTTCAGCTCGATGCGTGCACGGGGGTGCTGGCCGGCGGCGGCAAACCACTCGGCCGTCAGCCGCGACAGGCGCGTACCGGCGTCGTTCAGGATCAGCGGCTGCGCGGCCAGCCAGGCCGGCGTGGCGCGCTTCGGGCAGCGCGCCCAGGCCGCCGGCACGAAGGCCATCACCGGATCGCGGCGCCAGCGCTGCACCACCAGCCCCGCCACCGGTGGCTGCGGCAGCGCGACGATGCCGATGTCCAGCGTGCCAGCGACCAGCCGCGCCAGCGTCTCTTCCGAGGTCAGCACGGCCACCTGCACGTCGATCTCGGGGTGTTCGGCCTGCAGGGCCTGCAGCGCCTGCGGCAGCAGGTGCGCGATGGCGCCGGTGCTGGCCCCCACGCGCACGCGGCCGGCGCGGCCGGCGACCTGGCGCTGCAGCGCGTCGATCATCTCGTCGGCCTCGGCCAGCAGCCGGCGCGCGCGCTCGATCAGCAGTGCGCCGGTCCCGGTGGCCACCACGCGGCCGCGGTTGCGCAGCAGCAGCTTCGTGCCCAGCCGGGCTTCGAGGTCGGCCACGTGCAGCGTGACGGTGGGCGGCGCCAGGTGCAGCGCCTTCGCGGCCGCGGCGAACGAGCCGAGGTCGCTGACGGCCAGCAGCGTGCGCAGACGGTCGAGGCTGAGTTCGCGCATCGCGTGATTCAGGATTCCTGAACGAGAGGTTTGCCAGATTCAACTTGCGCAATGGTAGCGCCGGGCCGAGGATTGCGGCTCGCGTTTCACCGCATCAGCAGGAGCCACCACCATGAGCACCACCGTCTTCGTCGATGGCGACCAGGGCACCACCGGGCTGCAGATCGTCGGCCAGCTGGCCGCGCGCCGCGACCTGCAGCTGCTGACGCTGCCGGCCGCGCAGCGCAAGGACCCGCTGCGTCGCGCCGACGCGCTGAACCGCTGCGACGTCGCGATCCTGTGCCTGCCCGATGCCGCGGCGCGCGAAGCCGCGGCGATGATCGAGAACCCGGCCGTGCGCGTGATCGACGCCAGCTCGGCGCACCGCACCGACGCGAGCTGGGTCTACGGCTTCCCGGAGATGAGCGCCGGCCAGGCCGACGCGATCCGCGCCGCGCGGCGCATCAGCAACCCCGGCTGCTACCCCACCGGCGCAGTGGCGCTGCTGCGCCCGCTGGTCACGGCCGGCCTGCTGCCGGCGGACTACCCGCTGGCGATCCACGCGATCTCGGGCTATTCGGGCCAGGGCCGCGCCGGCGTGCAGGCGCACGAGGGCCCGCAGGCCGGCAGCGCGCCGGCGCTGGAGGTCTACGGCCTGGCGCTGCAGCACAAGCACGTGCCCGAGATCCGCCAGCATGCGCTGCTGACCGAACGCCCCGGCTTCGTGCCGGCCTACGGCGCCTACCGACAGGGCATCGTGCTGACGATCGCGCTGCAGCAGCGCCTTCTACCGTCCGAAGCGAGCGGCCAGCGCCTGCAAGAAGCGCTGGCCACCCACTACGCCGGCGCGCAGCATGTGCGCGTGCTGCCGCGCGCCGACGCAGCCGCCTTGACGGGCCTGAACCCGCAGCAGCACAACGGCAGCAACACGATGAGCCTGGCCGTCTTCGAGAACGCCACGCACGGCCAGCTGCTGCTGGCCGCGGTGTTCGACAACCTCGGCAAGGGCGCCTCGGGTGCGGCCTTGCAGAACCTGGACCTGCTGCTCGGGGCCGATCAGTAGCCCAGCGCCAGCCCGGTGTTGCGGCGCGGGTCGTTGGCGCCGTAGAAGCGGTTCCTGCCCACCGGCTGGCCCCCCAGCGTCGGCGCGCCGATCAGGATGGCCGCCAGGTGGTTGGCCGGCTGCGCACCGGCGAACTTGTGGCCCATGCCTTCGAGGATCTTGCGCGTGTCGGGCGAAAGCGCAAAGGCCTCGACATTGGTCGCCTCGGGCAGCCATTGCTGGTGGAAGCGCGGCGCGTCCACCGCCTCCTGCACGTTCATGCCGTAGTCGATGACGTTGACGATGGTGTGCAGCACCGCGGTGATGATGCGGCTGCCGCCGGGCGTGCCGACCAC
This sequence comes from Aquabacterium sp., assembly GCF_044226965.1. Classification (GTDB taxonomy): domain Bacteria; phylum Pseudomonadota; class Gammaproteobacteria; order Burkholderiales; family Burkholderiaceae_C; genus Pseudaquabacterium. The sequence continues at coordinate 22,388 of NZ_JBGAGA010000076.1, read as the reverse complement.
CATCACCGGCTTGCCGTCCTTCGAGACGATGGTCGGGCTCATCGACGACAGCGGGCGCTTGCCCGGGGCGATCGAGTTGGCCTGGCCCTGCACCAGGCCGTAGAGGTTGGGCACGCCGATCTTGGCGGTGAAGTCGTCCATCTCGTCGTTCAGCAGCACGCCGGTCTTCGCGGCGGTGACGCGCGCGCCGAACCAGTCGTTCAGCGTGTAGGTCACCGAGACCGCGTTGCCCCACTTGTCGACGATCGAGTAATGCGTGGTGTTGCTGCCCTCGTGCGGCGCGACGCCGGGCTTGATGTCCTTGCTGACGCCGGCCTTGTGGGGGTCGATCACGTGGCGCAGCTGCGCCGCGTAGTCCTTGCTCAGCAGGCGCTCGAGCGGGTTCTTCACGAAGTCGGGATCGCCGAGGTAGCTGTTGCGGTCGACATAGGCATGGCGCATCGCCTCGATCTGCACGTGCACGGCCTGGGCGGAGCGGAAGCCCCATTCCTTCAGCGGGTAGCCTTCGAGCACGTTGAGGATCTCGCAGATGATCACGCCGCCCGAGCTGGGCGGCGGCGCCGAGACGACGCGGTAGCCGCGGTAGTCGCATTCCACCGGCGCCATCTCGCGCGTCTTGTACTGGTCCAGGTCGGCCTGCGTCAGCAGGCCCTTGCCCGCCTGGCTGGAGGCGACGATCGCCGCGCCCACGGTGCCCTGGTAGAAGCCGGCCGCACCCTTGTCGCTGATGGCCTTCAGCGTGGCCGCCAGGTCTTCCTGCACCAGCTTGTCGCCGGGCTGGAAAGGCTGGCCCCTGTTCAGGAAGATCGCCGCGGTGGCGGGGTCCTTCTTGAAGTCCTCGGTCGCGGTGCGCAGCAGGTCGACGTCGCCCTGCTGCAGCACGAAGCCCTCGCGTGCGTACTGGATCGCCGGCGCCATCAGCGCGGCGCGCTTCATCGTGCCGTACTTCGCCAGCGCCAGCTCCATGCCGGCCACGCTGCCGGGCACGCCCACCGCCAGGTGGCCCTTGGTGCTGAGCCCGGGGACGACGTTGCCGTCCTTGTCGAGGTACATGTTCGCGCTGGCCGCCAGCGGCGCCTTCTCGCGGAAGTCGAGGAAGGTCTTGCGGCCATCGGCCAGCTGGATCGTCATGAAGCCGCCGCCGCCCAGGTTGCCGGCGGCCGGGTAGACCACCGCCAGCGCGTAGCCCACCGCCACCGCGGCGTCCACCGCATTGCCGCCGTCCTTCAGCACATCGACGCCGACCCGCGTGGCCAGGTGCTGGGCCGTGACGACCATGCCGTTCTCGGCCGCCACCGGCGCCTGCGAGGCCGCCCAGGCGCTGGCGCCCAGCGTCGCGGCGCAGGCCGCAGCGCCGAGCGTGAACAGGAACTGCATCGAACCGAATCTCATCGCCACCATCTCCTCGTTGTTGTCCACCGGCCTTGCCGAATGACGCTCATTTTTGGCGATAGGCCATCGCATGGGCTTCGCTCAGGGCTTCGTCGAGACGCCGCCCGGACCGGTAGGGGCCCAACTCTAGCGGGCGTCGAACCCCCGCCTGCAAGCGGGGGCAAGGCTCCGGCGTGCCCAGCACGGTGTGCACCGGGATGCGCTCGGCATAGATCGGCAGCGCGTGGTCGGCCTCCTCGTCGGCCAGGCCCTTGTCGCGCACCTTGGCCGAGGCCTGCTCGATCTCCATCGTCACCACCGCCGTGGCCTTCAGTTCCAGCGCGGTGCTGGGGCGCAGGCCGGCGCTGCGATGCGGGAACAGGCGGTCGACCATCATCACCAGCGCCTGCTGCTTCTCGTCGGCATCGTCGACCCGCCGCGCGCGGCCGAAGGCCATCACCGAGCGGTAGTCCACCGAGTGATTGAAGCCGCAGCGCGCCAGCACGAAGCTGTCCAGGTGGGTGACGGTCAGGCACACCGGCACGCCTTCGGCCTGCTGGCGCAGCATGCGGCTGGCGCTGGAGCCATGCCAGTACAGGCGCGTGCCTTCGCGCCAGAACAGGGTGGGCGTGCAGTAGGGCTGGCCATCGACGACATAGGCCACATGGGCCAGCGCCGCAGCGTCGAGGATGGCGTGCACGGTGGCATGGTCGTAGGCGGCGCGCTGGTGCAGGCGCTTGACGCGGTTGACCGGGCCGATCGGGTAGCTGGCATCGGCATGGGCGTGGGCATCGGAAACGGGCTCGGTCATCTTCGGCTCCGGGAGGGACGCGCTACTCTCGCAGCCTGCAGTGGTTCATTCCAGGTCCAATTCGATGGCAGTTTCCGGAACCAATTCGCGGCGCCCGCCCGCCTTGCTCGATGTGCCGCTGCTGGACCGCCCGCCCGGCACGGCGGCGCCGGGCAACCAGGCCGCGCGCGTGCATGCGGCGCTGCGCGAAGCCATCCTCGGCGGGCGCCTGATGGCCGGCGCCAGGCTGCCGGCCAGTCGTACCCTGTCGCAGCAGCTGGGCGTGTCGCGCAATGCGGTCGTCGCCGCGTTCGAGGCGCTGCAGGGCGATGGCCTGGTGCAGGCGCGCGTGGGCGCCGGCACCTACGTGGCCACGCGGCTGCCGGCGCGGGCCGTCGCGGTGCCCGCCTTGCGCAAGGCAGCGAGCAAGGCACCGGCTGCGCCGCCGCGTCCACCGCAGCAGCCCTTCGCGCTGGGCGTGCCGGCGGTCGACAAGCTGCTGCTGCAGCGCCTGGCCGGCGCGTTGCGGCGCCAGGTGACGCGGGCTGAGGTCGACGCGCTGGGCTATGGCGATCCGCGCGGCAGCGAGGCCTTGCGCCAGCAGCTGGCCGCGCACCTGGCCGCCAGCCGCGGCATCGTCTGCGAGGCCGACAGCCTGCTGATCACCAGCGGTGTGCAGCAGGCCTTGCGCCTGTGTGCGCAGGCGCTGCTGCAGCCCGGCGACGGCGTGTGGGTCGAGGATCCCGGCTACCCGGTGGCCCGCCGCACGCTGGCCGCCGCCGGCCTGAAGCTGCGGCCGGTGCCGGTGGATGCCGAGGGCATCGATGTCGCGGCCGGGCTGCGCCGCCACCGTGCGGCCAGGGCGGCCTACGTCACCCCCTCGCACCAGTTCCCGATGGGCGTGACGATGTCGATGGCGCGCCGGCTCGCGCTGCTCGAGTGGGCGCGCGAGCACCAGGCCTGGGTGCTGGAAGACGATTACGACAGCGAGTTCCGCTATGCCGGGCCGCCGTTGACGGCGCTGGCCGGCATCGATGGCCCCGAGCGCGTGATCTACATCGGCACGTTCTCGAAGACGCTGTTCCCGAGCCTGCGCCTGGCCTACCTGGTGCTGCCGGCGGCGGCGCGCGAGCGCGTGATCGCCGCGCGCGCGAACTTCGACCGCTTCGGCCCGCGGCTGCTGGAAGACGCGGTGGCCACGCTGCTGGCCGACGGCAACTTTGCGGCCCACCTGCGCCGCGCGCGCAAGCAATGCCTGGCGGCCCGCGACCGGCTGGCGGCCACCCTGCAGCACGCCGCGGGCAACGCGCTGCGGGTCGAACGCCCGACGCAGGGCCTGCACCTGCTGGCCACGCTGCCCGCGGGCCTGCCCGCCGACGCGGGTGCGCGCATCCGCGAGGCCGCGGGCGTCCACGCGGTGCTGCTGTCCGAGACGCGGCTGGTGCCGCGCAGCGGCGAGGCCTTCGTGCTCGGCTTCTCGGGCCATGCGCTGCCGGCCGTCGAGGCGGCGGCGCAGGCGCTGGGTCGGGCGGCGCGGCAGTACCTGGCGCAACAGCCGCGCCGCAGCGGCAGGCGCGCTATGCCGGTTCGATGATGCGGCGCGGGCCTGCGCCCTGCGCGGCCAGTGCGTCGCCCGGGTTGCGCAGCCGGCAGCGCTGCAGCGACAGGCAGCCGCAGCCGATGCAGTCGGTGAGCTGGTCGCGCAGCGCCTGCAGCTGGCTGATGCGCGCGTCGAGCTCGGCGCGCCAGGCGGTCGACAGGCGGCGCCAGTCGGCCGCCGTGGGCGTGCGCTCGTCCGGCAGCGCGGCCAGCGCATCGCGGATCTGTTCGAGCGGCATGCCCACGCGCTGCGCGATGCGGATCACCGCCAGCCGGCGCAGGGCCTCGCGCTTGTAGCGGCGCTGGTTGCCCGCGCTGCGATGGCTGCGCAGCAGGCCCCTGGCCTCGTAGAAATGCAGCGTCGACACCGCGACGCCGCCGCGCTCGGCCAGCTCGCCGACACTCAGGGTTTCGGCGCTCGGCATGCCGGCCTCCTTCGTTGTGTGCACATCACACTTGACCTCAAGTTAACTTGAGCTTGCAAGCTTGCGACCCATCACCGCTTCCGGTCAAGCCCCGCCCCCATGAGCAGCCTCGATTCGACCTTGGGTTCCAACGCCTCGCCCCAGCGCCCGCCCGACCAGGCACCCGTCGCCGACCGCGCCCCCGGCGTGCTGGACGCGCCCCATGCCGCCAGCACCATCGGCATGCTGGCGCTGATTTCCCTGCTGGCCTTCGAGCAGCTCGCCGTGGCCACCGTGATGCCGGTGGTGGCCGGCGCACTCGACGGTACGGCGCTGTATGCCGCGGCCTTCGGGGCAGCGGTGGCCGCCGGCATGCTGGGCATGGTGCTGGCCGGCCGCTGGTGCGACCGCAGCGGGCCGCTGCCGCCGCTGCTGGCCGGCATCGCCGCCTTCGTGCTGGGCCTGGTGATCGCCGGCGCGGCACCGGACATGGCCACGCTGGTGGGTGGCCGGCTGCTGCAGGGCGGCGGTGGCGGGATGATGTCGGTGGCGCTGTACGTCGTCGTCGGCCGCCACTACCCGCCGGCGCTGCACGCGCGCATCTTCGCGGCCTTTGCCGCGGCCTGGGTCCTGCCGGCCATCGTCGGGCCGGCGCTGGCCGGGCTGATCGCGCGGCACCTCGGCTGGCGCTGGGTGTTCCTGGCCGCCGCGCTGCTGGCGGTGCCGGCCGCGCTGCTGCTGCAACGCGGCCTGGCACGCCTGCGCCCGGCGGCTGACCAGCCGGCACCCGCTGGCGGCCGCCAGCGCGCCAGCCTGGGCCTGGCCGCCGGTGCCGCGGCCAGCGCGGCGCTGCTGTATGCCGGCGGCGAGCCGATGACGGCGCGCCCGCTGTGGCTGGCCATCGCCCTGGTCGGCCTGGCGGTCTGCGCACCGCGCCTGCTGCCGGCCGGCACCTTGCGCGGCCGCACCGGCCTGCCGGCGGTGATCGCGCTGCGCGGGCTGGTGGCGGCCACCTTCTTCTCGGCCGAGGTCTTCATCCCGCTGCTGCTGACCAGCGAGCGGGGCCTGAGCCCGGTGCAGGCCGGCCTGGTGCTGACCGGCGGCGCCCTGGGCTGGAGCGCCGGCTCGTGGCTGCAGGGCCGCGACCGCGAGGCGCCCAGCGCCGCGGCCAGCATTCGCCGGCTGCGCCTGGGCTTCATGATGCTGGCCGGTGGCACGCTGTCGGTCGCGCTGGCGCTGTGGCCGGCGGTGCCGATCGCCGCTGCCGCGCTGGGCTGGGCCATCGGCGGCATGGGCATCGGCATGGTGTTCCCGACCCTGTCGGTGCTGACCCTGCGCTTCGCGCCGGCCCACGAACAGGGCGCGGCTTCGTCGGCGCTGCAGCTGGCCGACTCGCTGTTCTCCGCGGTCGGCCTGGCCCTGGCCAGCGGCCTGCTCGCGGCGCTGCGGCCCGCGTCGGCGCTGCTGGCCTATGGCGCAGGCTTCGGCTTCGCGGCGGGCCTGTCGGTGCTCGGTGCGCTGCTGGCCGGGCGCGCGCGGGCATGAAAAAAGCCCCGCGGCGGCGGGGCTTGGTGGGGCAGTGAAGACGACGCGCGGCGGGTCAGGCGTCACCCGCCCTTGTGGCCGCGCTGGCCGATCACCACCACCTGCTGCGCGGGCATGGCGGCAGCCATCTCGTCGGCCGGGTGCGCGGCCTGGGTCTGGGCCAGGGTGCCGATGCCGGACATCACCATCAAGGTCATCACCAGCGACAGGCCGAATGCGGCGAAGCGGGTGCGGGTCTGGGGCATGGTGTAGCGGGGGGTCATGTCGGCTCCTGGTCGGTGGCTGCGCGTCTTGCGATGAGATGAACTCTAGGCACCGACGAGGCCGGCCGCCATCGGCTTGCGACCAGCTGCGGAAGCGGCCGACGAGCTGCCGGCTTCGCGGACGAGTGCCCGCGTGGGCTGCGGCGTTCGATCGTGCCCGGCTGGTGCACGCTGCGGCAAGATGACATTGGCCGCTCATTTTCACGGATAGCGAGCGTGACATCCGCGTGACAATCGCGTCGCTGGCGCGATCCGGAAGACAAAAAAAAGCCCCGCAGTGCGGGGCTTGGAATCTCGGGCCTGGGTGGGCCCGCAGAGGAGTGAGTCGTTCAACCGCGGGCGCGCTTGCCGACCACCACCACCTGCTGCACGGTGGTGCTGGCGGCCATGGTGGCGGTGGCGCCCTCGTCGGCGCGGGCCTGCGCGGCAGCTTCCTGGTAGCCCGCGGCCAGGCTGCCCAGGCTGGCCATCACCGCCAGCGTCATCACGGCGGCCACGCCGAGCGAAGCGGCTTGTTGGCGAACGTTGATCAGGCTGAAGCGGGTGGTGTTCATCATGGACTCCTGGGCGTGGAGCGTTGTGCGATGGTTGGACTGTAGGCACGGCCCTGTCCAGCGGCCACGCGTTTGCGATGAACTGCCGCCCGCCGCAGACGAACTGCAGCCGGCACGGCCCCAACGGTTTTCAGAAGCTGTGCCGCAGCCCCACGCTCAGGCCGTTCTGGTCCACGCCCGCGGCGGGCGCGCTGCCCGGCGCGCCGCCGCTGACGGACACCGCGGACAGCCTGTTGTTCGCCATGCGGCCGACCTGTGCATACATCACGCTGCGCTTGGACAGGTTGTAGTTCACGCGCGCGGCCAGCAGCGTGGCATTGCGCTGCGCGTCGGCGCTGTAGCGCAGCGTCATCAGGCTGGCATCGAGCGTGACCAGGTCGGCCAGCGGCGTCGACACCCCCACATACCAGAGCCGGCTCTTGCGCGCGGCCGGGTTGCCGTCGTTGTCCCGCTGCAGCAACCCGCCGCCCAGGCGCGTGGCCGCCCCGAGCTGCACGTAGCCGTTCAGCGACAGTCGGCTGTCGCTGCGGCTGCTGCTGGTGAGGCCGCCGAACACCGGGTCGCTGGCCGAGGCGGGCGTCCGGCCCTGCTGGCGGTCGTAGGCGAAGGCAGCGCCCCAACCCTGGGTGTCGTACTTGGCCAGCACCGACCAGGCCCGGCAGGCGCTGCCGTCGGTGGCGCTCTCGCCGGGGCAGTTGGTGCCGGCCGGGCTCGGGCCGCCGTTCACCACGTCGCGGCCGAAGCTGTAGGCCGCGCCGGCGCTGAAGCCGCCGAACTTGCCGCGCCAGGCCAGCGTGTTGTCGCTGCGTGCATTTGGAATGTAGGCATCGAAGGAGCCCATGCCGAAGACGTTGGCGCCCATCACGTCGGCATCCAGCAACGACCAGAACAGCATCGTGTACTGGCGGCCCAGCGTCACGCTGCCCCAGGGGCCGGCGAGGCCGACGAAGGACTGGCGGCCGAAGGCCCGGCCGCCCTGGCCGAAGGTGCCGCTGTCGGTGAACAGGCCCATCTCGAGCGTGAAGATCGCCGACAGGCCGTCGCCCAGCGCCTCCTGGCCGCGGAAGCCCAGGCGCGAGGGAATCGCGCTGGTGTTGCTGGGCATGCGCCACAGCGTGCCGCCGGTGGGCCCGACCTTGTCGATGTACTCGACGCCGGCGTCGATCAGGCCGTAGAGGGTCACCTGGGAGGGCGCTGTGCCCGACTGGGCCTGGGCAGTGCCGAGGCCGGCCGCGGCGAGCGCGCAGCCGGCGAGGAGCGTCGTGAAGGTCTTCATGGGAGGTCCGGGGTGCAAAAGGGGCGTTGGGGGGCCGTTGAGGGACGTGCACGCGCCTGCACCACGGGGCGGGCCGCCGGGGTAGCGCATGCGGGCAAAGGGGGCGGCGCGGCAGCTGGCCGGGCCGGCGCGGGCGCGAGATGCGCACCCGGATCGACAGGAGGCCGCGGCCCACCGGAATGGGCCAGCCGCGGCGCGAGGGGGTGGCGGCGCGCCGGGCGCGCCGCCAGCATCAATGCATCACGAAGCCGCCGTTGACGGCCAGCAGCTGGCCGGTGACGAAGCGCGCCAGCGGGCTGAGCGCGAACACGACCGAGCCGGTCACGTCCTCGGGCAGCTGGTCGCGCTGCAGCGCGCGCTGGCCGACGTAGAGCCGGTGCCGGTCTTCCGGCACGTACTGCGTGGCCTCGACCAGCGTGAGACCGGGCGCGATGGCGTTGACGGTGATGCCGTCGGGGCCCAGTTCGCGCGCCAGCGAACGCGTCATCGAGATCACGGCGCCCTTGCTGGCGACGTAGGCCAGCAGCCGCGGCGCGCCCCACAGCGGGGTGTCCGAGGCCAGGTTCACCACGGCGCCGCGGCCGCTCACTTTGAGCGCTGGGGCGCAGGCCCGCGTCATCAGCCAGGTGCCACGCACGTTCACGCGCATCACCCGGTCCCACAGCTCGGGCTCGAGCTCGAAGGCACTGCGGCCGCCGGAGTTGGTGATCGCGCCGTTGTTGACCAGGCCGTCGAGCCCGCCCAGGCGCTGCACCGCCGCGGCGGCGCAGGCCTCGATGCTGTCCGGCGCTTCGAGGTCCAGGCGCAGCGCCTGCACGTCCAGGCCCTGGTCGCGCAGCGTGGCCGCGGCCTCTTCGGCCAGCGTGTCCAGGATGTCGGCGATCACCACCCGGGCGCCATGGCCGGCGATGCCGCGCGCGAAGTCCAGGCCGAGGCCGCGGGCGCCGCCGGTCACCAGCACGCGGTGGCCCTGCAGCAGCGGTGCAGGAGCGGAAGGAGGGGTTGTCATGCAGGTCTTTCGCGTCGTTTGTGTTGTTCCACTAATGAGACGTTGATCTATTAACGCAACACGATGGCGAGAATAGAGCTTGTCTTTCCGTTCGGGTTAAGGATAAACCCTGATATCTGCCCAGACAACATTCGGCTTGACAACGTCCTGGCAGGGTCTAAACTTCGTTCCATTGGCGGATCGTCAGTTCATCTATAAAACGCAAGGATGACCATGAGCATGAACCAACCCGACGGCATGAACTTCCAGCAATGGATGGCCTCGCGCTGCGCGCTGCACCAGACGCGGCGCTACGACTGGAACGCACTGAAGTTCCAGGCCGACTTCGACCCCAAGTACCGCCGCGCGCAGATGCGCTACCTGGGCACCGGCGGCACCGGCGTGGCCGCCGACACCAACTCGGTGCCGGCCGAGCACTTCACCTTCTCGACGATGATCATCCCGGCCGGCAACGAGGGCCCGATGCACCTGCACACCGACGTCGAGGAGGTGTTCTTCGTGCTTCGCGGCAAGGTCAAGGTGATGTGCGAGAAGGAAGGCCAGCACTGGGAGGCCATCCTCGGCGAGCGCGACCTGATCTCGATCCCGCCCGGTGTGTACCGCGGCGAGATCAACATCGGCGAGGAAGACGCGCTGATGTGCGTGATGCTCGGTGCGCCGCGGCCGGTCACGCCCACCTACCCGGCGGACCACCCGCTGGCCCAGATCAAGCGCTGACGGCGCGCGGCACCGCTACCGGCCCCACGGCAATGATCCCCGCACTGCGCTCCCTGTCGACGCCCGGCGGCGTGCTGACCTGGCGCGAGGCCGGCAGCGGCCCGGCGCTGGTGCTGCTGCATGGCATCGGCTCGGGCGCGGCGTCGTTCGAAGGGCAGTTCGACGGCCTGGCCGACAGCCACCGCGTGATCGCCTGGGACGCGCCGGGCTATGGCGAATCGGCACCGCTGGCCATCGACCGCCCGCTGGCCGCCGACTACGCCGCTGCGCTGGACACGCTGCTGCGCCACCTGCAAGTGCGCGAGCTGGTGCTGCTGGGCCATTCGCTGGGCGCGCTGGTCGCGGCGGCCTGGGCCGCACGCCCGGCCGCGGCCGGCGCCACGCCGGCGCCGACGCTGCGCGCGCTGCTGCTGGCCCATCCGGCGCGCGGCTACGGCAGCGAGCCGGCGGCGGTTCAGGCAGCCCGCTGGCAGGAGCGCGTCGAACTGATGGAGAACCTGGGTGCCGAAGGCCTGGCCGCGGCGCGCAGCGCGAATCTCTGCGCGCCCGGGGCGGCCCCGGCGGCGCTGGAGGCGGTGCGCCGCAACATGGCGCGCGTCACGCCGCGCGGCTATGGGCAGGCGGCTCACCTGCTGGCGCACGACGCGCTGCTGCCGTACCTGCGCCAGGCGCAGGTGCCGACCGCGGTGTGCAGCGGTGAGCACGACCGCATCACCCCGCCCGCGGCCTGCCGCGCGCTGGCCGATGCGGTGAACGCGCCCTTCACGCTGCTGCACGGCGTGGGGCATGCGAGTTACGTGGAAGATGCGCGGCAGTTCAACGCCCTGCTGCGCGCCTGCCTGGCCCGCCTGCAGGTCACCACCGACAGGGAAACCTCATGAGCAGCATCGACACCCTTCCCGGCAGCGCCGAACCCGGCGGCGAGCGCGGCGGCGACGACCGCTACACCGTGCCCGGCCTCGAGCGCGGCCTGCGCATCCTGTGCGAGTTCAGCCGCCGCGAGCCCACGCTGACGGCGCCGGAGCTGGCGCGCCGCCTCGGCGTGCCGCGCTCCACCGTGTTCCGCCTGCTGGTCACGCTGGAGCAGATGGGCTTCGTCGAGCGCACCGCCGACGGCCGCGCGCACCGGCTCGGCCTGGCGGTGCTGCGGCTGGGCTTCGAGTACATGGCCTCGCTGGACATCGTCGCGCTGGGCCGGCCGCTGCTGGAGCGCCTGCGCGACGACAGCGGCTTCGCCGCCAGCCTGGTGGTGCGCGATGGCCGCGACATCGTCTACCTGCAGCGCGCCGCGCCGCAATCGCCGTTCGCCACCACCGTGACGGTGGGCACGCGGCTGCCCGCCCACGCCACCGTGCTGGGCCATGTGCTGCTGGGCGACCTGTCGCTGTCCGAGCTGCGCGCGCTGTACCCCGAGCCGCGGCTGGACGGCGCCAGCGCCAACACGCCGGCCAATGCTGACGCGCTGTTCGAAGTGGTGCAGCAGACGCGCCAGCGCGGCTACGTGATGGCCGAGGCCTTCTTCGAGCCGCACATCTCCACCGTGGCCGCGCCGGTGTTCGGCGACAACGGCCATGTGGTGGCGGCGCTGGGGCTCACGATTCCCGGCGGCCAGATCCCGGCCGAGCGCCAGGCCCCGCTGGTGGGCCAGGTGCGCGCCGCCGCCACGCACCTGTCCACGCTGCTGAACTTCCAGCCCGAGCCGGCCGACGAGGCCGCGCCCGCCGCCGCCCCCCAGCGCAAGCGCTGATCCCCCCCACCACCGCCACACGCTCGCCGCCATGCTCAGCATCGACCTTGCCACCACCACCGCCGTCGTCACCGGCGGCAGCTCGGGCATCGGCCTGGCAACGGCCGAGCTGTTCCTGCGCGCCGGCGCCAAGGTCGCCATCTGCGGCCGCGACGAGGCCCGGCTGCGCGAGGCCGAAGGCCTGCTGCGCGAGCTGCACCGCAGCGCCCGCCTGCTGGCCCAGCCCTGCGACGTGCTGGACCCGGCGCAGGTGAAGGCCTTCGCGCAGGCCGTGCAGGCCGCCTTCGGCAATGCCGACGTGCTGGTCAACAACGCCGGCCAGGGCCGCGTCTCGACCTTCGCCGACACCAGCGACGAGGCCTGGGCGCAGGAACTGCACCTGAAGTTCTTCTCGCTGCTGCACCCGACGCGCGCCTTCCTGCCGCAGCTCGAGCGCAGCCCGCGCGCGGCCATCGTCTGCGTCAACTCGCTGCTGGCGCTGCAGCCCGAGCCGCACATGGTGGCCACCTCGGCGGCGCGCGCCGGCGCGCAGAACCTGATCCGTTCGCTGGCCACCGAGCTCGCGCCCAAGGGCATCCGCGTCAATTCCATCCTGATCGGGCTGGTCGAGTCGGGCCAGTGGCGCCGCCGCTTCGACAGCCGCGACGACAAGTCGCAGACCTGGGACGCCTGGACCGCGGCGCTCGCCGCGAAGAAGGGCATCGCGCTCGGCCGCCTCGGCAGGCCCGAGGAAGCGGCCCAGGCCATCTTCCACCTCGGCACGCCGGCGTCCTCGTACACCACCGGCAGCCACATCGACGTGTCGGGCGGCCTCGCCCGCCACATTTGACCGTTAGGAATCCCATGCAAGTCACCGTCGGACACGCGATCGCCGCGTTCCTCGAGCGCTGCGGCGTCAAGGCCGCCTTCGGCGTCATCTCGATCCACAACATGCCGATCCTCGATGCGATCGCGCAGCGCGGCGCGATCCGCTTCGTCTCGGCGCGCGGCGAGGCCGGCGCGGCCAGCATGGCCGATGCCTGCGCCCGCAGCACCGGCACGCTGGGCGTGTGCATCACCAGCACCGGCACCGCGGCCGGCAATGCCTGCGGCGGCATGGTCGAGGCGCTGACCGCCGGCACCCCGCTGCTGCACATCACCGGCCAGATCGAGACGCCCTACCTCGACCGCGACCTGGCCTACATCCACGAGGCGCCGGACCAGCTGACGATGCTGGAAGCGGTATCGAAGAACGCCTGGCGCGTGCGCAGCGCCGACACCGCGATTGCCACCTTCAAGCAGGCGGTGCACCACGCGCTCAGCGCGCCCGGCGGTCCGGTGAGCGTGGAGGTGCCGATCGACATCCAGGCCGCGCTGATCGAGCTGCCCGAGGACCTGGAACCGCTGCGCGTGCAGCCGGTGCAGCCCGACGAACGCGCGCTACAGGCACTGGCCGACGCGCTGGCGCAGGCCAGGCGCCCGCTGCTGTGGCTGGGCGGCGGCGCGCGCGGCGCGCAGGCCGCGGTGCAGCGCCTGGTGGCGATGGGCTTCGGCGTCGTCACCACCGTGCAGGGCCGCGGCATCGTGCCCGAGACGCACCCGATGTCGCTCGGCGCGTACAACCTGCATGCGCCGGTCGAGGCCTTCTACCAGAGCTGCGACGCGATGCTGGTGGTCGGCTCGCGGCTGCGCAGCAACGAGACGCTGAAGTACCAGCTGAAGCTGCCGCAGCCGCTGTACCGCATCGACGCCGATGCCACCGCGAACGGCCGCTGCTACACCAGCCGGCATTTCGTCTGCGGCGATGCCGCGCTGAGCCTGGACGCGCTGGCCGATGCGCTCGAAGGCCGCATGCGCATCGACCCCGCCTTCGCGGCCGACCTGCGCCGCGCGCACGACGCGGCAGTGGCCACGCTGCGCGACGGGCTCGGCCCCTACGCCGCGCTGGTGGACGCGATCCAGGCCGAGGCCGGCACGCAGTTCAACTGGGTGCGCGACGTCACCGTCTCGAACAGCACCTGGGGCAACCGCGAGCTGCGCCTGCACGACCCGCGTGCCGGCGTGCATGCGCTGGGCGGCGGCATCGGCCTGGGGCTGGCGATGGCCATCGGCGCGGCCATCGGCGCGCAGGCCTACGGCACCGGCCGCAAGACCTACTGCCTGGCCGGCGACGGCGGCTTCGTGCTGAACCTCGGCGAGTTGGCCTGCGCGGTGCAGGAAGGCGCCGACTTCAAGCTGGTGCTGATGAACGACCGCGCCTACGGCGTGATCAAGAACATCCAGGACGCGCAGTACGGCGGCCGCAAGGTCTACGCCGACCTGCACACGCCGGACTTCGCGCTGCTGGCGCAGTCGCTGAAGTTCGAGCACCGCGTGGTGAAGAACATCGCCGACGCGCGCGGCCAGCTGGCCGAGCTCGGCGGCCGTCCCGGCCCCGCGCTGCTGGAGATCGACATGACCGCGATCGGCGGCTTCAAGACCGCCTTCGCCGGCCCGCCGGTGAAGGTCGCGGCCTGAGCGCCCTGCGCCCCTAAGGACCCAGGCCCCATGAAGAACCTTGCCCTGATCGGCTGCGGCGCCATCGCCCAGGCGGCGATGGCACTGCTGCGCGGCGACCCGGCCCTGCGCGTTGCGCAGGTGGTGGTGCCGGCGGACGCGCTGGCCGCCGCCCGCGCCGCTTGCGCCGCGCTGGCGCCCGAGGCCCGCGTGAGCACCCGCCTCGACGATCCGCAACCCGACCTGCTGGCCGAATGCGCCGGCCACGGCGCGATCGCCGAGCATGTGCTGCCGGCGCTGCACCTGGGCATCCCGGCGGTCGTCGCCTCGGTCGGCGCGCTGCACGAAGGCGATGCGCTGACGCAGCTGGCCGCCGCGGCCGAGGCTGGCGGCACGCGGGTGACGCTCATTTCAGGCGCTATCGGCGGCATCGACGCGCTGGCTGCGGCGCGCCTGGGCGGCCTCGACGAGGTGCGCTACACCGGCCGCAAGCCGGCCGCCGCCTGGCGCGGCACGCCGGCCGAGGCGCAGTGGGACCTGGCCGCGCTGCGCGCGCCGCAGGTGTTGTTCGAAGGCAGCGCGCGCGAGGCCGCGCGCCTGTACCCGAAGAACGCCAACGTGGCCGCCACCGTCTCGCTGGCCGGCCTGGGGCTGGACGCGACGCACACCGTGCTGATCGCCGATCCCGGCATCACGCGCAACCAGCACCGCATCGAAGCCCGCGGCGCCTTCGGCCGGCTCGACCTGACGCTCGAGAACGAAGCCCTGGCCGCGAACCCCAAGACCTCCGCGCTCACCGTGTACAGCCTGGTGCGCGCGCTGCACAACGCCACTGGCGCCCTCTCGCTATGAGCACCGCACCGCTTGCCTCCGATCCCCTGGCTTCCGAACTGCCGCTGCGCGACCTGCCGATCTGCGTCGCCGGCGAATGGCGCCGCGGCCGCGGCCACGCCTACGACAGCCTGTACCCGGCCGACCAGAGCGTGAACGCCACGCTGCATGCGGCCAGTGCCGACGATGCCGACGAGGCCATCGAACGCGCCGACGAAGCCCTTCGCCGCAGCGGCTGGGCCCAGGCCCGGCCGCACGAGCGCGCCGCAGTGCTGCACCGTGTGGCCGCCGGCCTGCGCGAACGGCGCGAGGCGCTGGCCCAGCTGCAGCGGCGCGACAACGGCAAGCCGATCACCGAGACCCGCGCGCTGGTGGACAGCGCGGCCGGCACCTTCCAGTTCTTCGCCGCCGCCTGCGAGACGATGGACGAGGAGCTGACGCCGCAGCGCGGCGCCGCGCTGACGATGAGCGTGCACGAGCCGATGGGCGTGATCGCCGCGATCACGCCGTGGAACTCGCCGATCGCCAGCGAAGCGCAGAAGCTCGCGCCGGCGCTGGCCGCCGGCAATGCGGTGGTGCTGAAGCCGGCCGAGATCACGCCGCTGCTGGCACTGGAGCTGGCCCGCGTGTGCGAACAGGCCGGTGTGCCGCGCGGCCTGGTCAGCGTGCTGCCGGGCAAGGGCTCGGTGGTCGGCGACCGCCTGGTGCGCCACCCGCTGGTGCAGAAGGTGTCGTTCACCGGCGGCACCAACGCCGGCCGGCAGATCGCGCACCACGCGGCCGACAAGATGATGCCGGTCTCGCTGGAGCTGGGCGGCAAGTCGCCGACGATGGTGCTCGACGATGCCGACCTCGACCATGCGGTGGCCGGCGTGCTGTACGGCATCTTCTCGAGCTCGGGCGAATCCTGCATCGCCGGCTCGCGCCTGTTCGTGCAGCGCCGGCGCTATGCCGAGTTCATGGACCGGCTGGTGGCCGGCGCGCAGGCACTGCGCATCGGCGACCCGGCCTCCGAGCGCACGCAGATGGGCCCGCTGGTCTCGGCCGCGCACCGCGAGACGGTGGAAGGCTTCGTCGCGCGCGGCCTGGCCGACGGCGGCCGCCTGCTGTGCGGCGGCCACCGGCCCGAGGGCGACGGCCGCGAGCGCGGCTTCTACTACACGCCGACCATCATCGAAGGCCTGCGCAACGAGCAGGCGCTGTGCCGCGAGGAAGTGTTCGGCCCGGTGCTGGTGGCGCTGCCCTTCGACGACGAGGACGACCTGGTCGCGCAGGCCAACGACAGCCTCTATGCGCTGGCCGCCGGCATCTGGACCCGCGACTACCGCCGCGCCTGGGCGCTGGGCCGCGCGGTGCAGGCCGGCACCGTGTGGATCAACACCTACAAGCAGTTCTCGATCGCCACGCCCTTCGGCGGCTGGCGCGACAGCGGCCTCGGCCGCGAGAAAGGCCGCCTCGGGCTGCGCCAGTACATGCACCAGAAGAGCCTGTACTGGGGACTGAACGACCACCCCCTGCCCTGGGCCGCCTGACGACAGGCGCCCCCGGAACCCACTCGACCGCCCGCCACAGCCGCCGCACGCAGTTCGTCGCCGACCGCCACCGGGCACCGCACCGCACCTCCAAGGACCCGCACCGATGAACATCACCCGTCGCCCGCTGCTGATCGCCGCCGCGGCCGCCACCCTGCTGGCCGCCAGCGGCAGCGCCCTGGCGCAAGCCTGGCCGACCAAGCCGATCATGATCGTCAACGGCTACCCGCCCGGCGGGGATTCGGATGCGATGGCGCGCATCTACGCCGAGAAGCTGACCGCCCGGCTCGGCCAGCAGGTGCTGGTGGACAACCGGGCCGGCGCCAGCGGCACCATCGCCGCGTCGGCGGTGGCCAAGGCCGCGCCGGACGGCTACACGCTGCTGTTCGTGCCCAGCACCTTCGCGATCGCGCAGCACACGCTCAAGCCCAACGGCCACACCGCGCACGACGTCAGCCGCGACTTCACGCCGATCATCAAGACCGGCAACGTGCCGCTGCTGGCGGTGGCCGCGCCCGGCACCGCGAAAGACCTGAAGACGCTGCTGGCCGAAGCCAAGGCCGGCAAGGGCATGACCTACGGCACGCCGGGCTCGGGCTCGCCGATGCACATCGTCGGCGAGATGCTGAACAAGGCCGCCGGCACGCAGATCGTGCACGTGCCCTACCGCGGCGTGGCGCCGGTGATCAACGACGCGCTGGGCGGCCACATCAACATCGGCTGGGTCACCCCGGCCGCGGCCAGCGCGCACATCCAGGCCGGCAAGCTGGTGCCGCTGGCGGTGGCCGAGCGGCAGCGCTCGAAGCTGATGAAGGACGTGCCCACGCTGATCGAGCTGGGCTACAAGGACGTGGAGGTCAGCGCCTGGATGGGCCTGCTCGGCCCCAAGGGCCTGCCGCCGGAGCTCACCGCGAAGCTGAACGCGCTGATGAACGAGATCCTGAAGATGCCTGACGTGGTGGCCAAGATGAACGCGCTGGGCATCGAGCCGGTCGGCGGCGAGCCGGCGGTGCTGGCACGCCAGATCGCCGCCGACGATGCGCGCTTCGGCAAGCTGGTGAAGGACTTCGGCATCCAGGCCGACTGACCCGATAGCGTTCAAGGTACACGGAGCCTCCGATCATGATCCTGGGCATCGACGAAATCAGCTACGGCGCCGAGGACCTGGCCGCGTGCGGCCGCTTCTTCGACGACTGGGGCCTGCGGCGCATCGAGAGCGGCGACGAGCGCCTGGTGTTCGAATGCCAGAACGGCTGCCGCGTGATCGTCGCCGACCCGCGGCGCGTGGCGCTGCCGGCGGCCTTCGAAGACGGGCCCACGCTGCGCGAAGTGGTCTGGGGCGTGGCCGATGCCGGCACGCTGGCCACGCTGCGCCAGCGCATCGCCACGCTGCCCGGCTTCGTCGACGACGGCACCCGCATCGGCTGCACCGACCCCAACGGCCTGGCGGTGCGCTTCCAGGTCAGCGTGAAGCGGCCGGTCGAGGTGCAGGGCACGCGCAGCAACACCTGGGACCGGCGCGAGCGCGTCGACCAGCCCGGCACGGTGTACGAACGCGCGCAGCCGATCGAGGTCGGCCACGTGGTGTTCTTCGTCGCCGACCTGGCCGCGGTCGAAGGCTTCTACGCCGCGCTCGGCTTCGTCACCAGCGACCGCTACCCGCAGCGCGGCGCCTTCATGCGCTGCGCGCCGCGCGGCGGCCACCACGACCTGTTCCTGCTGCGCACGCCCGATGCCAAGCGCGGCCTGAACCACGTGGCCTTCACGGTGCGCGACATCCACGAGGTGTTCGGCGGCGGCCTGCAGGTCAGCCGCTGCGGCTGGGAAACCCAGCTCGGCCCCGGCCGGCACCCGATCTCCTCGGCCTACTTCTGGTACTTCCGCAACCCGGCCGGCGGCCTGATCGAGTACTACGCCGACGAGGACGAGCTGACCGAGGCCTGGCAGCCGCGCGACTTCGAGCCCGGCCCGACGGTGTTCGCCGAATGGGCGATCGAGGGCGGGCTGGACGGCCGCACGCGGCGCCAGAAGGGCCGCGGCAACGACGGCGCCTTCCTCACCGACCGCAAGGCCTGAAGGCCGCCCGCCTGGCACGTTAGGAGCATCCGATGGACGACACCCGAAGCTTCGTGATCGTCGGCGCCGGCCAGGCCGGCCGCTGGCTGGCGCTGACCTTGCGCGCCGAAGGCTTTGCCGGCCGCATCGTCTGGTTCGGCGAGGAAGCGCACGCGCCCTACGACCGGCCGCCGCTGTCGAAGGCGGTGCTCAAGGGCGAGGTGCCGGCGGCCCAGCTGGCGCTGATCGCGCCCGAGGCCTTCGCCGCGCTGCAGGTCGACTGGCGCCCCGGCCAGCGCGTGACCGCGATCGACCGCACGGCGCGCGAGGTGATCAGCGCCACCGGCGAGCGCGTGCGCTACGACACGCTGTTCCTGGCCAACGGCGGCCACGCCCGCATGCTGCCCGGGCTGCCGCCGCACCCGCGGGTGCTGAGCCTGCGCACCTACGAGGATGCGCAGGCGATCAAGCAGCAGATCGGCGCGGCCCAGCAGGTGCTGGTGCTGGGCGGCGGCTGGATCGGGCTGGAGGTCGCTGCCTCGGCGCGCCAGCAGGGCAAGGCGGTAACGGTGCTCGAAGCCGCGCCGCGGCTGTGCATCCGCACCGTGCCGGCCTGCATCTCCGAGCACCTGCAGGCGCTGCATGCCGCGCAGGGCGTGACGCTGCGCCTGGGCTGTGCGGTCGAGGCCGTCGATGCGTCCGACCGCGGCGTCACCGTGCTGCTGGCCGGTGGCGAGCGGCTGAGCGGCGATTGCCTGGTGGTCGGCATCGGCCTGGTGGCCAACGATGCGCTGGCGCGCGAGGCGGGCCTGGCCACCGCCAACGGCGTGCTCACCGATGCCAGCGGCCGCACCGAGGATCCGGCGATCTACGCGGTCGGCGATGTGGCCAACGCGCTGCGGCCCGATGGCCAGCGCCTGCGCATCGAATCGTGGGAGAACGCGCAGCGCCAGGCGGTGGCCGCGGCCAAGGCCGCGCTGGGCCTGGCGCACGATCCGGCAGCCGACGGCCCGCCGTGGTTCTGGTCCGACCAGTACGAGCACAACCTGCAGCTGCTGGGCCAGCCACTGCCCACGCACGGGGTGATCGAGCGCCAGGTGCCGGCGCGCGGCCAGCGCGTGTTCTTCTTCTGCGACGGCCCGCGCGTCGCCGCGGTGGCCGCGGTGAACGCCGGCCGCGAGCTGAAGATCGCACGCAAGTGGATGCAGCAGGACCGCTTCCCCGATCTCGAAGCGCTGGCCGATGCCGGCACCGACCTGAACAAGCTGCCGCTGATGCCGGCCGCCGCTTGACCTCCAACCCCGACTCCCATTCTGGAGACGACCGATGAGCACCTCCCCCGATTCCGACAGCACCGCGTGGACCGCGGTCGGCACCCGCGACCAGGTCGAGCCCGACAGCCCGCTGGCCGCCAGCGTGGACGGCACCGCACTGGGCGTATACGACGTGGACGGCGAACTGCACGCCATCGAAGACATCTGCCCGCATGCGATGGCCCACCTGACGCAGGGCTTCACCGACGGCTGCGAGGTGGAATGCCCGCTGCACAACGCGGTGTTCGACGTGACCACCGGCAGGCACCTGCGCGGCGAGCCCTGCCGCGACGTGAAGACCTTCCCGGTGCGGCTGGTGGGCACGCGCATCGAAGTCTGCGTCAACGCCGCCTAACTTTTCAAAGGAGCGACCATGGATTTCAACCCCTACCTGCTGGCCAAGGTGCAGTTCCTCAGCAGCAGCGAGAACGCGCTGGCGCTGGACCACAACCCCGGCCTGCAGCCCTGGAAGGCCCCGGCGCCGAACAACGTGGCCGGCAAGGGCCAGATCGAGGAGCCCGGCCAGGCCAAGAACATCGTCTGGCAGACCCGCGCCGCCGCGCCCACCGCCTACGAGAACGCGCTCGGCGACGCGCTGGAAGCCGTGTTCGGCGCCGGCGCGCTGACGCTCGACGAGGTGGTGGCCGGCCTCAACGCCAACGGCTTCCGCCGGCCCGACGGCAGCCCCTGGACCGCCCCCGCCTTCGAGGCCGAGATGGCCCGCCTGGGCGCCTGACCCGCGACACGAGGAGACCCCCCATGGGAACGAACGACGCCGATGCCCTGGCCCGCGCCGAGGCCGAACGCATCCTGAACACCGGCCTGCGCAACCTCTGGTACCCGGTGGCCCCGGGCTGGCAGGTCGGCAGCGCGCCGGTGGGCATCACCCGCCTGGGCGAGAAGATCGTGCTGTGGCGCGACGGCCAGGGCCAGGTGCATGCGCTGGAAGACCGCTGCCCGCACCGCGGCGCGCGGCTGTCGCTGGGCTGGAACCTGGGCGACCGCGTGGCCTGCTGGTACCACGGCATCGAGGTGGCCGGCAGCGGCACCGTGGCCCGCGTGCCGGCCTCGGCCAACTGCCCGCTGGAAGGCCGCAGCTGCGTGAAGAGCTACCCGGTGCAGGAACGCGCCGGCGCGATCTTCCTGTGGTTCGCCAACCAGCCCGGCACGCCGCCGGCCGAGCTGGCGCTGCCCGAGGAGCTGTGCTCGGACGAGCATTCGCACTTCCTGTGCATGTCGAACTGGAAGACCAACTACCGCTACGCGATCGACAACGTGATGGACCCGATGCACGGGGCCTACCTGCACGCCAGCTCGCACTCGATGGCCGAGGGCGACAAGAGCGCCGAGATGCGGGTGCGCAAGACACCCACCGGCCTGATCTTCGAGAAGACCGGCCAGCAGGGCGTGAACTTCGACTGGGTCGAGCTCGGCGACACCGGCTGCCTGTGGCTGCGGCTGTCGATCCCGTACCAGAAGCGCTACGGACCCGGCGGCTCGTTCGGCATCGTCGGCTTCGCGACGCCGGTGGACGAACACCACACGCAGGTCTACTTCTGGCGCACGCGCAAGGTGCAGGGCTGGCAGCGCAACGTCTGGCGCTTCCTGTACCGCAACCGGCTCGAAGGCCTGCACTGGGCGGTGCTGGAGCAGGACCAGTTCGTGCTGGAGTCGCTGCCCGAGGATGCCCGCAACCGCGAGTTCCTGTACGAGCACGACGTCGGCCTGGCCCGCGTGCGCCGCATGCTGGAAAAGCGCGCGGCCGAGCAGGCGCAGGCGCGCATCGCCGCGGCGGCCGCCACGGCCGGCTGAGGCCGGCTGAGGCCGCCCGACGCGCCCGACGCGCCGGGCGCGCCGGCCCGGCTAGCATCACCGCCATGAGCAGCAGCATCGAGGTGGTGGACAGCGTGGTCGTCGGCGCCGGCGTGATCGGCCTGGCGGTGGCCCGCGCGCTGGCGTTGGCCGGGCGCGAGGTGCTGGTGCTGGAGGCCGAGAACGCCTTCGGCACCGTGACCAGCGCGCGCAACAGCGAAGTCATCCACGCCGGGCTGTACTACCCGCCGGGATCGTTGCGCGCGCAACTGTGCGTGCGCGGCAAGGCGCTGCTGTACGACTTCTGCGCCAGCCACGGCGTGGCGCACCGGCGCTGCGGCAAGCTGATCGTCGCGACCGCGCCGGACGAGCTGCCGCTGCTGGACAGGCTGCAGGCCCAGGCCGCCGCCAACGGCGTGCACGACCTGCAGCGCCTGGGCGCGGCCGAGGCCCGGGCGCTGGAGCCGGCGCTGCGCTGCGTCGGCGCGCTGCTGTCGCCTTCCACCGGCATCATCGACAGCCACGGCCTGATGCTCGCGCTGCTGGGCGATGCCGAGCGCCATGGCGCGATGCTGGCGCTGTGCTCGCCGCTGCTGCAGGGCCGCTGCACGGCGCAGGGCGTCGAGCTCGACGTGGGTGGTGACACGGCCATGACGCTGCGCGCGCGCCAGGTGGTCAATGCCGCCGGGCTGCAGGCGCCGGCGCTGGCGCGCCGGCTGGCCGGGCTGGACCCGCAGCATGTGCCACGCGCGCACCTGGCCAAGGGCAGCTACTTCACGCTGGCCGGCAAGGCGCCATTCTCGCGGCTCATCTACCCGGCGCCGGGCCAGTCCAGCCACCTGGGCGTGCACCTGACGCTGGACCTGGGCGGCCAGGCCCGCTTCGGCCCCAACTTCCAGTGGGTGGACACGGTCGACTACCGCGTCGACCCGCGCGATGCCGACAGCTTCTACGGCGAGGTGCGCCGCTACTGGCCCGCGCTGCCCGACGGCGCGCTGCAACCCGGCTACGCCGGCCTGCGGCCGAAGATCAGCGGCCCGGGCGAGCCGGCGGCGGACTTCCGCATCGACGGCCCGGCGCGCCACGGCGTGCCCG
>NZ_JBGAGA010000075.1:0-30780 GCF_044226965.1 Aquabacterium sp. | reverse complement strand
TCGTTGCCGGAATGGCTGGCATGGCCGCCGCCCCACAGCAGCAGGTCATGGCGCGTGGAATCCCAGGCGAACGAGCTCCAGGCGGTGACCACCGCGCCGGGCTGGTAGTGGAACGAGCCCGAGGGGGGAATCAGCGAGGGATCGGTGACGAAGACCGACGAGAAGGTGGTGGTGTTGGCCTGCACCCAGCCGCCGACCGGCGTGCTGTCCAGCAGCGACACCAGGTAGGACGGCACGGCGGCGCTCGCGATGTTGCAGCAGGCCGCCAGAGCGGCCAAGCTCAGCCACGACCGGCACGCACGAAGACGCCGTGCGCGGCCAGATCCCGTTGCCAAATGTGTGCGGCTCATGCCGTATCCCCCTTGTCGCTCAAGTCGATGCCGATTGTGCACCGCGGGGGGCGGCTCGGTCGACCCGTTGTTGAGGGCCTCCCATGATGAGAATCAGGGACAACCCTGAACGCGGTGCGCGGCGCGGTGGAGCGCGCGGCTTCAGGGCTGGCGATCGAGCACCACCGAGCCCGAGGCCGGATCGGTCGGGCCGGGCCCGCCGCCTTGGCTGGCGCCGCGGACGCGCACCGGCATCGCCATCATTCGATGCGGCCGGACTGCACCAAGGCCCGCGCCGTCTCGTCGAATCCGGCCCGGCCATGGAGGTAGCGCTGCACGGCATGGGCGATGGCATCGCGCCGGCCTCGCGGAGCCGCCTGTTCGAAGCTCATCGATGGCACCAGCAGGTCAGGGTTCAGCGCCGACAGATGCAGCAGCCGCCAGCCTTCGCCATCCAGCGGCGGACCGATGGCATCGCGCACCGTCGGCAGGGCGCCCTTGGCCCGGCCGAAGCGGCCCTGCACCTCCGCGTCGAGCAAGGCCCGCGCCACGACGGCCAAGGCCTCGCGATCAAGCGGCTGGTGCGCCGCGACGATGGGCGTCAGGTAGTCCACGTTGTAGAGGTAGCGCCCCTCGGTCCCCGGCATCGTCCATTTGGCGACCGACGGGATGCCGCGGTTCGCGTCGGCGAACTCGTTGCGCAGCCAGTCGCCCATCACCACGGTGGCGCAACGGCCCGACTGCAGGTCGCGCGCCAGCGCATGCCACGACGGCGCCACGCAGTCGTCGGCAACGAACTGCCGCAACTTGCCCAGCACGACCAGGGCGTTGCGCATGCAGGGCGCCGCCAGCGCCTCGGCAACGCCCATCGCGAAGGCCTGCCGGTGAACATCGGCGCCGCACAGCCCGAGCACCAGCGCCTCGAACAGCAGGCAGGCGGCCCAGGGTTCGCGGCTGACACCGAGCGGGTACCGGACATGCGCCCGCGCCCGCTCGAGCCAGTCGACCCACTCGGCCACGTCCGCGGGCTGTGCGCCGAGCCGATTCGCCGTCGGCGCATGAACCCAGACGCAATTGCTGCGGAAGGCGCCGATCGGCACGCCGAACAGCGACAGCTGCGACGGTGCGATGACGGCCAGGAACGGCGGAAAGACGCGGGCCTCGATGTCCTCCGGCCGCAGGTAGCAGCCCAGGTCGATCGGCCGCGGCCCGGCGCCGCGCACGCCGGCCCAGACGCCCTGCGCCGACATCTTGACCATCGCGACGTTCGCCGACCGCGGCGTGGCCGCCCATTCGAGGCCGGCCCGTCCCAGCGCGTCGCGCAGCACGCGCACGCCCGCCCGCTCCGACGCCGAGCGCCAGTGGTGCTGGAGGTGCACGCTGCCCATCGCTCGAGGCCTGGGGCCGTCTGCGCCTGGCGCAGCCCGGCCCCGGGGGGACGCTCAGAACCACCACTCCACCTGGGCGCCGTAGCTGGTGCCCGAAGTGCGATCGGCGAAGACCGCTTGGCCCGTGACGTTGCCGGCCGCCTTGTTCCACTTCGCGCTCGTCACGTACAGGCGGAATTCCGGGCGGCTCCAGAAGCTCTGGTCGATCGACAGCGTGGGCGCGATGGTCAGCTTGGTGAGGTTGGCGGTCGCGCCGCCCTTGGGCTTGTACTGCGAATAGCCCAGTTCGGTCACCATCTTGAAGTTCCGCGATAGCGCGTAAGAGACGCGGCCACCGATGCTGGCCGAATCGGTCTGCTGGCCGGCGCCGTTCTTCTCGCTGGCCAGCAACAGCAGCGCCTGGCCGCCCAGCGCGCCGCTCTGGCCGTTGAAGGACTCGACGAGGCGCCAGCTCTTGGCAGCGGAGCCTGCCGTCAGGTCGCCGAAGTTCGAGTTCAGGCCGGCCGAGCCCTGCGCGAACTGCAGCCACAGCGTGTTCGACAGGCCGGTGCCGAAGAGCTTGGCCTGGTCGTGCCGCAGCGACACGCCAAAGCCGCTCTTGCCGCCGGTGAAATCGCCCTTGGTCGCCGTCAGGAAGACATTCAGCTGCCCGTTGTCGTTCACCGGCAGGCCCACGTACTCGAGGTTCAGGCGGTTGCCGGGCCTGGCGGCGTCGGTGTCGGTGCGGTAGTAGGCCACGCCCAGCTTGCCGGCACCCACCGGCTGGCCCTTGAAGCCGGCGCCGACGCCGGCCATCTCGGTGAAGAAGGTGTCGACGATGTGCACGTCCGCGCGGCGTCCGCGCTCCTTGCCGATCCAGAACGTGGCCTGTGGCGCGATGTCGAAGCCCTTGGCCTCGGCGAACATCTGCTCGACATGCAGGTTCTGGTCGAAGCCCTTGCCGCCCGCCGGCTCCGTGGCCGGAGTCCAGTGGTTGACCATCAGCGTCGCGCGGTAGTCGATGCCATCCTTGGCGAAGCCCTGGCTCAGCACGAACTCGCCGTAGAAATCGCACTCATTGCCGAGCCGGTACTTCATGCCGCTGGAGCCGCCATTGAGCGCATAGCAGGCGCGCGAGGCGTTCTCCGATGTCAGGCCGGGCCCGGCGCGGAAGTAGCCGCTGTAGTCCAGCGCGAACGCGGGCGCGATCGCAGCGGCCAGACCGGCGCCGGCGGCGAGCCGACGAGCGAACGTGGCGGGGGTGATCTTCATGGAGTCTCCTGGGGTTGTGGGGCCGCAGCCCGATGCACCGGCCCTCGTGCCGGCAAGGTGATGGCACGAATTGGAACGTTCCAACTCGTGCGTGATGATGAACATGAGCGCGCTGTGCATGACGACCTGGACCGCGGGCCCGCTAGGGCTTCTTCTTGACGGCGGCCAGCAGCAGGCGATCCACCGCCTCGGCCACCGGCATCTCGTCGTGGTTCCAGAAATCGCTCACCACGTTGCGCAGCGCGGCCTGCGTGGCGGTCGGCAGGGCCATGTCGACGGCTGCCGACGGCAGCAGGCCTGCATGCCCGGCGGCCGCATCGAAGTCGGCGCGCGCGGCCTTGCCGCAGGCATCGAAGCCATCGAGCGGCACGTCGCTGCGCACCGGGATCGAGCCCTTGCGCCGGTTGAACTGGACCTGGAACTCGGGCCGCAGCAGCGCGTAGGCCAGGTAGCCCTGCGCGCGCTGGGCCTCCCAGTTCTTCAGCTGGAACATCGCGAAGGTGTCGACGACGTAGGCGAAGGCGCCGGCGCTGCCGGGCGCCGGCACGCACAGGAAATCGCGGCCCGGCTGCTGCCCGGCAGCCAGGAACTCGCCCTTGGCCCAGTCGCCCATGAACTGGAACGCCGCCTGGCCGCGGATCACCATCTCGGTGGCGGCGTTCCAGTCGCGGCCCGGCGAGCGCTCGTCGACATAGGCCTTCAGCTGCCGGAACGACTGCAGCACGCGCCGCATCGTGGCGCCGCCGAGCGCTGCGGCGTCGAGCCCGATGACCGCCTGGCGGTAGAACGCGGGCCCGCCCACGCCGAGCGCGACCGACTCGAACAGCACGAAGTCCTGCCACGGTTGGCCGCCGTGCGCCAGCGCCACGCGGCCCATGGCCTTGATGCGTTGGGCCGCCGCGATGAAGTCCTCGAAGCTCGCCGGCGGCTGCGTCACGCCGGCCTGGCGCAGCAGCTCGGCATTCGCCCACAGCCAGTTGACGCGGTGGATGTTCACCGGCACCGCCACATAGTGGCCCTTGTGCTTCACATGCGCCTGCAACTCGCGCGGCAGCACCGCGTCCCAGTGGTCGAACGACGCCATCGCGTCCAGGTTGGCGAGCACGCCCAGCGCCGCCCACTCGCCGATGGCCGGCCCCTTGATCGAAGCCGACGACGGCGGGTTGCCGGCCAGCACCCGTTGCTTCAGCGCGGCCATGGCGTTCTGCCCGCCCCCACCGACGACGGCGAAGTCCTTCCAGCCATGGCCGCGCTCGGCGATCAGGCGCTTGAGCAGTTCGAGCGACTTCGCCTCGCCGGGCGAGGTCCAGAAATGCAGCACCTCGACGTCGCCCGCAACGGCGGGCGCGCACGCGAGCGCGCCCGCCAGCCCCAGGGCCAGCAGCGGGCGAAGGATCCGCCATCGAGATTGGAACGTTCCAATCGACACGCGCGCTGGATGCGAAGTCGCCATCGATGCCCCTTCGCTCAGGCGCGCGTGGCGGCCAGGTCGGCCAGCACGGTCGCCGTCGCCGGTCCGGACCGGCGCTGCAGGAAGTGGTCGGCCAGCACCTGCAGCAGCGCGTGCGTGAGCTGCGCCGGGTGGCATTGCTCGAGGGCCAGCGACGGCAGCCATGGCTCGCTGCCAGCACCTGCCGCCGCATCGGCGCCCGCCGCGCCGAACGCGGGGCGGCACGACTTCAGTGCCCCATAACGCTGTTGATGAGCGTCCTGCGCCAGCACGGCGGCGGCGGCCCGTGCGGTCGGCGCGTCGCCCCGGGCCAGCGGCACGATGAAGTCGGCCACGGCGATGAAACCCGCCCCCGCCGGCCGTGCCTGCAGCGCCGGTCCCGGCAGCGCAGCGCTCCAGTCGCCCATCACCTGCAGGGCCGCCTCGCCGCGGGCCACGCGTGCGCGTTGTGCGTCCCACGGCAGGTGCAGGGCCGCGTCGTCGGCAAACTCACGCAGCGCGGTCAGCAGCTGCAGCGTCCGCACGAAGGCCGCGCTGCGCAAGGCAGCGGGCGACAGCGCCACCAGAGCGTGCCGATAGACCTCGGGGCCGGCCTGGGCCAGCAGCAAGGTCTCGAACAGCGCACCGATCTGCCAGGGCTCGCGGCCCACCGCCAGCGGCTTCGGCAGCCGCGGCCGCGCCCGGGCCAGCACCGCCAGCAGGTCCTCGGCATCGCGCAGCGGCTGCGGGCCCAGCGCGGCGGCGTCGCGCGGCGCCAGCCACACCACATTGCTGCGGTGCACGCCCATCGGCACGCCGTACCAGGCGCCGGCGTGGGACGCGAAGGCGCACAGCCAGCGCGGCAGGCGATCCGCCCAGGCGTCGGCCCGGGCCAGTGCGGACAGGTCCAGCAGCGCCGGCGCCTGCCGCACGGCGGTATCGGCCAGCACCGCGCCATGCATCTTCACGGCATCGGCCGACGCCTCATCGGCATCGACCAGGGCGATGCCGTGCGCGGCCAGGGCCTCTCGGCAGCCGGCCAGCGCCGCGCGGTCGACCGCACCCTGCCACCGGTGCTGCAGGCGCCATTGGCGAACGGCCGCACCGGCCGGTGCCGTGACAGCGGGGATCGACACCGCCTCAGCCATCGATGCCACCCGCCACCTGCAGCCACTGCCGCATGCGGTGGCACGCCAGTGCGGGATCGCGCAGCACGCCGCAGGCATCGGCCAACTCGAACACCCGCGCAGCATGCAGCACCGAGCGCGCCGACTGCGCACCACCGGCCATCGAGAAATGCCGCTGGTGACCGTTCAGCCAGGCCAGCAGCACCACGCCGGTCTTGTAGTGCCGCGTCGGGCTGCGGAAGATCTCGCGCGAGAGCGCCACCGTCGGCGCCAGCAGGGCGCGGTAGCGCGCACGATCGTCCTGCGCCAGCGCGGCGAGCGCGGCCGAGGCGGCCGGCGCGATCGGGTCGAAGATGCCCAGCAGCGCATGCGAGAAGCCCTGCGCATCGCCTTCGATCAGCTCGGCATAGTTGAAGTCGTCGCCGGTGTACAGGCGCACGCCCTCGGGCAACCGCGCCCGCAGCGCGCGCTCGAGGCGCGCGTCGAGCAGCGAGATCTTGATGCCGTCGATGCGCGCCTGATAACGTTCGATCAGCTCGGCCACGGCATCGAGCGCGGCCTCCGGTTCGGCCCGGCCCCAGTAGCCGGCCAGCGCGGGATCGAACATCTCGCCCAGCCAGTGCAGGATCACCGGCCGGCCGGCCCGGCCGAGCAGGCGGCCGTACACCGTGGCGTAGTCGACCGGGTCGCGGGCGATCGCGGCGAGCGCCCGGCTGGCCATCAGGATCGCGCGGCCGCCCTCGGACTCCACGACATCCAGCTGCTCCTGGTAGGCGCGCTCGACGTCGTCGAGCGAACGCACCGCGGCGGGCGCCAGCTGGTCGGTGCCGACGCCGCAGGCCAGCTCGGCGCCGGTGGCCGCCGCATGCCGCAGCGAGCGGCGGATCAGCTCGCGCGCGCTCGGCCAGCCCAGGCCCATGCCGCGCTGCGCGGTGTCCATCGCCTCGGCAATGCGGAAGCCCAGGCCGTGCAGGTGGTCGCGGAAGGCGAGCGTGGCGTCCCAGTCGATCGCCGGCTCGGCATCCCACGGATCGGTGCTGGCCAGCGGGTCGATCACCACATGCGCCGCGGCATAGGCGATGCGGTTGAAGCGCGGTGGCGTGGCCGGTGCCGCCACCGGCGCGGCCTTCATCGTGTACGGGGCCAGGCGGCCGTCGGCCTGGGGCAGCAGGATCTTCATGCGTCGATGCTCTCGCGGGCAGGCTGGGCGGGGACGGCAGCGGTCTTGCCGAGGATCAGGTCGGCGGCCTTCTCGGCCACCATGATGGTCGGCGCGTTGGTGTTGCACGAGGGCACGCGCGGCATCACCGAGGCGTCGGCAATGCGCAGGCCCTCGAGCCCGCGCACCGCCAGCGCGGGGGTGACGACGGCCAGCGCATCGTCGGCCGCGCCGATGCGGCAGGTGCCCACCGGGTGGTGGTCGGTCTTGGCATGGGCGCAGGCATAACGGAACAGGTCCTCGTCCGTCGTGAGGTCCGGCCCCGGCAGCAGCTCGGCCTGCACGTAGGGCCGCAGCGCCGGCTGGCGCAGCAGCTCGCGCGCCAGCCGCAGCCCCTGGATCGCCTGCACGCGGTCTTCCGGCGCGGCCCAGTAGTTGGGGTCGATCAGCGGCGCGGCCGCGGGGTCGTTGCTGGCCAGGCGCACGCTGCCACGCGAACGCGGGCGCAGGAAGGCCGTGTTCAGCGTGACACCGGCATGGCGCATGCGCGCGACCCCGGCCTCGATGCCCGAGCCCAAACCCAGGTGGAACTGGATGTCCGGCGCGGCCTGCGGACCTGGGTTGCCGCCATCGGCAAACCAGAAGCCGCCGGTCTCGAACAGGCTGGAAGCCACCGGCCCGCGCCGGAACAGCAGGTACTGCAGGCCGGCCCAGGCCGCATGGTGCGGCCGGTTGTACTTGTCGTAGCTGTGGTCGCCGGTGCATTCGGCGATCACGAACAGGTCCAGGTGGTCCTGCAGGTTGGCGCCGACGCCGGCCAGCTCGTGCTTCACCGGCACGCCCACCGCGCGCAGCGCATCCGCCGGCCCGATGCCCGAGAGCATCAGCAGCCGCGGCGTGCCGATGGCGCCCGAGCAGACGATGACCTCGCGCTGCGCCCGCACCTGCTGCAGGCCGCCCGAGGCGGTGGCGTACTCGACCCCCACCGCGCGGCGGTGCTCCAGCAGCACCCGCGTGGCCTGCGCCTGCAGCACCACCTCCAGGTTGGCGCGGTGCCGCGCCGGCCGCAGGTACGCGGTGGCGGTTGACGAGCGGCGCGCGGCGCGCTGGGTCAGCTGGTAGTAGCCGAGCCCAGGCTGGCGCTCGCCGTTGAAGTCGGGATTGAACGGCATGCCCAGCGCCTGGCCGGCGCGGAAGAAGGCCTCGCAGATGGGCAGCGGGCTGATGGGGTTCGACACGCCCAGCGGCCCGCCGCTGCCGTGCCAGCGGTTGTCATAACGCTCGTTGTCCTCGGCCCGGCGGAAGTACGGCAGCACGTCCTCGTAGCCCCAGCCGACGGCCCCGTCCTGCTTGGCCCAGGTGTCGTAGTCGCTCGGATGGCCGCGGGTGTAGATCTGCGCATTGATCGACGAGCCGCCGCCGATCACCCGCGCCTGCGTGTAGCGCAGCACCCGGCCGCCCAGGTGCCGCTGCGGCACCGTGGACCAGCCCCAGGCGCCGATGCCCTTGGTCATCTTCGCGAAGCCGGCCGGCATGTGGAAGAACGGATGCCGGTCGCTGCCGCCCGCTTCGAGCAGCAGCACCTTCACCCCCGGTTCGGCACTGAGCCGGTGGGCCAGCACGCAGCCCGCCGAGCCGCCGCCCACGATGACGTAGTCGCAAGTCTTCATAGCCTGGGCACCGAGAGCGCCCCATCCACATGCACCACCGAGCCGGTGGCAAAGCCCAGATCACCGCCGGCCAGCGCGCCCACCGCGCGGGCCACGTCCTGCGGCTGGCCCCAGCGCCCGGCCGGCACCAGCCCCTGCGCGATGCGTTCGTCGTAGGCCGCGGCCACGCCCTCGGTCATCGGCGTGCGGATGATGCCCGGCCGCACCTCGAACACCGCGATGCCGGCGGCCGCCAGGCGCAGCGCAAACAGCCGCGTCAGCATGCCCAGCCCGGCCTTGGACAGGCAGTATTCGCCCCGCTCCACCGAGGCCAGTTCGGCGCTGACCGACGAGATGGTGACGATGCTGCGCGGCCCAGCGTCGGCGGTGCCCGCCGCGACCGGCTGCTGCAGCATGCGGCGCGCCACCGCCTGCGTCAGGAAGAAGGTGCCGCGCAGGTTGATGTCCAGCACCTGGTCGAAGGCCTGCGGCTGCACGTCGAGCAGGTCGCCGCGGCGGGCCGCCGGCACGCCGGCGTTGTTGACCAGGCAGGCGATCGTGCCACCCCATGCACCGGCCCACGCACTGACCTCGTCGAGCACCGCAGCGTGGCCGTCCACATCGGCCAGGTCGAAGGCGAACAGCCGGGCCTGCGCGCCCTGTGCCTGCACGCGCGCCAGCAGTGCCTCGGCCTCCAGGCCGAGCTGGCGGTCGAGCAGCGCGAGGTCGAAGCCGCGCCGCGCCAGTTCGTCGGCGATCGCCGCGCCGATGCCGCGGCCGGCGCCGGTGACCAGCGCCAGGGGACGCACCGCCGTCATGCCGCCATCTCCTCGCGCAGATGCGCACCAACGCGCAAGGCCTGCGCGGCCACGGTCAGGGCCGGGTTCACCGCGCCGGACGAGGGGAAGAAGCTCGCGTCCACCACGTGCAGGTTGTCCAGGTCCCAGGCCTTGCACCACGGGTCCAGCACCGACTGCGCCGGGTCGTCGCCGAAGCGCAGCGTGCCGCACTGGTGCGACGGGCTCTCGATGCCGAAGGCGCGTGCCAGCACCAGCGGATAGCCCAGCCGCCGCAGCAGCCGCCGCATGCGGGCGACGAACAGGCGATGGGTGCGCTGGTTGGTGCGGCGCCATTGCAGGTCGATGCCATCGGCGGCGTTCAGCTGCACCCGGCTGTCGGCATGCGGCAGGTCCTCGGACATCGCGTACCAGTCCACGCTGTGCTCGGCCAGCCAGCGGCGCGCGGCCTGCGGTACCCAGACCGGCATCACGCCGCGCAGCATCGGCTCGCGGATCTTGCCCAGCAGTTGCAGGTGCCCCAGCGGCAGGCCGCCGGGCGTGCCGTCGCCGAAGTAGAAGTCGTTCAGCGCCAGCGTCTTGGGCAGGCGCGTGTCGTTGCGCCGCCGCGGGTCGACGGCCATCAGCGCGGTGCAGTTGTGGCTCATGAAATAGCGGCCGACCGCGCCACTGCCGTTGGCCAGCCCCTGCGGATGCCGCGGGCCGGCCGAGCGCAGCAGCAGCGCCGCCGACTGCACCGCCCCGGCACTCAGCACGAAGCGATCCGCCTGCACCCGCTCGAGCCGGCCTTCGCGCAGCACCTCGGCCGCCACGACGCGCCGCCCGCTGTCGTCGACCAGCAGCCGCTGCACATGGCTGTTGGGCTGCAGCATCACGTTGGGCTGCTTCAGCGCCGGCTGCAGCAGGCGCGTGCGCGCATCGCCCTTGGCACCGATGAGGCAGGGAAAGCCGTCGCAGCTGCCGCAGCGTTCGCAGCGGCCGCCGTCGCCCAGGTCCACCGCGATCGGCATCGGGAACGGCTGCAGGTCCAGCGCGCGCAGGCGCTTCTCGAGCGCGGCAATCACCGGCTCGTGCGGCACCGGCGGGTGCGGATAGGGCGTCGAGCGCGGCGGCTCGCAGGGGTCGGTGCCGGCCTGGCCGCGCACGCCGAACAGCCGCTCGGCCAGCGCGTACCAGGGCTCCAGTTCGGCGTAGCGCACGGGCCAGGCCGGCGACAGGCCGTCCTCGTGCTCGGTGGCGTCGAAGTCGCGCTCACGCAGCCGGAACATCGCCGCGCCGTAGAAGCTGGTGTGGCCGCCCACGTAATGGAACTGCCCGGGCCGGAAGGGCCGCGCGCCGCTGGTCCAGGTCTCGTGGGCCTGGTAGCGGCGCTGGTGGAACACGGCCTCGGCGTCGCGGTTCTGCGGCTCGCGCGGCAGGTCGCCGCCGCGCTCGAGCACCAGCACGCGCGCGGCGCTGCCGGCCAGCTGGTGCGCCACGGCGCTGCCGCCAACGCCCGAGCCGATGATCACCAGGTCGAACTGCGGGTCGTCCACGGTGCTCAACCGATACGGGCCTGGGTGGCCGCGTCGAAGCAGACCAGCTTGGCGAGATCCACCACGAAGCGGGCGGTCTGGCCCGGCCTCAGCTCGACATCGGGCTCGAGCCGCGCGGTGAATTCCTGGCCGCCGATGTTCAGCACCACCAGCGTGTCCGCGCCGGTGGGCTCGATCACCTCGACGCGGGCGTCCACCAGGCTCTGGTTCGGCAACGCGGCGGCGCCGGGCCGGGCCAGGCCGATGGCCTCGGCCCGGATGCCGGCGATCAGCTCGCGGCCGGCATAGGCCCGCAGCGCCGCGGGCAGCGCCGGCGGCAGCGCGATGCGGGCGCGCGGCCGGTCGCCGATGCAGATGTCCAGCGCCAGCGCGCCGTCTTCGGCGCGCAGCGTGGCCGGCGCCAGGTTCATGCGCGGCGAGCCCATGAAGCCGGCCACGAAGGTGTTGGCCGGCCGGTTGTAGACCTCGTGCGGCGTGCCCAGCTGCTGCAGCACCCCGCCCTTCATCACCGCGATGCGCGTGGCCAGCGTCATCGCCTCGATCTGGTCGTGCGTGACGTAGACGATGCTCGCGTTCAGCCGCTGGTGCAGCTTCTTGATCTCGGTGCGCATGTCCAGCCGCAGCTGCGCGTCCAGGTTGGACAGCGGCTCGTCGAACAGGTAGAGCTGCGGCTCGCGCGCCAGGGCCCGGCCGATGGCCACGCGCTGGCGCTGGCCGCCCGAGAGCTGCCGCGGCTTGCGGTCGAGCAGGTGCTCGATCTGCAGCAGCTTCGCGACGCTGCGCACCCGCTCCTGCCGCTGCCCGGCGGGCACCTTGCGCATCTGCAGCGGAAACTCGATGTTGCGGGCCACGCTCATGTTGGGGTAGAGCGCATAGCTCTGGAAAACCATCGAGATGTTGCGGTCCGCCGGCCCGGCCTGCGTGATGTCCTTGCCGCCCAGCCGCACCAGGCCGCCGGAGGGTTCCTCGAGCCCGGCGATGATGTTCATCAGCGTGCTCTTGCCGCAGCCCGAGGGCCCGACCAGCACCAGGAACTCGCCGTCGGCCAGTGAGATGGAGATGTCCTGCAGCACCTGGGTGCCGCCGAAGCTCTTGTGGATGTTGATGAGGTCGAGCGATGCCATCGCTTATCCCTTGACCGACCCGGCCATCAGGCCGCGGACGAAGTACTTGCCGGACACCAGGTACACCACCAAGGTGGGCACCGCGGCGATGAACGCACCGGCGAAATGCACGTTGTATTCCTTGACCCCGGTGGAGCTGTTCACCAGGTTGTTCAGCGCCACCGTCAGCGGGTAGGACGCGTAGTCGCTGAAGCTCGCGCCGAACAGGAACTCGTTCCAGATGTTGGTGAACTGCCAGATCACCGTGACGACGATCATCGGCCCGCTGCTGGGCAGCAGGATGTGCCACAGCACGCCGAAGAAGCCGGCGCCGTCCATGCGCGCCGAGCGCACCAGCTCCGCCGGAAAGGCAGCGTAGTAGTTGCGGAAGAACAGCGTCGTGAAACCGATGCCGTAGACCACGTTGACCAGCACCAGCCCGGCGATGCTGCCCGCCAGCCCCAGCAGCCCGAGCGTCTTGGCCATCGGGATCAGCACCACCTGGTAGGGGATGAACACCGAGAACAGCATCGCCGCGAACAGCAGGCTGGCGCCGCGGAACCTGAACTGCGTGAGGATGTAGCCGTTGAGCGCGCCGATCAGCGCCGACAGCGCCACCGCCGGCACCACGATCAGGAACGAGTTGACGAAGTAGGGTTTCAGCCCCACCGGCTGCACGCCGATCTGCGCGGTGCTCCAGGCCACGTGCCAGGGCTCGGTGGTCCAGGCCAGCGGCAGCGCCAGAAGGTTGCCGTTGCGGATCTCGTCCAGCGGCTTCAATGAGTTCACCGCCATCACGTACACCGGCAGCAGGAACAGCAGCGCCATCAGCCCCAGCACCCCGTACAGCGCGAAGCGGCGCAGGCTCAGCGGCCTGGAAGACGACTCAGCCACGTTGCGCCTTTCGGTATTCGCCGACCAGGTAGGGCAGCACGACGATGCCGATGCCCGCCAGCATCAGCACCGCGCTGGCAGCGCCGACGGCCATCTCGTTGCGGGTGAAGGTGTACTGGTACATGAACACGGAAGGCAGCCAGGTCGAGCGGCCCGGGCCGCCGTTGGTGAGCGCGATGACCAGGTCGTAGGACTTGATGGCCATGTGCGCCAGGATCACGAAGGCCGACAGGAACACCGGCCCCAGCTGCGGCAGGATCACCCGCAGGTAGATCTGCCACGGCGGGGCGCCGTCGACCCGCGCCGCGTTGACGACCTCGGCATCGACGCCGCGCAGCCCCGCGAGGAACAGCGCCATCACGAAGCCGGCGGTCTGCCAGACCGCGGCGATGACGACGCAGTAGATCGCCATGTCGCTGTCCTTGATCCAGTCGAACGAGAAGCCCTGCCAGCCCCAGCTGCGCACGGTGCGCTCCAGCCCCACGCCAGGGTCGAGCAGCCACTTCCACGCGGTGCCGGTGACGATGAAGCTCAGCGCCATCGGGTACAGGAAGATCGAGCGGAACAGCCCTTCGGCGCGCAGCTTCTGGTCGACCAGGATCGCCAGGCCCAGGCCCATCGCGATCGCGATGCCGATGTACAGCCCCGCGAACACCGCCAGGTTGCCCAGCGAGACCGACCAGTTCTCCAGCCCGAACAGCCGGCGGTAGCTGCCGAAGCCGGCGTAGTCGTACACCGGCATCAGCGTCGAGGCGGTGAGCGACAGCCACAGCGTGAACAGCATGTAGCCGTACACGCACACCAGCACCAGCAGCACGCTGGGGCTGATCAGCAGCTTGGGCAGCAAGGTCTTGCGCATCGCTCCGGGCTCACTGGCGGGCTGCGGCGACCATCGCGGCCACGGCCTTCTTGTCGTCGATCTGGCCATTGAAGTGGCGCGTGATCACATCGTAGAACGCATTCTTCAGCGAAGCCGGCACCGCATGCCCGTGCGCGATGGAGCCCACCAGCGTGTTCTTGCGCGCGGCCTCGGCCAGGTCCTTGATGCCCTTCTTGCCGCAGTCGTCGAAGTCCTTGTCGGACACGTCGGTGCGCGCGGGCACCGAACCCTTCACCACGTTGAAGGCCGACTGGAAGCCCTTGTCCATGATGGCCGCGGCCAGCTTCTGCTGCGCGGCCACCTTGTCGGCGCCCTTCACGAGGAACATCGCGAACTGGTCGGAATTGAACGACACCATGCCCTGGGTGCCCGGCAGGCGGAAGCAGGCGAAGTCCTTGCCCGGCACCTTCTTCGCATTCAGGAACTCGCCCTTGGCCCAGTCGCCCATGATCTGGAAGCCGGCCTTGCCGCTGATCACCATGCCCGAGGCCACGTTCCAGTCGCGGCCCGAGAAGTCCTTGTCGACCAGCTTGCGCAGCTGGCTCATGCGATGGAACACCTTCTCCATCGTCGGCGAGGCCAGTGCGGCGGGGTCGAGCTCGATGAAGGCCTTGCGATAGAAGTCGACGCCGCCGGTGGCCAGCACCACGCCGTCGAAGATGGTGGCCTCCTGCCAGGGCTGGCCGCCGTGGGCCAGCGCGATGAAGCCGGCCTTCTGCACGCTCTCGGCCGCGGCGATGAACTCGTCCCAGGTCTTGGGCTCGGCCGTCACGCCGGCCTTGGCCAGCACCTCCTTGTTGGCCCACACCCAGTTGGTGGAGTGGATGTTCACCGGCACCGCCACCCATTGGCCGGCATGCTTGGAGAAGCGCTGCAGCGGCGCGGGCACCACCGCGTCCCAGCCTTCCTTGGCCGCCAGGTCGTTCAGGTTCGCCAGCCGGCCATCCTTGGCCCAGTCCTGGATGTCGAAGCCCAGCATCTGCACCGCGGTGGGCGGGATGCCGGCGCTGACGCGCGCACGCAGCGCGGTCATCGCCTGTTCGCCGCCGCCGCCGGCGATCGGGCTGTCCTTCCAGCCGATGCCGTCCTTCTCGAGGTTGGACTTCAGCACCTTCAGCGCGGCCGCTTCGCCGCCCGAAGTCCACCAGTGCAGCACCTCCACCTGCTGGGCCGGCTGCTGCGCCAGCGCGGGCAGGCTCACCCATGCGGCCAGTGCCAGCGCGAGGGTCGTCTTCTTCATCGTCGTCTCCTGTTCAATTTGGGGGTTATTGCCGAGCCGCAGCCAGCAGGGCGGCCACGGCCTTCTTGTCGTCGAGCTGGCCGTTGAAGTGGCGCGTGATCACGTCGTAGAACGCGTTCTTGATCGAGGCCGGCACCGCATGGCCATGCGCGATGGAGCCGACCAGCGTGCCATGCTGGGTGGCCAGCGCCAGCTCCTTCATGTCGCGCTTGCCGCAGGCATCGAAGGCCTTGTCGCCGACGTCGCTGCGCGCCGGCACCGAGCCCTTCAGCACGTTGAACGCCGACTGCACCTCGGGGTTCATGATCTCGCTGGCAAGCTTGGCCTGCGCCGCCGCCTTGTCGCCCTTGACCTTGAACATCGCGAACTGGTTCGACAGGTAGGACACCATGCCCGCGGTGCCGGGCAGCGGGAAGCACAGGAAGTCCTTGCCCGGCTGCTTGCCGGCATTGACGAATTCGCCCTTGGCCCAGTCGCCCATGATCTGGAAGCCGGCCTTGCCGCTGATCACCATGCCAGAGGCCACGTTCCAGTCGCGGCCCGAGAAGTCCTTGTCGACCAGCTTGCGCAGTTGGCCCATGCGCTGGAACACCTGCTCGGTGGTGGCCGAGCCCAGCGCCTTCGGGTCGAGCTCGATGAAGGCCTTGCGGTAGTAGTCGGCGCCGCCGGTGGCGAGCACCACGCCGTCGAAGATGGTGGCCTCCTGCCAGGGCTGGCCGCCGTGGGCCAGTGCAATGAAGCCGGCCTTCTGCACCTTCTCGGCCGCGGCGATGAACTCGTCCCAGCTCTTCGGCTCGGACGTCACGCCGGACTTGGTCAGCACGTCCTTGTTGGCCCAGACCCAGTTGATCGCATGCACGTTGATCGGCGCGGCCACCCAGGTGCCGTTGTACTTGGAGAACTTCTGCACCGCCGCCGGCACCACCTTGTCCCAGCCCTCGGCCTTGGCCTGGGCGTTCAGGTCGGCCAGCGCGCCCTGCCTGGCCCAGTCGGTCAGGTCATGGCCCATCAGCAGCACGGCCGTCGGCGGCACGCCCGCGCTGAGGCGGGTGCGCAGCGTCGTCATCGCCTGCTCGCCGCCGCCACCGGCAATCGGCATGTCCTTCCAGCTGAAGCCATCGGCCTCGACCTTGTCCTTCAGCACCTTCAGCGCGGCAGCTTCGCCGCCCGAGGTCCAGAAGTGCAGCACCTCGATCTGCTGCGGTTGCGCCTGTGCGGCGCCGGCGGCCAGGCCCAAAGCCAGCATGGCGGTCTTGATGGTCATCGATCGTCTCCTTGGTCGGGTTAGGTTCAGGCCGGCAGCCACCAGTCGGTGCGCTGGCCCAGGTGCAGGTGCAGGGTCTTGGTTTCGGTGTAGTCCTCGGCCGCATGCCGGCCCAGTTCGCGGCCGAGCCCGCTCTGGCGGTAGCCGCCGAAGGGCAGCTCGGCATGGCCTTCGAGGAAGGTGTTGACCCAGACGGTGCCGGCCTTGATGCGCCGCGCGGCGCCCAGGCAGGTGTCGACATCGCGGCTCCAGACGGCGGCCGACAGGCCGTACAGGGTGCTGTTGGCCAACTCGACGGCTTCGTCCAGGTCGCGGAACGTCAGCACCGCCAGCACCGGGCCGAACACCTCCTCGTGCGCGATGGCCATGTCGCGCCCGACGCCGCTGACGACGGTGGGCTCGTAGTACAGGCCGCGGCCACCGCAGCGCGCGCCGCCCAGCGCGATGCAGGCGCCGGCCTCGCGCGCGGCCCCCACATGCGCCTCGATGGCGTGCAGCTGGCGCTCGGTGGTGATGGCGCCCACCTGCGTCTGCGCATCGAGCGGATCGCCCATGCGCACGCGCTTCGAGCGCTCGACCACGGCGGCCGTGAACTCGGCAGCGATGGCGTCGTGCACCAGCAGCCGACTGCCGCTGTTGCAGCACTGGCCGGCGTTGAAATACACGCCAAAGACAGCGGCATCGAGCGCCGCTTCGAGGTCGGCATCGGGGAACACGATCTGCGGGTTCTTGCCGCCGAGCTCCATCGACACCTTCTTCAGCGTGCCCGCCGCCTTGGCCACGGCCGCCTTGCCGACCGCGGTGGAGCCGGTGAAGGACAGCATGTCCACCCGCGCATCGGTGACCAGGGTCTCGCCGACCACCGGCCCGGTGCCGACCAGGATGTTGACCACGCCCGCCGGCAGGCCGGCCTCCAGCAGGATCTCGCCCAGCATCACCGTCGTGCCCGAGGTCACCTCGGCCGGCTTGACCACCGCAGTGCAGCCGGCAGCCAGCGCGAACGGCAGCTTCTGGCTGACGATCAGGAACGGGAAGTTCCACGGCGTGATGATGCCGACCACGCCCACCGGCTCGCGCAGCACCACGCCCAGCGTGTCTTCGCCCAGCGTGTCGTAGCTGTCGCCCTTGAGCTGCCGCGCCAGCGCGGCGGCGTAGTGCCACAGCTCGGCCGCCGCGGCGATCTCGGCACGCGATTGCGCCAGCGGCTTGCCGTTCTCCAGCGTTTCCAGCAGCGCCAGGCGCTCCTGGTGGCGGACGATGCCGTCGGCCACGCGGCGCAGCAGCGCGGCGCGTTCGGCACCCTTCATGCGCGGCCAGGGGCCGCTGTCGAAGGCGCGCCGCGCAGCACCGATGGCCGCCTGCGCCTCGGCCACGCCGGCCTGCGCGTAGCGCGCCACCAGCACGTCATGCGCCGGCGATCGACGTTCGAGCGTGGCGCCGTCGCGCGCATCGGCCCAGTCGCCGTCGATCAGCAGGCGGCCGGCATACGGTGGCCGGGCCAGCAGCTCGGCTGCAGAGGAAGAAGAAAGGTCGCAGGGGTTCATGTCGGGTTCGAAGTCGGGATGCGTGAGCCGCCGGTTCACTGGCCGCGGAATTGGGCCGGCCGGCGCTCGCGGAAAGCCGCCAGGCCTTCCGCGGCGTCGGCGGTGCTGGCCGAGAGCGCCCCGGCCATGCCCTCCAGCGCCGCCGCGGTGCCCTCGCCGGTGGCCGCGTCAATCAGCTGTTTGGTGAGCTGCACCGCTACCGGCGCGCGGGCGGCAATGGCCTCGGCCAGCGCGCGGGCCGCGGCGAGCAAGGCTTCGGGCCGGTGCAGCTCGTGCACCAGGCCGCAGGCCAGGGCCCGCTCCGCGCCGATGCGCTGGCCGCCCAGCGCCAGGTACTTGGCCTGCGCCGGACCCACCAGCCGCACCAGGCGCTGCGAGCCGGACCAGCCCGGGCAGGTGGCGATGGACGCCTCGGGCAGCGCGAATTCGGCGCCGGTGCTGGCCAGCCGCAGGTCGGCAGTGATCGCCAGTTCCAGCCCGCCGCCGAACGCGTGGCCGTTGAGCGCCGCGATCACCGGCTGGCGCAGCCGGGCCCACTGGTCGAACACCTGGTGGCCGCGGCGCGTCCACTGGCGCCACATGTCCAGCGGCGGCAGCGCGGACCAGGCGCCGATGTCGGCCCCGACGCAGAAGGCGCGCTCGCCTTCGGCCGTCAGCACCACCGCACGCAGCGCGACGTCGGCATCGATGGCGCGCGCGATCTGCTCCAGGCGGTCCAGCATCGCCGGCGTCAGCGCATGCAGCTTGGCCGGACGCGCCAGCGTGACCCATGCGATGGCGCCCTCGCGCTCGAAGCGCACGTCGGCTTCAGACATGGCGCGCTCCCTTCACCGGCTCGCCCAGGCGCAGGCCGAAGGGCTCGGGCCGGAACAGCGCCGCGTCCATCAGCTTCAGGTCGGGCGCCAGCAGCAGCGGCACCTCGGACTGGCCGCGTACATCGCGTTCCAGGTCGATGCCGGGGGCGATCTCGCGCACGACCAGGCCTTCGGCCGCCAGGTCGATCACGCAGCGCTCGGTGACGTAGCTGACCTGCTGGCCACGCTCCCGCGCGACGCGGCCGCTGAAGGTGATGTGTTCGCTGGCCTGCACGAACTTGCGGCTGCGGCCTTCTTGCAGGATGCGCAGCCGGCCGTCGCCGACCTCGAGCTGTGCGCCCGCGGTGAAGAAGCCCGAGAAGACGATGCGCCGGGCATGCGCGGTGATGTCGACGAAGCCGCCACAGCCCGCGGTGAGGTAAGGCTTGGCGCCGAGCTTCGAGACATTGACGCTGCCGTCGCCGTCCACCTGCAGGAAGGACAGCAGCGTGGCGTCGAAGCCACCGCCCTGGAAGTAGGTGAACTGGTTCGGCGACGAGACGATGGCGTCCGCGTTCGACGCGCAGCCGAAGGCAAAGCCCAGCAGCGGCATGCCACCCACCGCGCCCTGCTCGATGGCCCAGGTCACCGCGCCGTGCAGCCCTTCCTCGAGCAGGATGCGCGGCACGTTGGCCGAGATGCCGAAGCCAAGGTTGACGCTGCTGCCGGTGTGCAGCGCCATCGCCGCGCGGCGGGCGATCACCTTCTCGGGCCCCCAGGCCTGCAGCTCGAACGCCGACTCCGGCTGCACCACCTCGCCGCTGATGGCGGGGTCGTAGGGCGTCTGCGTGGTCTGCCATTGCGCGGGGTCGACGACGATGTGGTCGACCAGGTTGCAGGGCACGTGCACGTCGTGCGGACGCAGGCTGCCGGCCTTCACCACGCGCTTGACCTGCGCGATCACCAGGCCGCCGTTGTTGCGCGCGGCCAGGGCCTGCTCCAGCCCGCCGAGCAGCGCGCCTTCATGCTCGTAGCTCAGGTTGCCGCGCTCGTCGGCCGTGGTCGCGCGGATGATCGCCACCTGCGGCACCACCGCCGGGAAGTACAGCCAGGGCCGGCCGTCGAAATCGACCCGCCGCACCACCGGCGCCGAATGCGCGGCCGCCTCGTTCATCGCGCAGCCCTGCAGCAGCGGATCGACGAAGGTGCCGATGCCCACCTGCGTCAGCACGCCGGGGCGGCGTGCCGCGGCGTCGCGGTGCATGTCGAACATCAGGCCGCTGGGCAGGTTGAAAGCCTCGACCTGGTTGTCGATCACCATGCGCCAGATCGCCGGCATCGGCAGCGACGACGGGCCACTGGGGTACGAGCCCGCCAGCACGCGGCGCAGCAGACCCGGTCGCGCCAGGTGGTCGATGCCGCGGATGCCGTAGAGGTCGCCCGCGGCGATCGGGTGCAGCATCGTCAGCGC
This sequence comes from Aquabacterium sp., assembly GCF_044226965.1. Taxonomy (GTDB): domain Bacteria; phylum Pseudomonadota; class Gammaproteobacteria; order Burkholderiales; family Burkholderiaceae_C; genus Pseudaquabacterium. The sequence goes on along the minus strand of NZ_JBGAGA010000075.1, from coordinate 10,926 downwards.
GCGCGGCGCGCCTTCGCGCTCGAAGCGCTCACCGATCGCGGCGAGCACCTTGTCCGGACAGCCCAGCCCGCTGGACGAGCTGACGCTGACGACGTCGCCATCGCGCAGCAGCGCGGCGGCCTGGTCGGCGCTGATGAGCTTCATGCCGCGGCCCCGTTCTGGTTGGCGGTGATCTGGTCCGCGGCGTTCTGCTCGGCTGCGTCTTGTTCGGCCACGCCCTGCGCGAGCAGGCGGTCGATGCGCACCGCGCTTCCGCTGGCGCAGGCCTCGCGCACCGCCAGCGCGCCGGCCAGCGAGCGCACGCCGTCCTCGCCAGTGGCCGCCGGTGCGCCTTCGCCGCGCAGCGCGGCGCAGAAGGCCGCCACGCCGCGCACGTAGAGGTCCTCGTGCTGCAGCGCGATCGGGTGCTCGCCCTCGGCGTCGCGCAGCGTCAGCGTGCCGACCGGGCGCTGCGTCATGACGTCGCGGCCGATCAGCGAGCCGCGCTCGCCATGGACCTCGATGCCGGTACCGGCATGGGCGATCGTGAAGCCGTCGTGCAGCTGCGCGACCACGCCGTTGTCGAAGCGCAGCACGGCCATCACGCCGTCCTCCAGGCCCGCGTGGGCCATGCCGGCGTGCTGGGCCAGCGCCACGGCTTCGATCGGCTCGGCATCGAGCACGAAGCGCAGCGTGTCGATGTCGTGCACCGTGATGTCGAGCACCACGCCGCCGCCGGCCTCGGGGCGGGCCACGCGCCAGCCCTGCAGCGCGGGCGGCAGTTGCACCGCGTGGAAGACGCGCGCCGCCAGCGGCCGGCCGATGGCCCCGGCCCGGACCAGCTCGCGCAGGCGCCGATGGCTGGCGGCATTGCGCAGGTGGTGGTTCGTCGCCATCAGGACGCCGGCGCGGGCGCAGGCGGCCACCATGCCGCGCGCAGCGGCGAGCGACAGCGCCAGCGGCTTCTCGCACAGCACGTGCTTGCCGGCCGCCGCCGCCGCGAGCACCTGCGGCTCGTGTTGATCGTTGGTGCTGCTGATGTAGACCACCTGCACCGCGGGGTCGGCCAGCAGCGCGGCCACGCTGGCATGCACGCGGGGGATGCCGAGCTCGGCCGCGAAGGCCCGCGCATGCGCTGCGTCGCCGCTGGCCACGGCCACCACGGCGTGGCCGGGCTGTGCGCGGATGGCGTCCACCATGTACTGCCGGGCGATGGTGCTGGCGCCGATCAGGCCCCACCCCGCCACTGCTGCGGTGCTGTTCATCTGGTGTGGAATCGCTAGACTCATTGGAACGGTTGAATGAATTATTGGAACGTTCCAATTTCCGGTCAAGCACAATCACGGGCATCCAGGGAAAACCCCGAACATGACGAAGAAGAACGAAGGGCCGGCGCGCGCGCCGACGATCATGGACGTGGCCGAGGCCGCGGCGGTGTCGAAGTCGACGGTCTCGCTGGTGCTGCAAGGCAGCACGCTGATCCGCGACGAGACGGCACAGCGCGTGCGCGCCGAAGCGCAACGCCTGGGCTACGTCTACAACCGCCGCGCGGCCGAACTGCGGCGCAAGTCGTCGAACACCATCGGCGTCGTCATCAACGACCTGATGAACCCGTTTTTCGCCGAGGTGCTGGTGGGCATCGAGCGTTGCCTGGTCGATGCCGGCCATGTGGTGTTCATGGCCCACACGCACGACAACTTCGAGCGCCAGCAGCGCGTGCTGCAGTCGATGCGCGAACACAATGCCGCCGGCATCGTGCTGTGCCCGGCCATCGGCACGCCGAAGACGCTGCCCAAGGAGATCCAGCAGTGGGGCATCCCGCTGGTGATCATGGTGCGATCACTGGGCAGCGGCACCTACGATTTCGTCGGCTCGCAGAACGCGAAGGGCCTGGCCACCGCGACCCGCCACCTGATCGAGCGCGGTCATCGCCGCATCGCCTTCCTGGGGGGACAGTCGGGCGTGGTGTACGAAGAGCGGCTCGAAGGCTACCGCCAGGCGCTGACCCAGGCCCGCATCGCCTTCGACGAGCGCCTGGTCGTGCCCGAAAGCCCCACGCGCGCCGGCGGCCACGCCGCGATGGCGGCCCTGCTCGAGCGCCGCACCGGCGCGACGGCGGCCGTCTGCTACAACGACATCAGCGCCCTCGGCGCCCTGGCCGCGCTGGGCGAGCGCGGGCTGCGCGCCGGCACCGACTTCGCGCTGATGGGCTTCGACAACGTGCTCGACGCCGCGCACTCGAACCCGCCGCTGAGCACGATGGACATCCACCCCGGCGAACTCGGCGAACAGGCCGCGGCGCTGCTGATGAAGCGCATGGCCAACCCCCACCTGAAGCGCCAGACCTACCTGGCGGAGCCGGAGCTGCGCCTGCGCCAGTCGGGCTAGGGGCTGTTCACGCTGCGGATGCCGATGTCCGGTTGGCGAGGCGCACACCGTCTGGTAGCTTGGGAAAGTACCGCCGAGGCTCCTGTCATGGCCCTGAACCCTGCCGACATTGCCATCGTCAGCCGCCTGCTCGATGAAGCGCTGGCGCTGTCCCCGATCGAGCGCGATGCCTGGCTGCGGACCCTGCCGCCCGAGATGCAGCGACATGCGCCGGTGCTGCAGGACATGCTGGCGGCCGCACCCGACCTCAGCCGCGACGAGCGCCTGGCCAGCCTGCCGCGGCTGGACGCGGCAGACGAATCGGTGGCCGCGGAAGGCGACCTCATCGGGCCGTACCGGCTGCTGCGCGAGCTCGGCCGCGGGGGCATGGGCAGCGTCTGGCTGGCCGAGCGTGCCGACGGCGCCTTCAAGCGTCAGGTGGCACTCAAGCTGCCACGGCTGGCCTGGGGCGCCGGCCTGGCGCAGCGCATGGCGCGCGAGCGCGACATCGGTGCGCGGCTGGAGCATCCGCACATCGCGCGGCTGTACGACGCCGGTGTCGATGAGCGGGGCCGGCCCTTCCTGGCGCTGGAGTACATCGACGGCGTGCCCATCGATGCCTGGTGCCGCATGCGACAGTTGGATGTCCGGGCCCGGCTCGACCTGTTCCTGCAGGTCATCCGGGCCGTCTCCTATGCCCATGGCCGGCTCGTGGTGCATCGCGATCTCAAGCCCTCGAATGTGCTGGTGAGTGCGGACGGACAGGCGCACCTGCTCGACTTCGGCATTGCCAAGCTGCTGGCGGATGCGGCCCCTGGCGACACCGGCCTGACGCAGCAGCAGGGTCGCGTGATGACGCCGCACTACGCCAGCCCGGAGCAGGTGGCGGGCGAGCCGATCACGGTGCAGTCCGATGTCTACAGCCTGGGCGTGCTGCTGTACGAACTGCTCAGTGGCACGCTGCCGATCGCGCCGCGGCGCGGCACGCTGGGCGCGATGGAAGAAGCCATCCTGCAGGGCGATGCGCCGCCGGCCAGCAGCCGCGCAGCCGACCGCCCGACGGCGGCGGCGCTGCGCGGAGAGATCGACGCGATCCTCGCCAAGGCGATGCAGCGCGACACCGCACGGCGCTACGCCAGCGCCGATGCCCCGGCGCAGGACATCGAGCGCCACCTGAACGGACAGACCGTGAGTGCGCGGCCCGACAGTGCGGTGTATCGGCTGCGCAAGGCCGCTGCCCGGCACTGGCTGCCGCTGACAGCGGGCTCGGTGATCGCCGGCAGCTTGGTGGTCGGTGGCTCGGTCGCATGGGTCCAGGCGCAGCGCGCTGCACAGCAGGCCGATCGCGCCCGCATGGTCACGCAATTCGTCTCGGAAATGTTCAAGGTCAGCGCCCAATCGAGCCTGAACGCCAACGCTTCCGCAGAGTCCCTCTCGACCGGACAGGTCATCGAGCCGGCGGCGAAGCTGATCGACACACGGTTCTCAGGTCAGCCCGATCTGCAGGCGCAAATGTTCGGTGCGCTGGGGCAGGTGTATGCCGAGCTCGGCATCACCCGCGCGGCGGTGCAGTTCACCTCGCGCCAGTTGCAGGCCATCGAGCGTGGCGCCGCGCCGCCCGAAGACAGAGCGCGCGGGCTGATGCTGCTCGCCGACGCGCTGGCACGCGATGGCAAGGCGGCCGATGCACTCGGCCGCGCCGAAGAAGCGGTCAGCCTGCTCGAGCCCGGCAGCGCCCTGGCCTTCGACGCCCGGGCGCTGCATGCCACGCTGTTGTCGGCCAACAGCCAGCGCGATCGAGCCCGGCAGGCGGTCGACGAACTCTCGCGCTCGAAGTTCGCGGACCCGCATGTGCCCAGCATGGGCGGTGCCCGGCTGCTCAGGCTGAAAGCCCTGGCGCTGTACGGCACCGACAGGACCGACGAATCCTTCCCGCTCACGCGCGCCGCGATCGCCATGGCGTCCACGGTGGAGGGCGAGTCTTCCGATTTCACGCTGCGAACGATGACGGAGCTGACCCGTTGGTTGAGCCAGGTCGGTCGCAAGGACGAAGCGCGCGGCGTCTATGAAGACGCGCTGCGCCGACTGCGCAGCGCCGGCGAGATCGGGCAATTGCGTGCGGCCCTGCTCACCGCCAACTACCTGGCTTTCGGCGGCGGTGCATCGACTCTGCCGTTCGCTCAAGTCATCAAGATGTTCGAGGATGGCCTGGCGACCGTGCAGCGATTCGGGCCCGCGGCGCCGCCGGCGCTGGCAGCCAACATCCGCTACCTGTTGGCGACGGTGGAGCTGGACCATGGCAGGGTCGAGTCAGCCTACCGCCACCTCGACTCGGCCATTCCCATCCTGCGGGCGGCCACCGATCGCCAATGGGTACTGTGGGACTACGCTGAAGCGATGGGCAGGGCCGCCATGATGGTGGGCCGGCACGACGAAGCGGACCGAGACCTGCGCATCGCCAAGGGCCTGCGGGAATCCCTGGGCTTCAAGAGCGAGCCCTGGGCCGCCTACGACTGGGTGGCCGTCGCGCACAACCTGATGATGCAGGGCCGAGTCGAACCGGCCGCGCAATGGCTGAAAGACGCGCCGACATTCGGTGAGCAGAAAAGCGATGCCGAACACGGCGCCGATTTCGCGAAGGCCATTCCCCGTGAACTGGCCCGCATCCGTCTTGAAGCCGGCGATCCTGCCGGCGCGCTGCAGGCCCTGCCCGCCGCGGCGGCCGATGAAGCGGCCAACGAGGAGAACTCGACCTTCGCACTTCACGCGGTACGCGGCGAGGCGCTCTGCGCAGCAGGCCAGGCCGCAAGCGGCTTGAGTCTGCTGTCCGCATGGATCGCGGCCGTCGCATCGCAGGAATCGGAGCTCTCGCCCAGCCTTGCGCGCGTGCGGGCCACGGCCGCCTTGTGCGCACTGAAGGCCGGCGATCGCCAACGTGCCGAAGCATTGGGCGCACTGGCGCAGCATGCGCTGCAGCAGCAACCCGGCGTGGCCGCATGGTTCAGGAAGCCGCTCGACCAACTCCAGCAGGCGCTTCGGCCGGGGGGCCGGAAGACCGGCTGAGTCGCTGCCCGGCCGTTCCGGGTCAAGCCCGCTTCGCCAAAAGGAAGTGCGACAGCGCCGGAATCAGCACCACCGCCCCCACCATGTTCAGCACGAACATGAAGGCCAGCAGCAGGCCCATGTCGGCCTGGAACTTGATGGGCGAGAAGGCCCAGGTGATGACACCGGCGGCGAGCGTGATGCCCACCAGCGCGACGACGCGGCCGGTGAAGCGCAGCGCACGCGCATAGGCCTCGCCCAGCGGCACGCCCTGGCGCTGCTGCGCGAGCTGCACGCTCAGCAGGTACAGCGCGTAGTCGACGCCGATGCCCACGCCCAGCGCGATGACCGGCAGCGTGGCCACCTTGACGCCGATGCCCAGCAGCACCATCAGCGCCTCGCACAGCACCGAGGTGATCATCAGCGGCAGCAGCGCCACCAGCACCGCGCGCCAGCTGCGGAAGGTGACCAGGCACAGCAGCGCCACCGCCGCGTACACGCCCAGCAGCATGCGCGTCCAGGCCTGGTGCACGACGATGTTGGTGGCCGCCTCGATGCCGGCCGGCCCCGCGGCCAGCAGGAACTGACGCTCGGGCGTGCTGTGCGCGGCGGCGAAATCGGCGCTGGCCTGCAGCACCCGGTCCAGCGTGCCGGCGCGGTGGTCGGCCAGGTAGGCGATCACCGGCATCACCGAGCAGTCGGTGTTGAACAGGTCCGGGTTGTTCACGCTGGCCTGCTGCGCGGCGTAGTTCAGCATGTCCTGGTTGCGCGCCAACGTCAGCCACTTCGGGCTGCCCTCGTTGCTGCCGGCGGTGATCTGCCGCACCGCATTGGTCAGCGCCACCGTGGTCTGCACGCCGGGCAGTTGCTGCAGCTGCCAGGCCAGGCGGTCGGCCTCGACCAGCGTGTCGTACTGCAGGCAGCCTTCCTTCGGCGTCTTGACGATCACCGCGAAGCTGTCGCTGGACAGCGTGTAGTGGCCGGTGATGTAGGCGTTGTCGCGGTTGTAGCGCGAGCTGGTGCGCAGCTCCGGCGCGCCGGCATCGAGGTCGCCGATCTGCAGCTGCCGGCTCAGGCCGTAGGCGCCCGCGGTGAGCAGCGCGGCCACCGCCAGCGCGCCGATGGCCCAGCGCCGCTCGACGAAGCGGCCGATGCCGTGCCAGGCGCGGTCGACGAGCCCGCTGCTGCCGCCCTCGTCGGCCTGCGCGGCGCGCGCGGCGGCCGCATCGCTGACGCCCAGGTAGGACAGCAGCACCGGCAGCAGGATCAGGTTGGTGACGATCAGCACCGCGACGCCGAGGCTGGCCGACAGCGCCAGCTCGCGGATCACCTCGATGTCGATCATCATCAGCACCGCGAAGCCCACCGCATCGGCCAGCAGCGCGGTCAGGCCAGCCAGGAACAGGCGGCGGAAGGTGTAGCGCGCAGCCACCTCGCGCCGCGCCCCGCGGCCGATGTCCTGCATGATGCCGTTCATCTTCTGCGCGCCATGGCTCACGCCGATGGCGAACACCAGGAAGGGCACCAGGATCGAGTACGGGTCCAGCGCCGCGCCCAGTGCGGCCATCAGCCCGAGCTGCCAGGCCACCGCCACCAGCGAGCAGCCGATCACCAGCGCGGTGCTGCGCGCGCAGCGGGTGTAGCCGTACAGGATGGCCAGCGCGATCAGCGCCGCGATGCCGAAGTACAGCGCCACCTGGCGCAGGCCCTGGATCAGCTCGCCCACCAGCATCGCGAAGCCGATGCTGTGCAGGCGCAGCGCCGGCCGACCGTCGGCGCCCGGCGCTTCGGCCTTCTGGCGGATCTGCTCGATGGCCGCTGACAATGCGCGATAGTCCAGCCGCTGGCCGGTGCCGGGGTCCTGGTCCAGCAACGGCACCACCAGCATGCTCGACTTGAAATCGGTGCCGACCAGGCTGCCGACCAGCCCGGCGCGCGCGATGTTGGCGCGCAGCTGCTCGGTGCTGGCGGCGCTGCCGTCGTAGCGGTCGGGCATCACCGGGCCGCCGCGGAAGCCTTCCTCGGTCACCTCGGTCCAGCGCACCGCCGGCGCCCACAGCGACTTCAGCCACGCCCGGTCGACGCCCGGCACCAGGAACACCTCGTCATGCAGCGTCTTCAGCTGGGCCAGGTACTGGGCGTCATAGACATCGCCGTTCGGGTTCTCGACCACGATGCGCAGCGCATTGCCCAGCCCGCGCAGGTCGGCCCGGTGCGCCAGGTAGTTCTGGATGTACGGGTGGCCGCGCGGGATCATCTTGTCGAAGCTGGCGTTCAGCCCCAGCCGCGTGGCCGCCAGCGCGCCGAGCAGCAGGGTCAGCAGCGCGCAGGCCAGCAGCACCAGGCCGCGGTGGTTGAACACCGTGCGCTCCAGGCGCGAGCCGGACTGCGGGTCGAAGCCGTCGGCGGCAGCCGATCCCGGCGCGGCCGGATGCGGCAGCGCGCCCGCGGAGGCGGTGGCATGCATGGGATGGGTCTCCTTCAGCTGCGAAGCGGCAGCGACTGCACGCCGCGCGGGCCGGCCAGCACCAGCGTGCCGGGGGCGGCCTCGATCAGCGCGGCGGCCGGCAGCGGCCGGTCGCCCGTGGTGACCAGCGGCGCGAAGCTCGCGCCCTCGTCACGGCTGGCGATCAGGTGGCCGGCCTGGCTGGCCAGCACGATGCGGCCATCGGCCAGCACGGTGCCGGCCGTCAGGCCGACGCTCAGGCCGGTGGGAATGGTCTGCCATTGCTGGCCGCCGTCGGTGCTGCGCAGCACGGTGCCGCGCAGGCCGAAAGCCAGCACGCTGCGGCCGGCGGCCAGCAGGCCGAACAGCGTGCCGCCGTAGGGCAGCTGCAAGGCGCGCCAGCGTTGCGCGGCGGCGTCGAGCTTCAGCGCCAGGCCTTGTTCACCGACGGCCAGCAAGGTGTCGCCGGCGCTGCGCAGCGCGTACAGGTGCAGGTTCTTCGGGTTGTCGATGGCCTCGGGCGCCGGCGTCCAGTGCGCGCCGCCGTCGTCGGTGCGCAGCATCAGGCCGAATGCGCCTATCGCATAACCAGAGCGGCCATCGCGGAAGCACACATCCAGCAGCGGCGTCTCGGTGCCCTGCGGGCCGGCACTGCGGCCGTCGTGCTGGCGCTGCCAGGTCTCGCCGCCATCGGCGCTGTGCAGCAGCACGCCGTCGTGGCCCACGGCCCAGCCAAGCCGGGCATCGGCGAAGTGCACCGCCACCAGGTCGGAGCTGACCGGCACCGGCGCCTGCCGCCAGCGGGCGCCCGCGTCGTCCGACAGCAGCACGTGCCCGCGCTGGCCCACCGCCACCACGCGGCGGCCCGCCAGCGCCAGGCCGTTGAGCAGCTGGCGCGGCGCCAGCGGGCTGAGCAGCGCGGGGGTTTCCAGCACGTCGCGCGGGCGGGCTGCGGAGGCGCCGGCCGTGGCGACCGTGATGGCCGCAGGCGCCTCGGCAGCGTTTGCCTTGCGCAGCAGCGGCCAGCCCAGCGCGGCGGCGATCAGGTGGCGTCGGTGCAGCAGGCTCATCGCAGATCTCCGCTTGAAGTGGCCGCGTCTTTCAGGCGTCAGCGGATGCCGGCGCCGGCCAGCGCGTCGGCGGTCCATTCGCGCTCGGGCAACGGCTTGCCGTGGCGCAGGCCGCCGGTCTCGGCGATGTAGCCGGTCAGCGAATACACCCGCGCCACCAGGTCGTAGTGGCCGAACATGTCGGTGTACGGGGCCGGCACGTCGTAGCTGGGCGCCATGTAGGCGAAGCCGGTGCGCCAGAGCTGGCCGCGCGCGTCGTACTCGTCGCTGGCCAGCGCGGCCCAGCTGTCCTCGTCCAGGTAGAAGGTGCGCTTGCCGTAGACATGGCGCTTGCCTTCCTTCAGCGTGGCCTCCACCACCCACACGCGGTGCAGTTCCCAGCGCACGAAGTCGGGGTTCAGGTGGTTGGGCTTGAGCAGTTCGTCCTGCTTGGCCTGGTACACCGCGGCATAGGCGTTGTAGGGCACCAGCATCTCCTTCTTGCCCACCAGCTTGAAGTCGAAGCGGTCCATCGAGCCGTTGAAGATGAAGGTGTCGTCGAAGGTCGTCGCGCCGGCGGTGCCGGGGTTCGGCGTGTCGTGGCCCAAGTCGGGCGCCACCTTCACGCGGCGCTGGCCGGGCAGGTAGCTCCAGGCGCGGCGGTCCTTCGCGCCGATGTCCAGCGGGTCCACCAGCATCAGCGCCTCGCCGGCGCGGCGTGCCGGGCCGGTGTAGGTGAGCTTGATGCGCCAGAAGGTCTCGGCGCCCGTCTTCGCCGGGTCCCAGAACGGATATTCCTGCACGCTGATGCCTTCGGTGGCCAGCGTGACGCGGCCGCTGGCATCGACGTTCAGGTTGCGGTACTTGGCCTCATAGGCCTGGCCGTTGAAGCGCAGCAGGTGGTTCCACATCGCCTCGTAGCCGTTCTTCGGCAGCGGGAACGGGAAGCCGGCATGCGCACCTTCGATCGAGCGGCCGTCGTTCAGCGTCTTCGCGCGCAGCGCGTTCTTCGCGGTGTTGTCGGCCACCCATTTCGGGAAGGCCACGCTGCGCTGCGTGGGGTACACGTCGATGCGGAACGTGGGGTACTTCTGCAGCAGCGCCTTGCTGCCTTCGGTCAGCTGCGCGGCATGGGCGGCCATGTTCTTCGCGTCGATCTGCAGCCGCGGCTTGTCGGCCGCAAACGGGTTGGGCCGCACGCCGTCGCCGGGCTTGAAGCCGGCCGGCGCGCTGGTGAGGCCACCGGTGTAGGCGGGAATGGTGCCGTCCTTGTTGCCGGCCTTCTCGGCGCCGATGGCGGTGAGGCTCTGGCCCAGGGCCTTGGCTTCGTCGGCGCTGATGGCGGCGTGCGTGGTGGCGGCGGTGCCCAGGCTCAGCAGCGCGGCCAGGGTCAGCATCGTGATGCGGTGGTGCATGGCGGTCTCCGGGCTCGGGTTCAGAAGGTGGTCTTGAAGGTCAGGCTCACGAAGCCGCGGTCGCGCAGCAGCGTGGTGAAGCCGTTCTGCGCCGTGACGGCGGTGCCGTTGTCCTTGTAGCGGCCGAGGTAGTCGATGTACTTCAGGTCGAAGCGGTACTTCTGCTGCAGGTCCGCCGACAAGCCGATGCTGTAGTTGCCGTTGGCCTCGCTGCCGCCGAACACGGTGGCCGCATTGCCCTTCAGGCCGATGGCGTAGGTGAGCGGCGCGGAGAGGTCCACGCCCGGCAGCACCTGGTACCAGCTGGGCGTGAAGGCGAGGCCGATGCCGTAGTAGTCGCGCGTGGCGCAGCCGTCCCACTTGTCCTTGCCCTTGCAGGGCGCGAAGCCGACGGCGTTGAACAGGTTCTCGCCGCTGCGCACCTTGCTCCAGCCGGAAGCGACGAATTCGGCAGCCCAGGTGGCGCTGTCGAACAGCGGCGTCTTGCCCACCGTGCCCAGGCCGTTGAGCAGCGCATGCCAGGTGTCGCCGCGCGGGCCCTTGGTCTCGCCCTGCGCCGGCAGGCCCGGCGAGATGCCCAGCACCTGGCTGGTGAGCGGCGTGTTGCGGCGCATCGAGAGCTCGGCGC
>NZ_JBGAGA010000074.1:0-30712 GCF_044226965.1 Aquabacterium sp. | reverse complement strand
ACGCCTTCCTTGCCACCGAGGTAGAAGTGGCGCCAGCCGGCGGCCACACCCTGCTCGCTGCAATCGAGCTGCAGGATCGGCCCGTTGTAGCGCGGCACGCGCAGGCCCCAGAACCAGCCGGCAACGATCACGCCCACGCCGTCGCACAGCGAATGCCGCGCCTGGCGGATGTAGCGCAGGTGGGCGGGCCGGCGCAGCGCGTGGTACATCGACTCGGTGTTGGTGATCGAGATGCTGCCGTGCGGCTCGCGCCGCCGGATGCGCTCGGCCACGTCGGCCATCACGACTTCGTGCGCGGCCAGCGAGATCGGGATGCCGGCGATCTGGGCTGTGTCGGATCGGTTCATGTCATCGGAGCGCAGTGGCGCGCAGCACGTCGAAGACCTGGCGTGCGCAGTGCTCCCAGCGGTACTGCGCGGCGGTGACCTGGCCTTCCTCGCGCAGGCGCTCGCGGGCTTCGCCAGGGGTGGTGGCGCGCAACAGGGCTTCGGCCGCCTGGCGGCTGTCGTCGGGGTTCACCAGCAGCGCCTTGCCCTGCGTCACCTCGCGTAGCGCCGGGATGTCGGAGCAGACCACCGGCACGCCATGCTGCATGGCTTCCAGCGGCGGGAATCCGAAGCCCTCGGCGCGCGACAGGAAGACGAAGGCCGCGGCGCCGCGGTAGTGCGCCTGCAAGGCCTGCTCGCCGAGGCCGCGCACGCTGGTGACGAAGGGCTCGCCGGTGTCGGGCGCGCCGCAGATGACCAGCGGCAGCGGCCGCTCGCTCAGTTGCCGATAGGCGCGGTAGGCCGCCAGCACGCCGGCCAGGTTCTTGTGCGGCAGCGCCGAGCCCACCGAGAACAGGTAGTCGCCCCGCGGCGCCTCGGACGCCACCGCCGGCTCGGCCACCGGCGCCAGCCCGTTGTGGATCACGTGCACATGGCGCGTGCGGCCGGTGCGCCGCGCAATGTCCACCGCCGATGCGGCCGAGATCGTGATCAGCTCGTCGGCGCGCCGGCAGGCGGTGCGCAGCCCGTGGTTCACCAGCCAGCGCTGCGGCCCGCGAAAGTGTTGCGGATGCGCTTCGGCGTACCACAGCGGAATCAGGTCGTGCACCACGATCACCGATCGCCGCGCACCGAGCCAGGGCAGGAAGCCCTTGGGCGAGAAGTACAGCTGCGCGCCGCTGCGCGCCATGGCCTGGCGCGCACCCAGCACCCGCCAGCGCAAGCGCTGCGCATGGCGCGGATAGTGATCGGCCACCTGCAGCACCCGTGCATGCGGCGTGGTGACCGGAAAGTCCGCCGCATTGCCGCCGTGCCCGGCCAGCACCAGCTCGAACTCGGGCGAGGCATGCGCCTGCAGGCCCTGGAACAATTCCTGGGCGTAGCGAAAGATGCCCAGGCTGTTGCCATGGCCGCGGTCGAGTTCGAAGACATCGAACAGCACTTTCATCGTCAGGCCGGCACGCGCGACGCGCTCGGCGCCAGCTCGATGCAACGCAGGATGCCGTCGCAGAAATGGCCCGCCATGTTTTCGATCGTGTAGCGTCGCGCACTGGCTTGCAAGCCTTGCGCCAGCCGCGCGCGCTGCTCGGGGTTGGTCAGCAGTTGCAGCACCGCTTCGACATACGCGGCCTCGTCGTTGGCCGTCATCAGGCCGTTGACGCCGGACTCGAGGTAGCAGATCTCGGGCGAGTGGATGCCGCAGTCGGTGGTGACCATCGGGATGCGGCAAGCGAACGCATCGAGGATGCCCAGCCCGACCAGGCCCGGGTTCAGCAGCAGGTCGCCCACGGCCAGCACCTCGGCCTTCTCGGCGCCGCGCAGCATGCCGAGCCAGCGCACCCAGGGCTGTTGCGCGGCGAAGCGCTGCACCTCGTCGCGCGAAGGCCCGTCACCGACGATCAACAGCTGGAAGCCCGGCAGGCGCTCACGCATGCGCGCCGCGCACTGCAGCAGGAAGGGCAGGCGCTTGTCCGGGTACAGCGAGCCGACGAACACGCCCACCGGCGCCGCGGCCTCGAGCTGCAGCCGCGCACGCACGGCGTCGCGCTGCGCGGCGGCGGCCTGCCACTGCTGGGCCAGCGTGCGCGTGTCGACGGCGTTGTCGAGCACGGTGATGCGCCCGGCATCGAAGCGCGCCGCCTGCAGCAGCGGCACGGTCAGCTGCGTGTACGCGAACCACCAATCCACCGCGCGGATCGTCGACTGCTTGAAGCGCTCGCGCCAGCCCTCGGGCGCACGGCTCTGCATGTTGCGGCCATGGCCCCAGAACGCGATGCGGCGCGGCCGCGCGACGCTGAGCGCCGCCAGGTTGTAGACCAGCTTGTTTTCCTGCGGCACGACGACCAGCGCCTCGCCCTGCAGCCGCGCCCCGAAACTCAGCCAGCACAGCCGGTCGCCGAAGGCGTAGCGCGTCGGCAGGCTCTCGGCCCAGGCGATGCGACCTTCGTCGTGCTTGGCCTGCTCGTCCGGCGTCGGCTGGCCGACCAGCAGGCGCAAGCGCACGCCCTGCGCGCCCAGCTGCTCGCGCATCAGCTCGAACAGCGGCACGCGGTAATGCGTGAGCCGGCGCTGCACGATGGCCACCTGCTGCTGCATGCCTCAGGCGTCCCGCTTGACCGCGTCGAGCACGATCGAGGTGTACCCGAGCCGCGCCTCGCTGTTGCGCGGGTCGAAGCGGCGCGAGCGCCGCACCATGCCGTCCTCGGCGCGCCACTCGCTGAAGTGGAAACGGCCTGCCTCGTCGAAATACTCGTACAGCCGGACGTCGAAGCCGAGCTCGCGAAACAGCTGGCTGAAGCTGGCATGGGTGTAGAGCATCCGGTGCCCGTCGGCCGGTGGCCGCACCGCGCGGAGATAGTCGGCCTCCGGATGCAACCCGTCCGGTACCGCGACCCGCAGATAGCCGCCCGGCTTCAGGTAGCGGTGGCAGGTGGCGGCGGCCGCGCGCCCCTGTTCGGCGCTCAGGTGTTCCCAGACATGCTCGGCGAGGATCGCATCGAGCGAGGCCGGCGCGAAGAAGCGGCGCCAGCTCTCGTCCACCAGCAGGTCGATCAGTTCCTGGTCGGTGGCCACCCAGCCCGGCATGAACGTGCCCGACGAACCGATGATGATGCGGCGCTGCGGCGCATGCGCCAGCGCCAGCAGCGCGCGCTGCTGCCCGCTGCGGCGCAGCGCGTCACGCCGCACACGCAGCCAGCTGCGCAGGGGCTGCGGCAGCCAGGCCAGCCTGGTCATGCGGATGCTCCGGTCATTCCTAACGTCTTTTCAGTGCGGCCAGACACGAACTGCCCAGCACCTTGACATAGGGCCACGCAAAGTGCAGCGGCCACAGCAGGCCGCCGTGACGGCGCGTCAATGGCAGCCAGGTGCGCACCGGCAGGCCCTTGCGGTGGAGGATGTGGCGCCAGCGCTGGCGCAGCGGCGCCGTGGTGTCGGTGTAGCCGCCGGCCGACGGGTTGTTGCTGCAATGGCCGGCGATGCCGGCGGCCACGTACAGCGGCACGCCGCATTCGCGCAGGCGCAGGCCGTAGTCGATGTCGCCGCCGCCGTGATCGAAAGCCGGGTCGAGGTTGCCCACCGCCCGCACCGCCGCCACGGGCAGCAGCACGATGTTGCCGTTCATCGTGTCGCAGCGCAGCGCCTCCCGCTCGGAGAACACCTTGCGGAAGCTGAAGCGGCGCCAGCGGCTGGTGGCCACCTGGCCACTGTAGCTGAGGGCACCGGTGGCCGCGTCGGAGGTGGCCCCTGCCACGCAAACGGCACGGCCATGCAGGTGCTGCTTGTCCTGCGCGGTGGCCAGCAGCCGCGCCAGCGCGTCGGGCAGCAGCAGGGTGTCGTCATTGAGCCACAGCAGGTAGTCCGGCGCCGCACCGTCCAGGGCCGCGGCCTGCGCGCGGTGCATGCCGCGGGTCCAGAACAGCGAACCGTCGCCCTGCAGCACCCGCACCCACGGAAACGCCGCCCGCACCGCGTCGGCGGTGCCGTCTCGGCTGCCGTCGTCCATCAGCACCGCTTCGGGCGCCACGCCGGCCTGCGCCGCGCTGGCCGCCAGGCAGCCCAGGCAGCGCAAGGTGGTCTCGCGCCGGTTGAAGCAGGTCATCACCGCAACGATGCGCAGCGGGCTCACTGGACGCCCCTTCCGCACTAAGTGCTCCGGGATTTGCGCTTGGGAGCGGCCCGTCGCGCTCATGCCGACCAACCCTCCAGCGGTGCCGAGCGTGACACCGGGAACGGCTGCGTCGGCGCCGCGGCGCGCCGCGCCCGCAGGTGCAGCGGCATCGCGTAGCCCAGCGCGATGCCCAGCACCAGGCCCTGCGTGTAGTGCACGCCATAGGTGATGTAGAAGCCCAGTTGCACCACCAGCATCAGCAGCAGCGCAGAGGCCATCGGGCCCTCCTCCGGATCGTCCGCCCAGCGGTACAGCTGGCGCAGCAGCCAGCCATGCACGAACAGGCTGGCGCCCAGGCCGAGCAGGCCGAAGTTGAACAAGGTCTGCACGTAGTAGTTGTGGGCCTGGAAGCTGATGCGCTGGATCGCCTGGGTCGAGGTGACCGAGTAGCGATCCATCGGCGTGCCCAGCGGCAGCCCGAACGCGATGGCCCGGGCGCCGCCGTCGCGCCACTTGCCGATCGCGAACTTCCAGCTGTCCAGCCGCACCTGCGCGGTGTCGGCCAGGGCCACGGCGCGATGGGCCGATTGCGAGACATCCTGCAGGGCCCCGCCGAGGCGCCCCGACAGCAGGGCCGGCACCGCCAGCGCCAGCGTCATCAGCGCCAGCATCGCCAGCTGCGTGGCGCCACGCCGGCCAGCCGCCGGCAGCACGAAGCGGGCGGCCAGCCCGGCCAGCAACGCCGCCCAGACCGAGCGGTGCTGCAGGCCGACCAGCGCCACCAGGAACAGCGGCACCAGCGGCCGCATGAAACGGAACAGGCCCGACAGCTGCGGGTAGAACAGCCCGAGCGCGAACAGCTGCGCAATCAGCGCCGCATCCTCGGCACTGACGGTGCGCAGCTTCGACGATCCGGTGGGGTCGTAGCTGCCGCCTGCCGGCAGCAGATCGCCCACCGGCAGCAGCACGATGATCCAGCGCAGGAACACCACCGCCACCAGGAACAGCGCCACCCAGCTCAGGCCCGACAGCAGGCTGCGCAGCGCCGCCGCATCGAGCTGGAAGCTCATGAAGTAGCTGGCCACCGCGATGGCGTAGAAGTACGGCCGCAACGCACCGCCGGCGGCGGTGCCGAAGGCGCCCAGGCCGAACACGAAGCTGGACGCGACGGCGACGATGAACAGGTGCCAGGCCAGCAGGATCGGCGCGCGCCGGCGCGCCAGCAGCAGCCGCAACAGCGCCACCAGCCCGACCAGGCCGGTGACGATGTCCGGCACGTAGATCTTCAGACCCAGGTCGATCGGACCGGCCTGGGGCAGCAGCGTGTCGAAGCCGCACAGCAAGGCCACGGCCAGCAGCCCGACGCGCGACGAGCGGAAGGCGGCCACGACGAACACGCACAGCAGCAGCGCCAGCAGCACGGCGAACGCGAAGGGCAGCGCGACATAGGCGATCCGCAAGGCTTCGAGCATCGTCGTCAACCCCGCTCAGTCCTTCGCCGCGCTCATGCGGCGGGCGGACGGAAGAAGATGCCGTCCATCTGCAGCATGCGGCCGGTCTCGACGTCCATGAAGCCGGGCACCACGCCGTGCAGCTCGAAACCCTGGCCGATGACCCAGTCGTACAGCTCGCGGAACAGGACCTGGCCTTCGTACAGCGGCACCAGCGACATCTCCAGCTGCAGGCCGCGGATGCGCGGCATCAGGCCGGCCGCGCCCTCGAGCACCGGCATCTCGTAGCCCTGGGTGTCGATCTTCAGGTGGATGGCGCGGGCCTGCTCGATCAGCGGATGCGCCACGGCGTCGAGCCGCCGCAGCGGCACCTGCTGCTGGCTGACATAACGTGAATTCGGCGCGGCCTCGAGGTGGCGATCGAGCATCGGCAGGATCGAGCTGCTGGCCGAGTTGCCGGCCACGTTGATCTCGACCTCGCCCTCGCTGGCGCCCAGCGCCATGCGCGGCGCCACAGCCCAGCCGGCCTGGCCCTCGGCCTGCTGGCACAGGCGCTGGTGGGCATCGTCCAGCGGCTCGAAGGACAGGATGCGGCCCTCGAAGCCGGCCGCGCGGAGGGCGCGCGCGTAGCCGCCGTCGTTGGCGCCGACGTCGAGCACGGTGTCGATGCGCTGCGTCTTCAGGCGCAGCTGCATGCGCGCGTCGAGCGACTGCGCGGCGTTGTAGCGGCTGAGGTCGATGCCGCCCTTGCGCAGCAGCATGCGCAGTTCGTGCTTCAGCGTCATGGCCGGTGCTCCTGCAGTCGGGCGTAGGCGGCGGCGGTGCGGTCGGCGCAGCGCGGCCAGCTGAAGGCGGCCGCCCGCGCACGCCCGCGCAGGCGCATGGCATCGCGGTACGCGCTGTCGTCGAGCAGCCGCTCGATCGTGCTGCGCATCGCATCGGCGTCCAGGGGGTCGAAGTACGCGGCCGCGTCCGCGCAGATCTCGGGAAAGCAGCTGGCGTCGCTGCAGGCCACCGCGCAACCCTGCACCATGGCCTCGGTCAGGGGCATGCCGAAGCCTTCATGCAGCGAGGGACAGACCAGCAGCGCGGCATGGCGGTAGGCATAGGCCAGCAGGAACTCGTCGCCCGAGCGCTGCTGCACACGACCGGCCGGGATGCCGGCCTCGGCGCAGGCCTGCAGCTCGGCCGGTGTCAGTGGGCCACCGCCGAAGCACAGCAGCTGGAATTCGCGGTGCAGGCGCGGCGATGCGCCGAAGGCCCGCAGCAAGGTGCCGAAGTTCTTGTAGCCCCCGCGCAGGCCGACGAACAGGAGGTAGGCCGAGGGCAGCGGCGGGTCGACGGTGGCCGGTGCCGGCACGGCCTCGACCCCGTGGTGGATCACCGAGACCTTGGCCTCGAGCTGCGGGTAGCGCTGCAGCAGCTCGGCGCGGGTGTGCTCGGAGATGCAGATGATGCCGCCGGCCCGCTCGAACGCCAGGCGCTTGTGCGCGATGGCCTCGCGGCTGCGCGGCGAGCCGTCGTCCTGCTGCTCGATGATCATGTCGTGGCAGGTGGCCATCACCGGCACGCCACGCGGCAGGTGGCCGCCGCCGAGCAGGTAGTGGGTCTCGTGGATCACGTCGGGCCGCTGCGCGCCGGCGACGAGGCGGAACAACGGCGCCAGCAAGCGCGGCCGGTAGCGCAGGCCGCGCCGCGGGCCGGCCATCTTGAACGTTAGCGGGTTGTGGGCATCGGCCGGGCCGAGGTATTCGTTGACATGCGCCGGCGCCACGATGTCGGCCTCGACGCCGGGCAGCGCACGCAGCGCGCGCGCCAGCGAGACGAAGTACTTCGAGAAGCCGCCGTAGGCCTGCACCGAGAAGATCTGGTGGTCGAAGACGACCTTCATGCCCGCCGCCAATCGTCTGCCGCACCGCCCGGCGCCAGCGCCTGTGCCGCGCTGCGCTTCGGGCCGGCCAGCTGCTCGGCGAAGAACCGGGTTTCTTCGGCGTGGAAATCGCAGAGGTCCGGTTCGGGCATCACCAGCAGGTCGAAATAGTGAAAGCGGCTGGTCAGCTGGTAGAACAGCAGCGCCTTGAAAGCCGTGGGGTCAGCCAACGAGTATCGGCCCATCAGGTGGCCGAAGTTGTCGTAGACGAGATACCGGGTGTAAGCACAGCGCGCGAAGGCATCGAGCGCGGACAGCACCCGCTGCGGGTAGTCGGCGCGGCCGAACACGTCGCATTCGAAGAGCACGGCCGGACGGTCGCGCGCGATGCTGCGCAGGCCGCCCTCGAGCACCTCGAAGTCATGGCCGTCGGTGTCGATCTTCAGCAGGTTCACCGGCGCGAAGTGCTGCTCCTCGATCAGGTCATCGAGCGTGCGGCGCTGCAGGCGGGCGCCATCGGCCTGCTCGACGATCGATGCGGTGCCGTTCTGCTCGCGGATCGTGAACGCGCCGCTCTCGCTGCCGGACGAGCACAGCACCGGCAAGGCGGTGACCTGCGGGCTGTGGCCCCAGTTGGCGCGCAGCAGCCCGAAGAACTTCGGGTTCGGCTCGATGGCGAGAAAGCGGTCTTCCGCGCCGCCGATGAAGGCGGCGATCGAATCGCCGATGTTCGCGCCGACATCGACACAACGCAGTGCGCCGTGCCGCCGCCGCAGGAAGCCGCCCAGGCGACGCGGCAAGGTGTCGTAGAAGGGATGGTGGGCCTGGTACAGCGGCAGGCCGTGGGAGAGGTTGACCTTCATCGCGCGGCCATGGATCGGCATCGTGCAGGTCGGGTCCTGCTGCAGGCGGATCAGCGCGCGCCGCAGGCCGGACCACAGGCGCCGGTCCAGGCCCCTGGACTGCACGGCCTTGCGGAACACGAGCGAGCCGATGTCCATGTCAGGACGCGCCCTGTGCCGGCGTGCCGGGCAGGCGCCGCAGGATGCGCGGCAGCAGCAGCAGCGAAGGCAGCATCACCAGCGCCAGGTAGCTCAGCGCGGTGACCCAGGGCAAGGCCTGGAGGCCTTGCTGATGCAGCAGCACGAACCACTTGCCGCCCAGGCAGCACAGCGCGAAGACGGTGGCGATCACGGCCTGCTCGGCGACCACATGGGCGCCGTTCATGAACATCGCGAGGCCGGTGCCCAGCGCACTGACCACCATCCACAGCGCCAGGCCCCACAACAGCAGCGGCGGCACGGCAGGCTGTCGCTGCAGCCACCACTGCGTCAACGGCGCGAAGGCCAGCAGCAGCAGCAGCGAGCCGAGGGCGGCCAGCAGACCCGCGAGCACGGTGGAGCGGCGCAGGGTGCGGCGCACCCAGGCCAGGTCGCCGCGCGCGATGGCCTCGGCATAGGCCGGCCACAGCGGCCCCAGCAGGATGGGCACCAGGATCGTGATGACGCTGAAGAGCTTGACCGCGATCGCGAAGTCGCCCACCGCAGCGGCGCCGACGAAGCGGGCGCCCAGCAGGTTGTCCGACGCATAGGCCAGCGCGGTGGTGATCTGCAGCAGCAGGAACAGGCCGCCCAGCCGCAGCAGCCGCTGCATCACCGCCTGCTGCACATCGGCGCGCCGCGGCCGCAGTGCGGGCCGGCGCGCCAGCAGCCACACGCCGCTGGCGGCGGTGGCCAGCAGCGGCCCGCCCAGCAGGGCCGCCACCAGCCAGGGCAGGCCGCCGCCCTGCCCGATCACGAGCAGCACCGCCAGCAGCCCGAGCACCGCGCCCGCCGCATTGGCCATGCCGTTGAGAAAGCCCAGCTGCAGGCCCAGTTGCGCGCGCTGCACCACGCCGGCCAGGATGTTCAGCGCGAAGCACAGCGCGAAGACCTGCAGCGCGGGCTTCAGCTCGGCCACCGCCTGGGCCTCGTGCAGGCCGAACACGGCGGCCCAGTCGAAGAAGTGGATCGCCGGTAGCAGCAGCGCCAGCAGCAGCAAGGCCAGGCCGGACAGCAAAGCCGCGGCGCTGGCCAGCGCGCGCCGCATCGCCAGCGTGTCGTCGCGGCCGCTGGCCTCGGCCATCGCGTTGAGCAGGCCGTTGCCCAGCCCCAGGTCGGCAAAGGCCAGCAGCGCCGACAGCGAGCTGATCGTCATCCACAGCCCGAAGCGCTCGCTGCCCAGGTAGTGCAGGGTCAGCGGGATCGTCGCGAACGAGGTCGCCACCGTCACCAGCTTGGCGGCCATGTTGGCGGCCGCGGTGAGCAGTGCGCGCCGATCGCGGCGCCGGCCGCGTTCGATGGCTTCGCGCTCGCTCAGCTCAGGTGCCATGGCGTGCGCAGGCGGGGGGTTGACGACGGCGGTGGCCTGCACGCGTCACTCGTTGTAGTCGTAGGCCTGGAAGCCGGCCAGCTTGACCAGGCTGTCGCGCCGCGCGGCGGTGTAGTCGGCCTGGGCCATCTCGCGCACCAGCTCGGGCAAGGTGATCTTCGGCGACCAGCCGAGCTTCTCGCGCGCCTTGGTCGGGTCGCCCAGCAGCGTGTCGACCTCGGTGGGCCGGAAGTAGCGTGGGTCCACGCGCACGATCACCTCGCCCGGCTTGCATTGGGCGCGGATGTCGCCGCGCGCGGTCTCGACCTTCACGACGGTGCCGACCTCGCGTTCCCCCTGGCCGCTGAATTCGAGCGTGATGCCGAGCTCGCGCGCGGCCATCTCGACGAACTGGCGCACGCTGTACTGCACGCCGGTGGCGATGACGAAGTCCTCGGGCTGCTGCTGCTGCAGCATCAGCCACTGCATCTCGACATAGTCGCGCGCATGGCCCCAGTCGCGCAGCGCGCTCAGGTTGCCGAGGTACAGGCAGTCCTGCAGGCCAAGCGCGATGCGCGCCATCGCGCGCGTGATCTTGCGGGTGACGAAGGTCTCGCCCCGCAGCGGGCTCTCGTGATTGAACAGGATGCCGTTGCAGGCATACAGGCCGTAGGCCTCGCGGTAGTTCACGGTGATCCAGTAGCCATAGAGCTTGGCCACCGCATAGGGGCTGCGCGGGTAGAACGGCGTGGTTTCCTTCTGCGGCACTTCCTGCACCAGGCCGTAGAGCTCGCTGGTGCTGGCCTGGTAGAAGCGCGTCTTCTTCTCGAGCCCGAGGATGCGGATGGCCTCCAGCAGGCGCAGCGCCCCCAGGCCATCGGCGTTGGCGGTGTACTCGGGCGTCTCGAAGCTCACCGCGACATGGCTCATCGCCGCGAGGTTGTAGATCTCGTCGGGCTGCACCTGCTGGATGATGCGGATCAGGTTGGTCGAATCGGTCAGGTCGCCGTAGTGCAGCACGAAGCGCTGGTTGTCGACATGCGGGTCCTGGTACAGGTGGTCGACGCGGTCGGTGTTGAACAACGAGGCGCGGCGCTTGATGCCGTGCACCGTGTAGCCCTTGTTCAGCAGCAGTTCGGAGAGATAGGCGCCGTCCTGGCCGGTGACACCGGTGATCAGGGCAACCTTGGGCGTGTTCGTCATGGGGGCACTCGGGCTCGTGGGTCTCGTCAATGGGTTCCGATCAGGCGCGCCCGCTTGTCCGGCGCAATGGCTGCAAGCATGTCCTTCAGGAACGCCTCCTGCAAGGCGAAGGCCGCCGGCTCGTTGGCGTCGATCGACGAGACACGCACCAGCACGCCATCGGGAACGACGCCGCCCAGCCCATAGCGGATGGCGGCCCAGCGCTGGGCACGGCCGAAGAAGGTGACCTCGTCGCCCACCAGCAGCCAGTACGTGATGGGTTCGTTGCGGGCACCGGCGCCGGCCACCAGGCGGGTGATCGGGATCTGCCGGTTTTCGAACTGCAGCACGCCGCGCTGCGACTCGCTGCGCAGCTTGAATCCCTGCGAGGGGTAGCAGATCTCGGGCCGGTGGGTGTTCATGCCCTTGTGCTGGTTCAGGCCGTAGGCCACCGCCAGCATCACGCGCCGACCGCGCGAATCGCGGTAGGTCCAGCCCAGCGTCTCGTCGTAGGTCTCGTCGATGACCTGCTGCAGGTCGGGGCTGGGCTGCAGCGGGATGATCGAGCGGTCGATGCGCCAGTCGCCGAAGGCCTGCGGGATCAGGGTTGCGAAGCGGTCCTGCCGGTGTGCGTCGGCCATGTAGTGGCGCGGCGTGATGGCCACCGCGACAACGGCGGCCAGCACCATCAGCAACGCCAGGATGCCGGCACGGAAGAGGTCGGCGCGCCGCTGTGCCACCACGGCCTGCACGCTAGCGCGCCTTGAGGACGAGGCCGATCACGCGGTCGGTGGACAGGATCAGCATCAGCGCCACCAGGAACAGCACCATGCCGGCGAAGCCATGCACGAAGCCCTGGCCGGCCTCGTCGCCGAAGTAGTAGGTGACGAGCACCAGCACGATCACCCGCACGACGTTGGCGCAGAACGAGATCGGCAGGATCAGGAGTGCCAGCAGCACGTTGCGCCGGATCGATTGGTAGTTCATCAGGTTCATGTACAGCAGGCCCAGGGCCTCGAGCGTGAACAGCGAGTTCAGCCCGGCGCAGGCATCGGCCACCAGCAGCTGGTACGGGCCCACCATGAGGATGACGCCGGAGCGGCCGACGGGGTAGCCCGCGTCGTACAGCAGCGAGGCCGCCACCACCGAGACCGCGGCCTTCAGCGGATGCGTCGCCGCATCCACCAGCTCGGGTGGCCAGGGGATCATGAAGGCCAGGAAGAACAGCGGAAACCACGCCAGCCGCAGCGCCGCGCCGCCGTAGAAGCACAGCAGCAACGCGACCAGCACCAGGATCTGCGCGCCGATCTCGAGTGTCCACACGCTCTGCGATCGGCCGATCGCATACGCGGCCAGGCCCAGCAACAGGAAGCCGGCACCGAGCAGCGTCTGCGGCCGGCGCGCCAGCGCGGACAGCGCCTCGCGCTTGCGGTACAGCAGCCAGGCACCGACGGCCAGGATGATGGGCCCGTGGCCCTGGGCATCGGTGGCCCAGATGGTCGTCGACAGGCGGTAGTAGCTGGAACCGAACATCGCCAGCCAGCCGCCGACCAGCAGCACCAGCGGCAGGTAGGCCGACCAGTCGACGGCATCGCCGGCTGGCGGGCCCGAGGTCGACGACGATTCCGGAATGGCGGCCACGGCGCTGCCCTGCGGTCAGTGCTCGTTGACGATGACGCCGGCGATCTGGGCCGCACTGGCCTTGACGAGGGCCGCCAGGCCCTGCAGCGCGTCCAGTTGCGACTGGTCCTTGCGCGCGAGCAGCAGCGCGGCGCCGCAGCGCGCGGCGATGACGGTGCAATCGGCGCCGTACACCCCCGCGGGCGTGTCGACCACCACATGGTCGAACTTCATCAGCACCTCGCGCACCAGCAGCGCGAAGGCCGGGCGTTCGACCAGTTCCAACGGGTTCGGCGGCGTCGGCCCGGCCGGCAGCACGAACAGGCTGGACACCCCGGCCACCGGCTGGATCACCTGGGCCTCGGAGCGGCCCGACAGCACGCTGGACAGGCCGGCCGCATTCGGCACGTTGAACAGCTCGTGCAGCCGCGGGCCGCGCAGATCGGCGTCGATCAGCAGCGTGCGGCCGCCCAGCTGCGCCAGGGTGACCGCCAGGTTGGCACTGAAGAAGGTCTTGCCGTCGCCGGAATCGGGGCTGACGACGGCCAGCGCGCGGCGGTTGCGCTCGCTTTCACCGTCGAGCCGCATCGTGAGCTGGCTGCGGATGCCGCGGAACACCTCGGCCTGCTCGGAGAAGGGCTGGCTCAACGCCACCAGTTCGGCGCCGAGCTTGCTGCCGACCTGCGGCGCATACGGGTAGTGGAACTGCTGGGCCAGCGCGAACAGCACGTCATCGGTGCTGGCGAATCCCAATGCGATGGCCGCCTCGCCGAAGCGCAGGCCCTTGTCGCGCTGGTGGGCGAGGATGCGCTCGACCTGGTCGGCGCTCAGGTGCCGCGTCTCCGCGATGATCGAGCCGATCGATCGATCGACCACGGTGCCCTCGCGGCCCTCGGCCGGGCCGGCCGCGGACGGCACGACCTCGGAGACACCGGAATCCTTGAACCTGGCCATGTCAGCTCCGGCCGGCAGACGCCGGTCCCGTCAGACCCCCCACCACGCGCTGCTGCATCGACACACCATGGCGACCGATCGCCAGCTTGCTCTTGGGCCGTGGCAGCACGCCCAGGACCGACAGGCCCAGCGCCTCGGTGATGTCGGTGGTGCTGCGCACGCGGCGGTTGCGGAACTCGAGCAGCACGCACGCGCCAATGGCCAGCAGCGTGCCGAGGAACAGCGCCACCAGCAGGTTCAGCACCAGCCGCGGCGAAGAGGCCTTGATCGGCGGCACGGCCGGTGTCAGCACGTTGATGTTGCCCTGCGTGGTCTGGCTCTCGAGGTTGGACTGCGAGTAGCGGACCTGCAGGCTGTCGTAGATGCGCTGGGCGTTCTCGACGTCGCGCGCGATCACCGCCCCCTCGTCGCGCACTTGCTTCATGCGCAGCACCTTGGCGCGCTGGGCCTCGAGTTCGGCCCGGGTCTGCGCCTCGCGCTGGCGGTTGATGGTGCTGGTGACGCCGATGCCAGCCGACACCCGCTTGATCTCGGCATCGAGCCTCGCGCGCTGCTCGGCAATGCTGGCCTTGGCCTCGATGACCTGCGGGTGGTTGTCGCCATAGCGCGCGCCCAGTTCCTGCAGGCGGGCCTCGGAGCGTGCCAGCTCGGCCTTCATGCTGCCGATCAGCGCGTTCCCCAGCACCTCCTGCGTGCGGTCGCTGCTGGCGCCCTGCGCCTGCGCCTCGCGGCTGCGCGATTCGGAGCTCACGGCCTGCAGCGCCACCAGCTGCGTGTTCAGCTCGTTCAGGCGCGCGTTCTCGATGTCCAGTCGCTCGTCCGTGGCGATGATGCCCTTGTCGCGCTGGAAGGCGCTGAGCCGGGCCTGGGCCTGCTCGAGGTTCTCGCGCGCGGCCTTCAGCCGGCCGTCGAAGAAGCTGCTGAACTGCCGTGCGGGGTCGACACGCAGTTCGAGCGAGACGTCGATGTAGGCCTGCACGAAGGCGTTGGCCAGCGCCGCGGCGAAGCGCGGATCGGGCGCCTTGTACGAGATGCTGATGACGCTGGACTCGCGCGCAGGCTTGACGTCCATGTTCTGCTGGAAGCTGTCACCCAGCCACTGCTCGACGGTGCCTTCGCCGCCGGTCTCGGACAGCCACTGCTGGCGCACCTGCGGATTGTCGGCCAGCTTCAGCGAGCGCACCACGTGCTGCGCGACACGGTCACTTTGAATGATATCCACCTGCGTGGCCATGAAGGCCGGGGAATTCAGGCCCGGGTACATCACCGCCGACACGGGATCGGGCTTGACGTCCACCACCACGCTGGCCACCGCGGTGTAGCGCTTGGGCCAGACCAGGCTGGCGACCGCGGTGAGACCGACCACTGCCGCCAGGATGAGCAGGCCGGTGAGCCAGCGGGCGCGCAGGATCGAGAAGAACTGCGTCAGGGTCATGCGTGCCACTTCCTTGCGCGGTCAGAACAGGCTCTCGCGTACATAGACCACGTCGCCGTCCTGCAGCCTGTCGTCCATCGTCGGCTGGATCACCTGCACCTTGCCGTCGCCCGTCTTGCGGTGCACGCGAATGCCCTTTTCGGTGCCGCGCTGGGTCAGGCCGCCGCCGGTGGCCAGCGCCTGCATCAACGTCATGCCGCGCTCCAGGCGCATCGGGCCCGGGCGCTGCACCTCGCCGTAGATGTAGACCAGCGGCTGCCGGTCGACCCACACCGCGTCGCCGTTGCGGATCAGGATGTCCTGGTCGCGGCCGGCAGCGGTGAACAGGGTCGGCACGTCGACCTCCATGCGGAACGCCTTGCCGTCGCGCGAGCCGGTGACGACGACGATGTCGGCCCCGGTGACCGTGATGCCGCCGGCCGTGGCGAGCAGGTCGGACAGGCGCATGTCGGTCACCTCGATCGGGTAGCGCCCGGGCCGGTTGACCATGCCCAGCACGCTGGCCTGGTTGCCGCGCACCTGCGTCACCGCGATCGTCACCTGCGGCTGCTTCACGAAGTTGCCGTTGCGCAGGCCGTCGGCGATCAGCTTCTCCGCCCCGGTGACGGTCTGGCCGCCGATGCGCACGCTGCCCAACAACGGATAGCTGATGACACCAGCCTCGGTGACGCGCGTTTCGAGCGTTAGGTCCGGATTCTGGTAGACCATGATGCGCACGACATCTCCGGCACCCAGCCGGTAGTCCGGCGGGCCACCGCCGGCCGCGGCCGGCTGCGCGGCCACCGGCAGGACGCCGGCCACCAGCAGCAGCGAGGCCAGCAGCGCGGGCGGCAAAGCCCGCAGCCGATGGAAGGCCGCAAGGGCCGTGCGCAGCAGGCCGGTCATTTCTTCAGTCCCATGCCCTTGCTGATGTCGCTGTCGCTCAGGCCGCTGGCGGCCGGCGGTGCGGCGAGCACCGGCGCCGAGGCCGGTTCGGGGGCAGAAACCGCCGCCCCCGGTCCGGGCGCGTACTTGCCGACGTACTCGATCTTCGCGGCCTTGCGCATCGCCTTCACGTCTTCCTCGATCAGCTTGCGCCGACGATCGTTCAGCAGGAACTGCTCGATGGCCGGGCGTGCCTGCTCCTCGGTGACCGGCTGGCTGCGCGAGCCGGCCAGCATGATCACGGTGGCACCGGTCGGCGAAGGCGACAGCACGGCCTGGCCATCCTTCAGCTTGGCAAAGGCATCCACGCTCTGCAGCGGCAGTTGCTCGGCGGCGCGCACCGCCTGGTTGCCGCCGAAGCGGTAGTCGTTGGCCTTCAGGAACTCCACGAACTCGTTGATGTTCTTCGAGGCGGCCAGTTGCTCACGCAGCACGCTCATCTGCTCGGGCTTGGCCTCGATGACGATTTCCTGGATGTTGTAGATGCGGCGCTCCTTGAACAGCGCCGGCTTCTCGTCGTAATACTTCCTGATCTCCTCGGCCGTGGGCTTCGGGGCCGTTTCGCCCACCTTCTGCACGTAGGCCCGGGCCAGGATCTCGCGCTTGGCCGCTTCGATCTGCTGGACGACGGCGGGGTCGCGGTCGAGCTTCAGCTCATCGGCCTTCTGCAACGCGAGTTGCTGGTCGATCAGCCGCTCGAGGATCTGCTTGCCGGCGGCCTCGACCTGCTCGGGCTTCAGGTTGCGCTGCTGCTGCAGCACGAAGTTGATCTGGTGGACGGTGATCTCGTCCTTGTTGACCTTGGCCGCGGTCTGCGAGGCCAGCTTGTCCTTCTTGTCGCCGCAACCGCCGAGCAGCAGCGCCGCCGCGGCCAGCGTGATCGAGATGAGGAGATGGGTTCTTGGCATGTGCTCCAACCTGTTGGCGGCCGATGGGAAACGGGCGCGAACAGCAGCCACGGCTGCCGCCCGGGCACCCCGGCGCAGTGTACTGGCGCCCAGTGACGCGGCGCAGGCCCCCGGTTCAGGTGAACGGGCGGCGCTTCAGCACTTGATGCCGACGTGCAGCGCGACGACGCCCGCGGTCAGGTTGTGCACGTCGACATGGCCAAAGCCGGCACTCTTCATCATCGCCTTGAGCTGCTGCTGGTCGGGATGCATGCGGATCGATTCGGCCAGGTAGCGGTAGCTCTCGCCATCGCCGGCCACCCACTTGCCCATCAGCGGCAGGATGTTCATCGAGTACCAGTCGTAGGGCTTGCGCAGCGGCTCGGCCACCTTCGAGAACTCCAGCACCAGCAGCCGGCCACCGGGCCTGAGCACGCGGCACATCTCGGCCAGCGCCAGGTCCTTGTGCGTCATGTTGCGCAGGCCGAAGGCGACCGTGACGCGGTCGAAGCTGTTGCTGCGCAGCGGCAGGCGTTCGGCGTCGCAGACCGCGGTGGGCAGGGCCATCCCGGCATCGAGCAGGCGGTCGCGGCCGGTGCGCAGCATGGTCTCGTTGATGTCGGTGTGCAGCACCAGGCCTTCGGGACCGACCTGGGGCGCAAAGGCCTTGGCCAGGTCGCCGGTGCCGCCGGCGATGTCGAGCACATGGTGGCCGCGCTGCACCTGCGCCACCGCCACGGTATAGGCCTTCCAGGCGCGGTGCAGGCCTCCGGACATCAGGTCGTTCATGATGTCGTAGCGCGCCGCCACCGAGTCGAAGACGCCACGCACCTTGCGCGCCTTCTCGGACTCGTCGACGTTCTGGAAACCGAAGTGGGTCTGGGCCATGGCTGTGCGGTTCAAGAGGTCAATGGCCGTGGTGGCCGCAGCTGCCGCCGGCCGGGCCGGGCGCGGCCATCGGTGCGTCGCGGTCGGCGCCGGCTTCGGCCAGGCGCTGCAGGTAGCGCTGCCAGTAGTCCTGCTGCTGCGAGCCCAGGCGGTACAGGTAGTCCCAGCTGTAGATGCCGGAATCGTGCCCGTCGCTGAAGGTCGGCTGCACCGCGTAGTGGCCCACCGGCTCGATGCCGGTGATGGCGACCTCGCGCTTGCCCGTCTGCAGCACTTCCTGCCCGGGGCCATGGCCCTGGACCTCGGCGGAGGGAGAGTAGACACGCAGCAGTTCGAAGGGAATGCGGAAGACGGCACCATCGTCGAAACCCACCTCCAGCAGGCGGGACGCCTGGTGCAGGGTGAGGGCAGTGGGCTGAGGCGTGACGGCGCGGACCATGGTGTCAGGACGCCCGAAGGGGCGCGAAAGCAGGGCCGCACCAGTGTAGCGGCTGCCTCCGGCACCGGACCGCGCCGGGCGAGGGTGGCGGGCCGCTTCAGTTCGAGCGGCGGCGCAGGATCAGGAACCCGATCGCGGCCAGGCCCCCAAGCATCAGGGCCCAGGTCTCGGGCTCGGGCACCGGCGCGGCGGTGGCGACGAAGGTGTAGAGCCCGCCCCCGGAGCCGGCCACCTGGCCGGTGACCTCGAAGTGGTAGCTGGCACCCGAGAGCAAGGGCACGTCGAACAAGGTCGAGGCCTCGCCGCTGGAGCCCACCTGCAGCAGGGTGTTGGCCGCGTCGAAGAGCTGGATCGTCAAGCCGTTGATGTTCAGCAGCGAGCCGACGTCGATGGTCACCGCCGAAGCTGAACTGGTGCTGGCACCGAGCGGAAAGCTGAAGTCGTAGGTGTCGCTGAAGCTCGGGCCGCTGACGCTGGCCACGTTGCTGTAGGCGCTGGGCGCGATCGGCAGTGAACCAATCGTGTACGTGGTGGCCGAGGCTGCGGCGGCCGCGGCGCACAGCGCCAGGGTGACCAGGGTCTGCTTGAGCTGCATGTTCGTATCTCCCGACGGGTGGACAAAGGGCCCCGCCATCCGTGAGATCGCTCACAGAACGCGGCGCTGCGTCGGTTTATACGGTGGCCTCCGCGCGGCCGTGCCGGACGAACGTTTGTAAACGTGAGTGGCCACCAGCTTCCCATTCACGAGAAGCCGCGCCGCGGCCCTGGTGCTGCGACGACCGACTTGCTGCGCCGCAACAGATGCTTGCTTACCAGCCCTTGCAGACCGGCTGCGCGGCGCCCGGGCGCCGCCTGCGCTCACACCAGCACGCGCTCGATGCCGCCGCTGTTGGCCCGCGCGACGTAGTCCTCGAGCCAGCCGGCCCCCAGGATCTGGCGCGCCATCTCGACCACGATGTAGTCGGCCTCGAGCAGGCCACTGCTGAGGTCGTCCTGGTAGCGCGAGAGCCCCATCAGGCAGCTCGGGCAGGAGGTCAGGATCTTCAGGTTCTGGCCCTGCGCCAGGCCGCCCGATTCGCGCAGCGCAGCTTCGCCCTTGCGGATCTCTTCCTCCTTGCGGAAGCGGATCTGCGTGGAGACATCGGGCCGCGACATCGCCAGGCTGCCGCTCTCGCCGCAGCAGCGCTTGCTTTCGAGCACGCCGTCGCCGACCAGCGCCTTCACGGTCTTCATCGGCTCCTGCTGCTTCAAGGGGCTGTGGCAGGGGTCGTGGTACAGGAAGCCGCCCTGGCCCGCCGGCAGGCGGATCTGCTTCTCGAGCAGGTACTCGTGGATGTCGACGATGCGGCAGCCGGGGAAGATCTCCTCGAACTTGTAGCCCTGCAGCTGGTCGTAGCACGTCCCGCAGCTGACCACCACGGTCTTGATGTCCAGGTAGTTCAGCGTGTTGGCCACGCGGTGGAACAGCACCCGGTTGTCGGTGATGATCTTCTCGGCCTTGTCGAACTGGCCCGAGCCGCGCTGCGGGTAGCCGCAGCACAGGTAGCCCGGCGGCAGCACGGTCTGCACGCCGGCATGCCACAGCATGGCCTGGGTGGCCAGGCCGACCTGGCTGAACAGGCGCTCGGAGCCGCAGCCGGGGAAATAGAACACGGCCTCGGTCTCGGCCGTGGTGGCCTGCGGGTCGCGGATGATCGGGACGTAGTTCTTGTCCTCGATGTCCAGCAGCGCGCGCGCCGTCTTCTTCGGCAGGCCGCCCGGCATCTTCTTGTTGATGAAGTGGATCACCTGCTCCTTCAGCGGCGCGGTGCCGACGCTGGAGGGCGGCGCGATCGTCTGCTTGCGGCCGGGCAGCTTCATCACCTCGTTGGCCAGGCGCTGGGCCTTGAAGCTCCAGTCGGTGAGCGTGTGGCCGATGCGGATGGCCTGCGGGCTGGTGACGCCGATGAAGGCGGCCTGCAGCGCGGCGGCGGGACGAAAGCTCTTCTGCCCCATCTTGCGCAGCAGGTTGCGCATGTTCATCGACACGTCGCCGAAGTCGATCTTCACCGGGCAGGGCGACAGGCACTTGTGGCACACCGTGCAGTGGTCGGCCACGTCCTCGAACTCCTCCCAATGGCGGATGCTGACGCCGCGACGCGTCTGCTCCTCGTACAGGAAGGCCTCCACCAGCAGCGAGGTGGCCAGGATCTTGTTGCGCGGGCTGTACAGCAGGTTGGCGCGCGGCACGTGCGTGGCACACACCGGCTTGCACTTGCCGCAACGCAGGCAGTCCTTGATGCTCTCGCTGATGGCGCCGATGTCGCTCTGCTGCA
This sequence comes from Aquabacterium sp., assembly GCF_044226965.1. GTDB lineage: Bacteria > Pseudomonadota > Gammaproteobacteria > Burkholderiales > Burkholderiaceae_C > Pseudaquabacterium. The sequence continues at coordinate 10,303 of NZ_JBGAGA010000074.1, read as the reverse complement.
TGATCAGCGACTCGTGGCCCATCAGCCCGAAGCTGGGCGTGTAGGCGTGGCTCAGGTCGGCCACGTGCACATCGTCGCCCAGCGCGGCGAGCGCCTGGCCGCGCAGCAGCTTGCCCTTGTTGAAGCGGCCTTCGGGGTCGATGCGGGCCTTGTAGTCGGTGAAGCCCTTCGTCTCGTCGTCGCTCAGGAATTCGAGCTTGGTGATGCCGATCCCGTGCTCGCCGGAGATCACGCCCCCCAGGCTGCGCGCCAGCGCCATGATGCGCGCCACCGCCTCATGGGCGGTCTGCAGCATCTCGTAGTTGTCGCTGTTCACCGGGATGTTGGTGTGCACGTTGCCGTCGCCGGCATGCATGTGCAGCGCCACCCAGGTGCGGCCGCGCAGCACCTCCTGGTGGATGCGCTTGCAGGCCTCGAGGATCGGCACGAAGGCGGCCCCCGCGAACATCTCCTGCAGGGGCTTGAGCACCTGCAGCTTCCAGCTGGCGCGCAGGCTCTTGTCCTGCAGCTGCTCGAAGAAGCTGCGCTGGCCGGGCTGCGCCAGGTCAAGCTGCGTCAGCCACTGCTGCCACAGCGCCCGCACCTCGCGCAGCAGCGCCAGCGCCTGCTGCACGCGGTCTTCCAGCAGCTCGGCACTCGGGATCTCGCTGGCGTCGTCGGTCTTGCCCAGCGGCAACGGGCCGCCGGCGAACAGCGCCTCCAGCCGGTCGACCAGCTGCAGCTTGTTGCGCAGGCTCAGCTCGATGTTGATGCGCTCGATGCCCAGCGTGTACTCGCCCATGCGGTCGAGCGGGATCACCACGTCCTCGTTGACCTTGAAGGCGTTGGTGTGGCGCGCGATCGCCGCGGTGCGTTTGCGGTCGAGCCAGAACTTCTTGCGCGCATCGGCCGACACGGCGATGAAGCCCTCGCCGCTGCGCGAGTTGGCAATGCGCACCACCTCGCTGGTGGCGCGCGCCACCGCGGTGTCGTCGTCGCCGACGATGTCGCCCACCAGCACCATCTTCGGCAGGCCGCCGCGCTTGCTCTTGGTGGTGTAGCCCACCGCCTTCAGGTAGCGGTCGTCCAGGTGCTCCAGGCCGGCGAGGATGGCACCGCCCTTGGCCGATTCGGCGAACATGAAGTCCTTGATCTCGACGATCGAGGGCACCGCTTCGCGCGGGTTGCCGAAGAACTCCAGGCACACCGTGCGCACATGCCTGGGCATGCGGTGCACGACCCAGCGTGCGCTGGTGATCAGTCCGTCGCAGCCTTCCTTCTGGATGCCGGGCAGGCCGGCCAGGAACTTGTCGGTGACGTCCTTGCCCAGGCCTTCCTTGCGGAAGGTGCTGCCCGGGATGTCGAGCCGCTCCTTGCGCTCGAGCTTCTGGCCCGAGGCGTCGAACCAGCGCAGCTCGAAGCTGGCGGTCTCGACGTCGTGGATCTTGCCCAGGTTGTGGTCCAGCCGCACCACCTCCAGCCACTTGGCCTCGGGCGTCACCATGCGCCAGCTCGCCAGGTTGTCGAGCGCGGTGCCCCACAGCACGGCCTTCTTGCCGCCGGCATTCATCGCCACGTTGCCGCCGACACACGAGGCCTCGGCCGAGGTCGGGTCGACCGCAAACACATAACCCGCACGTTCAGCGGCATCGGCCACGCGCTGGGTGACGACGCCGGCACCGGTCCAGATGGTGGGCACCGGCTTGGCCACGCCGGGCAGGTCGACCAGCTCGACCTCGGTCATCTGCTCGAGCTTCTCGGTGTTGATCACCGCGCTCTTCCAGGTCAGGGGCACCGCGCCGCCGGTGTAGCCGGTGCCGCCGCCGCGCGGGATGATCGTCAGGCCCAGCTCGATGCAGCCCTTCACCAGGCCGGCCATCTCGGCCTCGGTGTCGGGGGTCAGCACGACGAAGGGGTATTCCACCCGCCAGTCGGTGGCGTCGGTGACGTGCGACACGCGCGACAGGCCGTCGAACTTGATGTTGTCCTTCTGCGTGTGCTTGCCCAGCAGCTTGCGCGCCTTCTGCCGCAGGTCCCAGACCGTCGAGAAGTGCGTCTTGAAGCGCTCGACCGCCGTGCGCGCCGCCGCCAGCAGTTCGCCCACATGGCCATCGCGCACCGGATCGTCCTGCGGCGTGCGGCGGCGCTCCACCTCGTTGAGCCGGTGGTGCAGCGCGTCGATCAGCAGTTGCCGGCGCTTGGGGTTGTCGAGCAGGTCGTCTTCGAGGTACGGGTTGCGCTGGACGACCCAGATATCGCCCAGCACCTCGTACAGCATGCGGGCCGAGCGGCCCGTGCGGCGCTCGTCGCGCAGCTTCTGCAACACCTCCCAGGCGCGCGCGCCCAGCAGCCGGATGACGATTTCGCGATCGGAGAACGAGGTGTAGTTGTACGGAATCTCGCGCAGGCGCGGCGCGGCCGTCACGCCTTCGGTCGTCAACGAGGTCAGGTCCAGCGGTGCATTCATGGCAGGGGAACAGAGCCTGTGGAGATCAGGCACCAGGCACACCGGAAGGGGTTTGCGCAGCGTCGCCTCCTCGGGCGGCACCTGAGGCGCGATGGTACCGCAGCGCAGCAAAGCCCCCGCCGCAGCCCGGCCGTGCGACGGGTTTCTCCCGTTGCCCAGGCAGCCTCGTGTGTGCCAGAAACGCAGTTGTCATTAAATTTCGACAGACTCACCGGCTTTGTCCGCAGTGAGCATGGAGACTTCATGAAATCAAGCTTCCGTTTCGTGGCGCTGGCCGCCGCCCTGACCGCCTGCGCCCTGCCCGCGCGTGCGCAGACCGAGATCCAGTGGTGGCACTCGATGGGCGCCGCGCTGGGCGACTGGGTCAACGACCTGTCCAACGAGTTCAACGCGAGCCAGAAGGAATACAAGATCGTCCCCGTGTTCAAGGGCAGCTACGACCAGTCGATGACCGCGGCGATCGCGGCCTTCCGCGCCGGCAACGCGCCGCACATCCTGCAGGTGTTCGAAGTGGGCACCGCGACGATGATGGCCAGCAAGGGCGCCATCGTGCCGGTGGGCCAGGTGATGAAGGACGCCGGCTACAAGTTCGATCCCTCGGTGTACGTGCCCGCGGTGGCCGGCTACTACACCGCGCCGAACGGGCAGATGCTGAGCTTCCCGTTCAACAGCTCGACCACGGTCTTCTACTACAACAAGGACGCGTTCAAGGCCGCCGGCCTCGACCCCGAGAAGGCGCCGTCCACCTGGCCCGAGGTGGCGCTGGCCGCCGCCAAGCTGAAGGCCAGCGGCCACAAGTGCCCGTTCACCACCAGCTGGCAGAGCTGGACCCAGCTCGAGAGCTTCTCGGCCTGGCACAACACGCTGTTCGCGACCAAGAACAACGGCTTCGGCGGGCTCGACACCCGGCTGGCGATCAACACGCCGCTGCATGTGCGCCACATCGAGAACCTGGCCAACATGGCCAAGCAGGGCCTGTTCGTCTACAAGGGCCGCAACAACACGCCCGATGCGACCTTCCCCTCGGGTGAATGCGCGATGTACACCGGCTCGTCGGCGCTGTACGGCAATGTCGCGAAGAACGCCAAGTTCGCCTATGGCATCGCACCGCTGCCCTACTACCCGGACGTGCCGGGTGCACCGCAGAACACCGTGATCGGTGGCGCCAGCCTGTGGGTGATGTCCGGCAAGAAGGCGGCCGAGTACAAGGGCGTGGCCGCGTTCTTCAACTTCCTCTCGCGGCCCGACGTCCAGGCCAAGAGCCACCAGCGTACCGGCTACCTGCCGATCACCAAGGCCGCCTTCGAACTGACCGAGAAGGAGGGCTTCTACAAGAAGAACCCGGGCACCGACGTTTCGGTGACGCAGATGATCCGCAAGACCACCGACAAGTCGCGCGGCATCCGGCTGGGCAACATGGTGCAGATCCGCACCGTGATCGACGAGGAAATGGAACAGGTCTGGGCCGGCAAGAAGACGGCCAAGGAAGCGCTCGAAGCGTCGATGCAGCGCGGCAACGAACTGCTCGAACGCTTCGAGAAAGCCAATAAGAGCTGATGGCCGCTGAGAAGCGCGTCGTCTTCCGCTCGTCATGGCTGCCTTGGGTGCTGCTGGCACCCCAGGTGGCCGTGATCGGGGTGTTCTTCTTCTGGCCGGCCGCGCAGGCGCTGCTGCAGTCGCTGCAGCAGCAGGACGCCTTCGGCACCAGTGTCGAATGGGTCGGGCTGCAGAACTTCCAGCGCCTGTGGCATGACGCGAGCTACTTCGAGAGCTTCAAGACCACGGCGGTCTTCTCGGTGCTGGTGGCGGTCATCGGCCTGAGCGTCAGCCTGCTGCTGGCGGTGATGGCCGACCGCGTCGTGCGCGGCGCAATGGCCTACAAGACGCTGCTGATCTGGCCCTATGCGGTGGCGCCGGCGGTGGCCGGCGTGCTGTGGCTGTTCATGTTCGCGCCCAGCATCGGCGTGGTGGCCTGGTACCTGCGTGCGGCGGGCTACGACTGGAACCACCTGCTCAACGGCAACCAGGCGATGGCGCTGATCGTGATGGCGGCGGTCTGGAAGCAGCTGTCCTACAACTTCCTGTTCTTCCTGGCCGGGCTGCAATCGATCCCGAAGTCGCTGATCGAGGCGGCGGCGATCGATGGCGCGCGGCCCTGGCGGCGCTTCTGGACCATCGTGTTCCCGCTGCTGTCGCCCACCAGCTTCTTCCTGCTGGTGGTCAACGTGGTCTACGTGTTCCTCGACACCTTCGCGATCGTCGACGCGTCCACCCACGGCGGCCCGGGCCAGGAGACCAGCATCCTGGTCTACAAGCTGTACTACGACGCCTTCAAGGGCCTGGACGTGGGCGCCTCGGCCGCGCAATCGGTGGTGCTGATGGCCATCGTCGTCGCCTTCACGGTGATCCAGTTCCGCTATGTCGAGCGCAAGGTCAACTACTGATGGCTGAATCCTGATGGTCGAGCGCGACAAACTCGGCCGTTTCATCTCCCACGCCGTGCTGCTGATCGGCGTGCTGGTGGTGGCCTTCCCGGTCTACCTCACCTTCGTCGCGGCCAGCCACACGGCCGAGACCATCATCGTGAACGCCCCGATGCCGCTGGTGCCGGGCGGCCACTTCTGGGAAAACATCCACCAGGCGCTGGCCGGTGGCGGCACGCAGGCCGGCAGCAAGGCGCCGGTGGCGCACATGATGTTCGTCAGCCTGGTCACCGCGCTGGGCATTGCGGTGCTGAAGATCGCGATCTCGCTGCTCTCGGCCTTCGCGCTGGTGTACTTCCGTTTCCCGTTCCGGCAGTTCTTCTTCTGGGCCATCTTCGTCACGCTGATGCTGCCGGTGGAAGTGCGCATCGCGCCGACCTACAAGGTGGTGTCCGACTTGGGGATGCTGAACACCTATGGCGGACTGATCGTGCCGCTGATTGCCTCGGCCACCGCGACCTTCCTGTTCCGCCAGTTCTTCCTGACGGTGCCGGACGAACTGGTCGAGGCCGCGCGCATCGACGGCGCCGGCCCCCTGCGCTTCTTCAAGGACGTGCTGGTGCCGCTGTCGTCCACCTCGATCGCCGCGCTGTTCGTGATCCAGTTCATCTACGGCTGGAACCAGTACCTGTGGCCGCTGCTGGTGACGACCGACGAAAGCATGTACCCGGTGGTGCTGGGCATCCAGCGCATGATCTCCGGCGGTGATGCGCAAAACGACTGGAACCTGATCATGGCCACCGCGCTGATGGCGATGGTGCCGCCGGCGCTGGTGGTGATCGGCATGCAGAAGTGGTTCGTCAAGGGCCTGGTCGATACAGAAAAATAAACTGGAAAGTACATGGGCGCGATCAGCATCCGCAATGTCGTCAAGCGCTACGGGCGCGGGCCGAAGGCCAACCAGGTGATCCACGGCGTCTCGGCCGACATTGCCGACGGCGAGTTCATCGTCATCGTCGGCCCCTCGGGCTGCGGCAAGAGCACGCTGCTGCGCATGGTGGCGGGGCTGGAGGAAATCAGCGAGGGCGAAATCTCGATCGGACCGCGCGTGGTGAACGACGTCGAGCCGGCCGACCGCGACATCGCGATGGTGTTCCAGAACTACGCGCTATACCCGCACATGACGGTCTACCAGAACATGGCCTACGGCCTGAAGATCGCGCGCGTGCCGCCGGAGGAGATCGAGGCGCGGGTGCAGAAGGCGGCCCGGATCCTCGAACTCGGCAGCCTGCTGCAGCGCACGCCGCGCCAGCTCTCGGGCGGCCAGCGCCAGCGCGTGGCGATGGGCCGCGCCATCGTGCGGCAGCCACAGGCCTTCCTGTTCGACGAGCCGCTGTCGAACCTCGATGCCAAGCTGCGCGCTCAGACGCGGCTGGAGATCCAGAAGCTGCACCAGGAACTGGGCGTGACCTCGCTGTTCGTCACGCACGACCAGGTGGAGGCGATGACGCTGGCGCAGCGCATGATCGTGATGAACGCCGGCCGCATCGAGCAGATCGGCACGCCGGAGGCGGTGTATAGCCGGCCGGCCACCACCTTCGTCGCCGGGTTCATCGGCTCGCCGCCGATGAACCTGCTGCAGGGCCAGGCCGACGGCTCGCGCTTCGCGCTCGAGGGCGTCTCGCTGCCGCTGCCGTCCGCCGCGCCGCGGGCCGGCGCGCTGATCCTGGGCGTGCGGCCCGAGCACACCGAGCTCCGGCCCGATGGCCACTGGCCGTTGAAGGTCGAGATGATCGAGATGCTGGGCGCCGAACGCCTGGTCTACGGCCGTCTCGGCCAGGTGCTGTTCACGGTGCGCCTGGACGCCACGCTGCCCTCGCCGCGGCTGGGCGAAACGGTGCGCCTCGAAGTGACGCCAGAACACCTGCACTGGTTCGATGCCGGCAGCGGTCAGCGCGTGGTGCCATGAAGCCCTGGCCCTACCCTCTGTGGATTGCCCACCGCGGCGCCGGCAAGCTGGCGCCGGAGAACACGCTGGCCGCGTTCCGGCTTGGCGCGGCGCACGGCTATCGGGCCTTCGAATGCGACGTCAAGCTCGCGGCCGACGAGCAGGCCTTCCTGCTGCACGACGCCACGCTGGAACGCACGAGCAATGGCCACGGCAGCGCCGGCAGCCTGGGCTGGGCGCAACTGTCGCGGCTGGACGCCGGGGCCTGGCATGGCCGCGCCTATGCCGGTGAGCCCCTGCCGACGCTGGAGGCCATCGCCGCCTATGTGATTGCCAACGCCTTCCACCTGAACATCGAGATCAAGCCAACGCCCGGGCTGGAGGCCCGCACCGGCGAGGTGGTGGCGCAGCGGGTGCGCCAGCTGTGGGCCGGCCAGGCCGTGCCGCCGCTGCTCAGCTCGTTCCAGCCCCAGGCGCTGGCCGCCGCGCGCGATGCCGCACCGGAGTTGCCGCGCGCGCTGCTGCTGGACACGCTGTGGGACGGCTGGTTCGGCATGGCGCAGGCGCTCGATTGCGTGGCAGTGGTCACCAACCACCAGCTGATGGACGCGGCGCTGATCGCCCAGCTGCACGGCGCCGGCTGGCGCGCGCTGTGCTATACCGTGAATGACGCGGCTGATGCGGCGCGCCTGCGCGCGCTGGGCATCGACGGGCTGATCACCGACGCGGTCGACCGCTTCCCGCCGGCCGCTTGAGCCGGACGCTCAAGCCGCCGCGCGTTCGTCCTGCTGCACCGCGTGCGGCGTCGGCAGCTGTCGCACGCTGCGGATCACCTCGGCGCGCCAGGCCAGCGCGCTCAGCAGCAGCGCGCCGGCGCCCGAGAAAAGCAGCGTGCTGCGCAGCCCGAAGTGCTCGCCCAGCCAACCACCGATCAGCGCCCCCGGCCCGGCCGGGATCAGGATCAGCCAGCGCATCGTGCTGGTCATGCGACCGAGCAGCGGCTCGGGCGTCACCGCCTGGCGCAGCGACAGGAAGTTGATGAACACCAGCACCGCGCCGACGCCGAACAGCATCAGCATCAGCGCGAAGCCGGCGACCTGCCATGCGCGCTGCGCGGTGAGCAGCGGCACCACGACCGGCAGCAGCCAGCCGGCGGCGCACACGGCGAAGCCCAGCACCAGCGTCGGTCCGGAGCCCAGGCGCTGGCTGATGCGGTGGCCGAAGAAGCTGGCGGTGATGGTGCCGAGGCCGAGGCCGACATAGCTCAGGCCGATGGCGTTTTCGCTCAAGCCCAGCTCCCGCGTCGCGTACAGGATCTGCACCACCAGCGCCGCGTTGTGGCACATCTGCCAGCAGCCAACGGCAGTGGCCAGCGCCACCAGCAGCCGATGCGTGCGCACGAAGCCGACGCCTTCCTTCAGGTCGCGCCAGAAGTTGGGCTCCGGATGCGGCTCGCGCACCTCGTTGACGCGGATGCCGCGCAAGATCAGCGCGGAGCTCAGCAGCATCACCGCATCGACCAGCAGCGCCAGCGGCGGTCCGACGAGCTTGATCAGCGCGCCCGCCAGGCCCGGACCGGCCACCTCGGCACCGGAATTGGCCAGCGCGTTCTTCGCATGCGCCTCGACGAGACGGGCACGCGGCACCACCTGGGTCAACACGATCTGCGCGGCGCTGCCGGCGGTGGTGTTGACACTGCCGATCATGAAGCCCACCGCGTAAAGCCAGCCCATCGACAGGCCGCCCAGCCACCACACCAGCGGCACGCTGGCCACGGCCACGCCGATGGTGAGTTCACCGGCGATGTAGACCGGCAGCTTCTTCACCCGGTCTAGCCACACGCCGGCCGGCAGCGAGAACAGCACGAAGGGCAGGATCTCGAGCGCGGTGAGCCAGCCCATCTGCGTCGGCGTGGCCTTCAGCAGCAGCGCGGCCGTGAGCGGCAGCGCCAGCATCGTGACCTGGCCGCCGAGCGAGCTGATCAGGATCGAGCTGAACAGCCGGCGATAGACCGCATTGCGCAGCAGGTCGGTGGGCGGCAGGCTGAAACGCCGCCGCAGCGCCTGGTGCAGGCGCGCGGTGATCTTGGTATTGGACATATCCCCTCGGGCCAGGCCGGCGCCCTCGTGGGGCGCAACCGGCGAGCCCTATTGTGGGGTCAGGACCTGTAGTCCGCGTTGATGCTGACGTAGTCGTGCGAGAGATCGCAGGTCCACACGGTGGCGCTGGCCGCGCCGCGATGCAGGTGGACCTTCACGGTGATCTCGGACTGCTTCATCACGCGCTGGCCGTCTTCCTCGCGGTAGGCCGGGTGGCGGCCGCCCCGCACGACCACGTGCACGTCGTCCAGGTGCAGGTCGATCAGACCCTGGTCGAGGTCGGCTATGCCGGCATAGCCCACCGCGGCCAGGATGCGCCCGAGGTTCGGGTCGCTGGCGAAGAAGGCCGTCTTGACCAGCGGCGAATGCGCGATGGCATAGGCGGCCAGCTGGCACTCGGCCTCGTCGCGTCCGCCCTCGATGCGCACGGTGATGAACTTGGTGGCACCTTCGCCGTCGCGCACGATGGCCTGCGCCAGCTGCTGCGACAGCGAGACCAGCGCCTCGCGGAATGCGCGCGCGTCGGCCGAATCGAGTGTGGTGATCTCGGCATGCCCGGCCTGCCGCGTGGCGACCAGCACGAAGGAGTCGTTGGTCGAGGTGTCGCCGTCGATCGTGATGCGGTTGAAGCTGGCATCGGCCGCTTCGCTGACCAGCGCCTGCAGCAGCGCCGGGGCGATCACCGCGTCGGTCGCGACGAAGCCGAGCATCGTCGCCATGTTCGGGCGGATCATGCCGGCGCCCTTGCTGATACCGCTCAAAGTGATCGTCCGACCACCAATCTGCAACTGGCGCGATGCCGCCTTGGGCAAGGTGTCGGTGGTCATGATGCCCTCGGCCGCGGCGGCCCAGCCGGAATCGACGCGCGCCGCCAGCGCGGCCGGCAGGCCGGCCTCGATGCGCTCGACCGGCAGCGTCTCCATGATCACGCCGGTGGAGAACGGCAGCACCTGCTGCGGCGCCACGCCCAGCAGACCGGCCAGCGAAGCGCAGGTGCGGCGCGCGCGCGCCAGGCCATCGGCCCCGGTGCCGGCGTTCGCGTTGCCGGTGTTGACGACGATCGCCCGGATGCCCAGCGGCCCGGCCAGGTGCTCGCGGCACACCTGCACCGGCGCGGCGCAGAAGCGGTTGCGCGTGAACACACCGGCCACCGCGCTGCCCTCGGCCAGCGTCATCACCACCAGGTCGCGACGGTTGGCCTTGCGCACGCCGGCCATCGCGACGCCGAGTTGAACACCCGGCACGGGCAGCAGGCCGGCGGGATCGGGGGCGGTGAGGTTCACGGGCATCGCGCAGCGCTTCGCAGGTTCAGGCCAGGCGGCCGTGGCAGGCCTTGTACTTCTTGCCGCTGCCACAGGGGCACGGATCGTTGCGGCCGACGCGCGGC